>QKJR01000080.1 GCA_003249215.1 Rhodobacterales bacterium
TCTCGGTGACCTTGTCCTCTTCCACGCCCAGGTGTTCCACGACGATCTTCTTCACGCGATCAGCGATGTCGCTCATGTCTCTTCCTCACTTGAAGGGCCTTGGCCCGTCCCATCTTTGCTCGTTCGAGCGGCTGTTGCGCCCTGACTGGCAGAGCGGCCGAAAGGCGGGTAGCCCCCGGCCCGTCCCCGCCGCCTATAGCACAGTCTTGCCCCAAGGCAAGCCGTTTCGCAAGCGCGGCGCGATGCCTCAGACCATCGCCATCCCGCCGTTCACATGCAGCACCGCGCCCGTGGTATAGCTCGCCTCGGGGCTCGCCAGATAGACGACGGCGGCAGCGATTTCCTCGGGCGTGCCCATGCGACCGGCCGGGATCTTGGCGAAGATCGCGGTCTTCTGATCTTCGGTCAGTTTCTCGGTCATCGGGGTTGCGATGAAGCCGGGGGCCACGCAGTTCACGGTGATCCCGCGGCTCGCGACCTCATAGGCCAGCGACTTCGACATGCCGACCAAACCCGCCTTGGACGCGGCATAATTGCCCTGCCCCGGGTTGCCGATCGCACCCACGACGCTCGTCACGCTCACGATCCGGCCCCAGCGCGCCTTCATCATGCCGCGCAGCACCCCGCGCATCAGCCGGAAACTGGACCCGAGGTTCACATCCAGAACGCTCTCGAACTCGTCATCCGACATCCGCATGAACAGGTTGTCGCGGGTGATCCCGGCATTGTTTACCAGAATATCGAGGCTGCCCATCGCCTCCACCGCGGCCTTCGGCAGCGCCTCGACGCTCGCCGCATCGCTCAGGTTCGCGGGGCAGACGAAGGCCCCGTCACCCAGCTCATCGGCCAGCGCCTGCAAGGGCTCGACCCGCGTGCCAGAGAGCGCGACCTTGGCGCCGCGCCCATGCAGAGCCCGCGCCACCTGCGCCCCGATACCGCCCGAAGCGCCCGTCACCAGCGCCGATTTCCCAGTCAGATCAAACATCTGCAGCCCTTTCTTCGCCCAAGACTTCTTCTTGGTTTAAATATGCCGGGGCGCGCGAGGCAGAGCCCCTGTGCGCTCCGGCTCGCGATCAGCCTTTCAGCGCCGCCACATCCTCGGGGGTGCCGACGGCGCGCTGCGTGGTCTCCTTGGCGATCCGCTTGACCATGCCGCTGAGCGCCTTGCCCGCGCCGATCTCCCAGAATTCGGTCACACCCTGACCGACCATCCACTCGACGCTCTCGCGCCAGCGCACGGACCCCGTCACCTGCTCCACCAGCAGTTTGCGGATCATCTCCGGATCGCTCACCGCCTCGGCCCGCACGTTGGCCACCACCGGCACCTTGGGCGCCGCAATCGCCACACCCGCCAGCGCCTCGGCCATCGCCTCGGCCGCGGGCTGCATCAGCGCGCAATGGAAAGGTGCGCTCACCGGCAGCATCACCGCGCGCTTCGCACCGCGGGTCTTGGCGATCTCGACCGCGCGTTCGACGGCCGCCTTGTCCCCCGACACCACGACCTGCGCCGGATCGTTGTCATTGGCCGCCTGACAGACATCGTCCTGCGCGGCCTCGGCCGCCACTTCGGCCGCAGTCGCGAAATCGAGGCCCAAGAGAGCCGCCATCGCGCCCACGCCCACCGGCACCGCCGATTGCATCGCCGAGCCGCGCACCCGCAGCAGTTTCGCCGCATCGCCCACGCTCACGCTGCCCGCCGCACAAAGCGCCGAATATTCGCCAAGCGAATGCCCCGCGACGAAGGCCGCGTCCGTCACCGCAAAGCCCTCGGCCTCGAGCGCGCGCATCGCTGCCATGCTCGTCGCCATCAGCGCGGGCTGCGCATTGGCGGTGAGCGTCAGCGTCTCGATCTCGCCCTCCCAGATCAGCGCGCTCAGGTTCTCCCCGAGCGCCGCATCCACCTCGTCGAAGACCGCGTGCGCGGCCGGATAGGCCAAAGCCAGCGCCCGGCCCATGCCGATCGTCTGCGCACCCTGCCCCGGAAATACGAATGCCCGGCTCATGGGATCCTCCTCTGCAGCCCCGTTCCGAATTGCGCAGGGTCTACCCTGACGCGGCGTCCGAGACAACATCCCGCGCACAGCGCCTGTGCAGCCCGCTGCATGGCGAGACTTCCTCCTCTCGCCTATTGTGCCACAAACGCCCGCCCCAGCCAAACGCCCCGGAGGCCAGACATGATCCGCAACACCGCCCAAAGCTATGGCGCGCCCGCCCGTCTCCTGCACTGGCTGACCGCGCTTCTGATCTTCTCCGCCATCGCGCTCGGCCTCTATGCCGAGACCCTGCCGCGCGACAGCGAGGCCGCCGCCGCGACGCTGCGCACGATCTATTCCGCCCACAAGACGATCGGCGTCGCCACCTTCTTCGTCGCGCTGATCCGGATCCTCTGGGCGCTGACCCAAGCGAAACCCGTCTCCCTGCACCCCGACCGCAAGCTCGAAACGCTGGCCGCCGAGCTCGTCCACTGGGCGCTCTACGGCGCGATGCTGATCATGCCCGCCTCGGGCTGGGTCAGCCATGCCGCCGAAGCGGGCTTCGCCCCGATCCTGTGGCCCTTTGGCCAGGGCCTGCCCTTCGTGCCCCAGTCCGAGACCGTAGCCCATGCTGCGACCGGCATTCACAAACTCTCGGCGCTCGTGCTTTACGCGGCGATCGCGTTCCACGTTCTTGGCGCCTTCAAACACGTGCTGATCGACCGCGACGAGACGCTCGCCCGGATGACCCGTGGCACCGTGGCTGGCCCGCTCCTGCAGCGCCCCGTCCCGCATTTCGTGGCCCCGATCGCCGCGCTGCTGCTCTGGGCCGCGGTGATCGTCACCGTGCTCTTCGGCCCGCAACCCGGCGCCGCACCGACCACCGCGCCGGGCACCGCCCCCGCGGCCACCGCCGCCACCGAGAGCGGCTGGCAGGTCACCCAAGGCAACCTCGGCTTCACCGTCACCCAGATGGGCGCCGCCGTCACCGGCCAGTTGCCGAACTGGACCGCCGCGATCGACTACGATCCCGCAACCGGCACCGGCACGGTCACCGTCAATATCGACACCACCACCCTCAGCCTCGGCTCGGTCACCGATCAGGCCAAGGGCGCGGATTTCTTCGACACCGCGAACCACCCCGGCGCTACCTTCACCGCCACCATCGCCCGCACCGACGGCACCGCGCATGAGGCCACTGGCACGCTCACCCTGCGCGGGGTCGAGGTGCCGCTCACGCTGCCCTTCACGCTGACGCTCGAGGGCGACACCGCCACGATGAGCGGTCAGGTCGCCCTCGACCGGCGCGCCTTCGGCATGGGTGCGGCCTTCCCGGACGAAAGCACCGTGGGCTTCGCCGTCACCGTCGACGTGGCCCTGAGCGCGACGCACCGCTAAAGCCCGAGCGCGCGAAACACCTTGGGCACTTCTTCGGGCAGGTCCTCGGCGATGAGGCCCGGCCCGAAGCTCCGCGCCGCCTCGACATGCAGCCAGGCGCCCGTGCAGGCCGCCTCGAAGGGCTCGAGCCCGCGCGCCATCAGCCCGGTGATCACCCCGGCCAGCACATCGCCCGAGCCCGCGGTCGCGAGCCAGGGCGCCGCGCGCGCCCCGGTCGCCGCATGGGCGGCAACCCGGCCGCCCGGCGCGGCAACCACCGTCTCGGCCCCCTTGAGCAGAATGACCGCGCCCGCGCGTTCGGCCGCCGCCTGCGCCGCCCGCGCCCGCAGCGGCAACGCATCGCCCCCCGGCTCCCCGAGCGGCTCGGCCAGATCCGGGAAGAGCGTGCGGAACTCGCCGAAATGCGGGGTCATCACCACGCCCGGATGCGCCGCGGCAAAAAGCGGGCCGGGATCGGCGGCAAAGGCGCTCAGCGCATCGGCATCGAGCACCGTCGCGCGCTTGCCCCAAAGTGCGGCCGGCACCATCTCGAGCGCGCGCGGCAGCCCGAGCCCCGGCCCGAGGCAGAGCGCGGTGATCCGCGGATCGGCCATCATCCCGCGCAGGCTATAGGCATCGGGCAGCGCCGAGAGCATGACCGCATTGAGCTGCGCCGCATTCTCGGCCAGCGCGGATTGCGGGCAGAGCAGCGTGACCAGTCCCGCCCCCACCCGCAGCGCCGCCCGCGCCGCGAGCCGCGCCGCGCCCCCCTTGCCCGGCCCACCGGCGAGCACGAGCGCGTGCCCGTGACTATATTTATGCGCGCCCTCCCCCTTGCCGAGGGCGGCGCGCATCTCATCGGTAAGCGCGATCGGGCGGATCATGGAAGCCTCCGGCGGGGATATTTCGGTACAGATGAAAGCACGCGCAGTCTCGGCGCAAGCCCTGAGGATTTGGTGAACGGCGCTAGAGGCCGATCGTTTTCACGACCACGCGCAGCCCCGCCGCGCGCAGGCCCGCATGCGCCGGCTTCTCGGCATGGAACGTGACCGCGAGATCGCAGGGTGCGGCAGGCCAGTCGCGGGCCTCCGGCGCGCCATCGGCCTCGGCCCCCGAGGGCAGATCGACCGCCACGATCCGCGCCCCGCTCGCCGCCATCGCGGCGAAGATCGCCGAAAATCCGCCGAGCGGACGCGTCAGGCCAATGCCGAAGAGCGCGTCGACGATCAGATCGGGCGTGCCGAAATCGGGCTGCGCGGGCAGGCCCGAGACCCGGCCGATCCGCAGCCAGCGGGCGCGGTTGGCCGCGGCATCGGGCGGCAGGCGCGCAGGATCGCCATAGAGGCAGACGCCGACCCGCCAGCCGCGCCGTCGCAACAGCCGCGCGATGACGAAGCCGTCGCCGCCATTGTTGCCCGGCCCGCAGAGCACGGCGGCATGGTGCGCGCCCCGGCCCAGATCGGGCCAGGCCTCGAACAGCGCCTCGACCACACCCTGCCCCGCCCGCTCCATCAGCTCGAGCCCCGAGACCCGCCCGGAGGCGATTGCGGCGGCCTCAGCGGCGCGCATTTGGGCGCTTGTCAGGATTTCTGACGTATTTTTCGGTGAATCGTTTACATTGTGCATAAATTATGTGCTGTTTGGTTCGATTTTAATCGCACCCCCGGAATCCCACAGCCGGTTACCCTCCGGTAAAGCCTAGCCGATTGCGGCTCTGCGTGGAAAGTGGTCAGACGGGTGCGGCACAAGACCAAGGGGAGAGTCGGCGAATGAAGAAAGTCGAAGCCATCATCAAGCCCTTCAAACTCGACGAGGTGAAGGAAGCCCTGCAGGAAGCGGGCATCCAGGGGCTCTCGGTGATCGAGGTGAAAGGCTTCGGCCGTCAGAAAGGCCATACCGAACTCTATCGCGGCGCCGAATATGTCGTGGATTTCCTGCCCAAGGTGAAGATCGAGATGGTCCTGCCCGACGAGATGGTCGAGCCGGCGATCGCCGCGATCACCGCCGCGGCGCGCACCGAAAAGATCGGCGACGGCAAGATCTTCGTCAGCCCGGTCGAAACCGCGATCCGGATCCGCACCGGCGAGACGGGCGACGACGCCCTCTGACCCATCCGAAATTCGGGTCGGAGGAGAGTTTCAGGCCCGGAACCCATGCTCAACGAAAGGGTAAATAGCAATGAGCGCAGTTAAAAAAGCTCTTGAACTGATGAAGGCGGAGGAAGTCGAATACGTTGACGTTCGCTTCACCGATCCGCGCGGCAAGCTGCAGCACGTCACGCTGATCGCCGATCTGGTGGACGAGGACTTCTTCGAGGAAGGCTTCATGTTCGACGGCTCGTCGATCGCCGGCTGGAAGTCGATCGACCAGTCCGACATGAAACTGATCCCGGACGCCAGCTCGGCCTATATCGACCCCTTCTATGCCGAGAAGACCATGTGCGTGCATTGCGACGTGGTCGAGCCCGACACCGGCGAAGCCTATGACCGCTGCCCGCGTCAGGTTGCCCACAAGGCCGAGGCCTACCTCAAGTCCTCGGGCATCGGTGACAGCGCCTATTTCGGCCCCGAAGCCGAATTCTTCATCTTCGACGACGTGCGCTATTCGGTCACCCCGGCCAAAGTGGCCTACCAGATCGACGCCGAAGCGGCGGCCTGGAACACCGATGCGCCGATGGAAATGGGCAACCTCGCCCACCGCGCCGGCCACAAGGGCGGCTACTTCCCGGTGAACCCGGTCGACGAAGCCCAGGATCTGCGCGGCGAGATGCTCTCGACCATGAAGCGCATGGGCATCAAGGTCGACAAGCATCACCACGAAGTGGCGACCTGTCAGCACGAACTGGGCATGATCTTCGGTGGCCTCGTCGAGCAAGCCGACAACATCCAGAAATACAAATACGTGATCCACAACGTGGCCCACGCCTATGGCAAGACCGTGACCTTCATGCCCAAGCCCATGAAGGGCGACAACGGCTCGGGGATGCACGTGAACATGTCGATCTGGAAAGACGGCAAGCCGCTCTTCGCCGGTGACAAATACGCCGATCTCAGCCAGGAAGCGCTCTACTTCATCGGCGGCATCCTGAAGCACGCGAAGACGCTGAACGCCTTCACCAACCCGGCGACCAACAGCTACAAACGCCTGATCCCGGGCTTCGAAGCTCCGGTTCTGCGCGCCTATTCGGCCCGCAACCGCTCGGGTTGCGTGCGTATTCCGTGGACCGAATCGCCGAAAGCGAAACGTGTGGAAGCCCGCTTCCCCGATCCGGCGGCCAACCCCTATCTGTGCTTCGCGGCGCTGATGATGGCCGGCCTCGACGGCATCAAGAACAAGATCGACCCGGGTCCGGCTTCGGACAAGGACCTCTACGATCTGCCGCCCGAAGAACTGGCCGCGATCCCGACCGTCTGCGGTTCGCTGCGTGAAGCTCTGGAAGCGCTCGAAGCCGATCACGAGTTCCTGCTCGCCGGCGACGTGTTCACCAAGGGCCTGATCGAGGGCTACATGGCGCTCAAATGGGAAGAAGTGTACGCCTACGAGCATACGCCCCACCCGGTCGAGTATCAGATGTACTACTCCTGCTGATCGGCGGGACGAGTTCGGGAAAGGGCGCCTCCGGGCGCCCTTTTTCATTGGACGAGGGCCGGATCGGAAGACGCGCCGCGAATGGCCGCGGCCGGATGGGTCCAGCGGCACCATACCGCGTCGCCGTCCCAGCCCGCCGACCCGCCTTTGGTCTCGACAGGGGCGCATCGCTGCGGCAGTCTCGCGGCATTTGAACCAGACAGATTTGTGATGATGCCTTCCCAATCCCCGCCGATCGAAACGGCCCCCAAGGGCGTCGAGATCACCGATCTCTGCACCGTCCCTCGCCACCGGATCTGGATCGAGCTTGCGATTCCGCTGCCGTGGCTGGCGCTGTCCTGGTGGCTCTATGCGGGGCCGCTCTGGCCGCTCGGCGCGGGCGCGAGCTTCATGTTCTTCCTGTGCTGTCTGCGCCTCAATCACGAAGCGATTCACGGCAATCTGGGCGCGCCCCGCTGGGCCGATCACGCGGTGATGCATGGCTTGAGCGCGCTGATGCTGGGCTCGAACCATGCCGATGCCTTTTGCCACCTCGCGCATCACCGCGACACGATGGGCGCACACGATCACGAGGGCCATTGCGCCAGGATGACCCTGACCGAGGTGCTGCGCTATGGCCCGCGCTTCCCGCTCGAGCTCAATCGCGCCGCATGGGCCGCAGGGCCGCGCTGGCGCCGGCGGGTCGCGGGAGACTGGCTGATGGTCGGCGTCTTTGCCCTGCTCGTTGCTGCCTCGGGCGCCGGGTTCCTCTGGCTGCATCTGACGGCGATGGCGCTCGGCCAATGCCTCGCGGCCTTCTTCGCAGTCTGGATCACCCATCAGGGCACCGAGGGCACCAGCCTCGCCGGGCGCAGCCAGCGCGGGCCGCTGGCCTTTCTGGCCTATCACATGTTCTACCACCGCGGGCATCACCTGTTCCCGCGCGTCCCGGTCAGCCGCCTGCCCGAACTGGCGCGCAGGCTCGATGCACAGGTGCCGGGCTATGCCGCCGCGCGCAAGCCGGTTCTGCGCGCTCTGGACAGGTTGTGATGTGCGCCCCCGCGCAAGTCCTGTTGGGAGCTGTGGAATTGAGCCAAAGCCGCTCTGGCCGCATCTTGGGCCCGTCAGTCGCTTCAACGGAGTAACCCGCGATGAAATCCCTTCTCCTGGCCGCCGGCCTCGCCTTCGGTGCCACCGCCGCCCTCGCCGCCCCGGAAACCTATACGCTCGACGCGAGCCACAGTCAGATCGTGTTCAGCTACACCCACCTCGGCTTCTCGACCACCACGGGCATGTTCTCGGGGTTTGAGGGCACGATCCAGTTCGACGCCGAAGATCCGGCCGCGAGCTCGGTCGAGGTCGCCTTCCCGACCAACACCCTCTTCACCGGCTGGGACGAGCGCACCGCCCACTTCCTGACCGGCGATTTCTTCGACGCCGAAGCCGCGCCGGAAATCAGCTTCAAATCGACCTCGATCGAGGTGACCGGCGAGAAGACCGGCAAGATCACCGGCGATCTGACGATCAACGGCATCACCAAGCCGATCGTTCTGGATGCGACGATGACCCAGATGGGCGAACATCCGATGATGAAGCAACCCTGGGTCGGCTTCGACGCCACGACCACCGTGAAGCGCACCGATTACGACATGGGCATGTTCGCCCCCTACGTCAGCGACGAGGTCGCGGTGTCGATCTCGATCGAGGCGATGAAGGCCGAGTGATCCGCGCCCCTCGCGCAAACGAAACGGCCGCCGGGACACCGGCGGCCGTTTTGCTGTCTCCGAGGCCCAAAGGCCGGGCCGGCGCGATCAGACGGTCAGCTTCGCCATCTCGGCGCCGAGCTCGACGCCCTCGGCATAGATCACCTCGGGCGCGTCGAAATGCAGCGTGAAAAGTCGTGTTCCCTCGGGGGCGACGCGCGTCACATTCACCCCGTCCTCGAGCCGCGCGAGATCGACCAGCGCCGTGCGCGCGCCGAACATCGCCTGCGCCCGCCAGCCGCGCATCAGGATCTTCGCCTGGCCCCCGAGCAGGAGCGCCTTTTCCGGTCGGTCATGCCCGAGCGTGCCCGGCGCCACCCGCAGGAGCGGCCCGCGCGCCGGCACCGATTGCAGCGCGCGCAGGATCCGCGCCCCGCTGCGCGTCACCACCCGGTCGCCCGGCGTGAGATATTCGACCGGCATCTCGCCCTCGAGCGTGAGCACCTCGGTGCCGAGCGCAAGCCCGGTTTCGGACGCAAGGCCGATACGGATGGAGTGTATGCCCTGACGGGTACCGGGCTCGTCGCCTGCACCACGCCCCGCGACATGCTTGGTCATCGGGAATTCCTGTCTCTGCCTCGTTGCCGGGTCTCGTTTCGGACCCGTTCATGATTAATAAGAGCCTATGGCCAAAATACGGCCAGCACGAGTTTTTTTGCGCCGCCCCCTAGGCCGGGGGATCGGGTGTTGCTAGAAGCGCACTGATGCGGGTGTGGCGAAACTGGTAGACGCACCAGATTTAGGTTCTGGCGCCTTTGGCGTGGGGGTTCGAGTCCCTTCACCCGCACCACTTCCCCCGGGCGACCGCAACTCCGCTTCGTTTTCGACGCCTTCGCCGCCCCGAGGATCCATCGCGTCTTCGGACCGCGTCGCCCCCACTTGAAACCGATGCAACGCCTTGCAAAGGCGATAAAATCACCTCCGTCGGGCTTAAGATTTGTTTTGCGACGGCCAGATGATCAAACCCATTTCGACAAGGACGGCGCTCGCACGCGCCTGACGGCATCGCGCCCGGCGCCGATCGCGGGGTGAGGTGAACGTCGAACGCGCGCCGTCTGTCGTTCCTCTCCCGGCAACCGGCCTTCTCCTTGGCAGGGTCCTCGGTCCGCTCGCAGCCATGCGGTCGCGGCGGCGGAATTTCCAGTCGCTCCGAACGCCGCCCGCGGTCCGGAACGATCCGCAGCGCGGCCCGAAACCGGCCTCGCGCGCAACCGCTTTTCGCCTTGCCTCCAAGGCTGCGAGCCCATAGAAGGGCGGCTGAAATTCAGGTTTGGGCCGCCCGATCGCGGCCCTCGACACAGAGGAAACCCCATGCAGGTCACCGAGACCCTCAACGAAGGCCTCAAGCGCGGCTACACGATCACCATCACCGCCGCCGAGCTCGACGAGAAAGTCACCGCCAAACTGCTCGAAGCGCAGCCCGAAGTCGAACTGAAGGGCTTCCGCAAGGGCAAGGTTCCGATGGCCATGCTGCGCAAGACCTTCGGCGACCGCGTGCTGGGCGATGCGATGCAGGAAGCCATCGACGGCGCCATGTCCGAGCATTTCGAGAAGACCGGCGACCGCCCCGCGATGCAGCCGAAGATCGAGATGAAAGACGGCGAGACCTGGAAACCGGGTTCGGATGTCGTCGTGACCGTCTCCTATGAAGCGCTGCCGGAGATCCCGGGCGTCGAGCTCTCGGGCCTCAAGCTCGAGCGTCTCGTGGTCAAGGCCGAAGAGGCCGCGGTGACCGAGGCCCTCGAGAACCTCGCGAAAAACGCGCAGAACTTCGAAGACCGCAAGAAGGGCACCAAGGCGAAGGACGGCGATCAGGTCGTGATCGACTTCGAGGGCTTCCTCGGCGACGAACCCTTCGAGGGCGGCAAGGGCGAGGAATATCCGCTCGTGCTCGGCTCGAATTCGTTCATCCCGGGCTTCGAGGCGCAGCTCGTCGGCGCCAAGGCCGGTGACGATGTCGAAGTGAAAGTGACCTTCCCCGCCGAATATGGCGCGGCCCACCTGGCCGGTCAGGAAGCCACCTTCAAATGCCACGTCCATGCGGTGAAGGCGCCGAAAGCCGCCGAGCTCGACGACGAGCTGGCCAAGAAATACGGTGCCGAGGATCTCGCCGGTCTGAAAGGCCAGATCTCCGAGCGTCTCGAAGCCGAATACAAGGGCGCGGCCCGTGCGGTGCTCAAGCGCGCCCTGCTCGACCAGCTCGACACTCAGGTGAAATTCGACCTGCCGCCCTCGCTCGTCGAGGCCGAGGCCCATCAGATCGCCCACCAGCTCTATCACGAAGAGCATCCGGAAGATCACGGCCACGACCATGGCGCGATGGAACCGACCGAAGAGCACACCAAGCTCGCCGAGCGCCGCGTGCGTCTGGGCCTGCTGCTCGCCGAGCTCGGCCGCAAGGAGAAGATCGAGGTTTCCGACGCCGAATTCACCCAGGCCGTGCTGAACCAGGCCCGTCAATACCCGGGTCAGGAACGCGCCTTCTTCGAATTCGTGCAGCAGAACCCGCAGATGCAACAGCAACTGCGCGCGCCGATCTTCGAAGACAAGGTCGTCGAATTCGTCGTCTCGGGCGCCGAAGTGACCGAGAAGGAAGTCTCGAAAGAGGATCTGCAAAAGGCGATCGAAGCGCTCGACGAGCTCTGATCGACCCTGCAAGGCATCGCGAAGGCCGCCCCCCGGGGCGGCCTTTTGCTTTTGGGGCTGCCGCGGCGCGCCGACTGCTGCGCATCCGGAAACAGATTGTTCACCGGCCCGGACCGGTCGGCCTCCTTCCGACCGCTTCCAGCCGCAATTCGGCCCCAATCCCCGGCTACCAGAGCATTAACTCCGCGTTAACCCTGCCCGCCAACCGAGGATCGCCCGATGGCCAACAAGTTCAAACGCTCGCTCGCCGTGCTCGTCGCGCTCGCGAATGGCGTGGCCCTGATGATGAACGGCACCGACCAGGCCTCGGCCGCCGTCCTCTATGTGGACACGCCCTCGACGCTCTCGGGGACAAAGGTCTCGCTCGACATCGACCTCAACCTCGACGGTCTGCTCGACGCCTTTTTTGCCCAGACCAAGACCAAATCGAAATCCGGCTCGGGTCCGACCACCCAGACGACCACCTATTCCGTCGAGGCCCTGGGCGATACGCTTCTGACCGGCTCGGGCGCGCTGCTCGACGGGGTTCTGATCGGTGACACGCTCGACTGGGGCAGCTCGGTCACGCTGGGCACAAGCACCAAGACCGGCGGCACGACCAGCTACACCGGCGACTGGCTCGACGGCAGCTCGAGCGGTTCGGGCTATCTCGGCTTCGCGCTCACCCTCGAGGATGGGCTGCATTACGGCTGGATCGAGATCGCGCTCGACGCGACCGCGGACAGCACCAGCATTCTGGGCTATGCCTATGAGACGATCGCCGGGCAATCCATCCTTGCCGGCGCCACGCAGAGCACTGCCGCCCCCGAACTGCCCGCCGTGCCGCTGCCTGCGACCGGCCTGCTGCTTCTGGGCGCGCTGGCGGTTCCGCTCGCGCTGAAGCGGCGGCGCAAGACCGCCGCCTGACAGCCCCCCGCCCGGGCCTCAGCCCGGCAACGCCTCGCCCGTCCCAAGCGCCGCCGCCGCCCCGAGCCCCGCGGCGGGTGCAGCGCCCCGGATCTCGACCACACGATGCGGATAGGGGATCTCGATCCCCTCCGCCTTGAGCGCGTTCCAGATCAGGAAGAGCACGTCGGAGACATATTTGTTCTTGCCGTCGTCGAGCCCGCTCACCCAGAATTCCACCGCGAAATCAATGCCGCTCTCGCCGAACCCGCGCAATTCGCAATCGGGCGGCTCGGGCGAGGTCAGCACCTGGGGATGGGCCGACACCGCCGCCGCGATGATCGCGGGAACGCGGTTGATGTCTGTGTCGTAGCTCACCGAAAACGCGGCCTCGAGCCGGTTGGCCGAACCCTGATCGGAATAGTTGACCACCCGCGTGGTGATGAAATGCTCGTTCGGCACGACGATCCATTTGCCGTCGAAGGTCTCGAGGATGATCGAGCGCATCGTCATCTTGACGATCGTCCCCTCCTCGCCACCATCGAGCGCCACGTAATCGCCCACCGTCGCCTGCCCCTCGATCAGCAGGATGATCCCCGAGATGAAGTTCGAGGCGATCTGCTGCAGCCCGAGGCCGATGCCCACGCCGACCGCGCCGCCGATCACCGCAAGCGAGGTCAGGTTGACCCCCATCACATTCATCAAGACGAGGAAGGCCGCCCCGAAGATCGCCACTTCGGTGGCCTTGATCGCGAGCTGACGGGTCGCCGGGCGCAGCTCTTCCTGCCCCTCGAGATAGGCGGTCGAGCGGTCATTGGACCAGCGCCCGAACCAGAAGACCAACCCGCCCACGAGGCCGAATTTCGCCAGCCACAATAGGTCGAAGGAGAGGTTCCCGAGCGGCACCCGCATCGAGGCGAGGAACGCCATCACCGGCGGCAGCAGCCCCAAAGCATAGATCGCCGCGATCGGCAGCAGGATCAACCGGCCATAGGCCCGCAGGAAGGGCTCGCGCAGCACGTCGCGCACGAAGGCGCGCGCCGCGAGGAACAGGAAGAGCCGCTTGCCGAAGGCCACGATCCCGCCCGAGCCGAAGACCCCGAGGAGTGCCTGCTCGCCCAGGGCCGCGAAGCCCGCACCGAGCAAGGGGGCGATGAGCGGCAAGAGCCGCAACAGGGTGCGCCGGAGCTGGGGGAACGGGCCGCGCGCCGTGGCCGGCGGTGTGAGCAGCGCGGAGAGTTTCGGCCTCAGGATCCGCGCGAGGATCCGCGAGAGCACCACGGCCAGCACCAGCACCACAACCTGCCCCCAGGCCGCGGGCGTCACCGCCCAATCCCGCGCGGCCTCGCCCCAGCCCTGCGCCTTCGCGATCCAGTCTTCCATCGTCGCCCCACCTCAGCATCTCGTGACCATCCGCACCGTTCTGCCCGGCGCGGAAGATCACGGCAAGGGGGGCCGACAGCAGAGGGCTGACATCCGTTGGCTGGCGGCCGGACGCGGAACGGGCTCAGCTCCGCGCGCGCCGCCGCCAGAGGCCGATCGCCCCGAGCGCAGCAACGAGAAGCGGCAGCGTCGCCGGCAGCGGCACCGCGGGCAGACCGCCACCGCCCTGCGTGTCAGACCCGTCCGGTCCCGCCGGATTGTTCCGGTTGATGTCATAAGTGCCCGCCGCACTCTGCTCATCGCCCAGGAAGATCCGGAAGGCTCCACGGCCATCGGCGCCGCCGGTCGTGAGTTCGAGCCGGCTGCCAGAGCCATTGCCGAAGCCGACCCAGCCGTCATCGACATCTTCGGCGAGCCCGACGATGAAGTTGAGTTCCTCATCGAAGGTCCAATATTCGCCCGCGGTGGCGGCCGTCGAAAAGGTCAGAGCGCCGAAGTTGAGCGAGACCGTCGACGCGCTCGTCAGCAGATGCGGATTGGCCTTGGTCAGCCCCACCGGATCCACCACGATGCTTCCCGAGCCCGTACCGCCGCCGTCCCCCTTCAGGGTAATGCAGAATTCGATCGTTGCAGAAAGAGCCGGCGCCGCCGAGCAGAGCGCGGCCAAGGCCGCCCCCGCTCCGATTGAAATCGCCTGCTCGCGAATAGTCCCCATGAATGCTCTGGGCATGATTTCCCCCACGCCACGTATTGACATTAGAAAAGTTAACACAGTCGTGAAAAGGGGTAAACGATATTGCGCCTAAAGCAAGGATTTCCGGACCCGCCCCGCTCTGCGGCGGCTCGTCCCGTGGCCGCGCCCGCGATAAAGCGGCGCGCGGCCTGGAGTATAAGGGTCAGCCCCGGCGACGGCGCATCAGGCCCAGACCGCCGAGCCCCGCCAGCAGCAGCGGCAGACTCGCCGGAAGCGGCACCGCAGGCAGCGCCGGCAGCGCCTCGATATCGAGATTGCTGTAAACGATACCGGTCTGGCTGTTGTTGTAGAAGCCGAAAGTCCCCGAGGAGAAACTGCCGCTCAGGTCGAATTGCAGCACACCATCGACCCAGACCTGCACGCTCGAAGCGGTATAGATCACGTCAAAACTATAGGTCTTGTTGACGGCCCAGCCGGTGCTCCCGAGGGTCGCAGCGCGCGCGAGTTCGTCCACGTTGCCGGTGTGGTTCCAGTAGTCCGAATTGGACGCCACATCGCCGACCTGCGACACCGCAAGCCCCAACAGGGAGGTGTTCGGATAGGACGGCTGGGTCATGCGCTTCCAGTCGAAGAGCAGGAAATCGGTGCTGGCGGTGCCGTTCACGCCCCCCGCGTCGAAGCCCAGGACGAAACCGAGGAAATCGTCGTCGCCTCCATAGGCGGTCGTCACCGAGATGTCGAAGCTGATCTTCGTGTTGAGGATGTCACCCCCACCGCTGAGCACCGAAGGATACCAATTGTAGGTATAGGTCGTGGAGCTGCCATCGGCCATGGTGCTCCAGTAATTGGGGCCGCCACCGAAGTTCTCGTAACCCCAGCCGCTGAGCGACACGCTCGCGGCCTGCGCCATGCCGGTGCCGGCCAGCGCGCCCAGTGCAATGGCGATCGCCGTGGCAATGCGTTTTCCAAAGGCGCGGCCGGGCCGGGCCATTCGTTTCAAAATAGACATCTGTCCCCCAGATCATGTCGCCCGGGTATCCGGGCCCAAACGTTCAACAGAATCGCTGTTAACACAATTAACCTGCGGGAAACCCTGTCTTTTTTGGCAGGTTTCGGGAAAAGCGCCGAACCTGTTTCCCTCCGAAAACCAATGCGCCCTCGGCGGCGGGATCGTTTCGCATGAAAAAACCGCGCCCCGAAGGGCGCGGTTTCCGATCTTGCGCGCAGCAGGCCCGCGGGGCCTGCCGGGCGGATTACTCGTCGTCGCCAGCCGCGGCGCCAACCTCGTCGAAGAGCTCGGCGATCTCGAACTCGGCGGCGGCTTCCGCCTCGGCCGCGAGTTCCTGGATCGACTTGCCCGAGGCTTGCAGTTCGGCTTCCTCGACCGAGCGCGCGACGTTCAGAACGATCGTCACATCGACTTCGGGGTGCAGACGCACGTGCAGCTCGTGCAGGCCCAGATCCTTGATCGGGGCTTTCAGCGCGACCTGTTTCTTGTCGACCGAGAAACCGGCTTCGGTGGCGGCTTCGGCGGCGTCACGCGGGGTGACCGAGCCGTAGAGCGCGCCGGCGTCCGAGGCCGAGCGAATCACGATGAACACCTGACCGTCGAGTTTCGTGGCCAGCGATTCCGCTTCGGCCTTGGTCTCGAGGTTGCGCGCTTCGAGCTGCGCCTTGCGGGCTTCGAACGAGGCGATGTTCGCATCGTTGGCGCGCAGCGCCTTGCCCTGCGGCAGCAGGAAGTTGCGGGCGTAGCCGTCCTTGACGTTCACGACTTCGCCCATCTGGCCAAGCTTGGCCACACGTTCCAGAAGGATGACTTGCATGGATCTGTCTCCTTACTTCACGGCGTAGGGCAGCAGGGCGAGGAAGCGGGCGCGTTTGATCGCACGGGCGAGT
>QKJR01000034.1 GCA_003249215.1 Rhodobacterales bacterium
CTACTTCACCCAGCTCGACCGCAACTGGTCGGCCCTGATCATCGGCGTGATGCTTCTGGTCGCCGTCCTGATGAACAACGCATTCCGCGACATGGCGCTGTCCTACGCGCCGCGCAAGAAGAAGTGAGGAGCTTCGACATGACATCTCCGGTTCTCGAACTGCGCAACGTCAACAAATCCTTCGGCCCGATCGACGTGCTGCACGACATCTCGCTCAAGGTGAATGCGGGGGAGGTTCTGTGCCTTCTGGGCGACAACGGCGCGGGCAAATCGACGCTGATCCGCACGCTGGCGGGGGTTCACAAGCCGACCTCGGGGCAGATGCTGATGGATGGCGAGGAGGTGCTCTTCGAGCGCCCCAAGGACGCCACCGACCGCGGCATCGCAACCGTCCACCAGTTCGGCGGCACCTTTCCCCTGATGACCATCGGGCGCAGCTTCTTCGTGGGCATGGAGCCGACCAAGGGCTGGGGCCCGTTCAAGGTCTTCGACCGCAAGACCGCCAACGAGGTCGCGGTGAAAGCCGTGCAGAGCTTCGGCATCACCCGGATCGACGATGGTGACCGGCTGATCGGCGGGCTCTCGGGCGGGGAACGCCAGTCGCTCGCCATTGCCCGGGCCGTCCACTTCGGCGCGCGCGTGCTGATCCTCGACGAGCCCACCGCGGCGCTCGGCGTCAAGCAGTCGAGCCACGTTCTGCGCATCGTGCTCGAGGCCAAGAAACGCGGCATCGCGGTGATCTTCATCACGCACCAGGTGACCCATGCGATGGCCGTCGGCGATCAGTTCGCCGTGCTGATCCGCGGCGCGGTCGCGGCCAATTTCAAACGCGGTGACAAGAGCCGCGAGGAGATCACCGATCTGATGGCGGGCGGCGAGGCTTTGGCCGATCTTGACAGCCATCTCGAAGATTACATGGAGAGCCACGACGGGCACCCGCCCCAAGTCGTCAGCTGACCTCTCCCCCCTGATCCGATCCCCGATCCGCCGGTCCTCCCGGCGGGCTGGTCCCTTGCATCCTCACTCACGAGGCCCGTTATGAAAATCGCCATCGACCCCTTCATGCACCGCCACCTCAGTCTCGAGGAGCTCCCCTTCAAGGTGAAGGAGCTCGGATACGACTGGATCGAGATGTCGCCGCGCGGCGATTTCCTCGAATGGTTCAAGGCGCCGCGCGTCTTCCCCGACCGGATCAAAAGCTTCAGGAAGGCGCTCAAGGACGCCGAGGTCGGCATTTCCTCGCTGCTGCCGATGTATCGCTGGGCCAGCAATGACGAGACCGAGCGGCAGGCCGCCGTCAAGCACTGGAAGCGTGCCATCGAGATCGCGGTCGAGATGGAAGTCGACGTGATGAACTCGGAATTCGGGCGCGGCCCGCATCCCGACAAGGGCAGCTGCTATTGCTGCCACACCGGCTCGATGATCGAGACCTGCGAGGATGCCTGGTGGCGCTCGATGGAGGAACTCGTGCCGATCTTCGAGCGCGAGGGGATCAACCTGCATATCGAGCCCCATCCCGAGGATTGGTGCGAGACGATCAACCCCGCGCTCGACATCATCCGCACGGTCAACTCGAAGCGCGTGAAGTTCCTCTACTGCGCGCCGCATACCTTCTATTTCGGTGACGACACCCGCGCGATGATCCGCGAGGCGGCCGATGTGCTCGCCCATGTCCATGTCGGCGACACGTTCAACCACAAGGCCAGCTCGGGCCTGCGCTACATCCTGAACCCGCCCGGCACCAATGCGCGCGTCCACCAGCACCTGAACATCGGTCAGGGCGAAGTGCCGTGGGACGATTTCTTCGGCACGCTCCACGAGGTCGGCTTCGACGGGATCATGACCGCCTGCGTCTTCGCCTGGGAAGACAAGGCAGACCAGTCCGGCACGTTCATGCGCGCCGAAATGCAACGCTACATCGACAAATATTGGGGTGCGAAATGAGCCTGAACGTCGGAGTTATCGGCACGGGGATGATCGGTCAGGACCATATCCGCCGGCTTACCCAAGTGCTGTCGGGGGTTGCGGTGGTGGGCGTCACCGATCTCGACCTCACGCGCGCGGCCTCGGCGGCCCCTGCGGGCGCGACCGTCTACGAAACCCCCGAGGCGCTGATCGCCGCGGCGGAGGTGCAGGCGGTGGTGATCTGCTCGTGGGGCCCCGCGCATGAAGAGCAGCTTCTGGCCTGCATCGCCGCGGGCAAGCCGGTCTTTTGCGAAAAGCCGATGGTGACCAGCGAGGCCGCAGCACTCAGGGTGATCGAGGCCGAGGTGGCCTTTGGCCGGCGTCTGGTGCAGGTGGGCTTCATGCGCCGGTTCGACGCCGATTATCGGCGGCTGAAGCGGGTGATCGACGGCGGCACGCTCGGCGCGCCGCTCATGTATTACTCCAAGCACCGCAACGCCTCCGTTCCCGAGGGGCTCTATACCTCGGAGATGCCGCTCAACGACACGCTGGTCCATGACGCCGATATCTCGCGCTGGTTGCTCAACGATGAGGTCAGCGCCGTCGAGGTTCGCGTGCCGCGCCGCTCTACCCGGGGCCGCGATCTGCGCGATCCGGTCATGGTGATGCTGCACATGGCCTCCGAGGCGATCGTCGATGTCGAGATCTCGGTCAACATCGGCTACGGCTATGACATCCGCGGCGAGGTGAGCTGCGAGAACGGCATCGCAGCCCTGCCCAACCGCCCCGCCGCCGTGGTGACCGATGCGAGCGGCATCCGCCAGGCGATCCCCGAGGATTGGCGCGAGCGGTTCATCGAAGCCTATGACCAGGAATTCCGGGAATGGATCGTCGCGGCAGGCGCGGGCACGGCCACGGGTCCCTCGGCCTGGGACGGCTATGCCGCGACGCTGGTCGCCGATGCCGCCCTGCGCGCGGTCGACAGCGGCGCACTCGAGCCCGTCACGATGATCGACAAACCCGCGCTTTACGCCTGATCCGGAGGTCAGCATGAAACTTTCGATCTGCACCGATGTGATGGGGAACCTGCCCTTCACCGAGATGCTCGACAAATGCGTCAAACTCGGCGTCGAGGGCATCGAGATGACCGGCGGCGGCTGGTCCAAGGGGCCGCATTTCCGCGCCGACGAATTGCTGGCCGACAAGGGCCTGCTGCGCGCCAAACTCAAGGAGATCGAGGCCCGCGGCCTCTCGATCGCGGCGCTGAACTGCTCGGCCAACCCGCTCGATCCGGGCGCGATGGGCGCGCGGCATCTGAAAGAGATGAAGGAGACGATCACGCTCGCCGGCGAGATCGGCGTCGAGACGATCGTCACCATGTCGGGCCTGCCCGAAGCCGCCCCCGGGGACAGCGTGCCGAACTGGCTCGTCTACACCAAAAGCTGGCCCGACGAGATGCCCGAGCGCGACCGCTATCAATGGGAAGACCGTGCCTTCCCGCTGTGGCACGACCTTGTCGACTTCGGCAAGAAGGCCGGGATCAAGCGCTATGCGCTGGAAAACTTCTCGGCGATGCTGGTCTGGAACCCGGAAACCCTGTTCCGCCTGCGGGGTGAAGTGGGCGAGATGGTCGGCATGAACCTCGACCCCAGCCACCTGATGTGGATGGGCGCCGAACCGATCGCCTCGGCCCGCGCTTTGGGCCGCGCCATCCACCACTGCCACGGCAAGGACACCCGCATCGAGCGCGGCCTGTGCGACGTGAACGGGCTGCTTGAGCTCAAGGACGTGACCGACGTTGCCAACCGAGCGTGGAACTACGTTGCGGTCGGCGCAGGCCGCGATCTGCAATGGTGGAAGGAGTTTTTCTCCGTCGTGCGGATGTGCGGCTACAACGGCTGGGTTTCGCTCGAAATGGAAGATTTCACCATGTCGACCGACGCCGGCATCCAATCCTCGATCGACGCGCTGAAAGCCACGATTTCACGCTGATCGAGACGCCGGTCCCGGGCCTCTACCGCCTCCCCAACCGCCCGGGACCGGTCCAATCAAGGAGACACGGATGTACAAGTTCATCATCACCCTCGACGTCACACCCGGCGCACGCGCCAAGATCCTCGAACGCGCCCCCGAGGCGCAGGCCGCCACCCGGGCCGAGCCGGGCTGCATCGCCTATGACTTCTACGCCTGCACCGACAACCCCGACCGGATGGTCTTCGTCGAGGCCTGGGTCGATGAGGCGGCGCATGCCTTCCACATGGAGCAGGAGCACACCAAGCGCTTCATCGCCTTCCACGAGCAATTCCACGAACGGTTGGTCTTCGAAACGATCAACCCCGCCGACTGATACGCCCGGGCGGCTACGCGCGCCCGCGCAATCCATCCAACTTCAGGGACCGCGAAGATGACCAAGACCCTCGATGTGATCACGATCGGCCGCGCTGGCGTCGATCTTTACGGCGCGCAGATCGGCGGGCGGCTGGAGGATATGG
>QKJR01000009.1 GCA_003249215.1 Rhodobacterales bacterium
GACCGGCACCCCGAAGGCCGAAGCGAAGAGCAGCCCGAGCCCCACCCGTTCGAGCGAGGGCAGCGCCATCCCCACCACCTCGCCATCGGCGAGCATCTTGGCGAGCCGCTTCAGCGTGGGCTCGGGTGCGAAATTCGCGAAGGCGTAGAGGTCGGGATCGTTTGCGACGACCAGACCGCCCAGCCACCAGAGCCCGAGCAGAAGCGCGATTCCGATCAGCCCGTTCACGAGGCCGCGCAGGCGGCCAAGGGCGGGCAGGCGGAACGCCGGCGAGGAGAGGGGTGCGGCGCTCACAGCTTGAAAATCTCTTCGCGGGTGTAGGGATCGGCGCCGGTGGCGACCGACGGATCGGCTTTCCACTCGGGGTATTTCTCGAGCGCCGATTTGACGAAGTCGTAGTTCACGAGGTCGTTCGCCACGAATTCCGGATCGAGGCCTTGCAGGAAGGTGGTCTCGCCCGCCACGACCGTCTCGTTCATCGCGTTGACGATGAGCTTGGTCGCCGAGGGGTAGGGCCAGGGCTGGAAGTCGATCCGGCCGTTGTGGAATTCGCCTTCGTTCTTGATCGCGCCCGAGGCGATGTAATCGGGGTTGTCGGCGTAAAGCGTCATCGCGCGGGTCACCACCGGGGCGGGGGCGGGCAGGTAGCCTGCGCCGTCCTTCGAGAGAAGTTGCGCCACCTCGGCCTTGTTCTCGCTGGCATAGATCGCCGCGCGCACCACCGCGTTCATCACTTTCTGCGTCCACTCGACCCGCTCGGTGGTGTCTTGCTCATGCATGCAAACGACGCAGCAGGGGTGGTTTTTCCAGATGTCGCCGGTGAAGCGCAGCATCCGCGCGCCCGCCATCAGCTCGCCCAGCGCGTTGAACGGCTCGGCCACGATATAGGCGTCGATCTTTTTCGCGGCGAGCGCAGGCGGCATGTCCGGCGGCGGCAGGACCTGCAGGTTGCATTCGTCGGGCGCGAGCGGCTCGCCCTGGGCCTTGATCACCGGCTTGATGCCGGCGGCGCGCAGCGCGTATTGCAGCACGATGTTGTGCATCGAATACCAGAACGGCACCGCGACCTGCTTGCCGCCGAGGCCTGCGAAATCGACCACATCGGTGTGCTTGCCGACGACGAGGGCCGAGCCGTTGGTGTGGGCCCAGGCCATGATCTTGACCGGAACCTTGTTGTTGTAGCGCATCCAGACCGGGATCGGTTTCAGGAAGTGGACGAGGTTGAACTTGCCTGCCACGAACCCTTCGATCAGCGCGGGCCAGGACCGGATCAGCGTCGGTTTTTCGGCCTTGATGCCCTCTTCCTCGAAGAAGCCCTTGGCGTGGGCCACGAGAAGCGGCGTCGCATCGGTGATCGGCAGATAGCCGATGCGCAGCACATCGTCGCCCGCGGCGCGCGCCATCTGCGGCAGACCGGCGGTCAGCGACGCCATCATCGCGGCCAAGCCTCCCTTGGCGAGCATGTCGAGCGTTTGCCGGCGGCGCGGGTCGAACCCGGCCTCGCCGCCGCAGCAGGCGCCGTGCAGGTCGTGCGTGTGCTTGTGTCCGTGGGTGCAGGTCGTCTTCGGGAAGTCTTTGGTCATCGGAGGTTCCGTCAGGCTGGAGTGAAAGGGGAGGGATCAGGTGTCGGGCGTTTCGGCAGCGGCGCCATAGGCGGCCATCAACCGGTCGAGCTCGCGCTGGAAGGCGTCGGAGGCCCCGGCGCGGTCGTCTTCGCTCAGCTCGATGCGGATATCCTCGGCTACCCGGCCCGGATTGGCCTTGAGCACGAGGACCCGGTCGGCCATCCGCACCGCCTCGGGCACGTCATGGGTGACCAGAACGAGGGTCAGGCCCAGATCGCGGGCGATGGCGCGGACGTCCTTTTGCAGGGCGCGGCGGGTGAAGGCGTCGAGCGCCGAGAAGGGCTCGTCCAGAAGCAGCATCTCCGGGCGCGGGGCGAGCGAACGGGCCAGCGCCACGCGCTGTTGCTGCCCGCCCGAGAGCTCCTGCGCGTTGCGGTCGGCGAAGGCGCCCAGATCGACGAGATCGAGGATCTCGGGGATCCGCGTCGCGATCTCCTTGGGGCGGCGGGTGAACTTGAGGCCGAGGGCGGCGTTCTGCGCCACGGTCAGCCAGGGGAAGAGCGAGGGCGCCTGAAACATCATCACCCATTTCGGCGAGGGCTCGCGCACCGTATTGCCGTTGATCACCACTTCGCCCGCGCTCGGATGGCTGAGGCCCGCGAGCATGTGCAAAAGCGTGGACTTGCCGCAGCCCGAGCGGCCGAGCAGCGCCACGATCTCGCCCGGGGCGATCTCGAAATCCATGTTCTCGAGCACGAGCCCGTCGTGGCGGCGATAGGCATGGCTCAGCGCCTTGACCGCGACATGCGCGCCCATCGGGCGGCCGCGGTGCGGATGGGCGGCGGCCGGGCTCGCGGTGGCGCCGGTGGCGGAGGCTTGGGTCGGGAAGGCTTGGATCACGGCCATGGGTCTCGCTTCGGGGTCTCGGGGCGGGTTTCGGGTGACCTGTCCGGATAGTTAGACGAACAGGTCTGTCTAATCACGCAGCGCGATAGATGAGTCGTCAATCCCGTTGATCGGAATTTGGTCAACATTCATTTTGTGCATAAAATATTGGCGAAAATTTCGGTAGACTGCCCGTATCCGGGCGGGCCTTCCGGTAGTTTGCGCGAAATTCGACCTCCGGCGCTCTCAGCGTGCAGGTGGAAAAGTGCAGACAGATCGGTCTTGATTAATAGCCCCCTCTGTGACATGAATGACAGAATGCCGCAGCAGATCGCCGGGAGGGCGAATGGAAGACGGAGTTCAAGAGTTCTGCCCGCAAGGTGTCTCGGGTTGGAGTTTCGCCGCGCGCCCCTCGAAAACCGCGCGCGACCGGATCATGCGGGCGGCGTCCTATCTGTTCTGCAATCACGGCTTTGCCGCGACCGGCGTCGACACGATCATCGCACGCGCCGAGACCGCCAAGGCCACGCTCTACAATCACTTCGCCTCCAAGGAAGAGCTCATCGCCGCCGTGCTGCAGGCCGAGGGCGAGACCTGGCGCGAATGGTTCTTCGGGCGGCTGGCCGAGGTCGAGGGGCCGGCGCGGACCCGGATGCTCGCGGTCTTCGACGTGTTCGGCGAATGGTTCTCCGATCCGGGGTTCTACGGCTGCCCGTTCATCAATGCGGTGGCGGAATTCGACAATGGCAATGACGCGGTGCGGGCGGCCGCGGCGATCCACAAGGACCACATTCTGACCTGGCTCAAGGCGCAGGCGATCGAACTGCGCGTCACCGGGGATGTGGCCGAGGTTGCGCGCAGCTTTGCCGTGCTGATCGACGGGGCCATCGTGGCCACGCAACACACCCGGGATCCGAGCTTCGCGCGCACCGCTCGGCATCTGGCCGAGGTCTATCTCGATACTTTGACGAAACGCTGAAACGGGCAGGCCGTCAGGCCCGCCCGTTCGTTCGGTCGGCCGGGGGTCAGGGACGTGCCCCCGGCCGGACCGGGCCTGCCGCTCGTCCGACCCGCTCAGCGCGGCTCGAAATACCCGAGCGGGAGTTTCAGATAGGCCCGGCCATTCGATTCCGGTTCGGGCAGGCGCCCGCCCCGGATATTCACCTGCAGCGCCGCGAGCATCAGCTTGGGCAGCGGCAGCGTCGCATCGCGCGCATCGCGCACCGCGCGGAAATCGGCCTCGGTGGGCGCATCCTTCATGTGGATATTCGCCGCGCGATGCTCGGCCACGCTCGCCTCGCAGCGGGCGGGGCGGCCCTTGGGGCGGTAATCGTGCCCGACGAAGACCCGCGTCGCATTCGGGAGCGAGAGGATCGCGGTGAGGCTCGCATAGAGATCGGCGGAACTGCCGCCCGGGAAATCGGCCCGGCTCGTGCCGCTGTCGGGCATCATCAGCGTGTCATGCACGAAGGCCGCATCGCCCGCGACATAGGTCACCGAGGCCATGGTATGCCCCGGCGAGAACATCACGCGCACCGGGATCTCGCCCACCATGAAGATCTCGCCCTCCATGAAGAGGTGGTCCCACTGGCTGCCATCGGTGGGGAAGTCCTCGGGCAGGTTGTAGATGCCCTTCCAGAGCTTCTGCACCTTGGTCACATGTTCGCCGATCCCGGTGGGCGCGCCGAGCTGGGCACCCATCCAAGGCGCGGCCGAGAAATGGTCGGCATGGGGGTGGGTGTCGAGCACCCAGACCACCTCGATCCCCGTCTCGCGGATATAATCGAGCAGGAGCTGCGCGCTCGCAAAGCCGGTCGCGCCCGAGAGCGGATCGAAGTCCATCACCGGGTCGATCACCGCGCCCTGCATCGTGGCGGGGTCGTGAAACACATATTGCCAGCTTCCGGTCGGCTCGTGCCAGAAGCCCTTGACGATCGGGTGTGGGGTCTCGGTCATGTCCAGTCTCCTTGTCGGGGGCAGTTCGAGGGGGGGCGGGCCCGGCGCACCGGGCCCGTGGGCATCAGAGGGTACGCGTCGAGAAATACCAATCGACGGTGTTATAGCCCTGGCCGGCGCGGGCCTCGGCCTCTTCGGGGGTTTTCGGCGGCGGCACGATGACCGGCTGGCCGGGCACCCAGGCCTCGGGCATGGCGCAGGCATTGGCATCGGCCGTCTGCAGCGCCACCACGAGGCGATGGATTTCCGCCACCGCGCGCCCGGCGTTCATCGGATAATAGAGCATCGCGCGCAGCACGCCGTTCGGGTCGATCACGAAGGTCGCGCGCACCGCGGCCGTATCCGAAGCGCCGGGCATGATCATGCCGTAATCGGTGGCCACTTTCATGCTCAGGTCGGCGATGATCGGGAAGCCGATATCGGTTTCGAACTTCTCCTTGATGTTGCGCGTCCAGGCGATGTGCGAATGGGTGCTGTCGATCGAGAGGCCCAAGAGTTGCGTGTCGATCGCGGCGAACTGATCCTGCAGCTTGGCGAAGCCGATGAATTCGGTCGTGCAGACCGGGGTGAAATCGGCCGGGTGCGAGAAGAGCACCAGCCACTTGCCGCGGAAATCGGCGAGTTTCACCTGGCCATGGGTGCTCGGGGCATCGAAATCGGGCGCCGGTTCGTTCAGCCGGGGCAGGATCACTTGGGTCTTGTCAGTCATGTCTGGGCTCCGTTCCTTGGGATGAACTCTGTCTATTCCCTTGCGTTCCGCATGAGAAATTGATTGAAATGACATCTGTGATAGGAGTTTTCTATAAGTGATCACCCTGCGTCAGATGCGCTTCCTTGTGGCCGTGGCGGATGAGCTGAATTTCTCGCGTGCGGCCGATCTGTGCCATGTCACCCAACCCACGCTGAGCGCGGGGCTGCGCGAGCTCGAGGAACGGCTCGGCGTGCAGCTCGTCGAGCGTTCGAAGCGCCATGTGATGATGACCCCGATCGGCGCGGAGATTGCCGCGCGCGGGCGGACGCTCCTGATTGGCGCACGCGAGATCGAGGAGATTGCCGCGGCCCATCTGCGCCCCGACGAGGGCGATCTGCGGCTCGGCGCGATCCCGACGATCGGGCCGTTCCTGTTGCCGCGCGCGCTCCCCGAGATCAGGCGGGAGTTTCCCCGCCTGCGGCTGTTCCTGCGCGAGGAGATGACCGAGAGCCTGATCGAGGGGGTGAGCTCGGGGCGGCTCGATCTCGCGCTGATCGCGCTGCCGTTCGAGGTGGGCAGTCTGGCGGTGATGGCCCTCTTCGAGGATGGCTATCACCTCGCGAGCCCGCCCGATCCGGCCGGCCCCGTGGCGCTGGGCGAGGCCAAGCTGATGCTGCTCGAGAAGGGGCATTGCCTGCAGCGCCACGCGCTCAGCGCCTTTCCCGAGCGGCATCTGGAGCAGGACGAGAGTTTCGCCGCGACGAGCCTTGCGACGCTGATCGCGATGGTGAGCGAGGGGCTCGGGGTGACGCTTTTGCCCGATCTGGCGGTGGCGGCGGGGGTGGCCGAGGGCGCGAAGCTGCGCCTTGCGCCCCTGCCCGGGGCCTGTCCGCGCCGGGTGGTGCTCGTCTGGCGCAAGACCTCGGCGCGGGCCGAGGTCTATTCCCGGATCGGGGCGCTTCTCAAACGGGTGCACGGCGCCCTGATCGCGGGGCAGGGCTGAGCCGGAGCTGGGGTCAGAACCAGCCGAGCAGGTGCCACCAGAGGTAGTCGAGCGGCGTGAGCACCAGAAGCGTGATCGCCGCGAGCGGCAGGGTGACCCGCACGACCGCGCCGAGCCGTTCGCCCGAGAGGTTCATCGCCACCACGATCGGCCCCACCTGATAGGGAAAGACGAGCGTCGAGAAGCCGATCACCTGCGTCATCAGCACGGCCGGCAGGCTCATCCCCGAGTGATCGGCGAGCGTCTGCGCCATCGGCGTGAGCACCGTCGGCACGCCCGGGATCGTGGTGACGAGCGCAGTCAGGAAGGACATCACGGTCAGCGACATGAAGTTGACGAAGTCACGCCCCTCGGCCAGCGGCAGCACCCGTTCGAGCGTCGACCCGAGGATCGTGCCGAGGCCCGAGCTGTTGATCAGCGCGCCGAGCGAAAGGGCGGCCGCCACGAAGAGCGTGGTGCCGAAGTCGATCGAGGCGTTGAAGTTCTTGGGCGGCACCACGCCCACGCCGGGCAGCAGGAGCACGACCGAGGCGACGATGCCGACCCAGGCCGGGTTGATGCCATGCAGGCTGTCGGTCATCCAGAGCAGGAGCGTGGCGATCAGGATCACGCCGACCCGGATCTGCAATTGCTGCTGCTCATGGCTGACCGGCTCGGGCGAGCGGCTGGCGGCGCGTTGCGAGACGCGGTCGGGAAAGAGGATCAGCACCAGCGCCACGGTGATCGCCGATTTCACGACGCCCAGCAGCGGATAATGCAGCGCCAGATATTCGGTATAGCTGAAATGCTGGTGGTGGATCTGCTCGGCCGCGCCGGCGAGGATCATGTTGGGGATGTTCGAGGGCAGGATCGCGAAGCTCGGCACGTTGCAGGCGATGGCGAGCGCGACGGCAATGCCGATCCGCCCGTTCGAGCCCTTCTCGAGCCCGGCCTGTTCGGCAAGCGCCATGCCGATGGGCACCAGCACAATGGCGCGGCCGATCGAGGAGGGCATGATGAAGCCCAGAAGCATGGCGGTGATCGTCAGGCCCGCGACGAGCGCCAGATAGCTGTGCGCGATCATCGGCGCGAGCAATGCGGCCAGTCGCTTGCTGAGCCCCGAGGCGGCGATTGCGGCCCCGATCACGAAGCCCGAGATGATCAGCCAGACCGCCGCCGAGCCGAAGCCCGCGAACGTGTTGGCCGGCGTGTCGAGCTTGAGCACCAGGATCGCCGAGAAGAAGATCAGGGCGGTGAGGAAGGGCGGGATGAGCCCGGTCGCCCAGAGCACGAGCGTGACGAGCACGGCCGCAGCGCTCTGGCCCTGCAGGGGCGTGAGGCCCCCGGGGTGCAAAAGCGCAAGAGCCGCCCCGAGCACGAGCGCGGTCAGCAAGAGACTATGACGGAAAGTGAACTTCTGGGGCATGGCGCGATCCTCGTCTGTCAGCTTCCAGCTAGCCCGGGTTTGCCCCATGTGTTAGACCGCAATCATGACAATGGATGTCGATAACCCGCCAATCTATCATCCGACCGGCGTCGCCTTCGTCGAAGACAGCGCGCAGCCGGTGCTCGGCCACGGCCGTGACCTCGTGGCCGGCGCGGTGATCCGCGCGCACAGCCATCCACGCGGGCAGCTTCTGTGGGCGGCAGACGGGGTGTTGCGGGTCCATGCGGGCGACGCGGTCTGGATCGTACCGCCGAGCCATGCGGTCTGGATCCCGGGCGGAATGCGTCATCAGGTTTCGACCGAGGGCGGCGCGCAGGCGCGCAACCTCTATGTCGACCCGTCGGTCACGCCGCGGGGCGCGGGGGCGGGCTGCGAGGTCTTGCTGCTGACGCCGCTGATGCGCGAGATCATCCTGCGGCTCGCGGCGCGGCCCGCGGATGCGATGGGGCTCGCGCGCTGTGCGCGGCTCGCGGCGGTGGCGGTGGACGAGATCGCGACCCTGCCGGCCGCCCCGCTCAGCCTGCCCGGTGGGCATGATCCGCGGCTGCGGCGGCTGACCGATTACCTCGGCGGCGCGCCCGGGGATCGCCGCTCGCTCGAGGATCTGGCGGCGGTGGCCGGGGCGAGCCCGCGCACGCTGGAGCGGCTCTTTCGCGCCGAGACCGGGCTCACCTTCCGGCAATGGCGTAGCCGGTTGCGGGTGCTCGCGGCGCTCGAACGCCTCAAGCGCGGCGAGGCCAGCACGCAGATCGCCTATTCGCTCGGCTATCGCAGCCCCTCGGCCTTCATCGCCGCCTTCCACAGCCATTTCGGCTGTTCGCCGCAGAGCTTCTTCGCCCCGGCCCGCACCGAGGCGTAGCGCTCATTCGGCGGCCTTGAGCGCCCCGAACCGCGTGATCAGCGCCGCGATCTCGGGTCGGCACGAGCCGCAGGAGGTGCCCGCGCCGAGTGCGGCACCAATCGCCTCGACCGTCATCGCCTGACCGCTCTCGATCGCGCCGCGGATCTGGTTCACGCCCACATTGAGGCAGGCGCAGACCGTCGGCCCCGGATCGGGGGCATCGGCGCCCGGCCGGCCGGCCAGAACCGCGGCCGGGTTCTCGGCGCCGACCTTGGCCACGACATGGGTGCGCGCGACCGCGACCGGCTCGCGCCCGGTGAAGAGCGCGGCGATCAGCTTGCCCTCGGCATGGAAGGCGATGCGGGCGCGGCCATGGGCCGGGTCGAAAAGGGTGACGGCCTCGACCGTGCCCTCGGGCAGATCGAAGAGCGCGCGCGCCCAGGCCTCCCAATCCTCGGGCTGGGTCTCGCCCGCGAGTTCGAGGCGCCAGCCGGTGGTGGCGCGGGTGCGCGTCCAATAGGCGGTGCCGGGGTCGGCGGGGCGGTTCGCCGAGACGGCGAACCCATACCAGGCCGGGGTCATCTTCTCGACCCGGGCAACGGCGCCCTTGCTCTCGGGCTGGCCCGAGACCGGATCGGTCACGGCGGCGACAAGCGTGTCGATCCGGCCCGCCGAGGCGGTCTCGCCGGTCCAGTGCATCGGCGCGAAGACCTCGCCCGCGCGGATCGCATCCGAGATCAGCACCCGCAGCACGGCGGAGCCATTCGGGCTCGTGACCCGCACCAGATCGGCGGGTTCGAGGCCAAGCGCGGTCGCATCCGCAGGGTTCACCTCGAGATAGGGCTCGCCCAGATGCTGGTTCAACCGCGCCGATTTCGCCGTGCGCGTCATCGTGTGCCACTGGTCGCGGGTGCGCCCGGTGTTGAGCCGGAAGGGAAATTCGGCGCAGGTCGCGCGCGCGGGCAGCCGCGGCGTGACCGCGATCATCCGGCCGAGCCCGTCTGCCGTGTGGAAGGCGCCGGTCGCGAAGAACCGCCCGCCGCGCTGGCGCGCGTTCTGTGGCCAGATGAAGGGCTCCATCGCCTCGTATTGCGTGGGGGTGATCGTGGCGAAATCGGAGATGTCGAAATCCGAACCGAGATCGCCCGCGATGCCCGAGAGCGTCGCATATTCGGCGAAGACCTCGGCGGGGTTTTGCCAGTCGAAAGCCTCGTGCCAGCCCATCCGGCGCCCGACCTCGGCCAGGATCGCCCAATCGTCACGCGCCTGCCCCGGTGCGGGCAGAAGCGCGCGCTGGCGCGAGATCCGGCGCTCGGAATTGGTGACGGTCCCGTTCTTCTCGGCCCAGGCGGTCGCCGGCAGGAGCACATGGCCAAGCGCCGCGGTATCGGTGCGGTCGGTGATATCCGAGACCACCACGAAATCGCAGCCCGCCAGCGCCGCGCGCACCGTGTCCGCATCGGGCATCGACACGACGGGGTTGGTGTGGACGATCCAGATCGCCTTGATCTTGCCCTCGCCCACGGCGCGGAACATGTCCACGGCCTTGAGCCCCGGCCCCTGCGCGATGGCGGGGCCGCCCCAGAAATCATGCACCGCGGTGCGATGCAGCGGGTTCTCGATATCGAGGTGGCAGGCGAGCATATTGGCGAGCCCGCCGACCTCGCGCCCGCCCATGGCGTTCGGCTGGCCGGTGACCGAGAAGGGGCCCATCCCCTCGCGCCCGATCCGGCCGGTGGCGAGGTGGCAGTTGATGATCGCATTGACCTTGTCGGTGCCGGACGAGCTCTGATTGATGCCCTGCGAATAGACGGTCACGACCCGTTCGGTCCCGATCCAGAGATCGCAGAAAGCGGCGATCTCGGCGGGGGGCAGGCCGGTCAGCGCAGGATCGCTGGCCTCGGCGGCGGCCAGAGCCGCGTCGAAGCCGGTGACGCGGGCGAGGTAATCGGTATCCGTCGCGCCGCGCGCGGCGATCTCAGCCAGAAGCGCGTTGAAGAGCGCTCCGTCGCCGCCCGGCGCGACCGCGAGGTGCAGGTCGGCAATGTCGCAGGTCGCGGTGCGGCGCGGGTCGATGACCACGAATTTCATCTGCGGCCGCGCGGCCTTGGCCGCCACCAGCCGCTGATAAAGGACCGGATGGCACCAGGCGAGGTTCGAACCGGTGAGCACCACCAGATCGGCGGTCTCGAGGTCTTCGTAAAGGCCGGGCACCGTGTCGGTGCCGAAGGCGCGGCGGTGACCGGCGACCGAAGAGGCCATGCAGAGCCGCGAATTGGTGTCGATATTGCCCGAGCCGATGAAGCCCTTCATCAGCTTGTTGGCAACGTAATAATCCTCGGTCAGGAGCTGACCGGAGACGTAGAAGGCAACCGACTCGGGGCCATGCAGCGCGATCGTCTCGGAGAAGCGGCGCGCGACGAGATCGAGCGCCGTCTCCCAGTCGGTATCCTGCCCGTTCACGCGCGGCGCCAGAAGCCGGTCATCGAGATCGACCGTCTCGCCCAGCGCGGTGCCCTTGGAACAGAGCCGCCCGAAATTCGCCGGATGCTCCGGGTCGCCCTTGACCACCACGCCGCCCGCGGCGTCGCGGCCGATCAGCACCCCGCAGCCGACCCCGCAATAGGGGCAGGTGGTGCGGGTCATCGTGGAAGCATCCGGGCGCGCGGGGCGCAGGCGTTTCGGGCGGGCGTTCATCAGGCGGCCCTCGGTGCGGTCAGTTTGGCGGCATCGAGGAGGACGCGGCCCCCCTCGATCTTGGCGGGATAGGTGCGGACCATGCCGTCATCGGCGCCCTGGGCCTCGCCCGAGGACATGTCGAAGACCCAGTTGTGCAGCGGGCAGGTGACCGAATGGCCATGCACGATGCCTTCGGACAGCGGCCCGCCCTTGTGGGGGCAGCGGTCGTCAAGCGCGAAGACCTGATCGTCGACGGTGCGGAACACCGCGACGCAACCCTGCGCCGTCTTCACCACGCGCGCCCCTTGCGAGGGGATGTCGTCCAGCGCTCCGATATCAATCCAGCTCATTCTGCAGCCTCCGCGATGGTCAGGTCGGCGATCGGGCCCCATTTCGCCCGTTCCGAGGGTTTGGCGTGCTCCGCCCAAGGGTCGGTCCGATAGACCGATTGCGAGATCTCGAAGCGCTCGGCCAGGGCCCGGCGGTTTTCCAGATCGTCCACCACCTGTTCGCGGGTCCACTCAAGGCCGACCTTGTCGAGCCATTTGTAGATCCGGTGCAGATAGCGGGCATTCTCGCGATAAAGCTGGGTGAAGGCCGAAACGATTTCCATCACCTCATCCTCGGTCGCGACCGTGGTCAGGAGCTGGGTTTCCTTCACCTCCATGCCCGCGGCGCCGCCGACATGGATCTGATAGCCACTATCCACGCAGACGATGCCGATATCCTTGCAGGTGGCTTCGGCGCAGTTGCGCGGGCAGCCGGTGACCGCCAGTTTCAGCTTGTGCGGCGTCCACGAGCCCCAGAGGTGTTTCTCCAGCCGGATGCCCAGACCGGTCGAATCCTGCGTGCCGAAGCGGCAGAACTCGGTGCCCACACAGGTCTTCACCGTGCGTAGACCCTTGGTATAGGCGTGACCCGAGACGAGGCCCGCGTCATTCAGATCGGCCCACATCGCGGGCAGATCCTCTTTCTTGACGCCCAGAAGGTCGATGCGCTGGCCGCCGGTGAATTTCAGCATCGGCACATCGTATTTGTCGGCGGCGTCGGCAATCGCGCGCAGCTCGGCCGCGGTGGTCACGCCGCCCCAGATCCGCGGAACGACCGAATAGGTGCCGTCCTTCTGGATGTTGGCATGGTTGCGCTCGTTCACGAAGCGCGCCTGACGGTCGTCCTTGTACTCCAGCGGCCAGTCGGCGAGCAGGTAGTAGTTGAGCGCGGGCCGGCACGAGTGGCAGCCGTCGGGGGTCTTCCAGCCGAGCTCCTGCATCACCGCAGGCATCGACTTGAGCTCCTTCGACTTGATCAGCAGGCGCACGTCTTCGTGGCTGTGATCGGTGCATTTGCACATCGGCTGCACGGTCGGACGTTCGAAAACGTCACCGAGCGTCAGCGCCATCACCTGCTCGACGAGATTCGCACAGGTGCCGCAAGAGGCCGAGGCCTTGGTCTCGGCCTTGACGGCGTCGAGCGTGGTCGCCCCCGCCTGGATTGCGGCCACGATCTGCCCCTTGCACACGCCGTTGCACCCGCAGATCTCCGCCTCAGGCGGCAAGGCTGCAACGGCCGCCAGAGGGTCCGAGGAGGCCCCCCCCTGGAAGTTCGGGCCAAAGATCAGGGTATCGCGCATTTCCGAGATATCGGTGCCGTCCTTGATCAGACCGAAGAACCAGTTGCCGTCGGTGGTGTCGCCATAGATCACCGCGCCCACGAGCTTGTCGCCCTCGAGCACGAGGCGTTTGTAGACGCCGCGGCCCGGATCGCGGAAGACGATATCCTCGCGGCCCTCGGCCTCGGCGAAGTCGCCCGCCGAGAACAGATCGCAGCCCGTGACCTTGAGCTTGGTCGAGACCTCGCGCGGCACGTAAATAGCGGCCTCGCCGATCAGCGTTTTCGCGGCGATCTTCGCCTGATCATAGAGCGGCGCCACAAGGCCGAAGATCTGCCCGTTATGCTCGACGCATTCGCCAAGCGAGAGGATATCGGCGTCGGAGGTGACCATCGCATCATCGACATGGATGCCGCGGCCGGTGGCGAGGCCAGCCTCTTTGCCGAGCAGGGTGTTCGGGCGGATGCCCACGGCCATCACGAGGATGTCGCAGGGCAGTTCGGTGCCGTCCTTGAGCAGCAGCGCCTTCACGCGGCCGTCTTCGCCGAGGATCTCCTGCGAGTCGGCCTTGCACATGACCTTGATCCCGCGCGCTTCGAGCGCCTTTTGCAGTAGGTAACCGGCCGAGGGATCGAGCTGACGCTCCATCAGGTGGCCCATGATGTGGACCACGGTCACGTCCATGCCGCGCATCTGCAGACCCGCAGCAGCCTCAAGGCCCAGCAGACCCCCGCCGATCACGACGGCACGCCCGCCGGCATTGGCCGCGGCGATCATCGCGTTGGTGTCTTCGAGGTCGCGATAGGCGACGACGCCCGAGAGCTGATGGCCCGGAAGCGGGATGATGAACGGGTTCGAGCCGGTCGCGATGACGAGCTTGTCATAGGAGACGGGGCCGTTTTCGCCCAGCACGACCTTGGCCGCGCGGTCGATGCCGGTCACGCGCTCGCCGAAGCGGCAGGTGACGTGATTGGCGTCATACCAGGCCGCGTCATGGGTCACGATCTCCTCATAGGTCTTTTCGCCGGAGAGGACCGGGCTGAGCATGATGCGGTTGTAGTTCCCGCGCGGCTCGGCGTTGAAGAGGGTGACGTCATAAGCGCCGGGCGCCTCTTCGAACAGGTGCTCGAGCATGCGGCCAGAGGCCATGCCCGCACCGATAACGACAAGTTTCTGTGCCATTACGCAGCCTCCTTCTTCTTGTGGGCGCCGTGTTCGTATTCTTCGAGGAAATCCAGCACCTGCTGGCGGTAGTGGTAGTAGTCGGGGTGGTCGAGCAGCGCGCGACGGGTGCGCGGGCGGAGCAGGCCCACCTCGGTGATCTTGCCGATCGTGGCCTGCGGGCCGTTCGTCATCATCACCACCCGGTCGGCGAGCAGGATCGCCTCATCGACATCATGCGTCACGCAGATCGCGGTCACATTGGTGCGCGACCAGACCTCCATCAGCACCTCCTGCAGCTCCCAGCGGGTGAGGCTGTCGAGCATGCCGAAGGGCTCATCGAGCAACAGCAGCTTCGGCGAGAGCGCGAAGGCCCGCGCGATGCCGACCCGCTGGCGCATCCCGTTCGACATGTCCGCCGCGGGCTTGTCCATGCTGTCGCCGAGGCCCACGCGCTCGAGGTAGTATTCGACCACCTCCTGCCGCTCGGCCTGGCTGGCCTTGGGGTAAACCTTGTCGACGCCGATCGCGACGTTCTCCTTGGCGGTGAGCCAGGGGAAGAGGTTCGGCGACTGGAAGACCACCGCGCGCTCCGGGTCGGCGCCCTCGACGTGGATCCCGTCGAGCTTGATCGCGCCCTTGGAGATCGAGTTGAGGCCGGCGGTCATCGTCAGAACCGTCGATTTCCCGCAGCCCGAGTGACCGATCAGGCTGATGAACTCACCCTTCTTCACGGTCAGGTTGAAATCCTCGACCACGGTCAGCGGGCCTTTCGGCGTCGGGTAGATCTTGTGGAGCTGCGAGAATTGCAGATAGCGCTCGTCGGCCAGCGTCGTGCCCTGAGCCGCATCCTCATAGGCGCGCGGCAGAAGGGCGTGGCGGGGCGTGACATTCGGCAAGTGGCGGGTTTCCTCGGTCTTGGCCGAGATGCCCACGTCCATCAGATAGGCGGTGACGGCCGCACGCAGATGCATGAAGGCCGGGTCTTCGTTCATCGCCGAACGGTCGCGCGGACGCGCCAGATCGACCTTGAACACTTCGCCCAGCGTCCCGTCCGGGTTGAGGCAGGCGATACGGTCGGCAAGCACCAGCGCCTCATCGACGTCATTGGTGATCAGGATCGCGGTGCGGCGGTCGGCCTCCCAGATTTGCTCGATCTCGGTCGCGACATTGGCGCGGGTCAGCGCATCGAGCGCCGAAAGCGGCTCGTCCATCAGCAGAACTTCGGGCTGCATCGCCAAGGCGCGGGCCACGGCGACCCGCTGACGCATCCCGCCCGACAGCTCCGCCGGGCGGCGCTCGACGGCGTGGGACAGGCCCACCATGCGGATCGCGTTCATCACGATCTCGGTCTGCTCTTGTTTGGTCTTCTTGCCATGGACGGCCTCGACGGCCAGGCGGATATTGCCCTCGACCGTCAGCCACGGCATCAGCGCGTAGCTTTGGAACACCAGACCACGGTTGGGGCCGGGGCCGGTGACGGGGGCGCCCTTGAAGAGCACCTCGCCACGGTCGGGCATCTGCAGGCCCGCGATCAGGTTGATCAGCGTGGTCTTGCCGGTGCCGGAGAAGCCCAGCACCACGAGGAATTCACCGTCTTCGACCGAGAGCGAGATGTTCTTCAGAACATGGGTCGCGTTCTCGCCTTCGCCGAAGCTTTTCGAGACGTTCTTGAGTTCGAGAATGGCCATGGCGCTCACCGGTTGTTGGAGAAGGTGAAGAGCGATTGCAGGGCGAACATCACGCGGTCGAGCAGGAAGCCGATGATCCCGATGGTGAAGACCGCGACCATGATCCGGGCGAGCGACTGGCTGGAGCCGTTCTGGAACTCGTCCCAGACAAATTTGCCGAGACCGGGGTTCTGCGCGAGCATTTCCGCCGCGATCAGCACCATCCAACCCACGCCCAGCGAGAGACGCAGACCGGTGAAGATCAGCGGCAGCGCCGAGGGCAGCACGAGGCGGGTGATCTTCTTCCAGGTGCTGAGCTTGAGCACCTTCGAGACGTTCACGAGGTCCTTGTCGATCGAGGCGACGCCAAGCGCGGTGTTGATCAGCGTCGGCCACAGCGAGCAGAGCGTTACGGTGACGGCCGAGATCACGAAGCTTTTCGTGAAGACGCCTTCGCCGGTGGCATAGAGCGCCGAGACGACCATGGTCACGATCGGCAGCCAGGCGAGCGGGGAAACCGGTTTGAAGATCTGCACCAGCGGATTGATCGCGGCATTGGCGGTGGGCGAGAGGCCGGCGATGATACCCAGCGGCACGGCGACCGCGGTGCCGATCAGGAAGCCGAAGAAGACGGTCTGGATCGAGGTCCAGATCTGCTGGTAGTAGGTGGGTTTGCCAGTATAGCCGCGAACCTTGACCTTGTCGGCCTTGCCGTCGGCGATCAGTTTTGCGTTGCGCTCGTCCTGGCGGGCATAGAATTCAGCGGCCTTTTCCTTCTCGGCCACGGCATCGGCGTGCAGCACGCCGACCTGTTCCCAGACGGCCGCGGGGCCGGGGATCGCGCCGAGCGAGGTCTGCACCTTGGGCGCGAGCGCGCCCCAGAGCACGAGGAAGGCGAGGATCGCGACGAGCGGCACACCGAGAAGTTGCCAGATCGACTTCAGTTGCGTCTTGGGCGTGTCGCCCGCGGCAAGGCGCAGGATCGGCGTCAGCCACGGCAGGCCCAGCACCTTGAACCAGCCATCCAGCTTGGAGATGCGGGCGAAGCGTTTGGCGCGGCGGTCTTCACGCGCACGGGCCCGGGCTGCGTCGGTGGCGGTGGGGTCGATCGCGGTCATGGGCGTCATCCTTGGCTGGGAGGCGGTCTGGCTGGGCTGGGGCTGGGGGGCGCGGGTCTCGCGCCCCCCGTCTTGCGTTTGGGTCACTGGCTGACGACTTCGCCACCCTCGACGATCTCGGTGCCTTTCAGGCCGATCGTGAGGCTGTCGATATAGGCGTTCGGCGCTTTCGGATCGTAGGCCACGGCGTCGATGATGTCGGCGGCCGGGGTCGGCTCACGATAGCCATCGGCGTCGAAGTCGAAATCCGAGGCGGGCAGGATGCCGTCGTCGATCAGCGACTGGGCGGCGGCCTCGTAGATGTCGGGGCGATAGACCTTCTTGGCGGTCTCGTCGAACCACGCATCGGGTTTCGCCTCGGCGATCTGGCCCCAGCGGCGCATCTGGGTCAGGTACCAGACCGCGTCCGAGTAATAGGGGAAGGTCGCGTTGTAGCGGAAGAACACGTTGAAATCCGGAACGTCGCGCTTGTCGCCTTTTTCATATTCGAAGGTGCCGGTCATCGAGTTGGCGATCACCGCCGCATCGGCGCCGACATATTCGGGGCGCGACAGGATCTCGACCGCCTCGGGGCGGTTGGCGTTGTTGTCGGCGTCAAGCCATTCCGCGGCGCGGATCAGCGCGCGGGTCAGCGCCTTCACCGTTTCCGGGTTCTCGTCGTTGAACTTGGCGGTGATGCCGAAGACCTTCTCGGGGTTGTTCTTCCAGATTTCGTAATCGGTCACGACCGGCACGCCGATGCCCTTGAAGACGGCGGCCTGGTTCCACGGCTCGCCCACGCAATAGCCGTAGATGGTGCCGGCCTCGAGGGTCGCGGGCATCTGCGGCGGCGGGGTCACCGAGAGGAGCGCATCGGCGCCGATCTGGCCCGAGACGTCATCGGGGCTGTAGAGGCCGGGGTTGATCCCGCCCGCGGCGAGCCAGTAGCGCAGCTCGTAGTTGTGGGTCGAGACCGGGAAGACCATGCCCATGTTGAAGGGCTTGCCCGCGGCCTTGAACTTCTCGATCACCGGCTTCAGCGCGGCCGCCGAGATCGGGTGCAGCGGCTTGCCGTCCGCGCCCATCTCGATGTTTTCCTTCATCATTTCCCAGATTTCATTCGACACGGTGATGCCGTTGCCGTTCAGGTCCATCGAGAAGGGGGTGATGACATCGCCCTGGGTGCCATAGCCGATGGTGGCGGCGATCGGCTGACCTGCGAGCATGTGCGCCCCGTCAAGCTCGCCCGAGATCACGCGGTCGAGCAGCACTTTCCAGTTCGACTGGGCTTCGAGCGTGACATAGAGGCCCTCGTCCTCGAAGAAGCCTTTTTCCTTGGCGATGGCGAGCGGCGCCATGTCGGTGAGCTTGATGAAGCCCAGCGTCAGCTCGTCCTTCTCGACGTCGAAAGCGACGGCGGGCGAGGCGAGGGCGGTGAACAGAAGAAGCGAGGCGATGCGTTTCATGGTGTCCCTGTGGTATGTTGGTCTTGGTCGGTGGAGGTGTCCGCTCTGGGTCGTCCGGGAAGCGGAAAAAAGAAAAAGCCGTTCAATGCGACTGGCTCGGGGAGGAGGTCGAGCAGGTCGGATCGAACGGCTTTGTTCGGAGGAACCCCAGCTTTGGGGATCGGGTGCGGCGGGGCATCGTTGCCCTTCGCTTTCATCCTGAATGCGCCTCAAAGCGCGTTGGGTCAATCGAATCGTAAGGACTGACCGTGCGGCCGCAGCGAAAATTGCCGCGCCGCGGCCAAAATCGCCGAAATTTTCAGCGCAGGACTTCGGTGGGGTCGAAAATGCGGCGATCGAAGAACGGATCGGCGAGCAGAATCACCTTGCCGCGCGCGGCGGAAACCGGGCCCTCGGCGGCCTGGGCGCCTTCGATCTTGCTGTCGCGCTCGGGCAAATCGGCGCCCGCGGCCCCCAGATGCAGCCGGTAGAGATCGGTGCGGAAGCTCGCCGCCGCGGCCCGTGCGGCCTCGGCCGGGTCCTGTCCGTGGCGCGCCGCGAGCCGCGTGGCGATCCAGGCGGCCTGGCTCTTCCACGGGAAGCTTGCAGCACCCCGGTGGAAGGTGATCAGGTGATCGGTGGTGCGGACCTCGCCCGCGGCATTGAGGATCAGCCGCCCCGAGAGCGCGCGGTCGATCACCTCGGCCGAAATCGGCAGGCGTCCGGGGGCGGCGAGAATGTCGGAAACCAGATTGCGGTTGCCCGGCTCGCCGAGCCAGCGGCCCGCGCGCCAGATCATCCGCATCAGCTTGCCGGTCAGCTCGGGGTTCTCGTCGGCCCAGCCGCTGCGCACGGCGAGGACCTTTTCCGGCGCGAAGGCCCAGATCGCAGTGCCGGGCAGCAGCAGATCGCCCACCCCCGCCTCGACCGTGGCCGAGCCCCAGGGTTCGCCCACGCAAAAGGCGTCGATCTCGTTTTCGGCCAGCGCCTCGGCCATCATCGGCGGCGGCACGGTGCGGATCTCGAGGTCCTCGGGCAGGGCGACGCCCAGATGTTCGAGCCAGTAATGCACCAGCTCCATATGCATCGAGAAGGGGAAGGGCACGCCGATCCGGAGCCTCGATCCCGCCGCCGCGATCAGCGCCCGCCCCGCGCCCGCCGCATCGGTGAAGTCAAAGCCATAACCGGCGTCGCGCATCTTTGCGGCCAGCGCCCGCGAGACGCCGATCACGTCGCCATTGGCATTCAGGAGTTGCAGCGCATCGAAACGCGCCCGCGTGCCGCCCAATCCCATCGCCTGCGCCACCGGCACCGGCGCGAGCATCTGCGCCGCATCGACAAGCCCCATCGCCAGCATGTCACGCAGCGCCGACCATGAGGGCGCGGGATGGAGCGCGAGGCTCAGCCCCTCCTGATCGGCAAAGCCGAGCGCCTCGGCCACGAAGAAGGGCGCGGCATCGACGAGCGGCAGATAGCCCAGACGCAGAACCGCACTCATTTCAACAGCTCCGCCGCCGTCACAAGCGCCTGCGCCACCTCGACGATCTTGCGCCCCTGCGCCATCGCGGTCTTGCGCAGCAGGGCATAGGCCGCGTCCTCGTCGATCCCGCGCGCGGCCATCAACAGGCCCTTGGCGCGGTCGATCACCTTGCGCTCCTCGAGCGCGCGGCGGGTGGCGATCAGCTCGGCGCGCATCTTCTGCACCATGCGGAAGCGCGCGATGGCAGCGTCGAGGATCGGCTTGATCCGCTCGGGGCGCATCCCGTCGACGACATAGGCCGAGACGCCCGCCTCGATCGCGGCCTGGGTCAGCGCGCCATCCGAGCGGTCGACGAACATCGCCACCGGCCGCTCCATCGGCGAGGAGGCCAGCGTCAGCTCCTCGATCACATCGCGCGAGGGCGAGGCGATGTCGATCAGCACCAGATCCGGGCTGCGTTCGGCGATCCGCCGCGCAAGGCCCGCATCGTCGCTGAAAACCGCGATGTCCTGCGCACCCACGGCCCGCAGCCCCTCGACGATCATCCGCGCGCGGTCCTGATCCTTCTCGACGATGACGATGGAAAGGGGGGTGTCCATGAGCTTCCGCAGGCTTGGCCGTTTCCTGCGACATGAGGCCCGCGGGCGGCCGGGTGCAAGAGGGGGCGCAAGGGAATGGCGCAGGAGGCGGCTCTGCGGGCGGCGCCCTTCGGCGTTTGCATGTTTTTTGGGCGTTGCGGGTGTGAATTGTGCGCCGGTCGTCCGTCTGCTGCCGTGACGACACGGGTTTGTGCGGCAATCGGGCCTTAACCTTGGCGGATGCCGGCGCTAAGCTCTGACCCGGGCCGGGATTTTCGGCCCATGGCGGCACAAGGATGCGGATGATGCAGCGCAGAGCCCGGCCAGCTTCGACGCGGACAGTTTCACAATGAGTGGCGTGGCGACCGGCGCGACGGGCAGCACGGCGCGGGTTGTCGCGCTGCGCGGGCCGGTGGTGGATTTCACGACCGAGGGGCCCTTGCCGGCGATCCATGATGCGGTGGTGGTCGATCCGGGCGGCGCGGCGGTGCTGTGCGAGGTGCAGGCCCATCTCGACGATCACCGTTTCCGCGCGATTGCGCTGCAACCGACGCAAGGCCTCTCGCGGCTGATGCGCGCCGAGCTGACCGGGGCGCCGATCACCGTGCCGGTGGGGGCGGCGGTGCTCGGGCGGCTCCTCGATGTGCTGGGGCAGCCCGGCGATGGCGGCGGGCCGCTGCCCGCGGATGCGCCCCGCCGCGCGATCCACCAACCGGCGCCGCCTTTGTCGGGGCAGCGCGCCGAGGTGCAATTGTTCGCCACCGGGATCAAGGTGCTTGACCTGATGGCGCCGCTTGCGCAAGGCGGCAAGGCCGCGATGTTCGGCGGCGCGGGTGTCGGCAAGACGGTTCTTGTCACCGAACTCATTCACGCGATGGTCGCGGGCTATGACGGCGTTTCGGTCTTTGCCGGCGTGGGCGAGCGCTCGCGCGAGGGGCATGAGATGCTCCATGACATGCGCGATTATGGCGTCTTGGATCGCACCGTTCTCGTCTATGGCCAGATGAACGAGCCGCCCGGCGCGCGTTGGCGGGTGCCGATGTCGGCGCTCGCCATGGCCGAGCATGTGCGCGACAGCGAGGGGCGCAATGTGCTCCTGCTGATGGACAACGTTTTCCGCTTCGTGCAGGCGGGCTCCGAGGTTTCGGGACTGCTCGGCCGGATGCCCTCGCGCGTGGGCTATCAGCCGACGCTCGCCTCCGAGGTGGCCGATCTGCAGGAGCGCATCACCTCGGGCGCGCGGGCCTCGGTCACCGCGATCGAGGCGGTCTATGTGCCCGCCGACGATTTCACCGATCCGGCGGTGGCGGCGATCTCGACCCATATGGACAGCACCGTCGTGCTCTCGCGCGATCTCGCGGCGCAGGGGATTTATCCCGCGATCGATCCCTTGCGCACCAATTCCGTGCTGCTCGACCCGGCGATCGTGGGGGCGAAACACGCCCATACGGCGGCTTCGGTGCGCGAGCTGATCGAGCATTACGAGGAGTTGCGCGACGTCATCGCGCTTCTGGGCGTCGAGGAATTGGGGCGCGAGGAACAGCTCCTCGTCGGCCGCGCCCGGCGCTTGCAGCGCTTCCTGACACAGCCCTTCTTCGTCGCCGCGGCCTTCACAGGGATGGAGGGGCGCTCGGTGCCGATCGAGGCGACGATTGCGGGCTGCGATGCGATCATCGCGGGGGACTGCGACACCTGGGACGAGGCCTCGCTCTATATGATCGGCGATCTCGAGGAGGCCCGCGCGCGGGAAGAGGCGCGCAAGGCCAAGGGGGCGGCGGCATGAGCGGCAGCCTCAGCCTGCGGGTGACGACACCGATGGCCATCGTGCTCGATGAGACCGGCATCGCCTCGCTGCGCGCCGAGGATGCGAGCGGCGATTTCGGCATTCTGCCCGGCCACGCCGATTTCCTGACCGCGATCGACGCGGGCGTGTTGCGCTGGCGCCGGGCCGGGGGCGACTGGCGGTTTTGCGCGCTGCGCGGCGGGATCTTCCGCGTGACCGGCGGCGCCCGGGTCGAGATCGCCTGTCGCGAGGCGGTGCCGGGCGACGATCTGGCCGAATTGCAGGCGCGCGTCGCCGAGGCTCATGCCGCGCAGCTCGACGCCGCGCGCCAGACCCGCAGCGAGGGCACCAAGCTGCATGCCCGCGCGATCCGGCATCTGATGCGGCAATTGATGGGCGATCAGCGCGGCTATGCGCTCTTGGCCGAGCTCGACGGGGGCGAGGGATGAGCGCACCGAAGCCCGGGCCCGACCCGCACCCGAACCGCACCGAAGAGGCCGCCCGCCGCGCCGAGGCCCGCGCGCGGTCGGGCCGCGACGACCCCGAACCCTCGCTCGCCCGCCGCTTCGGGCAGATCGGGGTGCTCGGCTGGATGATCGTCGTGCCGATGCTGATCGGGCTTGCCGCGGGGCATTGGCTCGATGATCGCCTCGGCACCGGGATCATGCTCGCTGCAGCGCTTCTGATGCTGGGCGCGGCGCTGGGCCTGTGGCTCGCCATTCGCTGGATGCGGGAGCAATGATGACCTTCGAGCCGATGACCCTGATCCTCTGTGCCGCCGCCCTCGTGGCGGGCGCCGTCGCGGGCTGGGCACATTTCATGAGCCTCAGGCGCGTCGCCGATCTCTTCACCGAAGGCCGGATGAGCGCCGTCGCGCTGCAGCTCGGGCGCCTCGCCGCGCTCGGGGTGTTCCTCTGGCTCTGCACCCGCGGCGGTGCGGCGGTGCTGATCGCGGGCGCGGTGGGCATTTTGATCGGGCGCGCGGTCGCCTTGAAACGGGGGGCAGAATGGACACGCCGCTGATCGCGCAGCACGCCTTCGACATCGGGCCTTTGGCGATCACCTGGCCGGTGGTCACAACTTGGGGGGTGATGGCGGGGCTCACGGCCGTTTCGCTTATCCTGCGCGGGCGTCTCGCGCTGCGGCCGGGGCGGGTGCAGGCGGTGGTCGAGCTGATCGTGACCAGCCTCGACAGTGAAATTCAGGCGACGATCCCGGGCGATCCGGGGCGCTTCCGGGTGCTGATCGGCACGCTCCTGATCTTCGTTCTCTGCGCCAACTGGTCCTCGCTCATTCCGGGCGTCGAGCCGCCGACCGCGCATCTCGAAACCGATGCGGCGCTGGCGCTCATCGTCTTCGTCGCGGGGCTCTACTGGGGCATCCGCGAACAGGGGCTCGGCGGCTGGCTGCGCAGCTTCGCGCAACCGAGCTGGGTGATGATCCCGCTCAATCTCGTCGAACAGATCACCCGCCATTTCTCGCTCATGGTGCGCCTTTTCGGCAATGTCATGAGCGGCGTCTTCGTGATCAGCATCGTGCTCAGCCTCGCGGGCCTGCTGGTGCCGATCCCGCTGATGGCGCTCGATATGCTGACCGGCGCGGTGCAGGCCTATATCTTCGCCACGCTTGCGCTCGTCTTCATCGGCTCGGCCGTTTCCGGCCATGACGCCCCACACGAAGCGCCTGCCTCCCCTTCCCAATCCGCCGCAGTAAAGGAGCCCCCGCATGACTGATATCATTCAGGTCGCGAGCATCATTTCCGCCGCCTTCGCCGTCTCCTTCGGCGCGCTGGGGCCGGCCTTGGCCGAGGGCCGCGCCGTGGCCATGGCGCTCGAGGCGATCGCGCGCCAGCCCGAGGCCGCAGGGACGATCTCGCGCACGCTTTTCGTCGGCCTCGCGATGATCGAAACGACGGCGATCTACTGCCTCGTCATCGCGCTGCTGCTTCTCTTCGCGAACCCCTTCGTCTGAGGCTTGCATGACCTTCGACTGGACCACCTTCGCGCTGCAACTGATCAATGTGCTGATCCTGCTCGCGATCCTGCGGCACTTTCTGTTCCGTCCGGTGGCCGGGATCATCGCCGCGCGCCAAAAGGCGACGGACGAGGCAATGGACCGCGCCAGCACGGCCGAGGCCGCGGCCAAGGCGGCCGAGGCCAGGGCTCGGACCGAGGCGGAGGCAACCGCTTCGGCGCGCCACGAGGCGCTCTCCAAGGCGCAGGCCGAGGCCGAGGCCGCGCGCGCGCAGATGATCGACAAGGCCCGCACCGAGGCCGCGCAGATCGTGGCCCGCGGTGAGGCCGAGCGTGCTGCGCAGGACGGCGCCGCCGAGGCGACGGCGCTGGCCCGGGCGCGCGATCTGGCGGGCGTGATCGCGGCGCGCGCGCTCGCCGCGCAGCCACGCGATCTTGCCGGCTATGCCGCGCGGCTGTCCGGGGCGCTGGGCGCAATGACGCCCGAGGAACGCGCGGCACTGCTCGGCGGGGCCGATCTGCGGCTCGTCTCGGCTGCGGAGCTGACGCCGGAGGAGATGACAGCGGCGCGCGCGGCGCTCAGTGATTTCCACATCGACCCTGCGCCCGAAACCGATCCCGCCCTGATCGCGGGGCTCGAGCTGCGCTCGGCCGCGGGCGCGGTGCGCAATTCGCTCGCCCATGATCTCGAGGTGATTGCCGCCGCGCTTGGCAAGGAGACTGTCGATGCCTGACACACCCCTCTCCGATCCTGCGCTTGAGGCGCTGAAAGAGCGCGTCGCGACGGTTGCCCTCGGGCCCGCCGCCGAGGAGCGCGGCACCGTCACCGCCGTGGCCGACGGGCTCGCGCAGATCTCGGGCCTGCCCGGCGCGGGCCTCAACGAAGTGCTGACCTTCGCCAATGGCGCGCGGGGATTTGTGCTGACGCTCGAAGAAGAGGGGCTGCACGCCGCCTTCCTCGACCCGATGACCGGGGTCACCGCGGGCGATGCGGTTTCCCGCACCGGCGCGGTCGTCTCGGTCCCGGTGGGCGAGGCGCTTCTGGGCCGCGTGCTCGACCCGCTCGGCCGCCCGCTCGACGACCGGCCCGCGCCTGCGGGCGTCGCAAGCCTGCCCGCCGAACGCCCGGCCCCTGCGATCATCGAGCGCGATTTCGTCTCCGAACCGATCGAGACCGGCCTTCTCGTGGTCGACGCGCTTTTTGCCGTCGGCCGCGGCCAGCGCGAGCTGATCGTGGGCGAGCGGCAGACCGGCAAGACCTCGATCGCGGTCGATGCGATGATCAATCAGGGCCAGTCGAAGGACGGGCTCATCTGCATCTATGTCGCCATCGGTCAGCGGATGTCGGCGGTGCGGCGGGTGATCGAGGCGGTGCGCAAGGGCGGCGCGATGGAGCGCACGATCTTCGTCGTGGCGGAATCGACCGCCGAGCCCGGTCTGCGCTGGCTCGCGCCGTTTTCGGCCACCTCGATCGCGGAATGGTTCCGCGACCGGGGCGATCACGTGCTGATCGTCTATGACGACCTGACCAAACATGCCGCGACGCATCGCGAACTGGCCCTGCTCTCGCGCCAGCCGCCGGGGCGCGAGGCCTATCCGGGCGACATCTTCTATCTGCACGCGCGGCTTCTGGAACGTTCGGCCAAAATGGCTGCGGCGCAGGGGGGCGGATCGCTCAGCGCGCTCCCGATTGCCGAGATCGAGGCCGGGAACCTCTCGGCCTATATCCCGACGAACCTGATTTCGATCTCGGACGGGCAGATCGTGACCTCGGCCGCGCTCTTTGCGGCGAACCAGCGCCCGGCGGTCGATATCGGCCTCTCGGTCAGCCGGGTCGGCGGCAAGGCGCAATGGGGCGCGATGAAGAAGGTCGCCGGGCGGCTGCGGCTCGATTACGCGCAATATCTGGAAATGAAGATGTTTTCGCGCTTCGGCGGCTTTGGCGATGCGGCGATGAAGGCGCGGATGGCGCGGGGCGAGCGGATCGCGGCGCTGCTGGCGCAGGACCGCTTCGCGCCGCTCTCGACGCTCACGCAGATCGCGCTTCTGGCGGGGCTCGAGGCGGGGCTCCTTGACCCGCTCGGGGCCGAACAGATCGCCGCGCTCAAGGGTGTGCTGCCGCCGATCCTGACGGCCGATCCGCAGATCGCCACGCTCGGTGCGGATCTGTCGAAGCTCTCCGACGATCTGCGCGCGGCGCTCATTGCGGCGGTGAAGACGGGGATCGGGCGGCTATGACCGAACGGCCCGAAGAGATTCAGCACCGCCTGTCCGGCCTCGAGGAGATCGGGCAGGTGGTGGGTGCGCTGCGCGCCATCGCGTCGGGGCATACGGCGGCGGCGCGGGCGGCCCTCGACGCGATCGAGGCTCATGCCGCGACTGTGGCCGGGGCGCTCGCGCAATTGGGTGGCGGCGCTTTGCCCGCGCCCGAGGGGCCGGGCCTCACCCTTGTGATCGGCGCCGCGCAGGGGTTTTCGGGGGCCTATCCGCTGCGGCTGGCCGAGGCGGCGCGCGCGGCGCTGCAAGAGAACTCCAGCCTGATCGTCGTGGGCAGCCGGACGCTGACCATGCTCGATGCCGCGCCGCTCTTTTCCGCCGATCTGCCGGGCCATCCGCGCGATGTGCCGCGGCTCGCGAGCACGCTCACGGATCAGATCCTCGCGCTCTCCGAGGGCCATCCCGGGCCGATCCGGCTTGTCGGCGGGCGCGATCTGCCGGGGCAGCCGGTCGAGACGCGGCGCCTCTGGCCGCCTGAGGCCCCAGCGGTGCCAGATGCAGGCCCGCGCCGGGTCGAGCCGCTGACCACGCTGCCGCGTGCCGATCTGATCGAGGCGGTGCTGCATGAGGCGCTGTTTGCGCAGGTGATGCTCGCGCTGATCGAGGGGCTGCGCGCGGAATCGCAGGCGCGGGTCGAGGCAATGACCCGCGCGCAGGGCAACCTCAAGCGCAAGCGGCTCGAGGTCGAGCAGGACTATGCCCGCGCGCGGCAGGATCAGATGACCGACGAGATGATCGAGCTGACGATGGGCCGCTGAGGGGGGGCGCTGAGGCGTTGACGCGCCTCAGATCGTCACCACCGCATGTTCCACCACGGCCTCCATCGCGACATAGCTCGAGGTGGCATGGACGAAGGGCAGCGCCGAGAGCTCCTCGCCCATGATCCGCCGATAATCCGCCATGTCGCGCGCGCGGACCTTCAAGAGGTAATCGAAACCGCCCGCGATCATGTAGCATTCCTCGACCTCGGGGATCGCCCGCACCGCCGCGTTGAACCGCGTCAGCGCCGCCTCGCGCGTGTCGGTGAGCCGCACCTCGACATAGGTCACATGGGTCAGCCCGAGTTTCAGCGGCGAGAGGATCGCGCGATAGCCCGCGATCAGCCCGCTCTCCTCGAGTGCCCGGATCCGCGCGGCAACCGGGGTTTTCGAGAGGCCAACCCGTGCCGAGAGGTCGGTGATCGAAATCCGGGCGTTGCGCTGCAGTTCGTGGATGATTTTTCGGTCGATTTCGTCGATCTGCGGGGCATGGGTCTGCATTTGTCGATTTCTTTGGTGAATTTCTCTGGCCAACTCGACGATATTGGCGCCTCGGCCTATCTGCAATCGGATAGTTCGGAACTCTCGCCAACGGAGTGCGCCGCCCATGACTATCTCGCCTGTCTCGCCGATCCCCAGCTTCGACCGTTTCACCCTCGATGCGAAATTCGCCCCCGAGGCGGCGCTCGTGGCCGATCTGATCGCGGCTTCGGGCCTCTCGCCGGAAACCCGGCGCGCGATCTCGGATCGGGCCGCGGGCCTCGTGCGGCGCATCCGATCCGAGGCTGCGCCGAGCCTGATGGAGCATTTCCTTGCCGAATACGGCCTCTCGACGCGCGAGGGCGTGGCGCTGATGTGTCTCGCGGAGGCGATGCTGCGGGTGCCCGATGCGGCCACCGTCGATGCGCTGATCGAGGACAAGATCGTCCCCTCGGACTGGGGCCGGCATCTGGGCACGGCGGCCTCGTCGCTGGTCAATGCCTCGACCTGGGCCTTGATGCTGACGGGTCGCGTGCTCGACGACGATCAGGGCGGCATTGCGGGCACTTTGCGCGGCGCGATCAAGCGGCTGGGCGAGCCGGTGATCCGCGCCGCGGTGGGGCGCGCGATGAAGGAGATGGGCCGGCAATTCGTGCTCGGCCAGACCATCGAGGCCGCGCTCACCCGCGCGAAGAAGCGCGAGGCGCAGGGCTTCACCTATAGCTATGACATGCTGGGCGAGGCGGCGATGACCGCGCGCGATGCGGCGCGCTACGCCGAGGATTACCGCGCCGCGATTGCGGCGATTGCGGGCGCCTGCGTGCCCTTGGACAAGGGCAGCCGGGTCGAGACCAATCCGGGCATTTCGATCAAGCTCTCGGCGCTGCATCCGCGCTATGAGGTCGCGCAGGAGGGGCGCGTGATGGCCAAGCTCGTGCCCGTGGTGCGCGATCTCGCGCGTGCCGCCAAGGCCGCGAACATGGGCCTCAACGTCGATGCCGAGGAGCAGGACCGGCTGGTGATCTCGCTCAAGGTGATCGGCGCGGTGCTGGCCGATCCCGAGCTTGCCGGTTGGGACGGGTTTGGCGTGGTGGTGCAGGCCTATGGCAAGCGCGCGGGGCTGGCGATCGACTGGCTGGCCGAGCTGGCCACTGCGCTCGACCGGCGGATCATGGTGCGGCTTGTGAAGGGCGCCTATTGGGACAGCGAGATGAAGCGCGCGCAGGTCGAGGGCTTTGCCGGTTTCCCGCTTTTCACCTCGAAGGCGGCGACCGATGTCAGCTATATCTCACTGGCGCAGAAGCTGTTCGGTCATGCGGACCGCATCTATCCGCAATTTGCGGGCCACAATGCCCATACCGTCGCCGCGATTCTGGAAATGGCCGAGGGGCGGCCGTTCGAGTTCCAGCGCCTGCATGGCATGGGCGAGCGGCTGCATGATATCACGCTGTCCGAGACCCGCGGCCGCTGCCGGATCTATGCGCCCGTCGGCGCGCATCGCGATCTGCTGGCCTATCTGGTGCGGCGCCTGCTGGAAAACGGCGCCAACTCGAGCTTCGTGCATCAGATCGTCGATGAGAGCGTGAGCCCCGAGGAGATCGCCCGCGATCCCTTCGAGGCAGAGTTCCGTTCGCCTGCGGGCCTCGTGGCGCCCGCGGACCTGTTCGGCACTCGAGGCAATTCGGCGGGCTTCGACCTCTCGGATGAAGAGACCTTGGCGCGGATCGAGGCCGCGCGCGCCGTGGCTCTGCCCGATGCCGGGCCGATCGTCGCCGGCAATCCGAGCGGCGTGACGGTGCCGGTGCGCAATCCGGCCACCGGCGCGGTGGTCGCGCAGGTGACCGAGGCGGATGGCGCTTGCGTCGAGGGCGCGCTGGCGGCGGCCGCGGTCTGGGATGCGAGCCCGGCCGAGCGCGCGGCGGTGCTGCGCCGGGCGGCGGCGCTCTATCAGGAAAACTTCGGTCCGATCTTTGCCGCGCTGACGGCGGAGGCGGGTAAGACGCTGAACGATGCGGTGGGAGAGCTGCGCGAGGCAGTGGATTTCCTGAATTACTATGCCGCCGAGGGCGAGGCCGCCACCGGCGCGCCGCGCGGCGTGATCGTGGCGATCAGCCCGTGGAACTTCCCGCTGGCGATTTTCAGCGGGCAGATCGCGGCGGCGCTGATGGCCGGCAATGCGGCGATCGCGAAGCCGGCCGAGCAGGTGCCGGTGATCGCCGCGATCGCCGTGCGGCTGCTGCATCAGGCGGGGGTGCCAGCCAATGTGCTGCAACTCCTGCCGGGGCAGGGGGCGACGGTGGGCGCGGCGCTCACCTCCGATCCGCGGGTGGCGGGCGTGATTTTCACCGGCTCGACCGAAACCGCGCAGGTGATCAACCGCGCGATGGCCGCGCATCTGGCGCCCGGCGCGCCGCTGATCGCCGAGACCGGCGGCCTCAATGCGATGGTGGTGGACAGCACCGCGCTGCCCGAACAGGCGCTGCGCGATATCGTGGCGGCGGCCTTCCGCTCGGCCGGTCAGCGGTGTTCCGCGCTGCGTTGCCTATATCTGCAGGAGGATATCGCGCCGCACATGATCGAGATGATCAAGGGCGCGATGGACGAGCTGGTGATCGGCGATCCGGCCGATCTGCGCACCGATGTGGGGCCGCTCATTGACGCCGAGGCGCAAGAGGGCATCGCGGCCTATCTGGCGACGCATGCCAACCGCGTGCTGCATCGGGCGGCCGCGCCCGAGGCGGGGCATTTCATCGGCCCGGCGCTGCTCAAGGTCGGCGGTATCGAGGATCTCGAGCGGGAAATCTTCGGGCCCGTGCTGCATGTCGCGACCTATCGCGCCGAGGATCTGGGCTCGGTCATCGAGACGGTGAACGCGCGCGGCTTTGGCCTCACCTTCGGGCTGCACACGCGGATCGACACGCGGGTGCAGGAGGTGGCCGATGCGGTCCATGCGGGCAATATCTACGTGAACCGCAACCAGATCGGCGCGGTGGTGGGCAGCCAGCCCTTCGGCGGCGAGGGGCTTTCGGGCACCGGGCCGAAGGCGGGCGGGCCGTTCTACTTGCCGCGTTTCTTCGCGCCCGAAGGGTGCGAGGCGCCGGTGATGGAACGGCTGATGCCGGGCCCGACGGGCGAGCTGAACCGCCTGCGGCTGAGCCCGCGCGCGCCGCTGCTGTGCCTTGGTCCCGACGCGGGCGCGCAGGTCGCGGCCGTCGAGGCGATGGGCGGGCGCGCCGAGGCGGCGCCGGGCCTTGCGCCCGCGACGCTGGCCACGCGCGCGGGGTTCTCGGGGGTGCTCTGGTGGGGTGACGCGGACACCGGGCGGGCGATTGCGGCGGTACTTGCCGCACGGCCCGGGCCGATCCTGCCCCTGATCACCGGCGCGCCCGATGCGGCCCATGCTCATCACGAGCGGCATCTGTGCATCGACACGACTGCCGCGGGCGGCAATGCGGCGCTGCTGGCGGGCTGATCACCAGCGCAGCCAACGCCCCCCGAGCGCCGCGCCCGCGGCGCTCACCACCGCGATCGCCGTGCCATACCACGTGAGGTAGAAAAGCGGGTTGTCCTGCGTGCAGAAGAACGAATAGCCGGTCGCCGCGCAGGCGGCGATCGCGAGCCCCGCAAGCGCCCCGGTGAGCCGTGGCCGCGTGCTCGCGCCCCTGCGCATCAACCGCAGCGCGAAGGCCGCGGGCAGGGCGGAGATCGCGAGGATCAGCCCGAGGCATTCGGCGAGCGAGAAGGCCGAGACATCGGCGAAACGTGCCTGCGGCGCGGTGGTGACAAAGGTGGCGATCCAGAGCAGCGCGGCGAGGGCCGCGGGCAGCGCGAACCAGAGCGCGCGGCCCCCGAGCCGCGTGTCCGGCCGCATCATCCGCAGCGCGAGCGGCAGGGCGATGAACGCGAGCATGGCGGGCAGGAGCGTCTTCACAAGGATCAACGGCTCGACGAGCTTCGCGGCCAGATCGGCGCGCGGGCCCGCGATCAACAGAAAGAGCCCCGCCGCCAGCGCCACCGCCATGACCATCCTGAGCCCCGTCGCCCGCGGGTTCAGCGCGGGCGCGGCGGGCCCCGCTGCGGCCAGCTCGGCGATCAGATCCTCGGTCCTCATTCTCGCTCTCCTTTCGCGAACCGCGCCATCCGCCCGATCGCGCGGTGCAGGGCCACGCGCACGGCCCCCTCGCTCATTTCCATCCGCGCGCCGACCTCGGCCGTGCTCTCGCCCGCGAGGCTGACCGCGCGCACGATTTCGGCCGAACGCGCGTCGAGTTGCCCGATCAGCACGGCGCTGTCGCGCGCGGCGGTCGGATCGGCCTCGGGCGCGGCCAACCCTTCGGCGAAATCCTCGATCGGCAGATGCACCCCGGCGCCACGGCGGCGGAAGGCGTCGATCACCTTGTAGCGCGCGATCGCATAGAGCCAGGGCGCGACCGGCTGGGCCGGATCCCAGGTGTGGCGCTTGGCGTGGATCGCGAGCAGCACCTCCTGCAGGATATCCTCCTGCTGATCGGGGCCGAGGCTGCGCCCGCGCGCCCGGATCACGCCGCGCAGGACAGGCGTCACCGATTGCAGGAACCGGGCATAGGCCCGCCCGTCGCCTGCATTGGCCGCAGCCAGCGCCGCGGCCCAGTCGCGATCGCGATCCGTCGTCTTGGCCGTCATCTTGAGCGTCCCTTCGTGCCCGCGCCCGAAGTGTTACACCGCCTCGCGCAGATTTCGTGAAATTGTTTCAGATTGCCGCCGCGCGGGCCCGTTTCGAGGTGTTTTGAACACGGCTGCGTGAGCGGCGTAACGCCGGCGCCGGGGGCCGCGAATGGACCTGCCGAGGACCAACGAGAGGTCCCGTAACGGTCCAACAGAGGAGAGACCCGAGATGACGATGATCGACAAGAGCCTGACCCTTTCGGCCGCACTGGCCGCCGGCCTGACCCTTGCCGCAGCGGCCACGGCGCAGGCCGAGGGCGCGATGGAGAAGTGCTATGGCGTCGCGATGGCCGGTCAGAACGACTGCGCCGCGGGCCCGGGCACGACCTGCGCCGGCACCGCGACGATGGATTATCAGGGCAACGCCTGGAAGCTGGTGCCGGCGGGCACCTGCACCACGATCAAGACCCCGCATGGCATGGGCTCGCTCGAGCCGATGAAAATGTGATCACCCTGGCGGCGGACCCCGGTCCGCCGCCTTCGCCCGGCCCCGGCGCCCGCGCCGGGGCCGGGCGCCCCCGAAAGGAGAGCGCCATGATCCAGACCCCAATGCCCGCCGCCGCACGGCCCACCAAAGCCCTTCCGGCCAAAGCCCTTCCGGCCGCCGCCGGCCTCGGCTTCAAGCCCGAGCATTTCGAGGCCATCGCGGCCAGCCGCCCGGCCCTTGGCTTCTTCGAGGTTCATGCCGAGAACTATATGGGCGCGGGCGGTCCGCCGCACCGGATGCTCGAGGCGCTGCGGCGCGATTACGCGCTCTCGCTGCATGGGGTAGGGCTCTCGATCGGCGGGCCGGGGCGGCTCGACCGCGATCACCTGATGCGCCTGCGTGCGCTGATCGACCGCTATCAGCCCGAGAGCTTCTCCGAGCATCTGGCCTGGTCGAGCCATGGCGAGGCCTATCTGAATGACCTTCTGCCGCTGCCCTATACGCCCGAGACGCTGCGGCTCGTCTGCGATCATATCGACGAGGTGCAGGAGGTGCTTGGCGTCCGGATGCTGCTCGAAAACCCCTCGACCTATGTGATTTTCGAGCAATCGAGCATTGCCGAGACCGATTTTCTGGCCGAGATCGCGCGGGCGACCGGCTGCGGGCTGCTTCTGGATGTGAACAACGTCTTCGTGAGCTGCACCAACCACCGCGCCGATCCGCGTGCCTATCTGGCCGATTTCCCGCTCGCCCGCGTGGGCGAGATCCATCTGGGCGGCCATGCCGAGGAAGAGCTGCCCTCCGGTCCCCTGCTGATCGACGCGCATGGCAGCCCGGTCGCCGATCCGGTCTGGGCGCTCTATGCCGAGGTGATCGGGCGCACGGGCGCCCTGCCCACGCTGATCGAATGGGACAATGATGTGCCCGAATTCCCGGTGCTGCTGGCCGAGGCCGAGCGTGCGGGGCGGGTTCTGACCGCTGCACGGGAGGGTGCAGATGTCCGCGCATGCTGATCTGATCGCGGCCTTTCATGCGGGGCTCGGCGGGGGCGCGCTGCCGCCCGGGGTCACCGCGCGCGATCCGTCGGAGGCCGAGCGCCGCTTTGCGGTCTATCGCAACAATGTGGCCCACAGCCTCGGCCGGGCGCTCGCCGCGCGCTATCCGGTGATCGAGCGGCTGGTGGGGGCGGAGTATTTCACTGCGCTGGCGGCGGTCTATCTTGGGGCGCATCCGCCACGCTCGCCGGTGCTGATCGACTTCGGCGCCGAGTTTCCCGATTTCCTTGCCGCCTTTCCGCCGCTCGGGGCGCTGCCCTATCTGCGCGATGTGGCGCGGATCGAGGCGGCGCGGGGCCGGGCCTATCACGCCGCCGACCGCGCCCCCGTGGCGCCCGCGCGCCTCGCGCAGGCGGGGGCCGCGCCGGGGGCGGCGCGGCTGGCGCTGCACCCTTCGGTGCAGATCGAACACGCCCGATATGCCGCGCGCTCGATCTGGGCCGCGAACCAGCCGGGCGCGCCCGAAATTCCCGCGATCGACCCCGCGCGCCCCGAGATCAGCCTGATCCTGCGCGATGCGGGGGACCGAGTGCTGGTGCTGCCGCTCGGCCCCGGCGATGCGGCGATGCTGGCGGCGCTGATGCGCGGGGGCACAGTGCTGCAGGCCGCGACCGAGGGCGCCGCCGCGCATGACCCCGAGCACGACCCCGGCGCGCTGATCGCCCTTCTGGCGCGGGCGGGCGCGATCACCGAGATCACCACCGAGATCATCACCGAGACGGAGGACAGCCGATGACCCGGATCCCCCATTCCGAACCCAGCCGCCTCAGCGCGCCTGTGATCGCGCTCAATGCCGCGCTCGGGCGGCTGCCCTGGACGCTCGCGGCGCTCGCGCTGCGCGCCTTTCCGGCAGCGGTCTTCTGGGCCTCGGGGCAAACCAAGCTGGACGGCTGGCGCATCGCCGAGAGCACGTGGTTCCTCTTTCAATATGAATACGATCTGCCGCTGATCCCCTACCGGATTGCGGCCGTGCTGGCGGTGATCGCCGAGCATCTGCTGCCGATCCTGCTGATCCTCGGGCTCGGCACGCGGCTCGCGGCGCTGGGGCTTCTGGGGATGACCGCGGTGATCGAGATCTTCGTCTATCCCGACGCCTGGATGACGCATGGCCTCTGGGCGGCCTGTTTTCTCGCGCTGATTGCCCGGGGCCCGGGGGCGCTCTCGCTCGACCGGCTGTTCGGGCTCGAGCGTTAACGGCTCTTCAGGAAAGCCTCGAAGGCGGCGAGCGTCTCGTCGGAGACGTGATGCTCGATCCCCTCGGCGTCGAGCTCGGCCACCTTTTCCGGCACGCCGACCGCGATCAGCAACTCGACCACCACCCGGTGACGTGCGCGCACCCGTTCGGCGAGCGCGGCGCCCGCTTCGGTCAGGAACACCCCGCGATAGGGCCGCGCCGTGGCCAGCCCCTCACGCTTGAGCCGCGCGATCGCCTTCGTGGCGGTCGGCTGCGCCACGCCCATCCGCGCGGCCAGATCGGCCACCCGCGCCTCGCCCATCTCGACGATCAGATCGCCGATCATCTCGACGTAATCCTCGAGCAGCGCCACCGCCTGCACCTCCCGCGCGCGGGTGAAACGGTCGGCCTGATCCTCGGGCGGGGTCGGAGGGATGTCGGTCACGGGGGATTCCTTTGCGATGCGCCCCCATATCGCGGGAATGCTCTATAGCCAAGGCTTCAATTTGACACGGGCGCATTTTGACGCCGCATCACGGCCGGATCGCGGCAATGCAGCAAAAAAGGTCAGGGCAATCTGAATTTAGTCTTGCAGAAAGTATACCCATGGCTATTTTTAGGTCGCGAACAGTGACCGAGATCAGCGACGGAGACGGCGATGCAATCCTTGACCGACAAAACCCGCAGCGGCATTGCCGCCGTCCTCGCGGGGGAGCGCGGGGGATGGCGCAGCCGTCTGCTCTTCGCCGGTCCCGCGATCATCGCCTCGGTCGCCTATATGGACCCGGGCAATTACGCGACGAACATTCAGGCCGGGGCGGGCTATGGCTATACGCTTCTCTGGGTCGTGTTGCTCGCCAACCTGATCGCGATGCTGTTTCAGGCGCTCTCGGCGCGGCTCGGGATCGTGACGGGCAAGAACCTCGCCGAGCTCTCGCGCGACAACTTCCCGCGCCCCGTGGTCTGGATCATGTGGGCGGTTTCCGAGATCGCGGCGATGGCGACCGATCTGGCCGAATTCCTCGGCGGTGCCATTGGCCTCGCGCTGCTCTTCGATCTGCCGCTGATGGTGGGGATGGTGATTACCGCGATCGTCACCTATGGCATCCTTCTGTTCGAACGCCGCGGCTTCCGGCCGATGGAACTGATCATCGGGGCGCTCGTGGGCGTCATCGGGCTTTGCTATCTGGCGGAGCTGGTGATTGCGCCGATCGACTGGGCGGGTGCCGCGGGCGGCATCCTCGATCCCAAGCTGCCCGATGCGGCGGCGCTCACCATCGCCGTGGGGATCATCGGCGCGACGGTGATGCCGCATGCGATCTATCTGCATTCGGGCCTGACGCAATCGCGCGCGACCACCCATAGCATCGCCGAGAAGCGCCGCGTGCTCGGCTTTTCCAATACCGAGGTGGTGCTCGCGCTGGCCGTTGCCGGGATGGTCAATATGGCGATGGTGATGATGGCGGCGAGCGCCTTTCATCAGGGCCACGCCGAAGTGGCCGAGATCGAGACCGCCTATCACACGCTGACGCCGCTTCTGGGCGCGGCGGCGGCGGGGATGTTCCTTGCCTCGCTGATCGCCTCGGGGATCTCGAGCTCGGTCGTGGGCACGATGGCGGGGCAGATGATCATGCAGGGGTTCCTGCATATCCGCGTGCCGGTCTGGCTGCGCCGGCTGATCACGATGGTTCCGGCCTTTGCCGTGGTCGCGGCCGGGGTCAACGCCACCCAGGCGCTGGTGATTTCTCAGGTGATCCTGTCGATCGCTTTGCCGGTGCCGATGGTGGCGCTCGTCATCTTCGTGGCGCGGCGCGACATCATGGGCGAGTTTACCGTGGGGCCGCTGGTGCGGGGGCTCGCGCTCGTTGGCGCCGCGGCGGTGCTCGGGCTCAATTTCGTGCTGCTGGCCGAGTTCTTCGGCCTGCCGATCCCCTTCCTTGCGGGCTGAGGGGGCCGTGCCGGGGCACCGGGTTTGCATCCGGGGGTGATTGCACCCCCGCGCCGCTTGCGCCACTCTCGCGCCATGATCTCGCAACTTCTCCCCCGCCTTGGTCTCCTGCTCGCCCTGGGGCTTGCGGCCAGCTCCGCCGGCGCGCGCGAGGTGCGGGTCGCGGTTCTGGCCTTTCAGGGCTCGGAACGCGCGGCGCAGGATTTCGCGCCGACCATCGCCGCGCTGAACGCCGCGCTGCCCGAGCACGCCTTCACCATGGTGCCGCTCGATCTTGCCGGGGTGGCGCAGGCGGTGACCGAGCACAGGGTCGATTTCGTGATCACCAACCCGGGCGATTACGTCGAGCTCGAGGCGCGCAGCGGGGTGACCCGCCTCGCCACGCTCGAAAGCCGCGATCATGCGGTGCCGACCGATACCGTGGGCTCGACCGTGATCGTGCCGGGCGGTGCGGGCCATCAGAAGGATTTCGACGATCTGCGCGGCGCGCGGCTCGCGGTGGTGAGCAAGGGCGCCTTCGGCGGCTGGCAGGTGATCTGGCGCGAGATGCTCGATGCCGGGGTGGCGCCCGAGGCGCTCGGGCAGATCGTCGAGACCGGCTATCCGATGGAGCGGGTGATCGCGGCCCTGCGCGAGGGGCGGGCCGATGCGGGCGTGCTGCGCGCCTGCATGTTGGAAAACCAGATCGCGCAGGGGCTGATCGCGCCCGATGAATTCGCCGTGGTGGCCGAGCGGCCGGCGCCGGATTTCCCCTGCCGCGTCTCGTCGCGGCTTTACCCGGACTGGCCCTTCGCGCGGCTTGCGGGCACCGAGCCGGACCTTGCCAAGGCGGTGACGGCGGCGCTTTTGCTGATGCCGCCCTCCGAGGGGCGCGCCTGGACCGCACCGCAGGATTACACCACGGTTCACGCGCTCTTTCGTGACCTGCGGATCGGGCCCTATGCCTATCTGAACCACACCTCCGTCATGGGCTATGTGCGCGCACATTGGCATTGGTTCGCGCTGGCCGCGGTGGCGAGCCTGTGGTGGGTGATCCATGTCGCCCATGTCGAGACGCTGGTGCGCCGCCGCACGGCCGAACTCACCCGCGAGGTGGCCGAGCGCGAGAAGGCCGAGCGCGCGGCGCGGATGCACCGCGAGGAGCGCGACCAGTTCTCGCGCCTCGGCATTCTGGGCGAGATGGCCTCCTCGATCGCGCATGAGCTCAATCAGCCGCTCGCCGCGATCGCGAACTATGCCGAGGGAATGACCCGCGCGATCGACCGCGGCACACCCGATCCCGCCTTTCTGCGCGACGGGGCACGCGGCATCGCGGGGCAGGCGGAACGCGCGGGCGCGATCATCCGCCGGATCCGCGCCTTCATGCGCCGCCGCGAGGCGCATCGCGAGCGGCTCGACCTCAATGACGTGCTGCGCGAGGCGCTCGAGTTCTTCCATGCGACGGCGGCGCGCAAGGGGATCCCGCTCACCCTCGACCTCGCGGCCGATCTGCCGCGGGTGGTGGCCGACCGGATCGAGATCGAGCAGGTGATCCTGAATCTGATGCAGAACGCCGTCGATGCGATGGCCGACAGTCCCACGCCCGCGCGCGGCATCGCGCTGCACACCTCGACGGGCGACGGGGTGGTGACGGTGGCGGTGCGCGATCATGGCACGGGCCTGAGCCCCGAGGCCGAGGCGCATCTCTTCGATGCTTTCTATACAACCAAGGCACAGGGTCTGGGCCTTGGTCTGCCGATCTGCCGCACCATCGTCGAGGCGCATGGCGGGCGGCTTTCGGCGGTGACCGAGCCGGGGGGCGGGCTGACGATGCGCTTCACCCTGCCCGCCGCGCCCGAGACCGCCCAGCCGGAGGAAAGACGATGACCGACACGCCCGATCCCACCGGCGCCACGTCCATGGGGCCCGAGCCGCTCGTGCTGATCGTCGACGACGACGAGGCGATGCGCCGCTCGATGCGCTTTCTCTTCGCCTCGGTGGGCCTCGCCTCCGAGGCCTATGACTCGGCCGATGCCTTTCTCGCAGCACTTCCCGATCTCGCCGCGATGCGCCCCGGCGCGCTCGTCCTCGACGTACGGATGCCGGGGATGAGCGGGCTCGAATTGCAGCGCCATCTGAGCGGCCATGACTTCCCCCTGCCGATCCTGATCGTCACCGGGCATGGCGATGTGCAGATGGCGGTCGAGGCGCTCAAGGCCGGGGCCTATGATTTCATCGAGAAACCCTTCAAGGAGCAGCACCTGCTCGACATGGTCGAGGCGGCGATCCGGCTCTCGCGCGAGCGGCTCGACCGGGCGACGCAACGGCGCGGGATCGAGACGCGGCTCGCGCGCCTCTCGCCGCGCGAACGCGAGGTGCTCGACGGCATTCTTGCGGGCAAGGCCAACAAGGTGATGGCGCAGGACCTCGATCTCTCGATCAAGACGATCGAGGTCTACCGCGCCTCGGTGATGAGCAAGATGGAGGCGGCCTCGCTGGCCGAGCTGGTGCGGGTGGTGGCCTCGCTCGACTGAGGGGCGCGTTTTTGGGGGGCTGTGGCGCGGCTGCGTCGCCCGAGGGAAAAACCGCCCGCGCGGCGCGCGCGCCCTCGCGGCCCGGCGCGGGGGGCTGTTAGGCTCGGGGCCTTGGTTTTGATATTTCAGGGCGCGAAGATGACGAAGGTTGCGGCAGTGCTGGCGGGGCTTGTGATCGGGGCGGGGCTGAGCATCGCCCGCGCCGAGGAACCCGCGGTAATGGCGGGGGGCGCCGAGCCCCCGGTGCGCACGCTCGGCTGGGGCCGGCTGATGGACAACGACATCTTCGGCGATGGCGAGGACCGCTGGCAGAGCGCCGCCTATAATGTGAGCGTCCTGCGCGGTCGCGACTGGCAGGGCAGCCTGCCCGCCGCGCCCTTCGAGATCATGGAATACCGCTTCGGCGTCGGCATCGTCGCGCCCTGGGACCTCGAGGCGCCCTGGCCCGACGACCGGCGCTATGCCGGGCGGCTCGAATTTGCCGCCAATACCTATTTCGAGACCGCGGGGCTCGAGACGCAGCTCGGCCTCGGGCTCGTGGCGATCGGCCCGGCGACGGGCGTCTCGGACCTGCACGAGGGGGTGCACGATCTGATCGACGCGCCCGATCCCGCGGCGGCGGCCGCGCAGCAGCTCGGCAACCACCTCTATCCCGTGCTCACCGCCGAGATCGGCCGCGGCCTCGATCTCGGCAGGGCCGAGCTGCGCCCCTTCGCGGCGGTGCGGGCGGGCGACGAGAGCCTGTGGCGCGCGGGCTTCGATCTGAGCTTCGGCGCGCGCGAGACCGGCGCGCTCTGGCTGCGCGATACGGTCACCGGGCAGCGCTATACCGGGATTGCGGGGCAGGGCGGCGGCACCGCCTTCACGCTCGGCGCCGATATCGCGCATGTCTTCGACAGCGCCTATTTCCCGGGTTCGGACGCGATCGCCTTCAAACAGACGCGCGGCCGGGTGCGGGCGGGGGTGAAGACCTGGCTCGGGCCGGTCGGGGTGTTCTATGGCGCGACCTGGCTCTCGGAGGAATTCGAGGGGCAATACGAATCCCAGGTGGTCGGATCCCTGCGTATCGACCTGAAATTCTGAGGGGGCGCGCGGGGGCCGTCACGGGCCCTGCGGAAAATTTGTGTCCCCGATTCACAAAGGGGATTCACAGGCCGAATCACCCATGCTAGCTTGCTCTCAATCAAGGATCACAAGATCCATTTCAGAGCGGGCGGGATCATACAGGCAATGAAAACGGGCTGTTGCGGCACGTTTGTCATCACTTGGCGGCAATCGGAAATCGGGGGTGAGGCGGATGCCCCCCTCGAGTTTCTGCATGTCGGCATGAGCTGGCGCTGGCGCGGTGAGGCGCTGCGCGTGGACGGTCCGCGCGATTTGCTGGTGTTGCGTGGTGCGGCGGGCGAGGCCGAGATGCGGGCCCGCGCCGCGCGTTCGATCGCCCGGCTTACCGGGCTCGCCCCGGCCCCCGTTCCGGTCGTGTCGCCAGAAGAGATGGCCGAGGGCCGTTTCGGCTTCAGCGTGACCGATGGTTATGACCTCTGGCCCGTGCAGGTGATCGAGCCCGCGCCGGGCGATGCGCGCGCGCGGCTTGTCATGTTTCCCGGGCGCGTGCCGCCCAAAGGGGTTGAGCTTTGGGTCGTGTCCTGCACCCGCCCCGAGCGCCCGGCGCCCGTCGTTCCGGCGGGGGGCGGATTTGCGGCGGGCACATTGATCGACACGCCGCAGGGGCCGCGTCCGGTCGAGGCACTGCGTCCGGGTGATCAGGTCCTGACCCGTGACGCGGGCGCGCAGCCGCTCCTCTGGGTGGGGCATCAACGGATCGGCGGTGCGCGCCTCTTTGCCGAGCCGCATCTGCGCCCGGTGCGGATCCGCGCGGGTACCTGGGGCATCGGTCGGCCCGAGGGCGATCTGCTGGTCGCGCCCGGACATCGGATGCTGATCGCCGGAGCCGCGGCGCAGGCGCTCTTCAACACCGATGAGGTGCTGGTCGCGGCGCGTGATCTGATCGACGGCGGCGCGGTGCGTGTGGCCCATGACCTCGGTGCGGTGCAGTATGTCCAACTGCTCTTCGGGCGGCATCAGATCCTGCGTGCGCAGGGGATCGAGGGCGAGAGCTTCCACCCCGCGACGGCCGATCTAGACCGACTGGCGCCCGAGGATCGGGCCGCGCTTTTGCGCGCGCTGCCGGCCCTCGCCACCGATGCGGGGACCTATGGCGATCCGGCCCGCCGCGTTCTCGACCGGGGAGAGGCGGCGATCCTGGCTCACGCTCTGACGGCCTGAGGGGGGCTCAGCGCGTACCGCTCTCATAGGCGAGGCGCACAAGGCTCGCGAGATCCTGCTCCCAAAGCCCGGCCGCCTCGGCTGCCGGTTGCTGCCCGGCGAGCCGGTCCAGCGTGGGCGAGGGCAGGCCGTAGGAGGCGACGATCGCGCGAAAGAGCGCATTGTCCTTGAAGAGCCCGCTGACCGGAAAGCCCACGGTCGGATCCTGCCCGAGGATCTTGGGCAGCCGGTCGCGCACCATCGGCATGCCCGCGGGTCCGCCCGAGAGGATCGTCATCACTGTTTCCAGCGGCAGGCCCGCGCGCGCGGCCATCGGCAGAAGGTCGGTCAGACCGCTGAAATAGGCCTGCAACATGCCGTTGTTGATCACCTTCATCACGAGGCCCGCGCCGAGTGGCCCGACCCCGAAAATCCGCCCCGAAAGCGCGCTGAGCACCTTTTCCGCGGTCGCTGCCGCGTCGGGCGCGCCGCCGATGAAGATGCCGCAGGCGCCCGCGCGCACCAGTTCCGGCCCGCCCGAGATCGGCGCATCGACCGCCCGCGCCCCGGCCGCCGCGATCGCCGCGGCGCGCTCGCAGAGCTGATGCGGGCTCGCGGTGCTGGTGTCGATGATCAGCCGCCCCGCAAGATCGAGCGCGAGGAGCGCGTCGAGCGTCTCGCCCACCGCCCGGTCGTCGAGCAGGCTCAGCACGAGGATCTCGCTGCCCACGACGAGGTCGGCGAGGCTGGCCGCCGGGGCGATGCCCGCCACCTGCCGCCCGCTGCGGGTCCAGCCGCTGACCTCGGCGCCTTGCGCCGCGAAACGCTCCGCGATGGCGCTGCCCATCCGTCCCAGCCCGATCACACCGATCCGTTCCATTCCACCCTCCATCTTTGTCCGCACTCTGGCGCAGATGCGCGGCAGATGGAACCGGGCGGGGCGTCGCGCTCGCCGCCCGGGTCGGATGTCTGCGATCGGGCGTTGACTCCGGGCGCGGCGGCTGTATAAGCCCGCCATCCCGGGTGCCGCGAGGTAGCCGGGTCATTCATTGGTGTTGGTGGACCCCGCAAGGGGAAGCCTGTCGCCCGAAGCCCTGCGGATAGGGCCGAAGGAAAGGACAACGCCCTTCATACCCGAGGCTCGATGGGGCCGGGGCCTACCGGGGAACGGCGCGGCGCGGAGCTGCCCGAGACCCGAAAAGTGGGAACCGGTTTTCGGACAAGTCGAGGGAGCCATAGAGAAGGAGATCAGCGATGACCAAACGGACCGCTGCCAAGTACAAAATCGACCGCCGCATGGGCGAAAACATCTGGGGCCGCGCCAAGTCGCCGCTCAACAAGCGCGAATACGGCCCCGGCCAGCACGGCCAGCGCCGCAAGAACAAGCTGTCGGACTTCGGGACGCAGCTCCGCGCCAAGCAGAAACTCAAAGGCTACTACGGCGACCTGACCGAGAAGCAATTCCGCCGCATCTACGGCGAAGCCGAGCGGGTCAAGGGCGACACCGGTGAGAACCTCGTCGGTCTGCTCGAGCGCCGCCTCGACGCCGTCGTCTACCGCGCGAAATTCGTGCCGACCATCTTCGCCGCCCGTCAGTTCGTGAACCACGGCCACGTGACCGTGAACGGCAAGCGCGTCAACATCGCGTCGTATCGCGTCAAAGAGGGCGACGTGATCGCCGTCCGCGACCGCTCGAAACAACTCGCGATCGTGCTCGAGTCGGTCCAGCTCACCGAGCGTGACGTGCCGGACTATCTCGAAGTCGACCACCACAAGATGACCGCGACCTTCGTGCGCACCCCGGCTCTGGGCGACGTGCCCTATCCGGTGGTGATGGAGCCGAACCTCGTCGTCGAATTCTACGCGAAGAACTGATCCTTCAGTCTTCGCCGACAACAGCGGGCCGCCCCTCGGGGCGGCCTTTGCTTTTGTCATTCGGATGTTTGCGGCGGGGGATGGCCCGCCGGGGGTGGGGCAAGCGTCAGTTGCCGGTCAGGAAGGTGGTCCAGCCCTCGGCTTCCTTCTCGACGATCAGCAGCGAGGCATATTTGCCCGTCTGCAGCGCGTCGAGATAGCTGCGCGCGCCCTCGGCCCGGTGCAGCACGGGATGAATCCGGTCGCGGCTGAGCTGCGCGACCTTGTCGGCCCCACGATGCAGCGCGCGCTCGGTCGAGCTCGACCAGCGTCCGTCGGTGCGCGCGAGATAGAGATCGGCCTGAGCGAGCACCATCTGAACCGCGACGCGATTGGTCTGCGGCAGCCCGAGAAAGGCCTCCTTGAGCGCATCGGCCCGCGCGCTGCCCGCGCCGAGCACGCCAAGCGCAAGCGCCAGCGGCGCGAGCCATCCGGCGAGCGGCCGCAGGGGCCCGTGCAAGACGATCTGGGTGGCGGATCTGGTCGGGTGGCACGTCATCCGGCTCTCCTTGCGGCTCGGGCGGCTCGGGGCGAACCGCGATTAGGGCTTCGTTCAGATTTGGGTGTGAATTGTGGCAACTTTCGGCGAGAAACAGGGCGCGCGCCGCGCCACTCTGCGCAATTTTATCGAACCCGCGGATGTCGCGCCCGCACCGGCGCGGCGCCCCGGCTCGCACCCCGCACCCGCGGCCATTGCGCACCCGGTATCGCGCGGGTGCAAGTTGCGCTGGCAATGTAGGGTTGCGCCCGCTAAGAAGCCTCGAAACCCGAGGATACCGACATGAACGATTTCATCCGCCCGCAGCCCGGCATCATGGACATCGAGCTCTATCAGGGCGGGCAGGCGCATGTCGCGGGCATCTCGGACGCGATCAAGCTCAGCTCGAACGAGAACCCCTTCGGCCCCTCGGACAAGTCCAAGGACGCCTTCTCGCGCGCGGTGCACAAGATGCACCGCTATCCCAACACCGATCACGCCAGCCTGCGTCAGGCGATCGGCGACGTGCACGGGCTCGACCCCGACCGCATCATCTGCGGCGCGGGCTCGGACGAGATCATCCACTTCCTCTGTCAGGCCTATGTCGGCCCGCGCGACGAGGTGGTCTTCACCGAGCACGGGTTCCTGATGTATCGCATCTCGACCATGGCGGCGGGCGGCAAGCCCGTTTCCGTGCCCGAGCGCGAGCGCGTGACCGATGTCGATGCGGTCCTCAAGGCCTGCACCAAGAAGACCAAGCTCGTCTTCATCGCCAACCCGAACAACCCGACCGGCACGATGATCGGGCTGGCCGAGCTCGAACGCCTCGCCGCGGGCCTGCCGAAACAGGCGATCCTCGTGATCGACAGCGCCTATTCGGAATATGTCGAGGGCTATGACGGCGGCGCGGAACTCGCCACGCGGCTGCCCAACGTCTTCATGACGCGCACCTTCTCCAAGATCTACGGTCTTGGCGGGCTGCGCATCGGCTGGGGTTACGGTCCGCGCGCGATCATCGACGTGCTCAACCGCATCCGCGGCCCGTTCAACCTGTCGACCGCGCAGCTCGAGACCGCCGAGGCCGCGGTGCGCGATCAGGACTGGGTCAACCGCTGCCGCGATGACAACACGCGCCTGCGCGCCTGGCTCGCCGAGGCGCTGGCCGAGAAGGGCGTGCCCTCGGACACCTCGACTGCAAACTTCATCCTCGCGCGGTTCGCCAGCGAGGAAGAGGCCGCGGCCTGTGACGCCTACCTGAAGACAGAAGGCATCATCGTGCGCCGGGTGGGCGGTTACAACCTGCCCAACTGCCTGCGCATCACCGTGGGCGACGAGCCCTCGTGTCGGCGCGCCGCGCATCTGATCGGGCTGTTCAAGGCCGGCGGGGCGGCATGAGCGCGCGGTTCGATCGGGTCGCGCTGATCGGGCTCGGGCTCATCGCCTCGTCGATGGCGCATGCGATGCGCTGGAAAGGTCTCGCGGGCGAGATCACCGGCTATGCGCGCTCGGCCGAGACGCGGGCGACCGCGGCCGAGATCGGGCTCGTGGACCGGGTTTGCGACAGTGCGGCCGCGGCCGTCGAGGGCGCCGATCTCGTGGTGCTCGCCGTGCCGGTCGGTGCGATGGGGGCGATTGCCGCCGAGATCGCGCCCTATCTGAAGCCCGGCGCGATCGTGACCGATGTCGGCTCGGTGAAACAGGCGGTGGTCGAGGCCGTCGCGCCGCATATTCCGGCGGGCGTCCATTTCATCCCGGGTCACCCGCTGGCCGGGACCGAGCATTCGGGGCCGCGTTCGGGGTTTGCCACGCTCTTCGTCAACCGCTGGTGGCTGCTCACGCCGCTCGAGGGCGCCGACCCTGTGGCGGTCGATCGGCTGAGCGCGTTTCTGGCCGGCATGGGCGCGAATGTTGATCAAATGGAGGTTGCGCGGCACGATCTCGTGCTCGCCGTCGTGTCGCATACGCCGCACCTGATCGCCTATACGATGGTGGGCGTGGCCGACCATCTGCGTCGCGTAACCCACGAAGAAGTCATCAAATATTCTGCCACGGGCTTTCGTGATTTCACCCGGATCGCGGCCTCGGACCCGACCATGTGGCGCGACGTGTTCCTGACCAACCGAGAGGCGACGCTCGACATTCTCGGGCGCTTCACCGAAGAGCTGTTCATGCTGCAACGCGCGATCCGGATGGGCGATGGCGACATGCTCTTCGACTATTTCACCCGGACCCGCGCGATCCGCCGCTCGATCATCGAGGCCGGGCAGGACACCGCCGAGCCGAACTTCGGCCGCGGCGCGCAGCCGCCCGGGGCAGGCGAATGAGGGCGGCAGGGCCGCTCGCTCTCGCTCTTCTCACGGCGGCGCTGCTTGCCGGGGCGGCCTCGGCCGAGGCGCCCGCGAGCTCTCCGCGTCCGCTGGCCAATCCGCGGGTCGCGAACCCGAGTTCGGTTGCGCCACAGCCTGTCGTCCCGCAACTGACCACCGCGCAGGCCCCCCTTGTTCCGGCAGCCCCCCTGCCGCCGGGCATCCGGCCCCTGCCGAAACCCGTGCCGCCCGCGGCGCTGACCCGGGTCGCGATGTCCGGGGCGAGCGCGCCCGCCAAGGTCGGCAAGCCGGGGCAGCGCGGGATGATCTGTGGCACGCCGGGCCTGACCGGTGCGGCGATCCCGACGATCCTCTCGCCGGTGAAGGGCTGCGGGCTCGAGGCGGGCGTGCGCGTCACCCACGTGTCGGGGATCCCGCTCTCGATGCCGGCCACGGTCGATTGCACCACGGCAAAGGCGCTCAAGACTTGGGTCGATCGCGGGATCGTGTCGGCGGTGGGCAAGCGTGGCGGCGGGGTCAAGCAGCTCGTCATCGCGGGCTCCTATGTCTGCCGCACGCGCAATCATCAATCGGGCGCAAAGGTCTCGGAACATGGCCGCGGCCGGGCGATCGACCTCGCCGGGATCAAGCTCGCCAATGGCGAGATGATCACCGTGGCGAAGGATTGGCGACGTGAGGCCAAGATCCTGAAGGCGGTGCACAAATCGGCCTGCGGACCGTTCGGCACCGTGCTCGGGCCGAAGTCGGACGCCTTCCACGATGACCATATCCACGTCGATACGGCGCGCTATCGGGGCGGCAACTACTGCAAGTGATCAGCGCAGGCCCCGGATCAGCGTAGGGTCGGGATTGGCCCGAGCGGCACCGGCCCGAGCGACATCTGACCCTTGGCGAAGATAAGCGGGAGCGCGAGCACCCCGTCGGGCGCCTGCGCGGCCATCTGACCGGCGATCGCCGCGACCATCGGCGCGCGGTTTTCCGGCAGCACGCCGGTCTTGCGCGCCAGATCATACCAGGAGCGCCAGTCGGGCAGGCGCAGCATCAGCCGCCCCTCGGGCCGCCCCGCGGCGTCGAAGTTCAGCGGGCCGCTCACCTCGATCCGGCGCCCGCCCCAGTCGAGCCGGGCCTCGGCAATGTCGAGCCCGGTCAGATAGAGCATCCCGGCTGCGGCGTGGCGGTCGAGCGGGCGGGCGAGGCCGAAATCGGCCTCGAATGTAACATCCTCGACCTCGGCGGGCAGATCGGCGCCATGCAGCGCGATCAGCGTCGCGACCTCGGGCGGCAGGCCGAGCGCGCCGGCCGTGGCGCTCAGATGATAGAGCGCGCCGCCGGGCGGGGCGGGGCGCTCGGCGCTCGGCGAGAGGGTGTCGAGCGTGAGGACCAGATCGCGCGCGCCGAACAGCTCGGCCGGCGCGGCCCCGGGGGCGGTGAACTCAGGAGGCAGATCGAGATCGAGCCGCGTTGCCCGCAGCGCGGCGGTGGTCAGCGGCAGGCTCTCGCGCGCGCCGAACCCCGCCTCGATCACCAGATCCTCGGCCCGCAGCGGATAGCGCCGCCCGTCAAGGGTCAGCACCTGCTCGGGCGGTAGCTCGGCGCGCCAGTGGAGCGGGGAGAGCGGGCTCGCCGCGGCCACGAGCGCGGCGCCGGTCCACCCGCTCCGGCCGTCGGGCGCGCGCAGATCGGGGGCCTCGAGGCGCAGCGCAAGCCGGGCGGGCAGGCCCTCGACCGTGACCGACCCCACCTGCGATCCGCTGGCCGCGAGCGCCGCCTCCGCCGCGCGCTGCAGGCCCGCGCCGAGGGCGAAGAGGCCGCCCAGCACGATCAGCGCCAGTATCAGAAGTGAACCGATCAGCCGTATCATCGCGCCGCGCCGCCCCGTGCCATCTCTTTGCAAAACCCAGGGCCAAGATGTATTCGACGGGGAGCAGGAGGACCAGTGCGATGACCGAAACGTTATGGATCTTCGGCTATGGCTCGCTCCTGTGGGATCCGGGCTTTACCCCGGCCGAGACGCGGGTGGCGCATCTGGCGGGCTGGCGGCGCAGCTTCTGCATGAGCTCGATCCATTTCCGTGGCACGCCCGAGGCGCCGGGCCTCGTCCTTGCGCTCGATGCCTGCGCGGGGGCGGTCTGCGCGGGGCTCGCGATGCGGGTCGCGCCCGAGGAGGCCGCGGCCGTGCTCGCCGCCACGCGGGCCCGCGAGCTTGTGTCCGACGCCTATCTCGAGCGCCGCTTGGCCGTCACCTGCGCGGGCGGCGCGCAAATCGAGGCGGTGACCTATGTGATCGACCCGGCGGGGTCGCAATATTGCGACCATGACCTCGAGGCGCAGGCCCGGATCATTGCGCGGGCGCAGGGCGCGCGCGGCCCGAACCGCGATTATCTGTGGAACACCGCGGCGCATCTGCGCGAGCTGGGGCTCGCCGATGCCGATCTCGACTGGCTGGCCTCGCGGGTGCGCGCGCTGCTGTGTTGAGCAGCGTGCGGGTTAACACTTGTGAGCGCTGACGCGCCCGCCTATCCTCGGCCCGAAGATCCCTAAAAAGACGATGATGAGGCAGGTCATGAGCGGTGCCATCCGGCTCGACGCGCAATTCTCGCAGCCCGTGCGGCAGGTCATGTCGATGCTGATCGTGCTCGGCCTCGTGGCGGCGGGGGGCTGGTTCGCCTATGGCCGGATCTTCCCGATCTTCGCCGCGAATGTCTGGCTCAACGGGCTCATCGCCACGGTCTTCGTGCTGGGGGTGCTGGCCTGTTTCTGGCAGGTGGTGCAGCTCGTCAAGGCGGTGAGCTGGATCGAGAGTTTCGCCGCCGATCGCCCCGGCCGGCCGACCTACACGCCCCCGCAGATGCTGGCGCCGCTCGCGGCACTTCTGGGGCGTGGCGGGGCGCAGCGGCGGATCGCCACCTCGGCCTCGACCTCGATCCTTGAATCGGTGGCGACGCGGATCGACGAGGCGCGCGACATCACGCGATACCTGTCGAACCTGCTGATTTTTCTTGGTCTTCTCGGCACCTTCTATGGCCTTGCGACCACCGTTCCGGCCGTGGTCGAGACGATCCGCGCGCTTGCCCCGCAAGAGGGCGAGAGCGGGATGGCGGTCTTCGACAAGCTGATGAAGGGCCTCGAATCGCAGCTCGGCGGCATGGGGACGGCGTTTTCCTCCTCGCTTCTGGGGCTCGCGGGCTCGCTCGTCGTGGGGCTTCTCGAGCTTTTCGTGACCCACGGCCAGAACCGCTTCTATCGCGAGCTCGAGGAATGGATTTCCTCGATCACGCGCCTCAGCTTCTCGACCGGCGAGGGCGATGGCGAGATGTCGGCGGTGGCCGAGGTGCTCGATCACATGGCCGAGCAGGTCGACACGATGCGCGGCCTTTTCCTGCAAAGCGATGCCGCACGCGCCGAGGTCGATGCGCGTCTCGGGCAGCTTGCCGGCGCCGTCTCGGGCCTGACCGAACGGCTGGGCGCCGAGATCGACGCCCGCGCGGCTCAGGCGCTCAGCCTGCAGCGCATGGCCGAGGGGCAGGGGCGGTTGACCGCGGCGATGGAGGCTTTGGCCGAGCGCGCCGCCGCCGCCCAGGACAGCGAGGTCGATGCCGAGATCCGGATGCGGCTGCGCTCGATCGACGTGCAGATGCTGCGGATGCTCGAGGAGGTCTCGGCCGGCCGGCAAGAGAGCATGGCCGAGCTGCGCAACGATTTCGCGGCGCTGACGCGGGCGCTCCTGCGCGGCAAGGAGGCCTGAGATGGCGCTCGCCCGGCGCGGATCGCAACGCTTCTCGGCCAATATCTGGCCCGGGTTCGTCGATGCGATGACGGCGCTTCTGATGGTGCTGATGTTCGTCCTGACCATTTTCATGGTCGTGCAATCGGTGCTGCGCGAGACGATCACCACCAAGGACCACGAGCTCGACGCGCTGGCCGGTCAGCTTGCCGGCCTCACCCGGGCGCTCGCGCTCGAGGAGGCAAAAAGCGCCGATCTGACCGGTCAGCTCGATGCCGCGCGCGCCGAGGCGACCGCGCAGCAGACGCTGATCGGCACGCTCTCGGCGCAGCTTCAGGCGCGCGAGGCCGCGCTCGACGAGGCCGGGCAGAAGATCACCGAATTCGAGGCACAGGTGGCGTCGCTGATTGCCGCGCGCGATGCGGCCACGGCCGAGGCGGCGGCGCGCACCGAGGATCTGCGGCTCGACCGCGCGACGATCGAGGAGCTGCGCGGCAAGCTCAAAGCCTCGGGCGATGAACTCGCGGCGATGACGCTGTCGCTCGAGGCCGCGCGCAAGAAGGCCGAAGAAACGCTGACCCTGCTCGCCGCGGCCGAGGCCGCCAAGGCCGATCTGCAGGGCAGGCTCGATCGGCAACTGACCGAGGCCGAGAAGGCCGCGGCCCTGCGGGCGGTCGCGGACAAGGCGCTGGCCGATCAGACCGCGCTCGGCGCCGAACAGGCGAAGAAGGTCGCGCTTCTGAATGAACAGATCGCGGCGTTGCGCGGGCAACTCTCGGAATTGCAAGGGATTCTCGACGATGCCGCGGCCCGGGATGCCGATGCCAAGGTGCAGGTCGAGAGCCTCGGTTCGCAGCTCAATGCCGCACTCGCGCAGGTCGCGGCCGAGCAGAAGCGCCGCGCCGCGCTCGAGGAGGCCGCGCGCCTCAAGGCCGAGGCCGAGGCCAAGGATCTCGCGCGCTATCGCTCGGAATTCTTCGGGCGGATGTCGGAACTGCTCGCCGGGCGCGAGGGGGTTCGGGTGGTGGGCGACCGCTTCGTCTTCTCCTCCGAGGTGCTGTTTGCGCCGGGCTC
>QKJR01000042.1 GCA_003249215.1 Rhodobacterales bacterium
TGGCGACGCCGGGATTGCCATTCTCATCGGGGATGTATTTCGGCACCATGAACAGCGAGATGCCCTTGGTTCCCGGGGTGGCATCGGGCAGACGCGCCAGAACGAGGTGGCAGACGTTCTCTGTCAGATCGGAATCACCCCAGGAAATGAAGATCTTCTGGCCGGTGACCGCATAGGTGCCATCGTCGTTCGGCTCGGCCTTGGAGCGCAGCGCGCCAACGTCGGAACCCGCCTGCGGTTCGGTCAGGTTCATCGTGCCCGCCCATTCACCCGAGGCGAGCTTGGGCAGGTAGAGTTCCTTGATTTCGTCCGAGGCGTGGTGTTCGAGCGCGTCGATCTGGCCCTGAGTCAGCAGCGGGTTGAGCTGCAGCGCGAGGTTTGCGCCCGACATCATGTCATTGACCGCGATCGAGAGCGTCAGCGGCAGCCCCATCCCGCCGTATTCCTCGGGCGCGGCGATGCCGACCCAACCGCCCTCGGCGATCTGCGCATAGGCGTCCTTGAAGCCCGGCGAGGCACGGACCACTCCGTTTTCCAGCTTCGACGGATGCAGGTCGCCGTTCCGAATCAGCGGCGCCATCACCTCGTCGCACAGCTTGCCGGCCTCGGTCAGGATTGCCTCGACCGTGTCTCCGGTAGCCTCGGCGAATTTCTCCGTCTCGGTCAGCGGCGTCATCGGGACGACCTTGTCGAGGATAAAGCGGATTTCCGAAACCGGGGAGCGGTAGGCCATTTCAATCTCCTTGTCGCGCTTGGCAAGCTCAGGACTCGCGCGTATGTCCTGAATTTCGGGCGCCAAGTTACCGCAAGGGAAGGCTCCTTCAACTGCTACGCAGCGTCACGTGAGGGTGAAAGCCGCTATGACCGAACGTCTTAACGCCGATGCCACCGGACTGGCGCGGGGTGCCGCGCTTCTCGCGGCGGGCGAGCTTGTCGCCTTTCCGACGGAAACGGTCTACGGGCTGGGGGGCGACGCGCGCTCGGATATGGCTGTCGCCCGGATTTTCGAGGCGAAGGGCCGGCCACGCTTCAATCCGCTGATCGTCCACGTTGCGACGATGGAAATGGCCGAGCAGGTTGCCGAATTTCCGAAAGCCGCACGTGATCTGGCGCAGGCATTCTGGCCGGGTCCGCTGACGCTCGTTCTGCCGCTGAAGCCGGGGGCGGGGTTCTCGGATCTCGTCACCGCGGGGCACGAGACGGTTGCTGTGCGAATGCCGGCCCATCCGGTCGCGCGGGCGCTGCTGACCGAATTCGGCGGGCCGCTCGCGGCGCCCTCGGCCAACCCCTCGGGAAAGGTCAGCCCGACAACGGCGGATCATGTGATCGAGGGGCTCGACGGCCGGATCGCAGCGGTGATCGACGGCGGTCCCTGCGAAGTGGGGGTCGAGTCGACGATCCTGTCGCTTGGCCCACCGACGCTCCTGCGGCCGGGCGGCTTGCCGATCGAGGCACTCGAAGAAGCGCTCGGCCAAAAGCTGGCGTCTGGCGGCGATGCGCAAAAGCCCAATGCGCCGGGACAGCTCACCTCGCATTACGCGCCGGGAGCTGCCGTCCGGCTTGAGGCCGCGACGCGAGAGCCGGGAGAGATCTGGATCGGATTCGACGGCAATTGCGACGGGGCGGAACTCAGCCTGTCTCCGAACGGGGATCTGGTCGAGGCGGCCGCGTCGCTTTTCGGGGCGCTCCGTGCCGCCGACCGGCTGGCCCGCGAGGCAGGCGCCACGCGTATCGCCGTTGCGCCGATCCCCGAACGTGGCCTTGGCCGTGCAATCAACGACCGGCTGCGCCGGGCTGCGGCCCCGCGCGGCTAGTTCAGGCGCGGCCTGCCGTCGCCGACAGCGTGCGCGGATCGATCCCCATCGAGTTCAGGGCGCGGGTCCACTTCGTTCCATATTCCCCGCTCAGCGCGATCTCGTCGTTCGGCTCGGCGATCAGCCAGCCGTTGTCGAGAATCTCTGCCTCGAGCTGCCCCGGCCCCCAGCCTGCATAGCCAAGCGCCAGAAGCGACCGGTGCGGGCCGACACCCGCCGCGATATCCTCAAGAATGTCGCGCGTCGCGGTCATCGCCAGGGCATCGCCCACCGGCATCGCAGTGCCCTGCCCGTTCCAGTCGCGCGAATGCAGCACGAAGCCGCGCCCGGTCTCGACCGGACCACCGAACAGGATCGGCGCATGGCCGGGGCGGTCGGAAGCGGTCATCGCGATCCCAAGTTGTTCGAGCAGGTCGCCCATGTCGGGCTCGGGCAGCGGCTTGTTGACGATCAGGCCCATAGCCCCTTCGGGCGAATGCGCGCAGATCGCCACCACCGCATGCTCGAACCGCGGATCGCCCATGCCGGGCATCGCCACGAGAAGTTTGCCGGTCAGGTCCATGATCTGCCTCGCGCTCAATGGGGTTGATACGTTCAAGGTGGCCCCGCTGGGCCATCCGATCAAGTCCCGGCGGACACGCAAGTGCGAGATCGCGCGGTGCTGGCGCGTTTGTGACTTGGCCTGCGTGCAAAAGCAGCGCTATCGAAAATACATGAGATCCGTGATCCGCCTCGCCCCGCTTTGCATCTGTCTCGCCGCCCCCGTCGCGGCGCAGGAAGGTCCGTTGCCCCCCGGCCTTGACGCCGCGCAGCTGCTGGAAGGCTGGCGCACGCCCGAGGGCGATCGCGTAGCGGCGATCCGGCTTGATCTGCAAAACGGCTGGAAAACTTATTGGCGCACGCCCGGCGATGCGGGCATCCCGCCGATCCTGGATTTCGCGGGCTCTCAGAACGTGGCGCAAGTCAAGGTGATCTGGCCCGCGCCGCATGTCTTTGAACAGAACGGGCTGCGCACGGTGGGCTATGGTGGGGCTTTGGTTCTGCCGCTGCAAATCACGCCCTCAGACCCAAACCGGCCGGTTGCGTTGGACGCCGACCTCGACATGGGTATCTGTCACGAAGTCTGCGTGCCGGTTCAGTTGGAACTCGAGGCAGATCTGGATGGCCCCGGCGCACCGGACCCGCGGATCGAGGCCGCGATCGAGGCGGAGCCGGTCTCGAAGCCCGGACTTGCGCGCTGCCTTGTCGAACCGATCGCGGATGGTGTGCGTGTGAGCGCGGCGATCGACGTGCAAGACGCGGCGAACGAGGTCGCGCTGTTCGAGCTGCGCTCGACCCCGATGTGGGTTTCGGAATCCGAGGCACGGCGCGACGGCGGACAACTGCTCGCCAGCGCTGAATTCGTGCCCGAGGAAGGCAAGCCCTTTGCGCTCGATCAGAATGATCTACGGATCACGGTGCTGAGCGACGCAGGCGCGATCCAGATCGACGGCTGCCCGAAGCTCGACTGATCCCCCGGATCATTCCGCCGGGGCTGCCGGCCCGCGCGCATCGCTCAGCCGTGCAGCAACCACGCCCGCCGCCAGCGTAATGACGGCGGCAAGCGTGATGAACAGCCCCAGCGCCATGCCGACCCCCTGCCCCAGCCAGATCGCCCGGCCAAGCGTAGCGGCAAAGGCGACAGCCAGCGCTGCACTGGCCCCGCCGAGCGCCAGCTTCAACCCGCGCGCCGTGCCATGGTGGCCGGCAAACGCCCGACGCATCGCGCGGAAGGCTCGGCCGAAATCCTGCCCCACGGCAAGCGCCGCGGGCACGACAATCAGAACGATTAGCATGCCGAAGCCAAGCCCGTAGACGAGGGTGATGATCGTCGGCTTGAGGAATTGCGCCGAGGACGAGCGCTCGTAAAGCAGCGGGGCCAGCCCGAGCACCGTCGTCAGCGTGGTCAGCATCACCGGGCGCAGACGGTCGGCGACCGCATCGACGATCGCCGGACCTAGGCCACGCTTGCGCGCATATTCGTCGACGGTCGAGATCAGAACGATCGCGTCGTTGATGATGATCCCCGTCATCCCGATCAGCCCCACGACCGAGAACATCGAGAGCGCGATGCCCCAGTGCCAGTGCCCCCAGAAGGCGCCGACGAGGCCGAATGGAATGACCGACATCACCACGAGCGGCCGCGCCCAGGATGAAAAGATCCAGGCAAGCACGATGTAGATCCCGATCAGGCACAGCATCAGGCCCAGCATTGCATCGGCCATGAAGTCGCGTTCTTGCTGCGCGGCACCCGAAAGCGTCCAGGCGACGCCGCGCTCTTCGCCGATGCGCGGCAGGATGACCTCGGACAGCTGGCGCTGGATCTCGTTGGCGCGGGCCGGATCGTCCTCGGAGATGTCTCCGGTGACCGAGACGCGGCGCACGCCGTCCTCGCGTCGGATCGTCGAGAAGCCTGTCATCGAGCGCACGGTGACGATGTCGCTCAGCGGCACCCAGCCGCC
>QKJR01000037.1 GCA_003249215.1 Rhodobacterales bacterium
GCGCCTTGCCGACGAGAAACTTCGACTGGTCGAGAAGGTCATCCAGGGCCGGGATTTCACCGCCATGGTCGAGACGATCAACGCGGTCGATGCCTGGCTCGGCTCGCTGCCCGGCCATGCCTATGCCAATGTCCGCCAGCCGCCGATCTCGACCCTGAACCTTGCCCATATGATCCCGCTTTCGGCGGTCTGGGCGGGCGATGCCGAGGATGCGCATTTCAAGGCGCCGCCTCTGCTTTACGGCAAGACCGAGGGATCGACCCCGTTCCGCTTTTCGCTCCATGTCGGCGATGTCGGTCACACGCTGGTGGTGGGGCCGACCGGCGCGGGCAAGTCGGTGCTGCTCGCCGCCATGGCGCTGCAGTTTCGCCGCTACGCCATGGCGCAGGTCTTTGCCTTCGATTTCGGTGGCTCGATCCGGGCTGCGGCGCTGTCCATGGGCGGGGACTGGCACGATCTGGGCGGAGACTTGACGGAAGGGGATGAGGCCGCCGTGGCTCTGCAGCCCCTGGCGCGGATCGACGCGCCCTCCGAACGCGCCTGGGCTGCCGACTGGATCGCTGCAATCCTCGCCCGCGAGGGGATCACGATCACCCCGGAGGTGAAAGACCATCTCTGGACCGCGCTCAACTCGCTGGCCTCCGCCCCGATCGGCGAGCGCACCCTCACCGGGTTGGCCGTGCTCCAGCAATCGAACGATCTCAAACAAGCCTTGCGCCCCTATTGCCTGGGCGGGGCCCATGGTCGCCTGCTCGATGCCGAGGCGGAAAACCTCGGCACAGCCTCGGTGCAGGCCTTCGAGATCGAGGGGCTGGTGGGCACTGCGGCCGCGCCCGCTGTGCTCTCCTACCTCTTCCACCGCATCGGCGACCAGCTCGACGGACGCCCCACGTTGCTCATCATCGACGAGGGGTGGCTCGCGCTCGATGACGAGAGCTTCGCGGGCCAGCTCCGGGAATGGCTCAAGACCCTGCGCAAGAAGAACGCCTCGGTCGTTTTTGCAACGCAGTCGCTGTCGGATATCGACACTTCGCCCATTGCCCCGGCGATCATCGAAAGCTGCCCGACGCGGCTCTTGCTGCCCAATGAGCGCGCCATCGAACCGCAGATCACCGCGATCTATCGCCGCTTCGGCCTCAATGACCGGCAGATCGAGATCCTCGCGCGGGCCACCCCCAAGCGGGACTACTATTGCCAGTCGCGGCGCGGCAACCGTCTCTTCGAGCTTGGCCTCAGCGAGGTCGGCCTCGCGCTCTGCGCCGCCTCCTCCAAATCCGATCAGGCCCACATCAGCCAGATCCTCGCCGAGGTCGGGGCAGAGGGTTTTCTCGCCGCCTGGCTGCGCGCCCGCGGGGTCGACTGGGCCGCCGATCTCATCCCGGAGCTCACCAACCTCGCGCCCGAGGCCGAGGCCCTTCGACAACCCCAACCCGATCAGGAGGTGACATCATGATCCACAACACTCTTGCCCGTTTCAAACTCCCCCGTGTCTCGATGCTCGCACTGGCGCTCGCCGTGCCGCTGGGCGCCTCGCCGCTTCTGGCGCCGCCAGCGCATGCGCTCTTCGGTTTCGGAAGCGGGCCGTTCATCGTTTACGATCCGACCAACCATGCCGAGAACCTGCTCACCGCGGCGCGCGCGCTGGAGCAGATCAACAACCAGATCTCCCAGCTTCAGAACGAAGCTCAGATGCTGATCAACCAGGCCCGCAACCTGACGAGCCTGCCCTATTCGGCGCTGAGTGCGCTGCAGCAGAATGTCGATCGCACCCGCACGCTTCTCTCCGAGGCGCAGAACATCGCCTTCGACGTGCAGCAGATCGATCAGATGTTCCAACAGGACTATGCCAATATCCCGCTGTCCTCGAGCGATGCGCAGCTCCTTTCCGATGCCCGCACCCGCTGGGGCAATACGGTTGGCGGGCTGCAGGACGCGATGCGCGTGCAGGCCGGTGTGGTCGGCAATATCGACGCGCAGCGCGCCCAGCTCTCCGCCCTCGTGGGCGAAAGCCAGAGCGCGGTCGGTGCGCTGCAGGCCACGCAGGCGGGCAATCAGCTCCTCGCGCTGCAAGCCCAGCAGATCGCCGATCTCACCGCCGTCACGGCCGCCAACGGCCGGGCCGAGGCGCTGGCCGAGGCGGAACGCGCCGCCGCCGCCGAGCAGGGGCGGGTTCAGCGCGAGCGGTTCCTGACCCCCGGCACCGGATATCAGCCGGGCTCCGTCCAGATGTTTCACAACTGAGACCGAGGGGCAGGGGACACATGGACAGCAGGACACTCACCCGGGTCGCGGCGGTTGCGCTTCTGGCCGTCGCGCTCACCGCCTCGTTGATCGCGATGCGCTGGCAGGAAGATGAGCCGGCGCGCGCAATCTCCGCAGCACCATCAATCACCCCCGCCGATCCCCTGCGCGAGGGGCAGCGCCGCTGCCAGCAGATGGGCGAAGCCGCCGCCAAAGATCCCGACTGCATGGCGATCTGGACCGAGACCCGCGACCGCTTCCTCGGACGCGATACCGGGTCTCGGGACGCGGAGCGCTGATCCATGGGCGGCACCGGCGTTATCGACGCCTTTCTTGGGGTCTTCACTTCCTATATCGACAGTGGCTTCGGGCTTCTGGGCAACGAGGTGGCCTTCATCGCCACCACGCTGATCGTGATCGACGTGACGCTCGCCGCGCTTTTCTGGGCCTGGGGCGCCGATGACGACATCCTTGCCCGGCTGGTGAAAAAGACGCTCTTCGTCGGGGCCTTCGCCTATCTGATCTCGAACTGGAACAGTCTCGCGCAGATCGTCTTCAACAGTTTCGCGGGGCTCGGGCTGATGGGCTCGGGCACGAGCTTCTCGGCCAGCGATCTCTTGCGTCCCGGGCAGGTGGCGCAGACCGGGCTCGATGCCGGCCGGCCGCTCCTCGAGAGCATTTCCGACCTGATGGGCTTCGTCTCCTTCTTCGAGAATTTCGTCCAGATCGCCTGTCTGCTCTTCGCCTGGGCGCTGGTGCTGCTCGCCTTCTTCATCCTCGCAGTGCAGCTCTTCGTCACTCTCATCGAGTTCAAGCTGACGACGCTCGCGGGCTTCGTGCTCATCCCCTTCGGCCTGTTCGGCAAGACCGCCTTCATGGCCGAACGGGTGCTCGGCAACGTCGTATCCTCGGGCATCAAGGTGCTGGTTCTCGCCGTGATCATCGGCATCGGCTCAACGCTGTTTGGGCAGTTTACCGCAGGTTTCGGCGGTGCGACTCCGACCATCGACGAGGCCATGGCCATCGTGCTCGCGGCGCTTTCGCTTCTGGGGCTCGGCATATTCGGCCCGGGCATCGCCACCGGCCTTGTCTCGGGCGGGCCGCAACTTGGCGCGGGCGCGGCGGTTGGCACGGGCCTTGCCGTGGGCGGAGCGGCCCTTGCCACCGGCGGTGGTGCCATGCTCGCCGCACGCGGGGCGGGGGCCGCGGTTTCTGGCGGTGCCGCCGCAACGCGCGGAGCCATGGGCGCGGCAGGTGCTGCCTCGAGCGCCTATTCGCTTGGCTCCATCGGCCAGTCCGGCGCATCCGGCGTGGCCTCGGGGCTGGGCGGGGTCGCTCGGGCCGCCGGGTCCGCTGCGGCGTCGCCGTTGCGCAAGGCTGCCACGCGGGCAGGCGAGGCTGCCAAGGAGAGCTATTCGAGCGGGGCCAAGGCAGGGTTCGCCGCCAGTGGCGGAAGCTCTTCGATGGGAACCATCGCCGAGGGATCAGCCCCTGCTGCGCCATTGTCCTCGTCCGGCCCACCCGATTGGGCCAAATCCATGCGCCGCAAACAGGCGCTGAGCCACGGCATCACCTCGGCAGGCCATGCCTTGCGTGCGGGTGACAGCCATGGCGCCGGCGCCGCCATCAGCCTTTCGGAAAGAGATCGCTCATGACCTTCTTCAAACGCTCATCCCCCCATTACGGCCAGACCCCGGAACCGGAAACACCCTATCAAAAAGCCGCCCAGGTCTGGGACGAGCGTATCGGCTCCGCCCGCGTGCAGGCCCGGAACTGGCGGCTCATGGCCTTCGGCTCGCTCTTCCTTTCCGCCGGATTTGCCGCCGCGCTGGTCTGGCAATCGGCGCGCGGCACCATCGTGCCCTGGGTGGTCGAGATCGACCGCCATGGCGAGGCGCGTGCAGTCGAGGCCGCCACCGCCACTTACCGGCCCACCGATCCGCAGATCGCCTTCCATCTCGCCCGGTTCATCGAGGAGGTGCGCGGGCTCTCCGCCGATCCGATCGTGGTGCGTCAGAACTGGCTGCGCGCCTATGATTACACCACCGATCGCGGCGCGGTGGCGCTC
>QKJR01000082.1 GCA_003249215.1 Rhodobacterales bacterium
CGGGCATTCAGCACCTTGCGGCCGCCTTTGGTGGCCATGCGGGCACGGAAGCCGTGGCGGCGGGCGCGAACAAGGTTCGACGGCTGGAAAGTGCGTTTCATCGCGGTTACTCCGGGTTCTGCTACGGTAGGGCAACCGGACCTCGTGGATTCGGCTGCCGCGCATATTCGAGGCCCGGGCTATAGTCGGCCCCGGACTGCAAGTCAACGCATCCGTGACGGATTTTTCATCCAGTTCGGCCGCGCCCTCTCCACCTCGGGGAGGATGTGCCGCCTTCACGGCCGATTTCCACGATGCGCGGCCTTTCGCGCAGGGCAACCGACACCTATTTTATCCCGCAAGCGTCTGGTATTTCCTACGCTTATCGGGTGCAAGGGCTTCAAGGCTGACGCTACGGCGCCCCCAGTGTGAAGGTGATGGCGATCAATACCCTTTCGGGCCGCTTTCTGATTCTGACGACGATGTTCGTCGTGCTGGCCGAGGTGCTGATCCTTCTGCCGGGCCTTGCGAATTTCCGGGAAGACTATCTGCTGACCCGTCTCGAGCGCGCGCAGATCGCCTCGCTGGCACTCCTGACCACCGATCAGATGATCGAACCCGATCTCGAGGAAGAGCTGCTGAAGAACGCAGGCGTCTTCAACGTTGTCCTGCGCCGCGATACGGCGCGGCAGCTCGTGCTCTCCTCGCCGATCCCGCAGCCCGTCTCGGCGACCTATGACCTGCGCGATCCGAGCAACTGGGCGCTGGTGCGCGATGCGCTCGCGCGGTTGGTGGACCCCGAGAATCACGTGATCCGGGTGATCGGCGATCCGGTGCAGAAGGGCGGGCTCGTGATCGAGGTCACGATGGAGACCGGTCCGATGCGCATCGAGATGATCGAATACGGTCTGCGGCTGCTCGCGCTCTCGGCGGCGGTGTCGGTGGTAACGGCGCTGTTGCTCTTCGCGCTGGTACGCCGGCTGATGGTCGTGCCGATCAAGCGCGTTGTGGCGCATATGTCAGCCTATGCCGAGGCCCCCGAGGATGCGCGGCGCATCATCGAGCCGACCGCGCGGGTCGAGGAGCTGCGCGTGGCGGAGGAGGCGCTCGCCTCGATGCAGCGTCAGCTCACCTCCGCGCTAAAGCAAAAGGAACGCCTCGCGCAGCTCGGTCAGGCGGTGGCCAAGATCAGCCACGACCTGCGCAACATCCTGACCACGGCGCAGCTCTTCGCTGACCGGATGGAGGGCTCGAACGATCCCGGCGTGCAGCGCGCGGCGCCCAAGCTGATGAATTCGATCGGCCGGGCGGTGAACCTGTGCGAGACGACGCTCGCCTTCGGCAAGGCCGAGGAGCCGCCGCCCACGCTCTCGCGCTTCATGCTGGGCGGGCTCGTGACCGAGGTGCTCGAGGCCGAGCAGCCCCCCGCCGAGGCCGCGCAGATCGACTTTATCACCGATGTCGCGCCGAACCTGACGATTCGCGCCGACCGCGAACAGCTCTACCGCGTGCTCTCGAACCTCGTGCGCAACGCGCGTCAGGCGATCGAGGCCACGGGCAAGCCGGGCACGATCGAGATCGGCGCGGGCGAGGAGGCCGAGGGCTGGTGGATCCGGGTGCAGGATACCGGCCCCGGCCTGCCCGAACGCGCACGCGATCACCTGTTCCAGCCGTTCTCGGGCGGCGTGAAGAAGGGCGGCACCGGGCTTGGCCTCGCGATCTCGGCGGAACTCGTGCGCGGCCATGGCGGGCGGCTCGAGCTGGTGCGCACCGACGAGAGCGGAACCGAATTCAAACTGCATCTGCCGCAGGATCTGGAGATCCTGTCGCAATCGGCCTGACACCGGCGCCGCCTGCGACAGAACGACCCGGGAGCCAAGCTTCGAGACGGAAATGCGCGGCCCCTCCGTTGAACGGGTATCTGCCGTCGGGACATGCCCGCACCGGGCCCGAACCGGGTTCATGCATGGCGACCGTGACGGCACGTTCTATGGAGACGATCATGAAATTGCGTTCTTGGGCCACGCCACTTGTCGTCGGGTCCTTTTTGTTGATGGGTGTCACGGGCATCCTGATGTTCTTCCACCTCGAGACGACCGCGGCGAAGGTGGTGCATGAATGGGCGGGCTTCGTCCTCGTGGCCGGTGCGGGGGCGCATCTGGCGCTCAACTGGCGCGCCTTCACCACCTATTTCAAACGCCCGCTGGCCAAGGGGATCATGGCGCTCGGCGTCGTCGTGCTCGGGCTCACTTTCGTGCCGGGCATCATCCCCGGTCTGACCGAAGGCGCGGGCCTCGGGCCGCGGGTGGTGATGGATGCGATGGGCAATGCGCGCATCGAGGTGCTGGCCGAGCTTGCCGGCAAGACGCCCGAGACGCTGCTGGCGCAGTTGCAGGCCGCCGGGATCGAGGGCGCCGCGGTCGGCAAGACCGCCAAGGCCGTGGCCGGAGGCAATGGCGAGATGCTGCGCGAGATCCTGAACACCGCACTCGTCACGCAGTGACGCGGCGCAAACACCCCGCGGGCACCGACGCGCGCGGGGTGGTTCTCGAAATTCTGGGACCGATGCACATTTAGCCCTTGCATCACCCCGAAGCGGGGGCTAAATGCCACCTCCACAGCGGACCCGTAGCTCAGCTGGATAGAGCATCAGACTACGAATCTGAGGGTCGGGCGTTCGAATCGCTCCGGGTCCGCCATTTCCTTCCCCGTAAAATCAAGACGTTGCACCGAGAGACTCGGGGCACCCCGCGATGTCGGGCCGCGCCGGTCAAGCCGCGTCCGGTGCCGTGGCCTTTGCAGGGCGTCTCGCATGGCGCTGCAGCCATGTCTTGAAGGTCATCGCCGCGGCATTGTCGCTGCGATGTTCGGGATAGACGATCCAATAGCTTTCCTCGGTGGGCACCGGCGGGCCGAAGGGCATCCACAGATCGCCCCGCGCCAGCTCGCCCTCGACATAGGGCAGGGGCACCGCCGCGAGGCCGAGCCCGTTGACCGCGGCCGAGATCAACATTTCGCTGTGCGGCAGGCGCGGGCCCTGGATCGCGCCGGAATGCGGCACCTGCGACTGGCGCAGCCAGGTCAGCCACAGATCCGAGCGGTTCGCGTTCTGCAGGGTCGGGATCGCGTTGAAATCGAGGGTGTCGGGCGCCTCGCCCACCGGCAGAAGCCGCGGCGAGGCGACGACGGCGATCTCTTCCTTGAAGAGCTCGAAGGAAATCCCCCCGCGCCACGAGCCCCGGCCGCGCAGGATCGCGACATCGACATCGGTCGCGGCGAAGTCGATCCCCTGGGTCACGGTGGTGATCTCGATCATCACCGCGGGGTTGGCGGCGATGAAGCTTTGCAGCCGGGGCGTGAGCCAGCGCGAGGACAGCGTCGGATGCGCGCAGATCAGGAGCCGGTCGTCGAGCTTGCGGCCCCGCACCGTGTCGATCGAGGCGCGCTCGATCTGATCCAGCAGCTGCGAGATCTCCGTGAGATAGCTCTCGCCCGCATTGGTCAGCACGATCCGCGAGCCGATCCGCTCGAAGAGCCGCACGCCCAGAAACCCCTCGAGATTACCGATCTGCCGGCTCACCCCGCTCTGAGTGATCGACAGATCCTCGGCGGCCTTGGTGAAACTGCCGTGCCGGCCCGCCGAATCGAAGGCGAGCAGGGCGGAAAGGGAGGGAAGAAATCTGCGCATCTGGGGCTCCTCATGATCAAAACTCATGACGAAGTGACGATTTCAAGAGTTTTCAGCCCCCCGGGTCGCTGGCAAGACTAGGCAAAGAAAATAACGCACGGTCCTGCCCGGATTATGGGCGCCGTGCGAAAACCATCCGATGATCTTTCGGCATGGCCCGGGCTCCGGGCCGGCACCGCGGCGATGCGCCCGCGGTGGGCCGCGCGAGGATCGTCGCAACCGGGAGAGTTTGCGCCATGGCGCCAGAGTCGCAACATGTCGTCGTGATCGGCGCGGGGATCATCGGGGCGGCCACCGCGCTGCGTCTGGTGGGCGAGGGCTACCGTGTCACGATCCTAGACCCCGGCGAGCCGGGCGGCCCCCAGGCCGCGAGCCACGGTAACGGCGCCTTCCTGAGCCCCGCCTCGATCATTCCGATGTCGGGCCCGGGCCTGTGGAAGAAGGTCCCGGGCTATCTGCTCGATCCGGCCGGTGCGCTCACCATCCGCTGGCGCTATCTGCCGCGGCTGATGCCCTGGCTCGTGCGGTTTCTGATCTCGGGCTGGACCGCGGCGCGGGTCGAACGCACCGCGGCTGCGCTCTCGGCACTGCTGCGCGAGGCGCCCGAGCGGCATCTGCGTCAGGCCGAGGCGATCGGCCGCCCCGACCTGATCCGCCAAGAGGGGCTGATCTATGCCTTCCCCGACCGCGCCGCCTTCGAGGCCGATGGCTTCAGTTGGGGGCTGCGGCGCAAGTTCGGCGTGCAGATGCAGGAGCTTGGGGCCGAGGCGCTGCACCGCCGGGTGCCCGCGCTCTCCCCGGCCTATCACTTCGGCATCCTGCTGACCGGGGGCGGCCATTGCACGAGCCCGGGCGGCTATGTCTCGGCCCTCGTCACCGCGGCCTGCGCCCATGGCGCCACGCTCCGGACCGCCGTCGCGACCGGCTTCGCCTTCGAGGGGGACCGGCTGCGCGCGGTCCTGACCGATGCGGGCGAGATCCCCTGCGATGCGGCGGTCATCGCTTCGGGCGTGCGGTCGAAACCGCTGGCGCGCGCCGCGGGCGACCGGATCCCGATGGAGAGCGAGCGCGGTTATTACGTCGAGATCGCCGATCCGGCGGTCGGCATCGAGATCCCGGTGATGCCGCAGGATGGCCGGATGGCGAATGTGATGACCACCGGAGGCCTGCGCGCCTCGGGGCAGGTCGAGCTCGCCTCCGACGATGCCGCGCCGAACTGGCGCCGCGCCGATATCCTGCTGGGCCATCTCAAGCACACCTGGCCGGGCCTCGATCGCCCCGCCACCGACCGCACCGCCCGCCGCTGGCAGGGCAATCGCCCCTCGACACCCGATGGCAAGCCGGTGATCTGCGCCGCGCGCCGCAGCGACCGGATCATCCATGCCTTCGGCCATGGTCATATCGGCCTCGCCTCGGCGCCGATGACCGCCGAGATCGTCTCGGCGCTTCTGGCCGGGCGCGAACCGCCGATCGACATCACCCCCTTCGCCGCGAGCCGCTTCGGCTGAGCCCGCGATCCCGCCCAGACGACAAGACCGACCGAACCGATCCCTCCCCTCACCGGCCGCCCCCCCCGCGGCCCGCCCTGTCACATCTTTTCTCAGGACCGACCATGACCATGCATGACACGATGACCCCTCTCCTGCCGGCCAAGGACCGCCTGCATATCCTCTTCGCCCATGGCGCATATGACATGAAACCGATCTTCGACGCCCGCGGCGCAGGCATCACCACGACCCAGGTCTCGACCTATGCCGATCTGGAAGCCGCGCTGCCTGAGGCCGATGTGCTCGTCGTCTCGGGGCTGTGGAAGAACGATCTGCTGCCGAAGGCCGCGAAGCTGAAATACATCCAGTCGGTCAGCTCGGGCACGAACCAGTATGACACGGCCGCCTTCGCGGCGCGCGGCATCCGCCTCGCCTCGGGGCAGGGGGTCAACAAGAACGCGGTTTCGGAACATGCGATCGGGCTTTTGCTCTCGCTCACCCGCCGCCTCGCGACGGCGCGCGACAATCAGGCCGCGCATCTGTGGCGCCGCGAACAGACCGATCCGATGGCGCGCGAGGACGAGCTGCCCGGCAAGACCATGGTGATCGTCGGCACCGGCGGCATCGGCGACCGGATCGCCCGGCTCGCAAAGGCCTTCGACATGAAGGTGATCGGCATCCGTCGCGATCCGGCCAAGGGCCGCGGCGCCGCCGATGAGGTTCACAGCTTCCGCGATCTCAAGGCGGTGCTGCCCGCGGCCGATGTCGTGGTGCTGAGCTGCCCGCTGACCGAGGAGACCGCGGGGCTGATGGATGCCGAGGCGATCGCGCTGCTGAAGCCCACGGCCTATCTGATCAACGTCGCGCGCGGCGGCTGCGTCGACGAGCCCGCGCTGATCGCGGCTCTGCAGGCGGGGCACTTCGCCGGTGCCGGGCTCGATGTGACCGCGGTCGAGCCGCTGCCCGCCGACAGCCCGCTCTGGTCGATGCCCAATGTCGTGCTGACGCCGCATGCCGCGGGCGAGACCCGGCGCTATGAGCTCAACGTGCTCGCCATCCTCGAGGCCAATCTCGAGCGGCTCTGGGCGGGCGATGCCGCCCTCGTCAACGCGATTGTCTGAGGGATGACCATGCTCGATACCCCCCAATCCGGTTTCCGCCGCGCCACGCGCCTCGCCACCCAGCAGGTGTCGGAGATCCTGCGCATCGGCGCCCGCGCGGCCGAGCGCAAGAAGGCCGGGCACCCGGTCATCGTGCTCGGCGCGGGCGAGCCCGATTTCGACACGCCGCCGAATGTGATCGAGGCCGCGCATCGCGCGATGCTGGCGGGCGAGACGAAATATACCGCGCTCGACGGCACGCCCGCGCTCAAGGCCGCGCTCGTGGCCAAGTTCAGCCGCGAGAACGGGCTTGATTACACCCCCGCCGAGATCACCGTCGCCGCGGGCGCCAAGCAGGTGATCTACAACGCGCTGATGGCCACGCTCGACCCGGGCGATGAGGTCATCATCCCCACGCCCTATTGGACCACCTATTCCGCGATGGCCGAGATTGCCGGCGGCACGGCGGTCACCATCGCCTGCGGGCAGGAGGACGGCTTTCGCCTGACGCCCGAAAAGCTCGCGGCGGCGATCACCCCGCGCACCCGCTGGCTCATGCTCAATTCGCCCTCGAACCCAACCGGGGCGGCCTATGATGCGGCCTCGCTCAGGGCGCTGATCGAGGTGCTCGCGCGGCATCCGCAGGTCTGGCTGATGTCGGACGAGATCTATGAGCATATCACCTATGACGGGTTTCGCCCGGTCTCACCCGCCGCCCTCGACCCCGCGATCCGGGCGCGCACGCTGATCGTGAACGGGGTCTCCAAGGCCTATGCGATGACCGGCTGGCGGATCGGTTATGGCGCGGGGCCGCGCGAGCTGATCGCGGCGATGGCGGTGGTGCAGAGCCAGTCGACCTCGAACCCCTGTTCGATCGCGCAAGCCGCCGCCGTCGAGGCGCTCAATGGCCCGCAAGGCTTTCTGGCCGAGCGTGCCGAGAGTTTCCGGGCGCGCCGCGATCTGGTAGTCGATGCGCTCAATGCGATCCCGGGGATCTCCTGCCGCCGCCCCGAGGGCGCCTTCTATGCCTTCGCAAGCTGCGCGGGGCTCTTGGGCGCCACCACGCCCGAGGGCCAGCGGATCGAGACCGATCGCGATTTCTGTGTCTTCCTCCTCGAAAGTGCCGACGTCGCCGTGGTGCCGGGGGCCGCCTTCGGGCTCTCGCCCTTCTTCCGGATCTCCTATGCGACCGGCAAGGCCGAGCTCGAAGAGGCGATGGGCCGGATCGCGCGGGCCTGTGCCACGCTGACCCGGGCGGCCTGAGCGATGCCCCCCGAGACCCGCGCACCCACGCTCTTGCGGCCCCTCCTGCCGGGCTTGGCCCCGGCGGTCTGGCTGCAGATCGCGGTGCTGATCTGCCTGATCTTCGGCGCCTTCGCCCATCACGCGGCGCCGATGCAGGCGGCGGCGGCGCTTGCCGTGATCTGGATCGCGACGCAATGGGGCGGGCTGATCCGGCTCGCGCGGGTGTTCTTCGCCCTTGCGATCGGGCTCGGGGGGCTCGCGCTCTGGCGGCTGCCGGGCGCGGGGGCGCAGCTCTCGGCCGCGCTCGTGCAAGGCACGGGCTTTGCCGCGCTGATGATGGTTCTGGGCCTTTTGCGCCAGCCGGTGAAGCGCGCGCAGACCACGCTCGAGGCCACCGAATATCTGCTCGGTTTCCCGCCGCGGCGGCGCTTTGCGGCGCTGTTTGCGGGCGCGCATTTCATGGCGCTGATGTTCAACGTGGGCATCATCGCGATGATCGGCGATCTGACCGCGCCGCGCGATGGCCGCGACGCGAGCCGCGATCCCGCGCGCCGCGCCATGGTCATGGCGGCGATGCGCGGGGCGGCCACGGTCTCGATCTGGTCTCCGATCGGGCTCGGCTTTGCCATCGTCAGCGCGGGCCTGCCCGCGCTCGATCCGCTGCGGCTGATTGCGAGCGCCTTCGCCTTCTCGCTTCTGGCGCTGGCGCTGGGCGCGCGCTGGCCGCTCCTGCCGCCCGAGGCGCGGATGCCCCGAGATGCCGCCCCCGCGGCCGATCTTGCCGGTTCGGGCCGCGCGCTCATCGCGACGCTCGCGATCTCGGCGCTGCTTCTGGCGCTCACCTATGCGATGCATCGCGGGCTCGGGGTCGGCTTCACCATCGCCTCGGTCACCGTGCTGCCGGTCTTCGCGCTGATCTGGCTCGCGCTCGAAAGCCGCCATGCCGAGACCGGTTTTTTCCCCCGGCTGACCCAGGCGCTCGGTGCGCTCGCCGATCTGCGCTCGGAAAGCGCGATTTTCCTGTCGGCCAATGTGATCGGCGTGGTGCTCTCGATGGCGCTGCAGGCCTCGCCGCTCTGGGCGGCGCTGATCGAGAGCCGCTTCGCCGGCCTGCCGCTCGCGCTCGGCTGTCTCGTCGCGGTACCGCTCGCGGCCGCGTTTTACCTGCCCAATTCCATCGTCGTCGTCGTCGCGGCGCAGCTTCTGGGCGGCACCCCGCTCGGGCTCGAGCATCCCGTCGCGCTCGGCCTTGCGCTCTGCATCGGCTGGGGGCTCGCGATCTGCGTCTCGCCGATCAGCGCGATGACCCTGATCGCCGGGCGCTTCTGTGCCACCAGTTCACGTCGCGTCGCCCATATCTGGAACCTGCCCTATGTCGCGGCGCTCTTGCTTCTCGGCGCCGGGGCGGTCAGCCTTGCCTATCGCTTCGGCCTGTGACCTCAAGGAGCCTTGCCATGCATCCGATCACCGCTTTCGGCCCGGATTTTCCCTTCGCCCATGACGACTGGATCCGCCATCCCGCGGGCCTCGGGCGGCTGCCGGCCGATATGGCGGGCACGCGGGTGGCGATCATCGGCGCGGGGGCGGCCGGGATCGTCGCGGGGTTCGAGCTGATGAAACTGGGCCTGCGCCCGATCCTCTACGAATCCGCACGGTTCGGCGGGCGGCTCCGCTCCGAGCCCTTCGAGGGCGCCGAGGGGATCGTGGCCGAGCTTGGCGGGATGCGCTTCCCGGCCTCCTCGCGCGGGTTCTTCCATTACGTCGACATGGTCGGCGCCCACGCGCATCCCTTCCCTAACCCGCTCAGCGCCGCCGCCGGTTCGACCGTGATCGACCTCGAGGGCGAGACGCTCTTTGCCCGCAGCCTCAAGGACCTGCCGCCGATCTATCGCCAGATCGCCGAGGCCTATGACAAGGCGCTGGCCGACCAAGCCGCCTTCCCCGAGCTGCAAGAAGCGATCCGCGCGCGCGATGCGGCCCGCGTCAAGGCGCTCTGGAACCCGCTCGTGGCCGATTGGGACGAGCGCACCTTCTATGATTTCATCGCGGGGTCGGACGCCTTCCGCGCCCTCGATTTCCGGCATCGCGAGGTCTTCGGTCAGGTCGGCTTCGGCACCGGTGGCTGGGACAGCGATTTCCCGAATTCGATGCTGGAAATCCTGCGCGTGAACCTTCTGGGCTTCGATGACGATCAGCATTTCATCGAAGGGGGCGTCGAGCAGGTACTGCACCGGCTCTGGCGCGCCGCGCCGCCTTGCGCGCATTGGCCCGAGGGCACCTCGCTTGCCTCGCTCAACGGCGGCGTCACCCGCTCGCGCGCCGTGGCGCTGGCCCGTGACAGCGCCGAGCGGATCGTGGTCACCGACCAATGGGGCAATCAGGAGGGCTATGACGCGGTGCTCGTGACCTGTCAGAGCCACCTGCTGACCACCGCGATCGACACCGACGAGCGACTGTTCGATCAGAAGATCTGGATGGCGCTCGACCGCACCCGCTACATGCAGGCGGCCAAGACCTTCGTGATGACCGACCGCCCGTTCTGGAATGACATCGACCCCGCGACCGGGCGCCCGGTGCTGTCGATGACGCTGACCGACCGGCTGACGCGCGGCACCTATTTCTTCGACAGCGGCCCCGACAAGCCCGGCGTCATCTGCCTGAGTTATTCGTGGATGACCGATGCGCTCAAGGTGCTGCCGCTCTCGGCCGAGAAGCGCGTCGATCTGGCGCTGAAGGCGCTCGGTCAGATCTATCCGGGCGTCGATATCGCCGCCCATATCCGCGGCAATCCGATCTGCGTGAGCTGGGAGGCGGATGAGAACTTCCTCGGCGCCTTCAAGGGCGCGCTGCCGGGTCATTACCGCTACAACCACCGGGTCTATGGCCATTTCATGCAGGCCGACATGCCCGCCCATCAGCGGGGCCTCTTCCTTGCGGGCGATGGCATCAGCTGGACGCCCGCCTGGGTCGAGGGGGCGGTGCAGACCGCGCTCAACGCGGTCTGGGGGATCATCGCGCATCTGGGCGGCACGACCCGGCCGGAAAACCCGGGCCCCGGCGATCTTTACCCCGAGCTTGGCCCCGTCACCCTGCCGGACCCGGCCTCGCACTCATCGCGGACATGACTTTTGATCATGCACGCGCAAATATTCGGAAATGGCGGGCCCGCCATTTTATGACGACACTATGAAGAAGGGCGATCAACGCCCCAACGAACAATCAAACAATCAAACCAACAGAGAGACACCCATGAAAGCGCTTCTCCCCTCCGTTCTGCTGGCCTCCGCCATGATCACCGCCGCCCATGCCGAGAGCTGGGACATGCCGATGGCCTACCCGGCCGACAACTATCACACCAAGAACGGCGCGGCCTTCGCCGAGGATGTGAAGACCTGCTCGGGCGGCGCGCTCGAGATCACGGTTCACCCCGGCGGCTCGCTCTTCAAGGGCGACGAGATCAAGCGCGCGGTGCAGATGGGCGAGGCCCAGATCGGCGAGCGCCTGCTGTCGGCCCATGCCAATGAAAACGCGATCTTCGCCTATGACTCGGTGCCCTTCCTCGCCTCGTCTTTCGAGGCCTCCGACAAGCTGCGCGATGCGGCGAAGCCGGTGCTCGCGAAGGTGCTGGCCGATCAGGGGATGACGCTTCTCTATTCCGTGCCGTGGCCCGCGCAGGGGATGTATTTCGACAAGGAAATCAACTCGGTCGCCGATATGAAGGGGATCAAGTTCCGCGCCTACAACGCGACCACTGCCCGCGTCGCCGAGTTGACCGGCATGGTGCCGACCCAGATCGAGGCGGCCGAGCTGAAACAGGCGCTGGCGACCGGTGTCGTGGCGGCAATGATCTCGTCGGGTTCGACCGGCGTCGACGAGAAGGTCTGGGAAGACATGAGCCACTTCTATGACGTGAAGGCCTGGCTGCCGCGCAACACGGTCTTCGTCAATACTGCCGCGCTCGAGGCGCTGCCGAAAGAGGTGCAGGATTGCGTGATCTCGGCCGCCGAGACCGCCCAGACCCGCGGCACCGCCGAGGCCGCGGCGCTGGCCGATGGCTTCGTCAAGACGCTGGGCGACAATGGCATGACCATCGGCGCGCCCTCGGAGCAGCTTGCCGCCGACCTCAAGACGATCGGCGACACGATGACCGCCGAATGGCTCGAGAAGACCGGCGATGACGGCAAGGCGATCGTCGACGCCTATATGGCCAAGTAAGCAAGGCGTTTGCCCCGCGGGTCTTCGCGTCCCGCGGGGCAACCTCCTGCGCCCCTGATGCCATGTCTATCTCCTCCCCCCTCCTTTTGCGCCCCGCGATGTGCCGGGCGAAGGCGTTGCCCATGAGAACCCTCCTCGACACGCTTTACAAAACATCCGGTGCCGGGGCGGCGATCGCTCTGGTCTCGATCCTTCTACTGGTCATCGCGCAGATGGTGGCGCGCTGGCTCGGCCTTCTGCTGCCGGGCGGGGCCAATTACGCGGGCTATGCGATGGCCACGGCCTCGTTCCTTGGCCTGTCCTATGCCTTTGCCAGCAACGAACATATCCGGGTGAACCTGTTCGTTGATCGCGCCGGGCGCTGGCGCCGCGCGGTCGAGCTGTGGTGCTATGGCCTCGGCTCGGCGGTTGCGGTGTTCTTCGCCTGGTATGCGGTGCGCACGCCGATGCTGAGCGCGAAGTTCAACGATGTCTCGCAGGGGCAGGACGGCACGCCGCTCTGGATCCCGCAGATGGCGATGGCGGCGGGCGCGACGATCCTCGCGATCGCGCTGATCGACAACCTGATCCGGGTGCTTGCCACGCCGAGCCTTGGCGTCGATACGCCGCTCGTGCCGCCGGTGCGCGACATGGTGAAAAGCCGCCGCGCGCGGATCGTTCTGCTCGGCCTCTTCGGCCTCGTGATCTGGGGCGCGATGCATCTGATGACCGGGTTTGATCGCGACGCGACCGGGCTCAAGATCGGCGTCTTCCTCTTCGTGATGTTCTTCCTGCTCGGCTCGGGGCTCTGGGTCGGGCTCGCGCTGATGGGCGTGGCCTATATGGGGATGATCGGCTTCACCTCGCGCAACCCGGGCAGTTCGATGGCGATCACGGTCTGGTCGAGCGCCTCGAGCTGGACGCTGACCTCGCTGCCCCTGTTCATCTGGATGGGCGAGATCCTCTATCGCACGAAACTGTCGGAAAACATGTTCAAGGGCCTCGCGCCGTGGCTCTCGCGCTTTCCGGGCGGCTTGCTGCATACGAACGTGGTGGGCTGCACCGTCTTCGCCGCGGTTTCGGGCTCGTCGGCGGCCACGCTGACCACGGTCGGCAAGATGTCGATCCCGGAACTGCGCAAGCGCGGCTACCCCGAGTTCATGATCGTGGGCACGCTCGCGGGCGCGGCCACCCTCGGGCTGATGATCCCGCCCTCGATGACGCTCATCGTCTATGGGGTGAGCGTGCGTGAAAGCGTCACCAGCCTCTTCATGGCGGGGGTGCTGCCGGGTCTCGTGCTCGCGGGGCTCTTCATGGGCTATATCGCGCTCTGGTCGGTGATCAAACGCGATCAGGTGCCCGCGCCCGAGCCGCATATGAGCTTCGTCGACAAGCTGCGCAATTCGGTGCTGCTGCTGCCGGTGATCGCGCTGATCGTTCTGGTGATCGGCTCGATGTATATCGGCATCGCCACGGCGACCGAGGCCGCGGCCTTTGGCGTCGTGGGGGCGCTCGCGCTCGCCACGCTGCAGGGCTCGATGAGCTGGGCCTCGTTCCGCGAGAGCCTGCTCGGGGCCGCGCGCACCTCGGCGATGATCGCGCTCATTCTGATGGGGGCGAGTTTCCTCACGCTCTCGATGGGCTTCACCGGCGTGCCGCGGGCGCTCGCCGAATGGATCGGCACGATGAACCTCTCGCCCGTGGCGCTCATCGCCGCGCTCACCGTCTTCTACATCATCATCGGCATGTTCCTCGACGGGATCTCGGCGGTGGTGCTGACGATGGCGATCATCGAGCCGATGATCCGCGCGGCGGGGATTGATCTCATCTGGTTCGGGATCTTCATCGTGGTGGTCGTGGAGATGGCGCAGATCACGCCGCCGGTGGGGTTCAACCTGTTTGTCCTGCAAGGGATGACGCGCCATGACATGGGCTATATCGCGCGCACCGCGGTGCCGATGTTCGCGATCATGATCGTGATGGTCGGCATTCTCGTGGCCTTCCCGAGCCTTGCGACATGGCTGCCCGAGGCGATGAAACAGGCCGGGAATTGACCCCTCTCGCCCCCCTCGAATGGATCGGCCGGCATGCCCGGCTGATCCTGCCCGCAGGCCTCGTCACCGTGCCCTTCCTGCCCTCGAGCGGCGGCGCGCTCGCCCCCGCTCTGCCATGGCTCGTGGCGCTCTTGATCGGGATGGCGCTCGCGCGCGTCGATCTGCGCGGGGTGGTGCGCGAGCTCTTGCAGCCGCGCCAACTGGTGCCGGTGCTGGGCGCGCTTGTGCTCTTTCAGCCGCTTCTGGCGCTGGCGCTGCATCAGGGGGCAGGGGCGCTCGGCCTTGCGGCGCCGCTGCCGCTCCTCCTGCTGGTCTTCGCCGCCGCCCCGCCGCTCAGCTCGGCGCCCAATATCGCGCTCATGCTCGGCTATGACGCGCCGCTCGCGCTGCGCTTCACATTGCTCGGCACGCTCCTCTCGCCGGTTCTGGTGCCGCTCAGCTTCTGGATCGTCGATGCCGGCGGGATCGAGCCGATGCAGATCGCGCTCAAGGTCGTCGCCATGCTGGCAGGCGGCATCGCGATCGGGCTTGCGCTGCGGGCGGGGCTTGGGGCCGCGCGGATCGGCGCGCAGGCGCGGGCCTTCGACGGGGTGGCCGCGCTCATCATGCTCGCCTTTCTGGTGCCACTCCTCGACGGGGTTGGCCTGCATGTGATGCAGGATCCGGGCCTCGCATTGCGTTTCGCCCTGCTCGCGATCCTGCTCAATGTCGGGGGCAATCTCGTGATGCGCGGCCTTCTCGGCGCCGTGCTGCCGCGCCCGACGGCCGCAAGCACCGGCCTCGTCTTCGGCAATCGCAACGTCTCTGTCCTGCTCGCCGCGCTGCCCTTCGATCCCTCGCTCAGCCTCTTCGTGGCGCTGGCGCAGATCCCGATCTATCTGACCCCCTTCCTCCTTTCCTTCTTCGACAGGGCCCCGCGCATATGTCTGCCTTCATCGGAATCCTGAGCCTCGACACCCGTTTCCCCCGCATCCCGGGCGATGCCGGCAATCCCGAGAGCTATCAGCTGCCCGCGCGCCTGCGGGTGGTTGAGGGCGCAGGAAGCCCCGAAATCGTGCGCGACGGCCGCCCCGCCCCCGAGCTTGTCGCCCGCTTCATCGCCGCGGCGCGGGCGCTCGAGGCCGAGGGCGCGGTGCTGATCACCTCGACCTGCGGGTTCCTGATCACCGTGCAGGAGGAGATCGCGCGCGCGGTCAAGGTGCCGGTCCTGCTCTCGGGGCTCGCGCTCGTGCCCGTGGTGCGGGCGATGACCGGGGGGCGGCCGGTGGGCATCCTCACCGCCTCGCGCCCGAGCCTCGGGGCGGCGGCGCTGGCCGCGGCGGGCTGCACGCCGGATCAGGTGCAGATTGCGGGGCTCGAGGGCGATCCGGTCTTCGCCGCGACCTTCCTCAGCGCGAAATCGGATCAGGCCGAGACGCTCGACCCGGCGCGCATCTCGGCCTCGGTCTGTGCGGCGGGGCGGGATCTGGTCGAGGCCCATCCCGGGATCGGCGCGATCGTGCTCGAATGCGGGAACCTGCCGCCCTATGCGGCGGCGCTCCGCGCGGCGACCGGGCGGCCGGTCTTTTCCATTCTCGACGGCGCGCGGATGATTGTGCCCTGATCAGCCGGGCAGGCGCAGATCGGCGATCTGGGTCGAGAGCCGGTCCTCGGGCAGGGCCCCGGGCGCTGGCAGCTCGACCGTGAGCACTGCTGGTGTGGTGCCAGAGCGTGCCAGTGCCTGACCGTCAGGCCCCACGACCACCGAGCCGCCGCCGAAGCGCAGCCCGTTATCGTCTCCTGCGTAATTGGCATAGGCCACCACCATCCGGTTTTCATAGGCGCGCGCGGGCACCAGCAGATCGGGCACATGCGGATAGCCCTCGGGGTTGGCGGTCGGCACCAGCAAGAGATCGACGCCGCGCCGCCCGAGCGCGCGGGCATGTTCGGGAAATTCGATGTCATAGCAGATCAGGAGCCCGCAGCGCCGCCCGGCCAGTTCGAAGACCGGCGGGGCCTCGGTGCCGGGGATGAAGCTCGCGTGCTCCATCGGCCCGAAGAGCTGGATCTTGCGGTAATGCGCCAAGGTCGTGCCATCGGCGCCGATCACGCTCGCCACGTTATAGACCGCCGCGCCGTCCCGCTCGGCCCAGCCGTAGCAGATCGCGATCCCTGCCGCACGCGCGATCCGGGCGACCGCATCCTGCCAGGGGCCGCCCTGCGGCTCGGCGAGATCGCGGTGCGCCGCGGGGCGGTTGTAGCCGGGCAGGACGAGCTCGGGCAGCACGAGAGCGGCCGCCCCCTGCGCCGCGGCCGCCGTGGCCCAGCCCGCGAGTGCGCTCAGGGTTTCGGCCGGCGCGGAAGGGGGGGCGATTTGCATCAGGCAGAGTTTCATGATCCGGCCTTCACTGGAGGTCGATGTCGAGATCGGCGCGCATGTAGAGCACCGGCAGTGCCGCCACATCGCCCGCGCGGTCCGAGCGGCGCAGGACGGGTTCACGCCCGCCCGGGTTTTCGAGCGTGAGGCAGAGCGGTGACCCGGTCTCGAGGCAGAGTGCGCCTTCGGTGAGCCGATACGGCACGGGCGGAAGCTCGGCGCCCCGCTCGGAGGCGTCGGGCGGCAGGCTGCGGGCAAGGCGCGCGCGCCCGTCCGCCCCGAGATGGATCAGATCGAAGGGCAGGCTCTCGTCCTCGCTTGGGCCGTAGAAGGCCCAGAGCTGCCCCGGCGCGAAGGGGGGCAGCGGCGGCGCCGTGGCCGGGTCCGCGTGGCTGCCATCACGCGGATAGAGCGTGCGCAGGGTGCCTGCGGGCATCTCCGTGCGGCCGATCAGTGCGGAAAACGGCGTCGCCGCAGGCAGCGTCTGCCAGGGGTCGGCGCTGCGAAAGGCGGTCTGCAACTGCTCGCCATTGGCGCGGAAATAGACGCTGTAATCGTCGCCCGCACCGGGGTGGGCGTAGATCGTGCAATGCTCGTGCCGGGAGGTGACCTGCCGGAAAAATGCGGCCGGATCAGGTTCGGGCGCATCCTCGGCCCAGTCCTGACGCAAGAGCATCTCGGGCAGAGGCGTCTCGGGATCGGGTTCCCCATCGGGGCCGATCACCTGATAGGCCCAGGAGGGCAGGTCCGGGTCCCAGACACTGGTGCGCCGCCCCGCGGCCCAGCCGGTCAGATTGGCGCAAAGCCGCGTCCAGCTTCCGTCATCGAGGCCGATCCCGGGCAGGCCGGTCAGTTTGATGTCATAGAGCCCCGCCTCGTCGAGCGTATCGACAAAGGAAAACCGGTCCGCGCCATAGGTGCCCAGCATCGCGAGCAGCAGCGCCCTGGGAAACCGCTCGGTGGGCGCGAAAAGATCCTGCCCCTGCAGCGTCTCGGCGATCAGCGCCGTGGTCTCGAGCGCCGAGCGGAAGGCCTCGTCGAGCACCCCCGGGGGCAGCGGCTTGCCGGGTTTCATCAGCGGGCTGAAATCGACATAGGGCGCGTGAAAGCCGAGCCGCGCGGTGATGTCCATCACCCGATAGGGGATGCGGCTGCCGCCATCGGAATTCGACGAGCCCATCGTCCCCGCCATGAAGGCCACCGCGCAGGCCGAGAGGCAGTCCTTGCCGGGCTCGACCACGGTGGCGATGGCGTTCTCGATCAGGGTCCGGGCCAGCGCGATACCGCCCGGCAGCGAACCGCCGCCGCTTTCGAGGCAGAGCGCATGGCCCACGGGCACGCCATTCGGGAAGTTGATGTAAAGATCGGTGGAGCGGATCGGGATCAGGCGCTCCTCCTCGATCGCGCGGGTGATCTGCGCGGCCTCCGCGCCGGTGATCGACCCTTTGAGGCGCAGCGTGCAGTCGCCCGCCGCGATCCGGTCGAAGCCGATCGGGCGCGGATCGAGGATCTCAATCTCGGCGCCCCAGACGCCCGGTGCGCCCGGTGCGGCAAGCGCGAGGAGGAGGATCAGGAGTTTGCGCATCGGCAGGTCTCGGGTGGTCTGTTTGGTCAGGTCGGGCGGGCCGAAGGTGTCGGATCGGCCATCCCGGCCGCGAGGGCGGAGGCGCAGCACCTTCCGCGGGCCAACCTTGCCCGGCATTCGGGCGCGGCGAAAGGGCGAAAGCGGAGCCTCGCGACTTGTCTCGCCGCGCGGCAGGCGCCATCATGGGCCGCTCGTGAAAGGAAGCCGTCCATGCCTGCCCTGTCGTCTGCTGCCCCGTCCTCCGCTGCCCGTTCCTCCGCCGCCCGCTCGTTCGCCACCCTGCCGTCTCTCGCCTGTCTCGCCGTCGCGCTCGGCCTTGGCGTCGCGCCCGCCACCGCCGACGAGGATCTCTTCTATCTGCTCTCGGCGCAGAGCCTCGGCTGCCTGAAGGATCACGCCGCCGATTACGCGCCCGAGGGCGGCCGCACGAGCTTCATCACCGTGGCCGATTGCGGCACGGCGAAGGCCGGTGGTGGCAGCCTGCTCGATCAGGTGATGAATTCCGCCCCCGACATCTCCGCCCCCGACGTTCCGATCGGCGAGGAGGGGCCCGATGCGATCGTGGCGCTGACCGCCGCCGATTTCGCCTGCCTCGCGACGCTTGCGATTCCGGCCGGGGCCGATCTCGTCGCCTTCTATCCGGAAGACTGCAATGTCGAACCCCGCTGAGGCCGCCCCGACCCCCGACGAGGCCCCGGCCAAGCGGCGCCTCGCGTTCAGCCTCGACGATCTGACCAAGCTTCTGGGCGTGGCGGCGGTGATCGTCGGTCTGGGCAAGTATTTCTATGACAAGGTCGAGGCGGCGGCGCATGACGCCCAGGCGCGTTCGATCTCCTATATCGAGGATTGGGGCGCCGAGCCGCTTCTGGGCGCGCGCGAGGCGCTTTATGATTTCTGGGCCGATCAGCCCGATCTGATCGCGGTCTTCGGGGCCGAGGCGCTCTCGGCGCGGCAATACAAGACCATGCTCTCGGCGAGCCTGTTCCGCGCCGGCGCCGATGCCGGGATCCGCGCGCCGCTTCTGCTGCTCGACAATTTCTACAGCCAGATGAGCTTCTGCGCCAAAGCGGGCCTGTGCGACCGGCCGATCCTCGACGCCTATTTCTGTCACATGACGCGCAAGAACGTCATCGCCTATGCGCCGTTCTACGAGCGGATCCGCGAGGCGACGGGCGATCACGGGATCGGCGCCGAGATGGTCACCTTCGCCGAGGGCTGCCCGCCCGAATAAGCGTTTGGGGGCGCTAGCGCCCGGCCTCGAGGCTATGGGCCACGACCGGGCGCTGGTCCGACTCGAGCCCGAGGATCGAGGCGAAGCGGGCGCTGATCCAGCCGGTGCGGCCCTGATCCGTGATCCGATACCAGACCGCCTGATTGTCCCCGGTCAACCGGCAGTCCTGCACCTCGATCTGCGTGCCGGCGGGCACTTCGCCCAAGCCTTCGGCCGCAAGCCCGGGCTCGGCGCGCAACGTCACCGCGCGCTTGAGCGGCAGGGGGGGCAGGGGCTGGGTCTCGGCCGGGGTTTCGGGGTGGTGATCGTCCATCCAGCGCGTCCAGTCGCGCGCAAACACCCCGCCGGGGCAACCGAGCGCCTCGGCCAGAAGGGCCACGGGAACCGGGCCGAGGTCTTCGGCCGCGGGGGTGTTGGCCCCGGCATGGAACCAGCCGGCCGCGACCGGCTCGCCGGTCTTGGGCGAGGTCTCATAGCTTTGCGACATGTCCTGCCCGACCTGCATCCGCAGCCCGCCATCCTCGCCGATCCCGGCATAGCAATAGCCGCCGTTGCCGACCTGCCCCATGAGCCGGTCACCGGGCCCCGCGAGCGCCGAGGCCAGTGTGAGCGAGGCCGGACCGCCCTCATGCTGATAGCCGGGGTTGGACCAGTAATCATAGCTGACCTCGTCGACGAGCCCGGGCTCGGCCCACATCGCGGCATTGCACAGGCTGCCCAGCGTATCGAGATCGAGCGCCGCGGCGGAAATCGGTGCGGCCAGCGGCCCGCGTGCCATCGGCACGAAGCCGAGATCGGCCGCGCGCGCCTCGGCGCCGAGCAGGAAGAACGAGGCCGCCTCGCGATGCTGCAACGCCTCGAGCATCAGCGTGAGCGGGTTGCGCCCGTCGCGCAGCAGGCCCAGATAGGATTGCATGATGTCATAGGTGAGCCCCATGATCTGTCCGACCTCGGCCTGACTGCGCTGGGTCTTCTCGGGCATTATCCCCATGTGGAAGCCCACGAGCCCGCCCGCCTCGATCATCCGCGGGGCATTGTCGTCGCTGTTGCCTGCCAGCGCAAAGGCCAGCGCACAGGCCGAGAGGCAGCGCTCGCCCTCGAGCACGATCACCGCCTTGAGCCGGATCGCGTCGATATAGGCCTCGGTCCCGAGCCGCTCGCCGAGCTCGATCCCGGCGAGGAAGTTGCCGCCCGGGCTGTCCATCACCAGAACATAGGGATAGCGCCCCGTGCTCTCGAACAGCTCGTGATAAAGCGCCGAGAAGCGGTCGGCATCGCCGGGCGCGATCTCGCCCTCCATCCGGATCACGTTATAGGCGGTGAAATAGGTCTCCTCCGGGTCCTCGATCACGAGCGGATGGGTCATCATCTCGGGGCCGTAAAGCGGGACGAGTTCGGCCAGATGCGGTTGCAGTTCATTGGCGAGGGTGAACTCGGCGGCGCGGGCCGGAGCGCTGGACAGGAGCGAGAGGGGCGCAAGGATCAGGGCCGTGGAAAGCGCGCGGCTAAAGAACGTCATCGGGGCCTCGTTGGTGGGCGGCAGGAAGGGCGGGCGCAGGACGGGCGGGCGGATGGGGCAGCCTATCGCGCCGGACCCGGCCTTGCCCAGAGCCGCGCCGAATTTTCCCGCCCCGGGGGTCGGCCTTGCGACACGGTGCCGCCCGTCGTCATCCGGCATTCACATTTTTGGCTAAATGCGTTAGAATGCTCGGGAAATTCGGGAGGGCATTGTCATGCGCAGATCCCATGTCGCATCGTTCGCAACCAGGCTGACGGTCGCCGCCATTCTCACCGGTTCGGTTTGTTTCGCCGCGCTCGCAAGTGCCGAGCAAGCCGCGCCTGCCGATCCGGCCACCGCTTCTTCGCCTGCCACAGCCTCTGATCCAGGGGCGTTGCGCGCCGAAGGCCTTGCGCTGATCTATGGTCAGGGCGGGCAGACGGCGGATGTCGCAGGCGGAGTAGCGCTGCTGGAACGCGCGGTCGCGGCGGGCGATGCGCGGGCGCGCGCCGAACTCGGCGGGATGCTCGTCGATGGCTATTATGTGCCGCCAGATCCCGCGCGGGGCGTGGCGCTGCTCGAAGAGGCCGTGGCGCAGGGCGACACCCGGGCGATGGCCGCGCTCGGGGGGGCGCTGCTCTGGGGGCGGGCGGCACCGGCCGATCCGGTCCGGGCCCGGGCGCTGTTGCAGCAGGCGGTCGATGCGGGAGACGCAGGCGCGCGTTCGCTTCTGGGCGAGCAGCTCGTGGGCGGCTGGGTGTTGCCGCGGGACGTGCCGGCGGGGCGTGCGCTCCTCGAGGCCGGTGTGGCAGCGGGCGAGGTGAAGGCCGAGACCGCGCTCTCGGGGCTGCTCCTGTACGGGATCGGGCTCGACAAGGACCCGGCGCAGGCCCGGGCGCTCGCCGAAGCCGCCGCCGAGCGGGGCAGTTCCAAGGCGCTGCGGCAGGTCGGCGAGATGCTGATGTGGGGTCAGAGCGCCCCGGCCGAGGCCGAGGCCCTGCTGACCCGCGCGGGCGAGATGGGCGACGGTGCGGCTTGGGCGATCCTCGCCGAGGGGGCGATGTATGGCTATCTCGAGGGCGGCGGAGCGGCCTCGCGCGCGAAATTCGACGGCTTTGCCGCGAAGGCGCGGGCCGCGGGCAACGAGCGGATCGAGGTGCTCGATGCGACCCGGCAGATGTGGGGCATCAACATGGTCGCGAGCGGGCCGAAGACGCTCGAGCGGCTTGAGACGGCGGCCGCGGCGGGCAATGCGCTTGCGGCGCAAAATCTCGTGGTGCTGCTGCGCGATGGCAATCAGATGAACCTCTGGCCGGACCGCGATGCGGCCGCGGCGGCGCTGGCGCGTCATGCCGCGGTGCTTGGCCCCGATGCCTCCTGGCGGCTCGAACGCACGATCGAGGCCGCGCGCGCCCGTCAGCCCGCCGCCTGGGCCGCCGTGGCCAAGGCGGTGGCCGAGCGCCCCGATCTGGCGTCGAAAGAGTTCGGGCAGGATCTCTACAAGGCCAATCCGAATGTCGCGGTCTATGTCTTGCAGCGCAAGCTGGCGGACGCGGGGCTCTATGCCGGGCGCCCGAACGGGCTTGCTACCCATGACACGCTGCGCGCGCTCTACAAGGCCTGCCGCAAGCTGCCCGATGATCCGGCCTGCGGTGACAGCGTGATGCGGCCCGATATCCTCGGCGCGATCTTCGCCGCGCAGTAGGAGGGGATCTTGGGCAAGGACGAACCGACCCCGGGCGATGCGCGGTCGCGTCGCGACGCGCGGGCCGCGCGGATCGGCTGGCTCGCGGCGCTGGCGGGGCTCGTCCTTTTGGCCGAGCGGGTGGTGGCGCTCTTGCCCGATCTGACGGGGCTCGGGCCCGGCGCCGGGGTGCAGCTTCTGGCGAGGGGCCTCTGGCAGGACTGGCTCGGGCTGCTGGTCTTCACCTATCTGATCGTGTCGCTCTTGCGCTCCGAGCGGTTCGGCACCGGGCGCGCGCTCGCGGTGCTCCATGCCGGCGGGGTGGCGGTGCTCCTGCTCTGGGGGGCGGCGAACCTTCTGGCGCTCGACATGCTCGGCGCACCGGTCACCCGCGACTGGCTGGCCTATTCCGACATCGCCCATACCGATGTGATCCTCGACAGTCTGGCCGAGCTGGTGCCGCTGCGGGTGGTTCTGGGGCTCGGTGCGGCGCTTGTGGCGCTCTGGGCCGCCGCGCGGGCATTGGCCGCGCACCGCCGGCCGGGGGCGGGGCTTCTCCTCGGGCTTTATGGGCTCGGTATCGTCGCGGGGCTCGCGCTTGACGCAGGGCCGGGCGCGGCGGGGGGCGGGGCGGTCGCGCGTGCGCGACTGATGAACCCGGTCTGGGCCTTCGTGCAATCGCTCGGCGCGGCCGGGGGCGATGCGGCGGCGGCCGCGCTGGCCGCACCCGAGGCTGCGGGACCTGCCGGGGCCACGGCGGGCCCGGGCGCCTTCGCGACCGTGGCCGGCCTGCCGCGTCCCACGGCCCCCGCAAAACCGATCCGCAACGTGCTGCTCTTTGCCTATGAATCGATGCCCGCCGGTATGGCCGAGGGCTGGGGCGGGCGCTTCCCCGTCACCCCGCATCTCAAGGCCGCACTGCCGCAGGCGCTCGCCTTCGACCGTGCCTATGCCCATGTGCCGGCCTCGAATTACTACCTCGTTTCGGCCTTCGCCGGGCTCGTGCCCGAGCTCTCGGCCACCTCGATGACCGAACCGGGCCGGCTCACCGGGTTCCCGAGCCTCGCGCGGGTCCTTGGCGCGGCGGGGCTGCGCAGTGCCTTTTTCAACTCCTCCGACAACCGCTTCCAGAACACCGGCGGCTTCGTCACCGAGATGGGCTTCGAACATGTCGTGGATTACCGCGACTGGAGCTGTGCCGACGGGATTTTCGCGGTCGACAGCATCACCGACAAGTTCCGCAATACCTCGTCCGACCTTTGCACCGCCGACCAGATCGCGGCCTGGATCGACGCAGCCCCCGACAGGCCCTTCTTCTTGGCCTTCCGGACGGGCATGACGCATTACCCCTATTTCCCGGGTCATGACCCGCAAAGCTACGGGCAGGACGAGACGCTCGATCGCTATCTCAACGCGCTGCGGGTGGGCGATGCGGCCTTCGGGCAGATCATGGCGCATCTGGCCGCGCGCGGTCTGGCCGAGGAAACGCTGGTGGTGGTGATGGGCGATCACGGCGAGGCCTTCGGCGAGCACGGCACCTATGTCCATGCGGCGGGCATCTACGAGGAGAACGTCCACATTCCCTTCGCGCTGATCAACCCGCAGCTCTTTGCCGGCACGCGCAGCGATCTGCTCGTCGGGCTCGAGGATCTCGCGCCGACGGTGACCGATCTGATGGGGCTGGCGGCCCCCTGGCAATGGGAGGGGCGCTCGATCTTCGCGGCGGAGCGGCCCGACGGGCTTCTCGCCTTCGCGCCCTGGAACGGGTTCCAGATCGGCTTTCGTCAGGGGATGGAGAAATTCATCTATAACGCGAGCACCGGCGAGGCGCGGCTCTTCGATCTGGGCGCCGATCCGCAGGAGCGCGACAATCGCGCCGCCGCCGATCCTGCTGCGGCCGAGGCCGCCCGCGCGCGCCTCTCGCGTGCCGTCGCCGCGCATCGCGATCATATCGGGGCGGTTCTCGCGGGGGCGGCGCCGGCGCGTTCGATCGAGCAGGAGACCGAGGTGGTTCTGACCGTCTCGGGCACCCGCTTCGGCGCGCCGCCCAAGGGCTGGGTGATGCTCGACGGCGCGCATCTGGGCGGCTTCGAGGTGCCCGGCGCGCCCGATACCACCAATGCCCCCGCGAGCCCCGACGCGATCCGCGCGGCACTGACCGAAGTGCGCCTGCCGCTCGAGGCCAAACACTGCGCGCACGAGCTCGACATCTGGTTTCTCAACGACACCTGGGCGGGCGAGGGGCTGAGCGGAGATACCGATCTGGTGATCCGCTCGGTGCAGATCGGCGAGGCCATCTATTTCGCGAACCGTTTCCGGCTGCTGACCGAGCATGCGGGCCTCCTCGATGGCGAGGATTTCCGGCTCTGGCGCAAGGGCGGTGTGGCCGTGGATCTGGATTTGCCGGCCGACTGCCTCAGCGCGGCCCTTGGTGCGAATTAGGCGACGATCCCGATATCTGGAATTGATTGTCATCCAGTTCGCACGTAACCCGCGCGGAAATCCTAAGATGTTGACGCGCATCATGTTTCTTTCGGTAAATGATCTGTTAATATGTGACTTATGGATGACTGGATGTGATCCGAGTCTCCAACGGGCCGCGGGGGGGACACCATAGGCCCGGGAAGGAGGGTATCATGGTGGGCCGCAACGCATTCCCGATTGCAATCGAGACCGAGGACGCCGTGCCGAGAGGCCGCGACGCGAGAGTGCTTGTGGTTGCTGGCGGGGCGGGGTTCATCGGATCGAACCTGATGCGGCGGCTTCTCGATCAGGGCGACCGGGTGATCTGTCTCGACAACCTTTCGACGGGCCGGTTCGAGAATATCGCCGCGCTGGTGGCCGATCCGCGCTTCACCTTCCTGCGCCATGACATCATCGAGCCGGTCACGATCGCGGGCCCGGTCGACCGGATCTATAATCTGGCCTGTCCGGCCTCGCCGCCGAAATACCGGGCCGATCCGCTGCACACGTTCAAGACCTCGGTGCTCGGGGCAATCAACCTGCTTGCGGTGGCCGAGGCCAAGGGCGCGCGGATCCTGCAAAGCTCGACCTCGGAGGTCTATGGCGACCCCGATCACAGCCCGCAGGAAGAGGCCTATCGCGGGAGCGTCAACACCGTGGGGCCGCGCGCCTGCTACGACGAGGGCAAGCGCGCCGCCGAGACGCTCTTCTACGAGACCCACCGCACCCGCAATGTCGATATCCGCATCGCGCGGATCTTCAACACCTACGGGCCACGGATGGACCCCGAGGACGGGCGCGTGGTGTCGAATTTCATCTGTCAGGCGCTGACCGGCTCGCCGATCACGATCTATGGCGCGGGCACCCAGACGCGGTCCTTCTGCTATGTCAGCGACATGCTCGACGCGCTCGAGGGCCTGATGGAGGCGCCCGAGGCCACGAGCTCGATTTTCGACCCGGTCAACCTCGGCAATCCGGGCGAGTTCACCATGCTCGAACTGGCGCAGATGGTGCTCGATCTGACCGGGGCGCAGGTGCCGCTCGTCTATCGGCCGCTGCCCGCCGACGATCCGTTGCAGCGCCGCCCCGATATCGGCCGGGCCCGCAACCTGTTCGGCTGGGGGCCGAAGGTGCCGCTGCGCGAGGGGCTGGTGCCCACCATCGCCTATTTCCGCGAGGAATTGCAGGGTCAGCAGAGACGGACCCTCGGGGGGGCGATATGACCCTTCCGGACCGGGTTCTGGTGACGGGTGGTGCGGGCTATATCGGCGCGCAGTGCTGCAAGGCGCTGGCCGAGGCGGGCGTCACGCCGGTCACTTATGACAACCTCTCGCGCGGTCATGCCGATGCGGTGAAATGGGGGCCGCTCGTGGTCGGCGATCTGCGCGACACGGCGGCGCTCGATGCGGCACTCGCCACCCACCGGGTGGGCGCGGTGATCCATTTCGCCGCACTCGCCTATGTCGGCGAGAGCACGGCCGACCCGCAGAGCTATTACGACAACAACCTCGGCGGCATGATCGGCCTGCTCGGTGCGATGCGGCGCGCAGGGCTCGACCGGATCGTCTTCTCTTCGAGCTGCGCGACCTATGGCACGCCCGCGACCCTGCCGATTTCCGAGGACTGCCCGCAGGCGCCGATCAACCCCTATGGGCGCACCAAGCTCGCCTGTGAATGGATGCTGCGCGATGCCGGTGCCGCCTGGGGGCTGCGTCATGTCGCGCTGCGCTATTTCAACGCTGCGGGTGCCGATCCCGCGGGCGAGACCGGCGAGCGCCACGACCCCGAGACCCATCTGATCCCGCTCGCGCTTCTGGCGGCGGCGGGGCGGGGCGGGGCGCTGCGCCTCTTCGGCACCGATTACGACACGCCCGACGGCACCTGCATCCGCGACTATATCCATGTCGCCGATCTGGCGCGGGCGCATCTGCTCGCGCTCGGGCATCTGGCGCAGGGCGGGCCGAGCGTGGCGCTCAATCTCGGGACCGGGCAGGGCGCCTCCGTGCGCGAGGTGGCGGCGATGGTCGAGCAGGTCACCGGCCGCGCCGTGCCGATCGTAGAGGAGCCGCGCCGCGCGGGCGATCCGGGTGCGCTCTATGCCGATACCCGGCGCGCGGCCGAGGTGCTCGGCTTCCGCGCGCAATTCGGTCTGCGCGAGATCGTCGCCGATGCCGCGCCCTGGTTCGGGCATGTCCGCTCCGTTGCCCCCTCCGAGCTGCGGTCCTGCGGGGCGGCATGAAACCCCATCCCGCCCTCGCCCCCCGGCCGCTGCTGGCGCCCGTGGTGACCGGCGGCCGGGCTCTGCGCTACCGCATGGTGATTGCGCTCTGGCTCGTCTGTGCGGGCTGGTTCTGGGCGTGGTGGCTGCAACCGGCGCATATCCTCGGGCCAGGACGGTTCTGGCTCGTGACCGCGGCGATGGTCTGGATCTGGGGGATGCAGCTCTATTTCGTGCTGGTCTTCCTGTTCGCGCGCCGCTCGGTGGCGCCCGATCCGGTGCCGGGGCGCTGGCGCGTCGCGATGATCACCACCAAGACCCCGGCCGAGCCCTTTGCGGTGCTGCAGGCCACGCTCGAGGCGATGCTTGCGCAGGATTATCCGCATGACACCTGGCTCGCCGACGAAGACCCGTCGGAGGAGACCCGCGCCTGGTGCGCGGCCCATGGCGTGCGGATCTCCAGCCGCAAGGGCGTGGCCGAGTATCACCGCAGCGAATGGCCGCGCCGCACCCGCTGCAAGGAAGGCAATCTGGCCTATTTCTACGATCACTGGGGCTATGACGATTACGATATCGTCAGCCAGCTCGACGCCGATCACGTGCCCGGTCCCGGTTATCTGCGCGAGATGCTGCGCCCCTTTGCCGATCCGGCGGTAGGCTATGTCAGCGCGCCCTCGATCTGTGCGGCCAATGCCGCGCAGAGCTGGGCCGCGCGCACCCGGCTCTATTCCGAGGCAGCCTTTCACGGCGTCTTTCAGGCGGGCTATACCGGGGTTCTGACGCCGATGTGCATCGGCTCGCATTACGCGGTGCGCACCGCGGCGCTGCGTGCGGCCGGTGGCCTTGGCCCGGAATTGGCCGAGGATCATTCCACCACGATGCTGATTTCCGCGGCCGGCTGGCGCGGGGTCCATGCGATCGACGCGATTGCGGTGGGCGACGGGCCGGCCACGCTGCCCGATCTGGTGACGCAGGAATTCCAGTGGTCGCGCTCGCTGATGAGCCTGCTGCTGCGCTACACGCCGCGCTATCTCGGGCGGCTGCCGCTGCGCCTGAAGCTGCTCTTTTTGCTCTGCCAGAGCTGGTACGCCTTTTTCGCGCTCACCATGGCCTCGATGTATCTGCTGCCGATCGTGGCGGTCAGCTTCGACATCCGCTTCGCCGATGTGACCTATCCGGCCTTCCTCGGGCATTCGCTGCCCTCGGTGGCGGTGATGGTGCTCTTTGCCAGGATGATGCGCCGCGACGGGCTCTTCCGGCCGCGCGACGCCCGCGTGATCGCCTGGGAAAAGGCGCTCTTCGTGCTGCTGCAATGGCCCTGGGTGCTCTGGGGATGCATCAGTGCGGTGCGCGACCGGCTGACCGGGCATTTCGTCGATTTCCGGATCACGCCGAAGGGCGAGGCGGCCTCGACCGCGCTGCCGGGGCGGATCTTCTGGCTCTATCTGTTGCTGGCCGCGGGGGCCGTGGCGCCCGTCCTTCTGGTGCCGCAGGTGCGCGAGGCGAGCGGCTTCTACCTGCTCTCGATCGTCAACGCGATCCTCTATGTGACGCTGCTCGGGGTGATTCTCGTCCATCACCGACGCGAGGCGCGGCGGCGCGGGAAAGCGCTCGAAAATCGAGGGGAATTCAAGATTTACGCGGCCAGTTTGACCCTTGTCATGGCGCTTTGCCTCGGCGGGATCATACTGCGGGGCGATGCGAGCCTGCGGGCTCTCGCCGTCGGCCTCACGCCGCTGCAACTGACCCGGGTCGAATACGTCGTCTCGGGGGCAGGAATGGGACAGAACGGCGAGGTGCGCGTGCGCTTCGCACCAGATCTGTCCGGCTGGTTCCCGGGGGAAAAGGAGGGGACGAAATGACGAAACGCCTGACAATTGGACTTGCCGCACTGGCGGCGGCGCTGTGCATCGCGGGGCCCGGCCGGGCCGATCCGGTCGAGGTGCCACCGGGGGATATTCCCTTCGGGGTCTATGACCCGGACGGGGATTTCTCGGCCAAGAATCCGGTCGTGATCGAGCATCTCTTCCTGCCTTGGGAAGACGTGTATCTGCCTTCGCTCAACGATGCCGATGCCTATGCGCTCGAACGCAACCGCGCGCTTCTGGTGACGCTGGAGCCCTGGACCTGGTCGCGCAACGAGCGCAACACCGCGCAATATCTGCGACGCGGGATCGCGCGCGGCGAATATGACCCGAACATGACCGCGGTCTGCGACGTGCTCGGCACGCTCAAGAGCCCGGTCACCCTGCGCTTCGCCCATGAGATGGACGACCGCTCGGGGCAGTTCATCTGGGCCGGCTGGGCGCCCGAGGATTATATCTCGGCCTATCGCCACATGATCGACCTGTGCCGTTCGCGCGCGCCGAATATCTCGGTGATGTGGTCGCCGCTCGGGGATGAGGAGATGGCCTCCTATTATCCGGGTGACGATTATGCCGATCTGATCGGCCTCACGGTCTTCGGGCTGCAGGCTTGGGATCAGGCGAAATATGGCCATGACCGCAGCTTCGACGAGATCTTCGCGCCCCGCTACGAGCGAGCGGCGGCCTTCGGCAAGCCGGTGGTGGTGGCCGAGCTCGGCTATGTTGGCGATGCGGCCTATGTGGAGATGTGGAAGCAAAGCGTCCGCGTCGAGAAGCCGCAATATCCGAGCCTCGTGGGCGTTGCCTATTTCAACCAGCACGAGGTCTATCCCTGGCCGGAAAACTTCGGCACGCCGGATTGGCGGATGAAAAATCAGACCCTGAGATGATCTGATGCCGCGATGCGGCGAAAATCCGCCGATCGCCACAAGCTGGCCAATTATCTGAAAACGCGGGGGAAGTTTTTCCCCCGCGTTTTTCGTGGCGCTGACACGCTCTTGCCACCTTTCCGCCCCGCTCCCGCTCTGGTTGACGCGTAAGTCTTTTCTTTGCGAAGGAGGACTATCCAAGAACGCAGCCCTTCTTCGCAGGGTCCAATGCGTCAGCAAGCGAGGCAGCAGGAATGAACATCTTCTCCAAGATCCCGGGGTTCGTCGCGGTCGCGACCGTCGCCCTCGTCACGAGCCTTCCGGCCCAGGCCGAAACCCGTGTCGATCTCGGTCCGTCGAGCAAGGCCAGCGTGGTGAAAACCGCCGCCGGCAAGGGTGCGGCGCGGTTCGACTGGCTCAACCCGGGCAAGCCCGCCCCCGCGATGCAGGTCGCCGTCGCGACCCCGCCGGGCAACGGAAGCTGGATCTGCTCGCCCTCGGGCTTCGGCTCCAAATCCAAGTGCTATCGGCGCTGATCGCGTCTGAGACGATGGGCTCTGCGGCCGGCCTTCGGGCCGCGGTGCCGCGGGGCTAGCCTGCGGGTCCGAAGCGTTCGAGCAACGCCCGCGCCGCGCGCGAGCGGTAGCGCTCGGGGTGGATCAGCACCGAGAAATCACGCCGTGGCACGGGCGCCCAGTCGATCCGCCGCGTGACGATCCCCGGTGGGGCGCCATGCGCCGCGAGCACCCGCTCGGACAGGATCGCGACATACCGCCCGGCCGCAACCGCCGCGAGGATCGCCTCGTTCGAGGGCAGCTCGAGCCCGATCCGCAGGTCGTTGACGTCGAAGCCGAGGGCGGCGAAATGCCCCTCGACGGCCGCGCGTGTGCCCGAGCCCGGCTCGCGCAGGATCCAGTCGAGCGCGCTGTAATCGGCGCCACGGATCGGTGCGCCCGCAAGCGGATGACCGGAGGCGCAGAGCAGCACGAGCTCGTCACGCGCCACCACCCGCCGGGTGAGTCCGCCCTGCGCCACATCCCCCTCGACGAAGCCGAGATCGGCCTCGCCCGCCTCGACCGCGCGGGCCACTTCGGTCGTGTTGCCGATACGGAGCGCGATCTCGATCCCCGGAAACCTCTCGTGCAGCGCGATCAGATACGGCGGCAGCCAATAGGAGGCGACGGTCTGGCTCGCGTGCAGGCGCAATGTGCCGCGCGCCTCCTCGGCCAGATCGGCGAGGGCGCGTTCGGCAAGCTCGGCCTGCGCAAGCGCCGCCCGGGCGGGCGCGATGAACTGCCGCCCGGCCTCGGTCAGCGCGATCCGCCGCCCGATCCGGTCGAAAAGCTTCAGCCCGTGGCGCGTCTCGAGCGCCGCGATCGCCGCCGAGACCGCGGATTGCGTGAGCCCCAGCGCCTCGGCCGCGCGGGTGACATGGGCGCGCTCGGCCACGGCGAGGAAGATGCGGAGCTGTTCATAGGTCATATTCAATCATTAGCAATTTCGATTGGAATGAACAAATCAATCCGTTGGACGGATTAATGCTTCGGCGCGATGCTGCGGCGCAGTAACGGAGTTTCCAGATGACCGACCTCGCCGCCGCCCGCCCCCCTGCACGCCCCCCCATTCTCGCGCTTGCCGCGCGACTCGCGCCCGGGCTCGGGCTTGCCGCCGGGGTCGCGCTCGCCGCGATGGCGGTGCAGCGGCTCTCGGGCATTCCGGCGCTGAGCCCGCTCGTCGTCGCCATGCTGATCGGCGCGGGGATCCGCAACCTTGCCGGGCCGGTGCCGGTGGCGGCGCCCGGCATCGCCTTTTCGCTCAAGCGCGTCCTGCGCTTTGCGATCGTGCTTCTGGGTTTCAAACTGACGCTCGCACAGCTCGCCGCGATCGGCCTGCCCGGGGCGCTCGTGGTCGTCACGACGCTCTCGGCCACCTTCGTCTTCACCAAGCTGATGGCGCGCGCATTGGGTGTCGAGCCGCGATTGGGGGAACTGATCGCGGCGGGCACCTCGGTCTGTGGCGCCTCGGCGGTGATCGCCTGCAACACGGTCACCCGCGGCAGCGACGAGGATGTCGCCTATGCGATCGCCTGTGTGACGCTCTTCGGCTCGCTCTCGATGGTGCTGATGCCGGTGCTGGCCGAGCCGCTGGGCCTCGCCGCGCGCAATTACGGCATCTGGGTCGGTGCGACGGTGCATGAGGTGGCGCAGGTCGCGGGCGCCGCCTTCGCCCGTGGCGAGATCGCGGGGCAGGCGGGCACGGTCGCGAAACTCAGCCGGGTCGTGCTGCTCGCGCCGCTCATCCTGATCCTCGGCCGGTTCGCGGCGGCGCGGGCCCGCGGCGAGGGCGCCGAGGGGCCGGGCGTAGGCCGTGCGCCGACGCCGTGGTTCGTCTTCGGCTTCCTCGCGGTGGTGGCGCTCAACTCGCTCGTGACCCTGCCCGAAGGGCTCAGCCGCGCGCTCGCCACCGGCACCGATTTCCTGCTCACCCTCGCGCTCGCCGCGATGGGGCTCGAGACTGACCTGCGCCGGCTGCGGCTCAAGGGGCTGCGCCCGCTTGTGCTCGGGGCGCTCGCCTGGATGTTCATTTCGCTCTTCGGTCTGGGGCTCGTGCTGACGATTTAGGCATTGCCCGGGAATTGATCGCGAAATCTTGAGAGGGGAGGCTGCGCACGCTGCATTGCGGCGAATGTTACACTAACGTCATATAGACGTCATGCCAGCGTCTTTCGCCCTTGGCACGAAGCGCCAGGCACGAAGATCAGTCGAAGGATCGAGCAATGTCGGCTAGCGAAACGCGCGTCCTGCCCCGGCGAGAGGTGAGGAGCCTCTTTGTCTCGGATCTGCATCTGGGGGCGCGTGGCAGCCGCGCCGAGGCCTTCCTGAGCTTCCTGCGCGAGACCGAGGCCGAGACGATCTATCTGGTCGGCGACATCCTCGACATCTGGCACATCGGCACCGTCCACTGGTCCGAAACCCATGACGCGATCCTGACCGAGCTCAAGGGCCGCGCCCGTGACGGGGTGCGCGTCGTCTATCTGCCCGGCAACCACGACGTTGAAATGAAACGCTACTACGGCGCGCCCTGCGACGGGTTCGACCTGCGCGAGAGCGTGGTGCATGAGGCCGCCGACGGCCAACGCTATCTGGTGCTGCATGGCGATCAGTGTGACGCGCGCATCTTCCGCTGGCATGTGATGACCCGCGTCGGCTCGCGCGCCGATGCGGCACTGCGCGCGGCCGATGCCTGGCTGCGGCGGCAATTGCACCTGACGCGCGAGCGTGGCCTGATCGAGGCGCTGATTTCGGGGGTGAACACGCTGATGACGATCGGCAACGGTTTCGAGGAGCGGCTGATCGGGCTGGCCCGGGCGCAGGGGGTCGATGGCGTGATCTGCGGCCATTTCCACAAGGCGGCGCTGCACGAGACCGAGGGGCTGCTCTATGCCAATTGCGGCGACTGGGTCGACAGTCAGACCGCGCTGGTCGAGAGCCATGACGGGGCGCTCAAGGTGCTGCAATGGGTGGGCGCGCAGGCGCCCGAGGCGCGCGGCGATCTGCGGCCCGCGGCGGAGGGAACATCTTGACGGTCATCATCTTTGCGCTGGCAGCGCTCATTGCGGGGCTCGTCGGGCTGCAGCTCGCGGGTGTTGCGCTCTCGCTCTGGCGCTATCTGCATCCCGGCCCGGCCCGCGGCATGGCCGAGCGGCCCTTCATCACGCTGATCCGCCCGGTCTGCGGTCTCGACCGGTTCGACGAGGAAACGCTCGGCTCGTCCTTCCATCTCGATTACCCCGATTACGAGGTGATCTTCTGCGCCGCGCGCGAGAGCGATCCGGCCGTGGCGCTGGTGCGCCGTCTGATCGCCGCGCATCCCGAGGTGCAGGCGAGCCTGATGATCGGCGAGGATTTCATCAGTTCGAACCCCAAGCTGAACAATGTCGCCAAGGGCTGGGTCGCGGCGCGGGGCGACTGGATCGCAATGACCGATTCGAACCTGCTCTTGCCGGCCGATTATTTTCAGCGTCTGCTCGCCGCCTGGACCCCGGGCACCGGCCTTGTCACGAGCCCGCCTGCGGGCCTGCGCGGCGACAATCTCTGGGGCGCGGTCGAATGCGCCTTTCTCAACACGTTTCAGGCGCGCTGGCAGCTGGCGTCCGACGCGCTCGGCAATGGCTATGCGCAGGGCAAGACGCTGTTCTGGCGCCGTGACGTGCTCGAGGGGGCGGGCGGGCTCGCCGCGCTCGGCCGCAATCTGGCCGAGGATGTGGCCTCGACCAAGGTGGTGCGCGATCAGGGCCTTCATGTCCGGCTGACCCGCATTCCCTTCGCCCAGCCGATCGGGCCGCGCAATGCCCGCGCCGTCTGGGACCGGCAATTGCGCTGGAGCCGGGTGCGGCGCGACGGGTTCCCGGGGCTTTTTGCGCTCGAGATCCTCGTCGGGCCCGTGGTGCCGTTGCTGGCACTGCTTGCGATCGGGCCGCTCTGGGCTTTGCTGCCGTTCTTCGTGCTCTGGTATGGCCCCGAGATCGTGCTGGCGCGCGTGGCGGGCTGGCCCGCCGGGCCGCGCGATCTGGCCGCCATGGTGCTGCGCGATCTTTCGCTGCCCGCGCTTTGGGGGGCGACCTGGGCGCGGCGTGGCTTTGAATGGCGCGGCACAGCGATGGAGGCCGAGCCCGCGCGGGCCGGCGCCAAGTAACCGGGTTCGACGGATGGGGCTGAGCTGCGTCATTCCCGCCTTCAACGAGGCACCGCGGATCGAGCGGGTGCTTGCCTCGGTCGTCGGCCATCCCGCGATCGACGAAGTGATTGTCGTCGATGACGGCTCGGGCGATGGCACCGCCGAGGTGGTCGGGCGGGTCGCGGGTGTGCGGCTGATCCGGCTGCCCGCCAACCGCGGCAAGACCTTCGCCGTCGCGACCGGGATCGAGGCCGCAGCGCACGATCTGATCATGCTCCTGGACAGCGATCTGATCGGCCTCGCGCCCGAGCATATCGCCGCGCTGGCCGCGCCGGTGGCCGAGGGCCGCGCCGATGTGGCGATCAGCCTGCGGCGCAATGCGCCCGGGCTCTGGCGGGCGATCGGGCTCGATTACATCTCGGGCGAGCGGGTACTGCGCCGCGACTGGCTGCTCGAGGGTGCGGGTGAGGGCGGGGGCCTGCAGGCGCTGCCGCGTTTCGGGCTCGAGGTGCACATGAACCGGATGCTGATCGGGCGCGCGGCCCGCATCGCCGTTGTGCGCTGGCCCGAGGTGGAAAGCCCCTTCAAGCACACGAAATTTGGCCTCTGGGCGGGGCTCAGGGCCGATGCGCGGATGATGCGTGACATCTTCCGCACCGTGCCCGCGCACCGCGCCGCTCTGCAGATCCTGCAGATGCGGCGGTTGCGGGTGCTTTAGGCGCGCGCCGGGTCGGGGCGATAGGCGCGCTCGATTTCCAGCAGACGTTGCTTGCGCGAGAGCCCACCGCCATAGCCACTCAGCGCGCCGTCGGCGCCGATCACCCGGTGGCAGGGCACCATCAGCGCGATCTGATTGGCGCCATTGGCGCGGGCGACGGCGCGCGTCGCCGTGGGCCGGCCGATACTTGCGGCGAGCTCGGCATAACTGCAGGTTTCGCCCGCCGGGATCTCGCACAGCGCTGCCCAGACGGTCTGGGCAAAGGCGCTGCCGGGCTGATGGAGCGGCGTTTCGAACCGGGCCGAGCGACCGGCGAAGAAATCGCCAAGCTCGGCCGCGGCCTGCTCATGCGGGGCGAAACGGCCAAGCCCGATGCCCCCCGCGGTGCCCTGATGCAGCCGCCGCAACTCGCCGGGCAGGGCCTTGCGCCCCATGAATTCCAGCAGATGCAGATGGCTGCGGCTCGCCACCGCGATCATGTCGCCCAGTGGCGTCGCGATCCAGCTCGCGCGCAGGCTGGCATCGGCCGCGAATGTGCCCGGCGCCGAGCCCAGAAGCCGCGCGAAGGCGGCGCGAAAGGCGCTGGGCGAATCGAACCCGGCCTCATGCTGCGCCGCGATCACCGGGCCGCCCGCGGCGATCACCTCGAAGCTATCACGCAGGCGGCGCTGGCGGGCCATTTCGAGGAAGGTCATCCCGTAATGGCGCTTGAAGGCGCGGCGCACGGTCGAGGGATCGAAGCCGCGCGCGGCCACGTCGACCTCGGACCAGCGATGCGCCGGATCGGCCTCGAGCGCGGCGAGAAGCGCCGTGATCGCCGGATCGGCACCCGCGGCGGGCGCCAGCGGATGGCAGCGCTTGCAGGGTCGATAGCCCGCCGCAATGCATTCGGCGACAGTGCCGAAGAAGGTGCAATTCTCGCGCAGGGGGTTGCGCGCGGGGCAGCTCAGGCGGCAGAAGATGCCGGTGGAGGCGACGCAGACGAAGGCCTGCCCGTCGAATCGGTCGTCGCGTGCGAGAAGCGCCTGATAGAGGGTGTCGGGGTCGGGGAGATCGAAGAGCATGTGCCCTTCTAGCACCGATCGCCGCGCCGTGACGCCGGATTTCGGGCGCGGATTTCGGATTTTCGGGCTCAGCCCATCCGCTGCCCCTGCACCCAGAGCCCGCGCACCGCGCCCGCGCCGCCGATCCGCCGCACCCGGATCAGATCGGCGCGCAGGCCGATCTCGATCCGCCCGCGATCGGCAAGCCCCACGGCCCGCGCCGGTGCCGCGGTGACGGTCGCGACCCCGCGCGCCACATCGCCCCAGAGATCGCCCAGAAGCAGCGCGGCGGAGAGCAGCGCCGAGGGCACGTAATCCGAGCTCACGATATCCAGAAGCCCCTCTTCGGCCAGCTCATGCGCGGCGACATTGCCGGAATGCGACCCGCCGCGGATCAGGTTCGGCGCGCCCATCATCACCGCGATCCCCTGCGCATGGCAGGCCCGCGCCGCCTCGGCCGTGGTCGGGAATTCGGCGAATTGCACGCCCAGACGCGCGGAATGGGCGACCTGATCGGCGGTGGTGTCGTCATGGCTTGCGAGCACCGCACCATAACGCGCCGCCGCGGCCACCGCCGCCGTCTCATGCGCGGCGCCAAGGCGTTCCTTGAGCGCGAGCTGCCCCGCGACATGGTCATCGAATTCGGCATGGCTCAGCCCGTGTTTGCCGCACACGTAATCGCGCAGCTTGGTCACGTCGCGAAACTGCCGCTCGCCCGGGGTGTGATCCATCAGGCTGACGATGCCGACCCGATCCTCGGGGCCGAATTTCGCGAGCTCCTCGATCAGCGTCTCGGAACAGGTCTCGGCGCGCAGATGCAGGTAATGGCTGATCCGGAGCGCGCCGCGGCCCCGCAGATCGAGGATCTCATTGGCCAGCGCGCGCGCGTATTCGCCGTAATTCGCCTTCTCGTTCGAGACGACCGAACCCACCCGCAAAGCATCGAACACCGTGGTGATCCCGACCGACGCCAGCTCCGCATCATGGGCGATGATCGCCGCGGCATGGGGCCAGTCGACCTTGGGGCGCGGCTCGATATGACCTTCGAGGTTGTCGGTGTGCAGTTCGATCAGCCCCGGCATCACCAGATCGCGGGCGCAGTCGATGGCGCCCGGGGGCACGGCGGTGCCCGGCTCGATCGCGGCGATCTTGCCGCCCTCGAGGCGCAGCGATCCGGTGATCACCTCATCGGGCAGGACGAGGGTGGCATTGGCAAGGGTGACGGGCTCGGTCATGGTCTTGAAGTCCTGAGAGATCGAAGAGAGAGATAGGGCAGCGGGGCGGGGAAGTCAGCCGGCGATGTCATCGGCCTGTCACCTGCGCCTGCCAAGGGGAAGCATGAGCAAGATGAAGCGCTACGCGATCTATTTCGCCCCGCCCGCCGGGCCGCTGATGCAGGCCGCGGCCGCGTGGCTTGGCTGGGATGTCGAGGCGGGCCGCGCGGTGGCGCAACCCGCCATCGACGGGATCGAACCTGCCACCCGCGCGCCGCGCAAATACGGGTTCCACGCGACGATGAAGGCGCCGTTCCGGCTCGCGGTGGGTTACGGCCCCGACGATCTGGCCGAGGCGCTCTCGGCCGAGGCGGCGGCGCTCGGCGCGGTCGAGCTGCCGGGGTTGCGGCTCGATGCGCTCGGTGGCCGGTTCCTCGCCCTGCGCCCCGATGGCGCCGAGGCCGATCTCGGCGCGCTCTGCGCCGAGGTGGTGACCCGGTTCGAGCCGTTCCGCGCGCCCCTGACCAATGAGGAAGCCGCCAAGCGCAAGCCCGAGAGCCTCACACCGCGCCAGCGCGAATTGATGGCGGTCTTCGGTTATCCTTATGTGTTCGACGAGTTCCGCTTTCACATGACGCTGAGCGGCGATCTGCCGCCCGAGGAGCTGGCGCGGCTGCAGGCTGCGGCCGGGGATTGGTTCATGCCCCATCTGCCGCGTCCCTTCGCGGTCGATGCGCTCTGCCTTTACGGCGAGGATGAGGCGGGGCGGTTCCATCTGCTCAGCCGTCACGCGCTGGCAAGCTGAAGCGCCGCGATGAGCCGCGCGGCGCCCACCTCGGGCTTCGTGTCGTTCATCACCACGCGGCCGCGGATGCCCCCGGGCAGATCGAAGCCCGCCCGTTCCAGTCGTGCGGCGATCTCGGCCTCGCTCTCGCGCCCGCGTGCCGCGAGCCGCGCGGCGAGCACCTCGACCGGCGCGGTGACAAGGATCACCCCCATCCCCGGAAAGGCCTGCAGCGCCTGCGGCAGTGCCTTGCGCGAGCCGTTGAAGAGCACCGTTTCCCCGCGTGCGAGCGGCGCAAGTTCCGCCCGCGGAATGCCATAGCGCAGCCCGTGCGCCTGCCAGTCGAGCGCGAACTCCCCGGCCTTCTGGCGCGCGGCAAAGTCGGCCTCGGTCATGCTTTCAAAGGGTTCGGTCGCCTCCGAAGGGGGCCGGGTGATCGCGCGGCGCACCAGATGCAGGCCGGGCACCTGTTCGCGCGCGAGGCGCAAGAGCGTGTCCTTGCCGGCGCCCGAGGGGCCGACGATGGCAAAGAGCCGGGCATTGGGGAGCGGGGACTGGATCATCAGGCAGCCTTTCGTGGGGTGAACTCCGTCACGTCGATCTCGCGGTCGGCGACGCGGGCGCGCGCGGCCTCGTCATGGAAGATGCCGATGATCGCCGCGCCGCGGGCCTTGGCGCCCTCGATCAGGCGCAGGACGACTTCGCGGTTCACCGCGTCGAGGCTCGCGGTCGGCTCGTCGAGCAAAAGCGCGGGGTAGTCATGGGCGAAGCCGCGGGCGATGTTCACCCGCTGTTGCTCGCCGCCCGAGAAGGTGGTGGGCGAGAGGCCCCAGAGCCGCTCGGGGATGTTCAATTCGCGCAAGAGCGTCTCGGCGCGGGCGAAGGCCTCCTCCGCCGGGCGCCCGAGCGCCAGCAGGGGCTCGGCCACCACCGCGCGGGTGGGCACCCGGGGCACGACGCGCAGGAACTGGCTGACGTATCCCAGCGTCTCGCGGCGCAGCGCGATGATCTCGCGCGGGGTGGCGCGGGTCACATCAAGGCCACCCACCCGCAAACTGCCGCCCGCGGCCAGGTAATTGCCGTAGATCATCCGCATCAGCGTGGATTTCCCCGCGCCCGACTGCCCGGTCAGCGCCACGCATTCCCCGGGCGCGACGCGCAGGGTGGCCCCTGTCATCACCGGGATCACCGCGCCGCCCTGATTGTGCAGGGTGAAGCTCTTCGACAGGTTCTCGATCTCGATCATCGTATCGTCCATTGCGCAGGGTTTAGGTCAGACTTGTAACACCGAGGAGACAAGGAGCTGGGTATAGGCGGCCTGCGGATCGTCGAGCACCTGATCGGTGAGGCCGGCCTCGATCACCCGGCCGTCCTTCATCACCATCAGCCGATGCGCGAGCAGGCGCGCCACGGCCAGATCGTGGGTCACGATGATCACCGCGAGCCCCATGTCGCGCACGAGCCCGCGCAGGAGGTCGAGCAAGCGCGCCTGCACGCTGACATCGAGGCCCCCGGTCGGCTCGTCCATGAAGACGAGCTTGGGTCCGGTCACGAGGTTGCGCGCGATCTGCAGGCGTTGCTGCATCCCGCCCGAGAATTGCCGCGGGCGGTCGTCGATCCGGCCGGGGCTGATTTCGACCCGACCGAGCCAGTCCGAGGCTGTCTCGCGGATCGCGCCGTAATTGCGCGCGCCGACCGCCATCAGCCGCTCGCCCACATTGCCACCCGCCGAAACCCCCATCCTGAGCCCGTCGCGCGGGTTTTGATGCACGAAGGCCCAGTCGGTGCGCCCAAGCATCCGGCGCTCGGGCTCGGGCATGGTGACGGTGTCGCGCCCGGCATAGATCACCTCGCCGCGGTCGGGGCTCAGGTGGCCCGCAAGGCACGACAGCAGCGTCGATTTCCCCGAGCCGCTCTCGCCCACGATACCGAGCACCTCGCCCGGCCAGAGATCGAAGCTCACATCCGCGCAGCCGATCCGCCCGCCATAGAACTTCGACAGCCCCTCGACGCGCAGCAGCGGCCCGTCCTGCTGTTTTTCCTTGGATAAAATACTCAAAGCCCCCTCCATCACGCGACCTCCTCGGGCGAAAGGCGCCCGCGGTGCCCCGCATCCCGGCGCCCGGCGCAGTAATCGGTATCCGAGCAGCAAAACATCCGGCTGCCCCGATCGTCGGTGATCACCTCGTCGAGATAGCTGACCTCGGACCCGCAGAGATCACAGGCGTGATCGGCTTTTGACGCGACAAAGGGATGATCCTCGAAATCGAGGCTCACGACCCGTGTGTAGGGGGGCAGCGCATAAATGCGCTGCTCGCGCCCCGCGCCGAACAGCTGAATCGCTGCCATCCCGCCCAGCTTGGGGTTGTCGAATTTCGGAATGGGCGAGGGGTCCATCACATACCGCCCCTCGACCTTGACCGGATAGGCATAGGCGGTCGCGATCTCGCCGTGCCGCGCGATATCCTCATAGAGTTTCACATGCATCAGCCCGTAATCCTCGAGCGCATGCATCCGCCGCGTCTCGCTCTCGCGCGGCTCGAGGAAGCGCAGGGGCTCGGGGATCGGCACCTGATAGACGAGGATCTGCCCCTCGGTCAGGGGCGCCTCGGGGATCCGGTGGCGGGTCTGGATGACGCTCGCCTGCGCTGTCGCCTCGGTGGTGGCCACACCCGCGGTGCGGGCAAAAAACGCCCGGATCGAGACGGCATTCGTCGTGTCATCGGCGCCTTGGTCGATGACCTTGAGCACATCCTCAGGGGTCAGGCACGCGGCCGTCACCTGCACGCCGCCGGTGCCCCAGCCATAGGGCATCGGCATTTCACGCGAGGCAAAGGGCACCTGATAGCCCGGCACGGCAATCCCCTTGAGGATCGCGCGGCGGATCATCCGCTTCGTCTGCTCGTCGAGATAGGCGAAATTATAGGCCTGGTCGGTCATATGCGGCTCCAGTCGGCGGGGGCGGTGCCCAGCATGCGGTCGGTGGCGAACCAGCAGCCGCCCCCGGCGGGCTGATCCTCGGCGCGGGTGATCTCGATGCCCTTGAGGTGGCAGCGCAGGAGCGCCCCCACCGCACCATGGGCGACGATCAGAATATCGCCCGGGCTCGCATCGAGTGCGCCGATCGTGGCGCAGGCGGCGGTGATCCGGGCCTGTGCGGCGCGGGCGGTTTCCCAGCCGCGGATCGAAACGTCCGGCTCGGCGAAGAACCGGTCCGCCGTCGCCTCGAACTCGGGTCCGGGCAGGAAGCCGGTGGCGGAGCGGTCGTTTTCGTGCAGCGGCGCCACGATCCGTGGCACGAGGCCGAGCGCCGCGGCGTGGATCTGCGCGCCTTCGCGGGCCTTGCGCTCGGCGCTGGAATACACCGCCGTGACGCGGGCCAAGGCCGGATCTCCGGCGAAGCCCCGGTGCCGCGCGGCGCCCCGCTCGCTCAGGCCCCAGTCCGGGATCGGGACGGCCGGGTCGATCATGACCTCGGCATGGGTCAGGAAGATCAGCCGTGCCGGCTCAGCATCGCGGCAGGCGAGATCATGGGTCTGGCCGGTCATAGCAGCCCCCGTTCGATCAGATCGCGTTCCAGCGTTGCGGCATCGATGAACAGCACCGCATCCATGCCCACCGCCTGCGCACCGGCTACATTCCGGGCGCTGTCGTCGATGAAGAGACAGTCAGCGGGCGCCAGCCCCGCGCGCTCGCACAGGATCTGGAAGACCCGCGGCGCGGGCTTCATCACCCCCTCGATACCCGACACCACAGTCACCCCGAAACTGGTTCCGAGCCGCGGATGCGCGGCCATGCCGAAGGGCCAGGTCTCTGCCGCCCAGTTGGTGATCGCATGCACCGGCACGCCGCAGGCCCTGAGCGCGGCAAGCAGCGCCCAGCTCCCCTCGATCGCCTCGGGCAGGCTCAGCCCATGGTTGGCCACATAGCTCAGGAACAGGGCGCGATCCTGAGGGTCGTCGATCTCGGCGGCCAGATCGGCAAAGCGCGCGCCCCCATCGGCGCGGCTGTTCTTCTCGGCAAAACCGATCCGCGCGAAGAAGGCATCGACCGCCTCGCGGGTGCCGAGATCCGGCAGAAAGGCCAGATGCGCATCCCAGCGGATCAGCACATTGCCGATGTCGAAGATGACCGCCTTCATTGCGCGGCCTCCCTCTGGCCCAGCGCCTCGGCGCGCAGCCGCCGGATCAGCTCGAGCTCGGATTGGAAATCGACGTAATGCGGCAGCTTGATATGCTCCAAGAACCCCGTCGCCTGAATGTTGTCGCAGTGATAGAGCACGAATTCCGCATCCTGCGCGGGCGCGCCGCTGTTCTCCTCGCCCAGTTCCTCCCAGCGCAGCGCCCGGTCCACAAGGCTCATGGAAATCGCCTTTCGCTCGGACTGGCCGAAGACGAGGCCATAACCGCGAGTGAATTGAGGGGGTTCCGATTTAGAACCGGTGAACTGGTTCACCGTCTCGCATTCGGTCAGCTCGACCGCGCCGATCTCGACGGCAAAGCCGAGCTCGGGGATCTCCATCTCGACCGGCACGCGCCCAATGCGCAGCTCGCCCACGAAAGCATGTGTCCGGCCATAGCCGCGCTGCGTCGAATAGGCCATCGACAGCACGAACCCCTCGTCGCCGCGGGTCAGCGCCTGCAACCGCAGCGGCCGGCCCGCGGGCATCTCGAGCGGCTCGCGGGTCAGGTCGGGCGGCACCGCCTCGCCCGGCGTCTGCGGCTCCATCAGCCCGTCGCGGTCGAGCAGCGCGAGGACATGCGGGCAGGGCTCGCCCCGGGGTTCGGCACGGCGCGCGACCGGCGCCTCGCCCTCGGCCATCAGTTTGAAATCCAGCAGCCGGTGCGTGTAATCGAAGGTGGGCCCGAGGATCTGCCCGCCGGGCACATCCTTGAAGGTCGCCGAGATCCGCCGGTCGGGCAGCATCGCGCCGGTATCGACGGGCTCGGACCCGCCAAACCGCGGCAGCGTCGTGCGATAGGCGCGGATCAGGAACACCGCCTCGATCAGATCGCCGCGCGCCTGCTTGATCGCGAGCGCCGCAAGGTCGGGATCGTAAAGCGAGCCCTCGGCCATCACCCGGTTCACGGCCAGTGCCATCTGTTCGCGGATCTGCGCCACGCTCAGCTCGGGCAGCGCCGTGTCGCCGCGCCGCTCCTCGGCCAGCCACTCATGCGCCGCCTCGATGGCGCGCTCGCCGCCCTTCACAGCCACATACATCAGAGCGCCTCCACGATGGTCGAGCGGGGCAGGCCGATCACCTCTGGGCCCACGCAGAGATAGCAATCGAAGCCCAGCGGGAAGCCCGCGCGATTGGCCTGAAAGGCTGCGATCTCGGGCAGGCGGGCGGGGTGGCTGAGCTCGATCCCGGGGCCGGTGAGCGTTGCATTGGGGGGCGCCATGCCCTCGGTTTCCACGATCAGCGTGGCCGAGCGGTCGGGGTAATCGGCCGTGCCGATGGCAAAGCGGGTGACCGGCTGAAGTGCGTCCCAGCGGCCCACCGCGAAAGCCGCCTCTTCCGCGGGCACCACCGGCGCACCGCAGTGAAAGGCGATCCAGCCGCGCACTGCCGCCGTGTCATGCGAAGGCGCCAGATGCACCGGCGTCGTCGTGTCGCACAGTGTCAGCAGAAGCGTGCCCGCCGCCACCGACAGCGGCTCGGGCGGCTCGGCACCGCGCAACATCTGCACCCGGCCCGGCCGCGCCATCGCCTCCAAGGCCGCACGAAACGCCCGCGCGGCCTCTTGCGGTGGGGCGGCAAAGCCGCCGGTCAGGACGTGATCCTGGCTCATTGATCCTCTCCGCGCACAAGGGTGAAGAATTCGACCCGCGTCGCCGCTGCCTTCTCGGCGCGGGCCTGCGCCCGGGCGGCCTCGGCCTCGGCCAGCGGGCGCAGGACGATCCGCTCGATCTCGGCGCCCTCGGGGCGCTGGGCGAGCGCGTCGATGAGCGCTGCGTTGCGCGCATGATCCTTGTCGCGGCCCTGCACGTAAGAATGCCCGACCTCGCCGGTCTCCAGACGCAGCGAACAGCGCGTCACCGACATTTCGCCCAGATTGAAGGGCGCGCCGGTGGCCCCGGCCCGGCCACGCACCATCACCGCGCCCACTTCGGGCGCGCGCAGCATCCGATGCGCCGGCGCCGGCGGCATCAGCGCGGCCAGTGCCGCGGCCTCGGCCCGAGCCAGAATACCCATCCGGTCGCGCCGCGCCGCCTGATCGGGGCTGAGAGGTTCGGTCATCTCGACACCTTGCAGATTTGTCTAGGTTTCTATACAACTAGACAAATCTAGGCGCGACTCGCGTCGAAAGCCAAGCGAAACTTTTGTGACGGGGCCTCAGTTGAGCAAACGTGATCCGATCTGGCAGAGCATCGCGGGGGCCTTGCGCGCTGAGATCGTGGGCGGCCTCTACCGCCCGGGCGAGAAGCTGCCGACCGAGGCGGCGCTCGCTGCGCGCTTTGGCGTCAACCGCCACACGGTGCGCCATGCGCTGGCGGATCTGGCCGAGGCGGGACTGACCGTGTCGCGCCGGGGCGCGGGGGTGTTCGTGGCCCAGGCCGCGCCCGCCGATTACGCGCTGGGCCGCCGCACCCGGTTTCACCAGAACATCTCGGCCTCGGGGCGCACGCCCTCGCGGCAGGTGCTCAGCATCGTGACCCGCCACGCGGGGCCCGCTGAGGCCGAGGCGCTGGGCGTCACACGCGTCCATGTGCTCGAAGGGGTCAGCCTCGGCGACGGGTTGCCGCTTGCGGTCTTCCGCTCGGCCTTCCCGGCGGACCGTTTCCCCGATCTGCCTGCCGCCCTCGAACGGCTCGCCTCGATCACCGCGGCGCTGGCCGAGCAGGGGGTGAGCGATTACACCCGCGCCTCGACCCGGATCACCGCGAAGATCGCGCGGGGGCCGCGGGCGCTGCTTCTGCAGGTGCCTGAAGGCGCGCCGATCCTGCGATCGGAGGGGATCAATGTCGATGCCGCCGGTCGGCCGGTGGAATTCGGCATCACATGGTTTGCGGGCGACCGCGTCGCGCTGACCGTGACGCCCGAGGATCACGCATAGCGTGCGAGGAACGCCTCGGCGGGCAGGGCGCGAAACTCGGCCAGCCGGTCGCGCAGCGTGGCGTGATCCCAGTCCCACCAGGCGAGCGTCATCAGCCCCTCGGCCACCGCCTCGGGAAACCGCATCCGCAAGGGCACGGCGGGGCAACCCGCGACGATCATGAAGGGGGGAACATCCTTGGTTACCACCGCGCCCGAGGCCACGATCGCGCCCGCGCCCACGGTGACCTCGGGTTTCACGATCGCGCCATGGCCGATCCAGCAATCGGGGCCGAGCGTGGTGCGCCGCGCCGAACGGGCGGTGAAGAAGGCGGCATCGTCCTCGACATCGTCGAAGTAATAAGACGAGCGATAGAGGAAATGGTGCTGCGCCGCGTTGCGCCAGGGGTGATCGGTCGGCCCGATCCGGGTCATCGCTGCAATATTGGCGAATTTGCCCACGCTCGTATTGGCGATATCGGCCAGCCGGTCGCAATAGGCGTAATCGCCGAAGGTGGAGTTGAGCACGATCGCGCCGGCCCCCACCTCGCAGTAGCGCCCAAAGGTGGAATTGACGGTCTTGGCGCCCTCATGGATCAGGGGCTCGGTCGGGGAGAGTTTCGGCATCTTGCCTCCGGCGGGAGTATTTGAGCCAGGAAATGTCCTCTTTTCCTTGGCCCAAATACTCAAATTTCAGCCCTTGATGATCTTGCGACGGATCCAGCCCGAGAGGCTGTCCATCACCATCACCATGGCGATGATCAGGATGATGTAATAGCTGACCTCTTCCCAGTCCTTCTGGGTGATGATCGCCTGCGTCAGCAGAAGACCGATCCCGCCGCCGACCAGCGCGCCGATGATCGTGGCCGAGCGGGTGTTCGACTCGAGGTAATAGAGCAGCTGCGACAGGATCACCGGCGCCACCTGCGGGATCACGCCGAAGCGCGCGCGTTGCAGCGCATTGGCACCCGTGGACTGGATCCCCTCGACCTGTTTTCCGTCGATGTTTTCCAGCGCTTCGGAGAAGGTCTTGCCAAACGTGCCGGTATCGGTCAGCAGGATCGCCAGCGAGCCGGTCAGCGGCCCGGGGCCAAAGGCGCGGCTCAGGATCACCGTCCAGATCAGCCCGTCGACCCCGCGCAGGAAGTCGAAGAGGCGCCGCAGGGTCAGGCGGATCGCACGCGCCGGCGCAAAGTTCGAGGCCGCGACGAAAGCCAGCGGAAAGGCGATCAGCCCCGCGCCCATCGTGCCGAGAAAGGCCATCAGAACCGTCTCGCCCATCGCCGCGAACACGTCGCCGTGGCGCCACATCGCATTGTTCCAGAAGTCACTGGCCATCGCGGCGATGTTCGAATGAGCCGGGGTCAGGCGCGGTTCCCAGAGCGCGAGGGCAATCAGCTCGCCGACGCTTTTGCCATGAAAGGGGCTGTCGAGCGTGAAGAAGAAAAGCTCCCATCCCGGGAAATAGCGGAAGGTCTCGGTGCGGGCCTTGGTCATCGAAAACCGCCAGCCCTCGCCCGAGATGTTCACCCGGGTGTTCGAGGCGGAAATCCAGTCGGGCATCGCCGCGCCTTCGGGCAGGGTGAGCGCGATGGCGCGGCCGGTGGAATGGACCTCGATCGTGCCGAAGCCCGCGCGCGCGATCACCGCGCCGTCGGGAATATAGGTGATGCGGCCGCCATCGGGCAGGGCGACGCGGGTTTCATCGCCAAGCGTCACCCAGTCGGGCGCGGTGCCGGGCGGCCAGGTGCCCTTGCGCTCGCCCTCGACCGCGACGGAGACCTCGCCCGTGCGGTTGTCGCGCGTCACATGGGTCTTGTAGGACCAGAAATCGGACAGAAGAACCGCGGCATTGTCGGGCCGCATCCGCCCGGCGATCCCCGGCACGTCGAAGGCGAAGAAGACGTAAACGAGATAGGCGAGGATCAGGACCGGCACGGCCAGCGCCTGCATCTTGCGCCGCGCAAAGGCGCGGGTGACGGTCTCGCGCAGATCGGCGGTGGTGGTGGCGTTGGTGGTGATCGCGCTCATGCCGCTTTCCCCCCTTTGACGAGCCGTGCCCGCGCCCGGTCCGAGAAATGATCGACGACCGAGATCGTCAGGAACAGCAGAAGGAAGATCGCGACGACCTCGTCATATTTCCCCTGACCCCATTGCAGCGAGGTCTTGAGGTCATAGCCGATGCCGCCCGAGCCCACGAAGCCAAGGATCGCCGAGGCGCGGATATTGATCTCGAAGCGCAGGAGCGCATAGGAGGACCAGTTCGGCGCGACCTGCGGCAAGACGCCCAGGAACATCCGCTGCAGCCAGTTGGCGCCCACCGATTGCAGCCCCTCGACGGGCTTTAGGTCCGCGTTTTCCGCGACCTCCGAGAAGAGCTTGCCGAGCGCGCCGGTGGTGTGGAAGGCGATGGCGATCATCGCCGGAACCGGGCCGCCGCCCAGAAGGAAGATCAGGACGAGCGCGATCACGATCTCGGGCATGGCGCGCATGATGTCCATCGCGCGGCGAAAGACCGGCGTGAGGCGCGGCCAGAGCGCGAGGCCCCGGGTGGAGAGGAGCGCGAAGATCACGGCAAGGCCAGATCCGAAAAGCGTGGAGACTGCGGCGATGTTCAGCGTCTCGATCAGCGAGGGCACGAATTGCCAAAGGAAACCGGGCAGGTTGCGCCAGTCGCGGGCCGCCTCGGACAGGATTTCCTTGGGGAAGTCGAAGACATGGGTGATGCCGTTCCAGAAGCCGCCGGCATTGCGCGCATCCGCCACGTCGAAGCCCGAGGCCATCAGTGCGATAAAGACGATCAGGATCAGCCCGCCGTAGAGCCGCTTGCGGCGCACCAGCGCCATGTAATCCATGCTCGGCAGCGTCTCGGCCTGCGCCATCGGGAACCTCTTGGGATGGGAAACGGGCGGGGCCGCATGACCCCGCCCGCAAGGAATGGATCAGTTCGACTTGGCTTTGCGCACTTCGATGATCGACTCGTAATAGTCATGGGTGATCGGAACGAAGCCGGAGGTATCGCCCGCCGCGACGCCATAGGCGCAATCGGGGTCGGTGGCGTGCAGGCCTTCGACGAGCGCCACCATCTTGGCCTTCACGTCTTCGGGCAGCGCGTTGCGGACAACGACCGGGCCCTCGGGGATCGGTTTCGATTTCCAGATCTCGACCAGATCGTTCATGTCCACGAGACCGGCATCGACCGCCTTGCGCAGCGCGCCCGAGTTGTAGCCGTCTTCCCAGTTGCCCTGGCCATCGGCCCAGGTCACGCCGGCGTCGATGTCACCATTGTTGACCGCAACGATGGTCTGCTCGTGGCCGCCGGTGAATTTCACCTCGCCGAAGAACTTGTCCATCGGCTCGCCGATGATCTTCGGGATCTCGACCGAGGGGATCAGATAGCCCGAGGTCGAGTTCGGATCGCCGAAGCCGAAGACCTTGCCCTTGGCGTCTTGCAGGCTGGTGATGCCGCTGTCTTTGCGGGCAAAACCGATCGAGTGATAGGTATAGGAGCCGTCGAGGTTGGCCTTGACCAGAACCGGGCTGACCGCGTTCGGGTCGGTCAGATAGACCTTGGCATAGCCCGAGGCACCGAGCCAGGCCATGTCGATCGTGCCGCCGAGCAGACCCTGCAGAACGCCATCGTAATCGGCGGGTGCAAACAGTTTGACCGGCACGCCGAGCGCGTCTTCGGCATATTTGCGCAGGCATTCGTTCGAGTTCAGACGGTCCTGGGCGTTTTCGCCACCCAGAAGGCCGATGTTGAAGGCGGTGATGCCCTCGGCGCCGGCGGCGCCGGTCAGGGCAGTGGTCGCGGCCATTACGGCGAGCAGTTTCTTCATGGTCGTCTCCGGTTGAAAAAGCCCCGGTCGTGCGGACCGGGGCGGGAAAGTCAGGTCTCGAGCATCGCGCGGGCATAGCCCTCGTCGGTGCCCAGATGCTCGATCGAGGTCGAGGTGGCGGCCTCGGAGAAGGTCTCGTCCGCGCCATAGATGTCGCGCGCGGCGCCGAGCGTCAGTTGCTCGGGCGTGCCGTCGAAGACGATGCGCCCGTCGCGCATCCCGATCACCCGGTCGCAATAGCGCCGCGCGGTGTCGAGCGTGTGCAGGTTGGCGATGACCATGCGGCCATCCTCGACGTTGATGCGCTTCAATGTGTCCATCACGATCTGCGCGTTCATCGGGTCGAGCGAGGCGATGGGCTCATCCGCCAGAATGATCTTCGGGTCCTGCATCAGCGCGCGGGCGATGGCGACGCGCTGCTGCTGCCCGCCCGAGAGCGCCTCGGCGCGTTTCGGGGCCTGTTCGGCGATGCCGAGCCGGTCGAGGATCTCGAGCGCGCGGGTGATGTCACCCTCGGGCCAGAGGTTGAAGAGGGTGCGCAGCGTGCCGCGCCGGTTCAGGAGGCCATGGAGCACGTTCGAGGCCACATCCATCCGCGGCACCAGATTGAACTGCTGGAAGACCATGGCACAGTGGCTCTGCCAGGCGCGGGTCTCGGCGCCTTTGAGCGCGAGGACATCGGTGCCCTCGACCAGAATGCGCCCCGAGGTGGCGTCGGTCAGGCGGTTGAGCATCCGCAGGAAGGTCGACTTGCCCGCGCCCGAGCGTCCGATGATGCCGACAAAGCCGGGGCGGTCGAGCGAAAAGGAAATGTTGTCGACCGCGGCCTTGGAGCCGAAGACCTTGCTGACATTCTCGACGACAAATTCCATCCGGACCCCCGTGGCAAGCGCGGATCGGCTACAGGGCGAATATGACGGTTTCGCCACGGTTCGCTGACAGTTCAGCAAAACCGACCTAAATCGCGCTGCGACGCCACGGAAGCCGGGCGGGCGCCTGTCCGAAAGGACAGGCGCAAATGAAAACCGCGCCCCTAAGGGCGCGGCATCTTAGCGTTGCGCGAGGTCGCAGATCAGGCCTTGGGGCCGGCCGCCAGCGCATCCTCGAAGGTGCGCAGCCCGGTGCGGGGCGACTGCACGAGCACGGCCATGTTGCCGGGCTTGTGCTGGTTGCGCAGCATTTTGGTATGGGCCTGCGGGATCTGATCCCAGGGGAAGACCTCGGACATGCAGGGGTCGATCCGGCGCTCGATCATCATCTTGTTCGCGGCCGACGCCTGTTTCAGGTGCGCGAAGTGCGAGCCCTGCAGGCGCTTCTGGTGCATCCACATGTAGCGCACGTCGAAGGTGCAGTTGAAGCCCGAGGTGCCCGCGCAGATCACGACCATGCCGCCCTTCTTGCACACGAGCGAGCTGACCGGGAAGGTCGCCTCGCCGGGGTGTTCGAAGACCATGTC
>QKJR01000050.1 GCA_003249215.1 Rhodobacterales bacterium
TCGGGAACCAGACAGGAAGAGCGGGCTTCGGCCCGCTCTTTTCTTTTTGGGGCGGCTGTGGTCTGACGGGGCAACCAGAACGCCTCGAGGAGATCCGCCATGTCGCTCAACGATATTCTCTCCCGCATCCGCGCCGAAGAAATCCGCACCGGCCGCGCCCCCGGCTCGGCCAAGCTCATCGCCGTCTCGAAGGTCCAGCCGATCGAACGGGTCGAGGCCGTCCTCGAGGAAGGCCACCGGATGTTCGGCGAGAACAAGGTGCAGGAGGCCGCCGGCAAATGGCCGGCGCTGCGTGACCGCTTTCCGGGCGTCGACTTGCATCTCATCGGGCCGCTGCAGACCAACAAGGCGCGTCAGGCGATGGAGCTGTTCGACGTGATCCAGACGATCGACCGCCCCAAGCTCGCCCGCACCATCGCCCGCCTCAAAGACGAACTCGGCCATTGCCCGCGCCTCTTCATCCAGGTGAATACCGGCGAAGAAGAACAAAAGGCGGGCGTCTCCCCGGCCGAAGTCGATGATTTCATTGCCGAATGCCGTGGTCTGGGGCTCGAGATCGACGGTCTGATGTGTATCCCGCCGGTCGGCGAGGAATCCTCGCTCCACTTCGCGCTGCTGGCAAAGATCGCCGCCCGCAACGGGATCGAAGAGCTCTCGATGGGCATGTCGGACGATTTCGAAAAGGCCGTGGCCCAGGGCGCGACCTATGTCCGCGTCGGCTCGGCCCTGTTCGGCGCGCGCGACTACGGCCCGGTCTGAGCGCCGACCACGATCCGCGTGTCGGGCCGCCAATGCCCGACGATCCAGCGCAGATGATCCGGCCGAAACGCCAGACAGCCCGCCGTCGGCCGCCCCGGCCCACGCCAGGCATGGACGAAAATCGCCGAACCCTTGCCGGGGCTGGCCTCGGGCCAGTTCCAGTCCGACACCAGCACGAGATCGTAAAGCCGATCGGCGCGGCGTAGACGTTCGTGGCTGAACGGATAATCGAATCCGCCAACCCATTGATTGTAATCGGGATCTTTGACGTCATCCGACCAGAGATCGCGCGGCCCCATGGCCACGAGCGGCAGAATCGTGGCCGGCGGCATGATCCTGTCGGGCCGATAGAACCCGAAGGCGAGGCGCCAGATGCCGATCGGCGTGGCGCCATCGCCTTCGCGCTTGTCCCGGGTCAGGCCGCCACGACCGATCACCACCGGAAAGCGGCGCCCCATGAAACGGGCGCCGCCGGGGGTGACGACGAGATCGTGCCGGCCCGCGTTCACTCGGCCGAGGGCGCCGCGTCGAGCGACATCGAAACGGCGCGCGCGGAGTCGAGCCCTTCCCAGCTCACGCAGAACTGCGCGCTGCCCATGGCATAGCAGCTCGAATGCATCGGCACCCAGGTCCCGCCGCCTTCGAGCGGCGGAGAGACCACATCCATGCTGGTCATCTCGAGCTTGTCGAGCGCCGGCGCCAGATCGGCCTCGGCGATGCCCGGCGCAGCGATCTCGGCAATGATGAAACCGCCGGGCACGGCCTCGGGCTTGGGCACGCGAAGCTCCCAGCTGGTGACGGGCGCGGCGCCCGGGGCGGTCCAGACCTCGATATAGGCCTCGTCGGACGCCATCGAGAACGACGTGCCGAGAGCCGAGCCGATCGCCTCGGGCGAGGCGGTATCGAGCAGCCCGACGATGCTCATGAAGGCGGCGATAAGCGCGGCGGGGCTCATAGCAGATGCCCCGATTTGGCGGCTTTCGTCGCGAGATAGGCGCGATTGAAATCGCTCTCGCCGACCTTGAGCGGCACGCGCTCGACAACGGTAAGTCCGTTTGCTTCCATCATTGAAACCTTCTTTGGATTGTTGGTCATCAGTTTGACCGCGTGAAAACCCATCTTCTTCAAAATCTCTGCACCAATGCGAAAATCGCGTTCGTCGTCTTCAAATCCGAGCCGGTGATTCGCCTCGACGGTATCAAAGCCCTGATCCTGAAGAGAATATGCCCGCATCTTGTTGGCAAGCCCGATCCCGCGCCCTTCCTGATTGAGATAGAGCAAAACCCCCTCGCCCGCCGCCCCCATGGCGGCCAGAGCGGCATGGAGCTGCGGCCCGCAATCGCATTTCAGGCTGCCGATCACGTCGCCGGTGAAACAGGCCGAATGCAGCCGGGTCAGCACCGGCCGGGCGCGATCGGGGCGGCCGATCTCGATGGCATAATGCTCTTCGCCACCGTCCTCGGGGCGAAAGACATGGACGCGGCCGGCCTTGCTCACCTCGAGCGGCACCCGCGCCGCCGAGACCTCGGCCAGCAGGCTGGTATCCCAGAGCCCCTCGGCGCCGGTAAGATCGAGCCAGGTGAGCCCGTTGGCGGCGGCGAGCGTCGGCCCGTCGGCCAGTGCCACCAGCACCGCCGCCGGCAGAAGATGCGCCGCCTTGGCCAGCCGGATGCCGGCCAGCGCGATGCCCTCTTCGCCGCCGCGCTCGGTCGCGAGCGGGCCCTTCATCGGCATCATCAGATCGTCGGCCGGATCGGCCACGCCATGGATCCAGGCCACATCCGCCGCCGCCGGCACCTTCACCCGGGCGACCGCGTCGGAATAGGGCCGCGCCTTGAGCGTCTCGGCCCGGCGCGGTGTGATCGCCAGGATCAGCGGCCCCAGCGCGCGCAGATCGCCCAGCCGCTCGGGCGTGAGCGTCTCGGCCGCCGCCACCAGTGCCGCCCGCCCGTCGAGCCCGAGCACCACGGGCAGGCCCATGCGCAGATCGGCGCGGGCGCGGGCGGCAAGCTCTTTCGGATCGGGGCGAAGCGACATCACATTCCTCGGCTGGACGCCCCTAGATAGGCGCTCCGGCGGAAATATGAAACATTCCGCGCTCTGGCGACACGTCCGCGTGAATCGCCGTCACAAAACTTGTGCCGGCGCCCCGGGATGCTCACATCACGGTGAAAGCAACGGAGGGACCAGATGGGCATCCAGAAAAACATCCTGCTCGTCGACGACGACGAGGACCTGCGCGAGGCGCTGGCCGAACAGCTTGTCACCACCGAGGATTTCGACGTCTTCGAAGCCGGCTCGGGCGCCGAGGCGCTGCAGAAGATCAAGGACGCGCTCTATGAGCTGGTGATCCTCGACGTCGGCCTGCCCGATACCGACGGGCGCGAGCTCTGCAAGCTGATGCGCAAGCAGGGGGTCAAATGCCCGATCGTCATGCTGACCGGGCACGACAGCGACGCCGACACGATCCTCGGCCTCGATTCCGGGGCCAATGATTACGTGACCAAGCCGTTCAAGTTTCCGGTGCTTCTGGCGCGCATCCGCGCCCAGCTCCGGCAGCACGAACAGAGCGAGGACGCCGTGTTCCAGCTCGGCCCCTATACGTTCAAGCCGGCGATGAAGATGCTCATCACCGAGGACGACAAGAAGATCCGCCTGACCGAGAAAGAGACGAACATCCTCAAGTTCCTCTACCGGGCGCAGGAGGGCGTGGTGGCGCGCGACGTGCTGCTGCACGAGGTCTGGGGCTATAACGCCGGGGTCACGACCCATACGCTCGAGACCCATATCTATCGGCTGCGCCAGAAGATCGAGCCCGATCCCTCGAACGCGCGGCTGCTGGTGACGGAAAGCGGCGGATATCGGCTGGTGGCGTAAAGTCACGCCCCGGCCGCCCTATTGTCGCCGGCTTTCTGCGCCACCATATGAATCAGGAGCGAGAGACTCGCTTTCATTTCGATCCCCCCTGCCGCGCCGGGGCAATGGCGCGGCATCTCCCTGTCAGACTGGCCCGGGCTTTTGCCCGGGCTTTCTTTTGGGGTATTTCTGTATGCAAAATGCCACTTATAGTTGATCGAAACCCCGTCTTTAGGGTATGAATCAACTCAGGATGGAATCCCGGACGACACTGGGAAGCGACTGAACGCCGGCTGGCGCCTGAACGGTGCCGGCCGGCAAGCATTTCGGGGGTGGCCTTTGCTATTGCAGCGGCAGGGTCGCCTCGAAACTGCCGGTGATCACCCTGGTGCGGGTGGGATCGGTCTGCATCGTCGCCATGTCATCGGTGAAGGCCGCCGTCGCCTCGAAACTGCCGGCGAGCGTGACCGCGCTGTCGGTCTTGTCGAAGCTGGTGAGGCTCACGCTGACCACATCGTCGGTCAGCGCGATCCAGGCGCCGGCATATCCGTCTTCGAGAT
>QKJR01000005.1 GCA_003249215.1 Rhodobacterales bacterium
CGCGATGGTCTGGGCGCTGCAGCAGTTCTCGGGCCTGCCCGCGGAGAAAGTCGTCGGCATGGCCGGCGTGCTCGACTCGGCGCGCTTCCGTCACTTCCTCTCGGTCGAGTTCAACGTCTCGATGAAAGACGTCACCGCCTTCGTGCTCGGCGGCCACGGCGACACCATGGTACCGCTCGCCCGCTACTCGACCGTTGCCGGTATCCCGCTGCCGGATCTGGTCTCGATGGGCTGGACCACGCAGGAGAAACTCGACGCGATCATCCAGCGCACCCGTGACGGCGGCGCCGAGATCGTCGGCCTGCTGAAAACCGGTTCGGCCTTCTACGCGCCGGCCACCTCGGCGATCGAAATGGCGGAAGCCTATCTGAAAGACCAGAAGCGTCTGCTGCCCTGCGCGGCCTACGTGAAAGGCGCCTTCGGCCTCGACGGCATGTATGTCGGCGTGCCGACGATCATCGGCGCCGGCGGCATCGAGAAAGTCGTCGACATCAAGCTGAACAAGGACGAGCAAGTGATGTTCGACAAGTCGGTCGACGCGGTCAAAGGCCTCGTCGAAGCCTGCAAGGGCATCGACCCGTCGCTCGCCTGATCGGCACGACAGCGAATGTGAAAGGGCGGGGATTTCTCCGCCCTTTTCCTTTTCTATCAGATCTTTAGCGCGCCATCAGCGGTTCCGGATCGAAGCCCCAGAGCTCGGCGAACTCCTTGAGATGCGCCGCCTCATGCGCGATGAGCGCCCGGTCGAAGGCCGCCGGGCTCAGGTCCACACGATCGCCAAAGAGCGCCCGCGTCTCGGCCACGATCCCGACCGGCGGGCGCACCAGCACCTCGAGCTCGGCCAGTTGCGCGGCCTCTTCCGCGCTCACCCCCTGCACCGCCCACCACAGATCGGCGAGCGCCGCCGGATCGCCCGCCCGCGCGGCGGCGGCGGTGAACTGGCGGGTCCGGCTGTCGGCATAGGGCACGGGCTTGCCCTTCACCTGGATCGAGCCGCGGCGCAGCATCTTGAGCACGTAATGCAGCCGCGTCAGCCCGTCAAAATGCATCAGCGTCGCATTGTAGCTCGAGCGATAGGGCAGATCGCTCTGCGTCGCATCCCAATGGCTGATCGGGTAATGCACCCCGATCACATGGCCGCGCCCCGCCCGCACGCAGGGCTTGCCCGCGACATGGCCACTGACCCCGCGGTTGAGGAACCCCGCCCGTTCGACCCCGTAGAGCCCCACCCCCATCAGGTCGAACATGTCCCAGCGGGTGCGAAACGCGCCCTGAAAGATGTCGGGCCCCATCGCCGGATCGAGCCAGACCCGCTCCTCGACCTCGAGCCGGAGCCAGGCCTTGCCCTCGCCGGTCTTGGAAAGCTCCCAGTCGAGCGGCCGCACGAGGCGGACATATTCATCCGCGTCGCAATGGATCAGCCAGTCGAGTTTGGTATCGGCCAGCGCCCGGGTGGCATTGTATTTCTGTCGCCCCTGATGGCGTGCGGGGCGCTTCTGCTTCCAACTCCGCTCCCACCCGTCATCGCCCGAACGATGGACGAACACCCCGTCGATGCCGCAGAGCAGCGCCTCCGCCTCGGGGTTCGGTCGGTCGAAGAAGACATGTGCCTCCGAGGCGCCAATGGCGAGGTGATGCGCGACCCAGGCCGCGGCAAGCGGTGCGGGCTCGTCCATCGTCGCCACCACGCCCCACCGCCCGCCGGCCTCCGGCGCCTGATGCCCCCCGGCGGGGGCGGAACTCGTCTCACTCACAGCCCAAACTCCTTTGCGCGGATATTGTCGGGGCCGCGCGACCAGTGCAACCGACTCGAAACCCGGCCCCTCCGCCGGGGAGGCCCGCCGCAGCGCAGCATTTGTGATCACACTTTTTCAGCCTGTGATCACAAAGGTCGTTTTTCCGCCGATTCCGCCCCTCGCCCGGCATTTATATGTTTTTCGCAGGGGCGGGATATGCCAAACCACGCTCCAAAGTCACTCCATGGGAGGTATCCATGAACATTCACGAATATCAGGCGAAGGCGCTCCTCAAGAGCTACGGCTGCCCGGTGTCGAATGGCCGCGCCGTGCTGAAGGCCGACGAAGCCAAGTCCGCTGCGGGCGAACTCGACGGCCCGCTCTGGGTGGTCAAGGCCCAGATCCACGCGGGCGGCCGCGGCAAGGGGAAATTCAAGGAAGCCGAAGCCGGCGAAAAGGGCGGCGTCCGCCTGGCGAAATCGGTCGAAGAGGCCGAAGCCATGGCCAAGCAGATGCTCGGCCGCACGCTGGTGACCCATCAGACCGGCCCGGCCGGCAAGCAGGTCAACCGCATCTATATCGAAGACGGTTCGGACATCTCGCGCGAGCTCTACCTCGCGCTGCTGGTTGACCGCGCCACCTCGCGCGTCAGCTTCGTCGTCTCGACCGAAGGCGGCATGGACATCGAGGAAGTCGCGGCGTCGACCCCCGAGAAGATCATGTCGTTCTCGGTCGATCCGGCGACCGGCCTCAGCGATTTCCACGGCCGCCGCGTGGCCTTCGCGCTCGGTCTGACCGGCGTGGCGGTGAAGCAATGCGTGGCCCTCGTGAAAAACCTCTACCGTGCCTTCATCGAGAAGGACATGGAGATGCTCGAGATCAACCCGCTGATCGTGATGACCGACGGCAACCTCAAGGTTCTCGACGCGAAACTCGGCTTCGACAACAACGCGCTCTATCGTCAGCCCGACATCATGGCGCTGCGCGATGAGACCGAAGAAGACCCCAAAGAGCTCGAAGCCTCGAAGTTCGACCTGAACTACATCGCGCTCGATGGCGAAATCGGCTGCATGGTGAACGGCGCGGGCCTTGCGATGGCCACGATGGACATCATCAAGCTCTATGGCGCGGAACCGGCCAACTTCCTCGACGTGGGCGGCGGCGCGACCAAGGAGAAGGTGACCGAAGCCTTCAAGATCATCACCTCGGATCCCAACGTCAAAGGCATCCTCGTGAACATCTTCGGCGGCATCATGCGCTGCGACATCATCGCCGAGGGCGTGCTCGCCGCGGTGAAGGAAGTCGGGCTGCAGGTTCCGCTGGTTGTGCGCCTCGAGGGCACCAACGTCGAGCTGGGCAAGGAGATCATCGCGAACTCCGGCCTCAACGTGATCGCGGCGGACAACCTCGCCGACGGCGCGCAGAAAATCGTGAAAGCAGTGAAGGGCTAAGAACATGGCAGTCCTCGTCAACAAAGACACCAAAGTCATCTGCCAGGGCATCACCGGCTCGCAGGGCACCTTCCACACCGAGCAGGCGATCGCCTACGGCACCAAGATGGTCGGCGGCGTGACCCCCGGCAAGGGCGGCTCCGAGCACCTCGGCCTGCCGGTGTTCAACTCGGCCCATGAGGCCGTGGCCAAGACCGGCGCGAATGCGACCGTGATCTACGTGCCGCCGCCGTTTGCCGCCGACTCGATCCTCGAGGCGATCGACGCCGAGATCGAGCTGATCGTGGCGATCACCGAGGGCATCCCGGTCCTCGACATGATGCGCGTGAAGCGCGCACTGATCGACAGCAAGTCGCGCCTGATCGGGCCGAACTGCCCCGGCGTGATGACCCCGGACGAGTGCAAGATCGGCATCATGCCGGGCTCGATCTTCAAGCGCGGCTCGGTGGGCGTCGTCTCGCGCTCGGGCACGCTGACCTATGAAGCCGTGAAACAGACCACCGATATCGGTCTGGGCCAATCCTCGGCCGTGGGCATCGGCGGCGACCCGATCAAGGGCACCGAGCATATCGACGTGCTCGACATGTTCCTCGACGACCCGGAAACCACCTCGATCATCATGATCGGCGAAATCGGTGGCTCGGCCGAAGAGGAAGCGGCAGAGTTCCTCAAGGAACAGAAGAAAAAAGGCCGCTGGAAACCGACCGCGGGCTTCATCGCGGGCCGCACCGCCCCTCCCGGCCGCCGCATGGGCCATGCCGGCGCGATCGTCTCGGGCGGCAAAGGCGACGCCGGCTCGAAGATCGAAGCGATGAAATCGGCGGGGATCATCGTGGCCGACAGCCCGGCGCATCTCGGCGAAGCCGTGATGAAGGCCATCAAGGGCGAGTGATCTCGCCTCGAAATCCGAGCTGCGGCGGATCGCCGCCGCGGCTCACCCCTCGAATGTGCCGAAGGGGTGCGTTG
>QKJR01000062.1 GCA_003249215.1 Rhodobacterales bacterium
GGTTCAACAACCGCCGCCTTCTCGAACCCATCGGGAACATCCCGCCAGCCGAGGCAGAAGCCAACTTCTACGCAGCTCTGGAAACTGACGACATGGCCGCGTAACTAACGAAAATCAGCCTCCGGTAAACCCGGGGCGGTTCAAGGGGCCTCTGCTGAACCTCGTGAGAACGGCCGTCTCGCGCTATGACTTGCAGGTGGTTCTGATCGGTTCGCCAAAACTGCGACCGCTCCTGATGGCCGACGAACAGCTTTCGGAGCGGACGCAGCTCATCGAGGTCCAACCGTTCAAAGCCGGCGATCCAGCGTTGACCGCCTTTCTGGAGGCCTTCACCCGCTGGTGTCCGCTCCAGCGGGACTCTGACCTCTGTGAAGACACCGGCTTGCGCAAGGCCCTGATCTATCGAACGAACGGGATCACCCGCAACCTGATGGACGTGCTCACCCGCCTGGCCTCTTACGCGATCCGCAGCGCAGAGGAGCGGATCACCTATTCCCTGTGGCGGGAGTATTTTTCGAGGGCGGAATATGAATAGGCCCGCGTTACCGATCACCGTCACCCCATCGCCGGGCGAGAGCATGCTGTCGTTGCTGCTGCGGGCCGCGGCTCAATATGCCGTGGCCCCCGAGGCCTTGCTGGCCCATTGCCTGGGGTCGACGCGCGCCGCGGGTCTGTCGCCTGACAGTCTGACCTGTCACACGGCCCCCGCTGTCCTTGCCGCGCTGAGCCAGGCCTTGCGGATCCCGGAGGGTCAGCTCATCCCGCTCACACTCTCGGCCAGCTTTCCGTCTGCACACGAGGAGGCGATTGCCTGGACCAGCGCCGCGCGAGACATGACCACGCGGGAAGAAACGCCGAGCGGGCAACTGCGCGGCGCGTGGTGTCCGCTATGCCTGATGGAGGACCGGGCAGGGGGCTCCGACCATGCCCTGCGCCTCGAATGGGCTCTGGGCGTGGTCACCTTCTGCCCGCATCATCAACGGCCGCTGCTGGAGCGATGCCAGACATGCTATCATTGCGTGGAGCGGCCCGAGGCCGCGCTTTACGGGGATCAGGTCGCGCTGGTCTGTCCGGCCTGCGCAACGCCGCTGGATGCGCATTTCGGCTTCGATTATGTCAGCCACGCCCATGCACAACACTGGATGCGCGATGCAGAGGTTCAGCAGGCCTGGCACAGGTTGATCGGCTTCGAGCGCCAAGTCCTCGAGCACCTCCGACAGCCTGAGGGGCAAGACCCGGCGCGCGAAGCGCTGGCCTTTCACGCGCTGCTCGGGCTGATGGATAGCGTCCTCCACGCCGACGCGCCGAACAGCCTGCGGCCGCTGGATCTGTATGAGAGCCCATATTTTCCCGCGCCGCCTAAACTGAGCGGGGCAACCCGCCACCTGAAACACCCGTATCGCGCGGCACATTTGGTCGAGCGGCGCAAGGCGCTGGCGCTTCTGATAGGCCTGCTGGAGGGCGCGCCGCAAGCCTTCGGCTTCGATCCTGCGCACACCACGCTGCGTGCCGCACGAGAGCTGATGTTTCCAGGCTGCTACGACGCCTTTGAACGCAAGCTCCTGTCCTTGGCACGCCTGTCATTGCCGGCCTGATCGAGGCCCGGAAATTGACCCATCCAGTCTCACAAAAGGAGTCTCATCTATAGGGGACTTTTACACCTAGAGTTGCCGCCGCCCAATAATCCCATAATCAGTATTATGTCAAACATTCTCCATCCCAGAGCGGATCAAGGCACCAGAATCGTGCTGCCCACCGTCTTGCGGCCTTCGAGCGCCCGATGCGCCCCGGCGACATCCGACAGCGCGAAACGCTGGCCGATCTCGATCTTGATCTTGCCTGCGGCGATCATGCCAAAGAGATCGCTACTCGCCCGCTGCAGCCAACCCGGCTCGGCGGTGTGATGAAACAAGGTTGGCCGTGTGAGCCGCAGCGAGCCGCGCGTCAGATCCGTGATCTTGAACGCATCGGCCGGCCCTGAGCTTTGGCCGAAGCTCACAAGCGTTCCGAAGCGCTTCAGAACATCGAGCGATTTCATGACAGTATCGGCCCCAACGGAGTCATAGACCGCGGCGACGCCTGCGCCAGCTGTCAACCGCTCAACCTCGCTCACGAAATCCTGCGCGCTGTAATCGATCACCGCATCATATCCGGCCGCAGCCGCCAGCGCGCATTTTTCAGCTCCTCCCGCCGTACCGATCGCGCGCACCCCGAGCGCGTGCAGCCATTGCCCGGCAATCTGCCCGACACCGCCGGCCGCTGCGTGAAAGAGTACCGTCTCGCCTGCGGTCACCGGATAAGAATGATGGATCAGGTAATGGACCGTGAGCCCCTTGACCATCACGGCGGCGGCCACCTCGTCGCTGATTTCATCTGGGATCTCAACGGCTTGTTCGGCTTTGATGATGCGATGGCTGGCATAGGCGCCATTCGGAAGCGTATAGGCCACGCGGCGTCCCGGGCGCAGATCGACGCCGGCGCCCACGGCCTCGATCACACCGGCCCCCTCGGCACCGGTGATCAGGTCTTGTTTCACGGGCCAGGCATAAAGACCAGTTCTGAAGTAAACATCAATGAAATTCAAACCGATAGCGGTCTGTCTTAACAAAATTTCGCCAGGACCCGGCGCCGGGACGTCGATTTCTATCCGGTGAAAATGCTCGGTGCCACCGGGGCTCGAGATCGCCATCGCATAAGCCATGATCACTCCTTGTCCTTCAGGAAGGCCGCATCGACGGGTACACGCAGCCCGTTGAGCAGATGGTTGGTCTTGCCCGCCGAGGCGACGACGCGCAGGAAGTCAGTGAATTCGGCATCGCTCATGCCCTTGGCGCGCGCTGCGGTCAGATGCGAATGCGTGCAGTATTCGCAGGAATTCGCAATCGAAACAGCGGCATAAAGCATTTCCTTCACCTTGGGCTCCAGCGCCGATGGCGTCGCCATCACCGCCTTCACCTCGGCCCAGGTGCTCTCGAGCAAGCCCGGATCGAAGGCCAGATAGCACCAGACGTTATTGATGAAATCGCTGCCGCGGGTGGCGCGGATATCGTCGAAGACGGCCTTGACGCGCGGATCGGCTTCGGGGGCCGCGGGCGGGGTCACAGTGGCCATGGTCTCCTCCCGGATCGGGCCTCGTTTGGCGCAGAATGACCCTGCCCGGGCGCGTCGTCAACGCCCCTGCCCCGGCACCTGCGGCAGGAAGCGCCCCTCGAAACCGAGCACCGCTTGCCAGATCGTGGCGGCAACCGGCCGCACCGCACCGCCGCGCTCGGGGCGCACCAGAAACCAGTGCCGCTGGATCGGAAGGCCCGGTGCCGGCACCTCGACGAGCCGCCCCTGCGCCAGTTCCTCGGTCACCGTATGCAGGCTCAGGAAGGCGATCCCGAGGCCCGCCATCACCGCCTGCTTGATCGTCTCGTTGCTCTCCATCTCCAGCGTCTCATAAAGCCGCCCCTCGCCGATCCGGTCGAGCCAGCGGCTCATCAGGATCCGCGTGCCCGACCCTTCCTCGCGCGCCAGAAACACCTGATCGAAGAGCGCCTCGACATCGGGCGTGCGCCCGGCCAACGGGTGATCCGGCGCCGCCAGAAGCCCGTGCGGATGGGCCCCGAGCGGCTCGGCCACCACCGCCGGCCGGCGCGGCGGCCGCCCCATGATCGCCAGATCATACGCCCCGCGCTCGAGCCCCTCGATCACCGTCTCGCGGTTGCCGACGCGCAGCGCGATCTCGATCTCGGGATGGGCGTCCTGCAGCAATTTCACCAGTCGCGGCGCGAAATATTTCGCGGTCGAGACGACGCCGAGCGTGACACGCCCCGCCTGCCCTCGTGCAAGCGCCGCCAAACTCGCCCCCGCTTGCGACAATGTGTCTTCGATCCGCAGCGCCGCCTCGCGCAAGGCCCGGCCCGCTTCGGTCAGCTCGGAGCCGGTTCCGTCGGCCATCCGGGTGATCAGTGGAACTTGAACAATATCCTCCAACCCCTTGATTTGGCTGTGAATGGCGGGCGTCGTCAGGCCGAGCGCCGCGCCCGCCGCGGTCAAAGACCCGCCCCGCGCCACCGCATCGAGGGCGCGCAACTGCTTGAGGGTGATCGCATCGAGCCGCATGGATTTCACCAAAATCTAATGCATGTTCCGAATTATTAAATTTCATAAAAATGGCATCTGCGCAATTCTTGCCTCAGGGTGTCGCGGCAAATCGCGACATGGAGGAAGCAATGTCACTCGATCTTGACGGACTGGCGATCTCGCCGGAGCTGGCGGATGTGTTCACCCGGCTCACGACGGTCGGCGCCGAGTTGCAGCGGCTCATCGCGCGCCACGGGATCGGCGAGAACCTCGCCGCGAGCGCCGGAACCAATGCCGGCGGCGATGGGCAAAAAGCGCTCGACGTGATCGCCGACGAGGCCTTCATGGCGGCGCTGCGCGGCTCGGCGGTGGCGCATTACGCCTCCGAGGAACAGGACGAGATCCTGAGCTTCGGCCCTGGTGCGCTGGCGCTGGCCATCGACCCGCTCGACGGCTCCTCGAACATCGACGTGAATGTCTCGATCGGTACGATCTTCTCGATCTTTCCGGCTGCCGAGACGCCCGAGGCAAGTTTCCTGCGAAAGGGCGCCGAGCAGATTGCCGCAGGCTACATCATCTTCGGGCCGCAATGCGCACTGGTGGCGAGCTTCGGCGAGGGGCTGCATGAATGGCTGCTCGATCCCGAAACGGGCCGCTTCGAGCGGATCGGCGATCCCGCGCCGCTTGCGCCCGAAACCTCGGAATATGCGATCAACGCTTCGAATTATCGCCACTGGCTCGCGCCGGTGCGCGCCTTCATCGACGATCTGATGGCGGGCGCCGACGGGCCGCGCGGGCGCAATTTCAACATGCGCTGGATCGCCTCGCTGGTCGCCGAAACGCACCGCATCCTGCGCCGCGGCGGTGTATTCCTCTATCCGGCGGACGCCCGCAAGGGCTATGAGCGCGGCCGGCTGCGCCATGTCTACGAATGCGCGCCGATCGCCTTCCTGATCGAACAGGCCGGCGGCGCCGCCACCGATGGTGCCGATCCGATCCTCGAGATCGTGCCGACGGGCCTCCATGCCCGCACGCCCTTCGTCTTCGGCACGGCCTCCAAGGTCGCGCGCGTCGCCGCCTATCACGACCTGCCCGAGGGCGAAACCTCGGCGCTCTTCTCCTCACGCGGTCTCTTCAGGAGCTGACACATGTCCTCGAAGCATCCCATCATCTCGGTCGTCGGCTCCTCGGGGGCCGGCACCTCGACGGTCAAGACGACCTTCGAGCAGATCTTCCGCCGCGAAGGCATCACGGCTGCGATGATCGAGGGGGATGCGTTCCACCGCTACAACCGCGCCGAGATGAAGGCCGAGCTCGACCGGCGCTATGCCGCGGGCGACGCGACCTTCTCGCATTTCTCCTATGATGCAAATGAACTCAAGGCCTTGGAGGGTGTTTTTGAGTCTTATGCCGCGACCGGAGGCGGTCAGACCCGGCATTATGTCCACGATGCCAAGGAGGCCGCTGCCTATGGCGCCGAGCCCGGCACCTTCACCGATTGGGCCGATCTGCCCAGCGGCTCGGATCTTCTGTTCTACGAGGGGCTGCATGGCTGCGTGGTCAACGACGAGGTCAACCTCTCGCGGCTCGCCGATCTGAAAATCGGCGTCGTGCCGGTGATCAACCTCGAATGGATCCAGAAGATCCACCGCGACCGCGCCCACCGCGGCTATACGACCGAGGCGGTGACCGATGTGATCCTGCGCCGGATGCATGCCTATGTGCATTGCATCACCCCGCAATTCACTGAAACGGATATCAATTTTCAGCGGGTGCCGGTGGTCGACACCTCGAACCCGTTCATCGCGCGCTGGATCCCGACGCCGGACGAAAGCCTCGTGGTGATCCGCTTCAAGAACCCGCGCGGGATCGACTTCCCTTACCTCACGCAGATGATCCACGGATCGTGGATGAGCCGCGCAAATTCCATCGTCATTCCGGGCAACAAGCAGGATCTGGCGATGCAGCTGATCCTGACACCGCTGATCGAGCGGCTCGTCCGCGACTCCCGGAAAGCATGAGGTTCGACATGAAAGATATTGCAATCTTTGATGAAACCCGGATGGCGAATGCGATCCGAGCGCTCACGATGGATGCGGTCGAACGCGCGAAATCGGGCCATCCGGGGATGCCGATGGGCATGGCGGATGTGGCCACCGTGCTCTCCAACCGGTTCATCACGCTCGACCCGGGCTGCCCCCACTGGCCGGATCGGGATCGCTTCGTGCTCTCGGCGGGCCATGGCTCGATGCTGCTCTATGCGATCAATCACCTCCTCGGCTATGCCGATATGGGGATGGATCAGATCAAGAGCTTCCGTCAGCTCGGCGCGCGCACCGCCGGGCACCCGGAATACGGCCATGCCGACGGGATCGAAGTGACCACCGGGCCGCTTGGCCAAGGCATCGCCACCGCGGTCGGCATGGCGCTGGCCGAGCGGATGAAGAACGCGCGCTATGGCGATGATCTGGTTGATCATTTCACCTATGTGATGGCCGGTGACGGCTGTCTGATGGAGGGGATCAGCCACGAGGCGATCGACCTTGCCGGGCATCTCGAGCTCGGGCGGCTGATCGTGATGTGGGATGACAACCGGATCACCATCGACGGTGCGACGGATCTCTCGACTTCGATGGATCAGCTTGCGCGCTTTGCGGCCGCCGGCTGGCATATCGGCACCTGCGACGGGCATGACCCCGACAGTATCGCCGCCGCCATCGACGCCGCGCGGCGCGATCCGCGTCCCTCGCTGATCGCCTGCCGCACGGTGATCGGTTACGGCGCGCCGAACAAGCAGGGCGGCCATGATGTCCATGGTGCGCCGCTCGGCGCGGCCGAGATCGCCGCGGCCCGCGCGCGTCTCGACTGGCCCTTCGAACCCTTTGAAATTCCTTCCGATCTTTATGCGGCCTGGGGCCGGGTCGCGGATCGGGGGGCTGCGGCGCGGGCCGCATGGGAGGGGCGACTGGCCGCCCACCCGGCCCGCGCCTCCTTCCTTTCGGCCGAGGCAGATGACACAGGCGCCCTGCCCCCGGCGATTGCCGCCTACAAGGCCCGGCTCAGCGCCGAGGCGCCCAAGGTCGCGACGCGCAAGGCCAGTGAAATGACCCTGAACGTGGTGGCCGGCGCCCTGCCCCACGTGGTCGGCGGTTCGGCCGATCTGACCGGCTCGAACCTGACCAGGGTCAAAGGCATGAAATCGGTGCAAGCCGATGACTACGCAGGGAATTACCTGCACCACGGGATCCGCGAACATGGCATGGCGGCGGCGATGAACGGGATCGCGCTGCATGGCGGGATGCGGCCCTATGGCGGCACCTTTCTCGCCTTTGCCGATTATTGCCGCCCCGCGATCCGGCTTTCGGCGCTGATGGGCGCGCCGGTCACCTATGTCATGACGCATGACAGCATCGGCCTTGGCGAGGATGGTCCGACCCACCAGCCGGTCGAGCATCTGGCGAGCCTGCGGGCGATCCCGAACCTGACCGTGCTGCGGCCCTGCGATGCGGTCGAGACTGCCGAGGCTTGGGAAATCGCAATGATGTCAAAGGACAACCCGGTGATGCTCATCCTGTCGCGGCAGAACCTGCCCCTGCAGCGGCGCACACACACCGAGGACAACCTGACCGCCCGCGGCGCCTACCTGCTGCGTCATCCCGCCCGGCGCGACGTGACCCTGATCGCGACTGGATCGGAGGTCGAGATCGCGGTGCTCGCCGCCGATGAGCTGGCGACCGACGGGATCGAAGCCGCCGTTGTCTCGGCGCCGAGCTTCGAGCTCTTCGCAGCACAACCCGCCGCCTATCGCGCCGAAGTCCTCGGCACCGCGCCGCGCGTTGGCGTCGAGGCGGCGCTGCGGATGGGTTGGGATCTGTTCCTCGCCCCCGAGGACGGCTTCGTCGGCATGACGGGCTTCGGCGCCTCGGCGCCCGCCCCGGACCTTTATCGCCACTTCGGCATCACCCCCGGGGCCGTCGCCTCGGAAGCCCGCGCGCGATTGCGCGCATAACCTAAGCGGCACGCGCGACTGCGGGCCTGAGCCCGGGCGTCCCCGCGCCCGATCACCCAAGACACTGATCCCGAACGGAGCCCTCGGCGCCGAACGGCTTCGCACAACCTGAGGAATGCCAGACATGGCCCTGATAACGCTCAGACAATTGCTCGATCACGCGGCCGAATACGGCTATGGCGTGCCGGCGTTCAACATCAACAACATGGAACAGGGTCTGGCGATCCTCGAGGCGGCCAAGGCCTGCGACGCGCCGGTGATCCTGCAAGCCAGCCGCGGCGCGCGGACCTATGCCAATGACATCATGCTTGCCAAGATGATCGAGGCGCTCGCTGCGATCTATCCGCAGATCCCGATCTGCATGCATCAGGACCACGGCGCCGACGAGGCGACCTGCCTGTCGGCGATCCGCCACGGCTTCACCTCTGTGATGATGGACGGCAGCCTTCTGGCCGATATGAAAACCCCGGCGAGCTACGACTATAACGTCGATATCACCGCGCGCGTCGCACAGATGGCGCATTGGGTCGGTGCCTCGGTCGAGGGCGAGCTGGGCGTCCTTGGCAGCCTCGAGACCGGCGAAGCCGAGGCGGAGGATGGCCACGGCGCCTCGGGCAAGCTCGATCACAGCCAGTTGCTCACCGACCCCGATCAGGCCGTCGATTTCGTCCGCGCGACCGGGGTCGACGCGCTCGCCATCGCCTGCGGCACCTCGCATGGCGCCTACAAGTTCAGCCGCAAACCCGATGGCGACATCCTGGCGATGAGCGTGATCGAGGAAATCCACCGCCGCCTGCCCGACGTTCACCTGGTGATGCACGGCTCCTCAAGCGTGCCGCAGGAATTGCAGGACGTGATCAACCGCTTCGGCGGCGAGATGCCGCAAACCTTCGGCGTGCCGGTCGAGGAAATCGTGCGCGGCATCAAGCACGGCGTGCGCAAGGTGAACATCGACACCGATTGCCGGATGGCGATGGCCGGTCAGTTCCGCCGGATCGCCACTGAAAACCCCGCCGAATTCGACCCCCGCAAATTCCTGAAACCCGCGATGGATGCGATGCGCGAGCTGTGCCGCGCGCGCTTCGAGGCCTTCGGCACCGCGGGACAGGCCTCGAAGATCACGGTCATCGCGCAAGACGAGATGGCCAAACGCTACGCGAGTGGCGCACTCGACCCGGCCGTTCGCGCGGCCAAGGCAGCCTGAGGGAGGATGAAACATGGCTGACGGAGACATGACCAAGACCGAAATCACCGACAAGAAGAAGCGCTATGCCGCGGGCGTGCTGAAATATGCGCAGATGGGCTATTGGGATGGCGATTACGTGCCCAAGGACACCGATCTGCTGGCGCTCTTTCGCATCACCCCGCAAGAGGGCGTCGATCCGATCGAGGCGGCAGCCGCAGTGGCGGGCGAGAGCTCGACCGCGACCTGGACCGTGGTCTGGACCGACCGGCTGACCGCCTGCGACAGCTACCGCGCCAAGGCCTATAAGGTCGAGCCGGTGCCGGGTACGCCGGGGCAGTATTTCTGCTATGTCGCCTATGATCTGATCCTGTTCGAGGAAGGCTCGATCGCGAACCTGACGGCCTCGATCATCGGCAACGTCTTCAGCTTCAAGCCCTTGAAGGCCGCGCGGCTCGAGGACATGCGCTTCCCGGTGGCTTACGTCAAAACCTTCAAGGGCCCGCCGACGGGGATCGTGGTCGAGCGTGAGCGCCTCGACAAGTTCGGCCGCCCGCTGCTGGGCGCGACGACCAAGCCGAAGCTGGGTCTGTCGGGCAAGAACTATGGCCGTGTGGTCTATGAGGGGCTCAAGGGTGGGCTCGACTTCATGAAGGACGACGAGAACATCAACTCGCAGCCCTTCATGCATTGGCGCGACCGCTTCCTCTACGTGATGGAGGCGGTGAACCGCGCGACCGCCGCGACGGGTGAGGTGAAGGGCCACTACCTCAACATCACCGCCGGGACGATGGAGGAAATGTATGCCCGCGCCGAATTCGCCAAGCAACTCGGCAGTGTCATCGTCATGGTCGACCTGATCATCGGCTACACCGCGATCCAGTCGATTGCCGAATGGTGCCGGCGCAACGACATGATCCTGCACATGCACCGCGCGGGTCATGGCACCTACACCCGGCAGAAGAACCACGGCATCAGCTTCCGCGTCATCGCGAAATGGCTGCGGCTGGCGGGGGTCGACCATCTGCATACCGGCACTGCGGTTGGCAAGCTCGAGGGCGATCCGCTGACCGTGCAGGGTTATTACAACGTCTGCCGCGAGGCCCATAACGCGGTCGACCTGCCGCGCGGGATCTTCTTCGAGCAGGACTGGGGCGATCTGCGCAAGGTCATGCCGGTCGCCTCGGGCGGGATCCATGCAGGCCAAATGCACCAGCTGATCGAGCTCTTTGGCGACGACGTCGTGCTGCAGTTCGGCGGCGGCACCATCGGCCACCCGATGGGCATTCAGGCGGGCGCCACGGCGAACCGCGTGGCCCTCGAGGCGATGGTTCTGGCGCGCAACGAGGGGCGCGACATCGCCACCGAAGGCCCCGAGATCCTGCGCGCCGCCGCCAAATGGTGCAAGCCGCTCGAGGCCGCGCTCGATACCTGGGGCAACATCACCTTCAACTACACCTCCACCGATCAGTCGGATTTCGTGCCGACCGCCTCGGTCAGCTAAGGAGAGAGAGAATGCGTATCACTCAAGGCTGCTTTTCCTTCCTGCCCGATCTGAACGACGAACAGATCACCGCGCAGGTCGACTATTGCCTCGAACGTGGCTGGGCGATCGGAGTCGAATGGACCGACGATCCGCACCCGCGCAACACCTTCTGGGAGATGTGGGGCAACCCGATGTTCGACCTGCGGGACGCCAAGGGGGTGATGATGGAGCTTGCCGAGTGCCGCAAGGCGCAAGGCGACAGCTACATCCGGATCAACGCCTTCGACGACACCCGCGGGATTGAATCGGTGGTGATGAGCTTCATCGTCAACCGGCCCAAGGTCGAGCCGAAGATCCGCATGACCCGGACCGAGGTCGATGGCCGCTCGATCCGCTATGCGCATGAGGTCGTGCGCTGACGCGGCGCCGGGGGCTTCGCGCCCCCGGACCCCCGCGGGATATTTTCGCACAGATGATAAGGAGGCGCGGATGGAAGATGCGGTCGAGATGCGGCCCGAGACGGTCGATCTTCAGGCGGAGTTTGAAAGCTCGGGGTTGCGTGAGGTGCTTGATGAGCTCGACGCCGAGCTGATCGGGCTTGCGCCGGTCAAGGCGCGCATTCGCGAGACGGCGGCGCTTCTGCTGGTCGAAAAGGCGCGCCGGATGATGGGATTGGCGCAGGAAGCGCCGACGCTGCACATGTCCTTCACCGGCAATCCGGGGACGGGAAAGACGACCGTCGCGTTGAAGATGGCGGGGATCCTGAAGCGGCTCGGCTATGTGCGCAAGGGGCATCTGGTGAGCGTGACGCGCGACGATCTGGTCGGGCAATACATCGGCCACACCGCGCCCAAGACCAAGGAGGTCTTGAAACGTGCGATGGGCGGCGTGCTGTTCATCGACGAGGCCTATTATCTTTATCGGCCCGACAACGAACGCGATTACGGGCAGGAGGCGATCGAGATCCTGCTGCAGGTGATGGAGAATAACCGCGACGATCTGGTTGTAATCCTTGCGGGCTATGCCGACCGGATGGAGAATTTCTTCAACTCGAATCCCGGCTTCCGGAGCCGCATCGCCCATCACATCGAATTCCCGGATTACACCGATGCCGAGCTGTTGCAGATCGTGCGCCACATGATGGCGGCGCAGAATTACGAGCTATCCTCGGGTGCGGAAGCCGCGCTCACCGAGTATATCCGCCTGCGCCGCGCGCAGCCGCATTTCGCCAATGCGCGCTCGATCCGCAATGCCTTCGACCGCGCGCGGCTGCGGCAGGCCAATCGCCTGTTCGAGACGGCAAAAGGGGCGCTGGACGCGCGCGCCCTTTCGTTGATAGAGGAGGGCGATATCCGCGCGAGCCGCGTCTTTCAGGGCGGGCTTGCATCCGAACGCGCCCGCGCCGCACAGGAGGCCGCCCAATGACCTTTGATCGCTCCATCAAGATCGCCCCCTCGATCCTCTCCGCCGATTTCGCCGATTTCGGCCGCGAGATCCGCGCGGTCGAGGATCAGGGCGCCGACTGGGTTCATGTCGATGTGATGGACGGCCATTTTGTGCCGAACCTGACCTTCGGACCGCCCGCGGTGAAGGCCTTCCGCCCGCATGTGAAGACCTTCATGGATGTTCACCTGATGATCGCGCCGGTCGATCCCTATATCGAGGCCTATGCCGAGGCCGGCGCCGATATGATCACTGCCCATCTCGAAGCCGGGCCGCACATTCACCGCACCTTGCAAGCCATCAAGGCGACCGGGAAAATGGCGGGCGTGAGCCTTAACCCCGGGACGCCGGCAGAGGCGATCGCCGATGTCCTCGATCTCGTCGACATGGTTCTGGTGATGACGGTGAACCCGGGCTTCGGCGGGCAGAAATTCATCCATTCCGGTGTCGAGAAGACCCGCAAGATCCGGCAGATGATCGGCGATCGCCCGATCCATATCCAGATCGACGGCGGCGTCACCACCGAGACCGCGCCGCTTGTCGCCGCGGCCGGTGCCGATGTGCTCGTCGCGGGCTCGGCGGTCTTCAAGGGCGGTTCGGTCACCAACCCCGAGGTCTACGGCGCCAATATCGCCGCGATCCGGGCCGCGGCCGAGGCGGCGCTCTGATCCTTCGGGCTTGCCGCGCGGGGCGGCGCCCGTCATATTCGCGGAAATGAATACCTGAGGGAGGAGAGGGTATGCTTTTCACGAGACGCAGCATTCTGCGGACGGGGCTCGCCGCGACGGCCGCCACCGCCCTGCCCCTGCGCGGCTTTGCCGCCAACACGCTCACGCTCGGCACGGCCACGATCGACACGCTCTCGGACGGTCATCTTGTGCTGCCCACGAGTTTCGTGAGCGATAATCCCGGCCTGCCCGAGCTGCTCGCGCGTCACGGCATCACCGCGCCGCAGATCGAGGCGCCCTGCAATGTCACGCTCTATCGCGATGGCACGAATACCGTGCTGTTCGACGTCGGCGCCGGCCCCGATTTCATGCCGACCGCGGGCAAGATCGCAACCGCGCTCGACGCGCTCGGGGTCACCCCCGAGGACATCACCCATGTCGTCTTCACCCATGGCCACCCCGATCACCTCTGGGGCCTGCTCGATGAATTCGACGAGCCGATCTTCGCCAACGCGACCCATATGATGGGGCGTGTTGAATATGATTACTGGGCCGATCCGAACACCGGTTCAACCATCGGCGCCGAGCGTCAATTGTTCGCGGCGGGTGCGCTGCGGCGTCTGCAATCGCTCGAAGATCGCATCGTAACCTTCGAGGATGCCGAGGAAATCCTGCCGGGCATCGGCGCGCGGGCGAGCTTTGGCCACACCCCGGGCCATATGGCCTTCGAGCTGCGTCAGGGCAGTGATGCGGTGATGATCGTCGGCGATGCGATCGGCAATGGCCATGTCGCCTTCGAGGCGCCGGGCTGGAATTCGGGCTCGGATCAGGATCCGGCGACCGGCATCACCACGCGCGAAGGGCTGCTCGCCGAACTCGCGGCGAGCGGGATGCCGATGATCGGCTATCACCTACCGGCCGGCGGCGCGGGCCGCGTCGAGCGCGCGGGCGACGGCTATCGCTTCATCGAAGAACTATAATCAATAGAAAGACTTGCAAGGAGAAGTTCATGGCCGCCACCCCGCCCGTCTGCGACTTCGGCTGGACCGCGCCGGACTTCTCCCTGCCTGCGACCGATGGCACGATCTGGACGCTCGACCGGGTGCGCGGCGCGCGCGGCACGCTGATTCTGTTCATCTGCAACCACTGCCCCTATGTGCTCGCCGTGCTCGACCGGATCCTGCGCGATGCGCGTGATCTCGCACCGCTCGGCATCGGGATCGCCGCGATCTCGGCCAACGACGTCACCGAATACCCCGAAGACAGCTTCGAGAACATGGCGCGCATGGCGGCCGAGCGCGACTTCCCCTTCCCCTACCTCTTCGATGAAAGCCAAGCGGTGGCAAAGGCTTACGGGGCGGCCTGCACACCGGATTTCTTCGGCTTCGACGCCTCGGACGGCCTGCAATACCGCGGCCGCCTCGACGCTTCGGGCCGCAATCCGGGCCCGCCCGACGCCAAGCGCGAGCTTTACGAGGCGATGCGCCTGATCGCCGAAACCGGCCACGGCCCCGCCGATCAGGTGCCCTCGATGGGCTGTTCGATCAAATGGAAGGCCGCATGACCAAGCCCGCGACACTGATCTTCGATCTCGACGGCACGCTGATCGATTCCGCCCCCGACATTCACGCCGCCTCGAACGCGGTTCTGGCCGAGCACGGCTTTGCGCCGCTCACCCTGCCGCAGGTGCGCAGCTTCATCGGTCAGGGCGTGCCGCATCTGGTGCATTGCCTGCTCGCCGCCTCCGAGGCCGATCCGCGCGGGGCCCTGCACGAGAAGATGGTCGCCGATTTCACCGCCCGCTACGAGACGGCGGTGGGGCTGACCGCGCTCTATCCCGGGGCGCGCGCGGCGCTCGAGGCACTGCGCGCCAAGGGGCACGCGCTCGGGCTCTGCACCAACAAGCCGCTGGCGCCGACGATGGCGGTTCTGGCGCATTTCGGGCTCACCGATCTCTTCGGCACGGTGATCGGCGGTGATAGCCTGCCGGTACGCAAACCCGATCCGCAACCGCTCCTCAAGGCGCTCTGGGCGCTCGGCGACGGGCGCGCGCTCTATATCGGCGACAGCGAGGTCGACGCCCAGACCGCCCAGGCGGCCGGCCTGCCCTTCCTTCTCTTCACCGAGGGCTATCGCAAGACGCCGGTGGCCGATCTGCCGCATAGCATCGCCTTCTCGGATTATGCGATGCTCGAGGGAATCGTTGCGCATTTGCCCTGGGTGTCCGAGGAATAATCAGGGAAAAGCCTCCGGATTGCCGCGGAAATACATATTCACAACTTGATATGTGTGGTCCAATGGCTATATCCGGTGGAAAGGGAGGACTGCCATGCCTGATCTCGTGAAACCCGA
>QKJR01000036.1 GCA_003249215.1 Rhodobacterales bacterium
CCTGATCCGCACCAACACCGGCACGCTGTCGACCAACATCGCGAACTACATCGCGAGCGCCACGGTCAACACCGACTTCTGATTTCGGCGCAGAGCTCGCTCTGCTCCAAGGGGCCGCACCTCGGGTGCGGCCCTTTCCTTTTGCACCGGGCCGGATCGCCGGGCCGCGCGCGTCGCATGTCGGCCAAAGCGGGCGACCCAAGGTAAACTATCCCAATAGTTTCCTGATTTTGCCCCATTTGCGCCCTCAAACTTCAGCAAAACGGTATCAATTCCACCGGCTGTGCCGGTCGGCTAGAACGAACGAGGACTGACATGAAAAGCAAAATTTTCTCGCTCTGGGCACGACTGCGCAGCGAAGACGGCGCGGTGACGGTCGATTGGGTGGTGCTCACGGCGGCGGTCGTCGCGATGGGCGCCGTCATCGGCTCGACGATCTGGGGCGATACCGGCGGCATCTCGAGCCGGATCGCGGAGTATATCGGCGCGCAATCGGTCCATACCGGTTTCTAATCCGGACCGGTGCCGCACGGCGCCGAGCGGGGACGAGATTGACGACGGCGGCAAAACCGGAAAGTGGCCCCGAGGGGAACACGGAAATGCCGTATTTGCGCGTAAACTGTTTGCAACCGGGTGTGCCCCGATGTGATTTCTGAAAGGTGACGACGATGCGTATGATCTTCGCTCTGGTTCTGGTTCTCGGTGTCGGCCTCGCCGGTCTCGCCGTTTACCTCGCCCAAGGCCAAATCTCGCAATTCCAGGGTCAGCGCGACCAGTTGCTCGCCGCGCAGGCCGCCGCCCCGCAACTGACCGATCTCGTCGTCGTCGCGCGCCCGCTGAAATACGGCGAACGCTTCACCCAGGCCGATCTCGAAGTGATCAAGGTGCAGAAGGGCAAGGTTCCCGACGGTGTCTTCCATGTGATCAGCGCCGATCGTGGCAGCAAGATCGAGAAGGTCGCGGCCTTCCTCACCGGCGAGACCCGCCCGCGAGCCGCGCTGCGCTCTTATGAGAAGAACGAGCCGCTTCTGGCCAAGAAGGTCACTGAACCGGGCGTCGATGCCGGGATCATGACCAATCTGGCACCGAACATGCGCGCCTTCACGATCCAGGTCGATGTCGCCAGCGGCGTCTCGGGCTTCCTGCGCCCGGGTGACTCGGTCGATGTCTACTGGTCGGGTCAGGTCAACCGCACGCCGGTCACCAAGCTGATCCAGAGCAATCTCAAGCTGATCGCGATCGACCAGAGCGCCGATGCCGACCGCTCGTCCGAAACCCAGATCGCCCGCACCGTGACCGCCGAGGTCACCCCCGAACAGGTCGCGGCGCTGACCCTCGCGCAATCCACCGGGCGGCTGACGCTCTCGCTCGTGGGGATGCAGAACACCGCCGAGATCGGGGCGATCGAGATCGACCGCAACGCGCTCCTCGGGATCCAGGAAGAGCAGGTGATCGAGGTCGAAGCGCCCAAGGTCTGCACGATCAAGACCCGCAAGGGCGCCGAACTGGTCGAGACGCAGATCCCCTGCACCAACTGACCCAAACACCACCCGCCCCTGCCAAAGGGGCGGGTTTTCTGTGACCCGGATACCCCGGGTTACATGAATTTCCCCCCGCAAGAGGTTGATTCTTGCAATAAAACAGGAATTAACGCATTCTGCGACAAACAAAGAGCAGTCCGTGCCGTCGAACAGACAGAAGATCTGGGGCGCAAAACGTGATCAAAGAGGCAGGATCACAATGAAAATGAACGATTTTTTCCGTGCTTGCCTTCTTGGCACCACGCTCTCCGTCGGCTTCGGGGCCCCGGTTCACGCCGAAACGCTTCGTGTCATGTCCGGCACATCGAGCGCCCCGCTCAACGTGCCGATGAACCGTGCCGTCGTGGTCGAGAGCGACCAGCCCTTCGCCGAGCTTTCGATCGCGAACCCGGGCATCGCCGACATCACGACGCTTTCGGATCGCACCATCTATGTGCTCGGCAAGCTGCCGGGGCGCACGACGATGACGATCCTCGGCGGGGACGGCAAGCTGATCTCGAACGTCGAGGTCCAGGTCACCCCCGATATCGCCGAATTCAAGGAACGCCTGTCGCAGATCCTGCCCGGCGAGAACATCGAGGTGCGCACCGCCAATGACGGCATCGTGCTCTCGGGCACCGTCTCCTCGACCGCGAAACTCGACCGCGCGCTCGATCTGGCCAACCGCTACGCCCCTGACCGGGTCTCGAACCTGATGACGGTGGGCGGCACGCAGCAGGTCATGCTCAAAGTGCGCTTCGCCGAAATGCAGCGCTCCGTGTCGAAGAACCTGTCCTCGTCGCTGGCGATGCGCGGCACCGCGGGCGAAGCCGGCATCCTGAGCGGCACCGGCGGCTTCAGCAGTGGCAGCGCTGCGATCCACAACGCCTTCGACAGCTCCACCCTGCCGGTGGCGGGTGACTCGGGCAACTTCGGGATCGGCTTCACCGCCGGCAACATGGAATTCGCCGTGCTTCTCGAAGCGCTTGAATCCAAGGGTGTCGTGCGCACGCTGGCCGAACCGAACCTGACCGCTCTCTCGGGTCAGACTGCGAAATTCCTCGCCGGCGGCGAATATCCGATCCCGGTTCTGGGCTCGGACAGCACGGTCACCGTGGAATACAAACCCTTCGGCGTCGAGATGGCCTTCACCCCGCGCGTGGTGGACGGCGATCTGATCAACCTCGAGATCGGCGCCTCGGTCTCGGCGATCGACACCACGGTGACGATGTCCTCGGGCGGGTTCACCGTGAACGCCTTCAAGAAACGGCAGACCTCGACCACGGTCGAAATGCGCGACGGCGAGAGCTTCGCCATCGCGGGCCTTCTGCAAGACGATTTCAACGATCTGAGCGACCAGATCCCGTGGCTCGGCGATGTGCCGGTGCTCGGCGCGCTGTTCCGGTCGGCCGAATACAGCCGCCAGCAGTCGGAGCTCGTGATCATCGTCACGCCGCATCTGGTGACGCCGACCCGTGGCGAGGCGCTGGCGCTGCCCACCGACCGGGTCCGCCTGCCCACCGAATCCGAGCTGTTCCTGTTCGGCAAGACCGCTGGCAGTGGCAAGACCCCGAGCCGGGGCGCCGCGGCCGAAGTCGCCAAACAGGATTTCTCCGGCTCTTATGGCTATGTGATGGAGTAACCGATGAAGCGGGGGCAAATCGTGCGGCGCACGGCCGTGATCCTGGCAGTAGCGCTGGCGCTGACCGGCTGCAACGCGGCGAAGAAGACGTTCGTTTCCGAAGCCGGGGCCGAGCTCGAGACCGGTGGCTTCGGCAATGCCACGATGAACAACACGCTGATCCAGACCGGACAGCGCGATTTCGCAATCAGCCTGACCAAGCGGTTCGCCGCCGACGTGCCCAATACCGTCAATTTCGCCTTCAATTCCGCGGCGCTTGACGGTGCGGCGCAGGCCAACCTGCGGCGTCAGGCCGACTGGATCCGGCAATTCCCCGAAGTGCGCTTCCGCGTCTACGGCCATACCGATCTCGTCGGCTCGAACGCCTATAACAAGGCGCTCGGCATGCGCCGTGCGCAGGCGGTCGTCGCCTATCTCTCCTCGCAGGGCATCTCGCGCGCGCGGCTCGAGGCGGTGGTCTCCTATGGCGAGACCCAGCCGCTCGTCTATACTCAGGCGCCGAACGAACAGAACCGCCGCACGGTGACCGAGGTTTCGGGCTTCGTGAAGTCGCACCCCTCGGTTCTGAACGGCAAATATGCCGAGGTGATTTTCCGCGACTATGTCGCCAGTGCGCAGATGACCGAACAGACAACCCTGCTCGGTGGCACCGGGTCGGTCGCCGGAAATTAACACGCCCGCAAGGTTTTCTTGTTAGGTCCGGACTTTGAAAACAAAGTCCGGACCTTTTCTTTATCGTCTCGCAAAATCGCATAATTGGAACAATCTGGCCCCAATGTCGCCCAGATTGGCAGCGATTTTTGACCGTAGCAGGAACGGTCCGGCATCGAGTCGGGCCCCGGGACTGCGGCGGTCCGAACCGAACGGGAGAAACCCACGGACCCACCCGCAGCCGCGTTAGAAAGGACGTGAGGCAATGAGCGCAGTGGCTCTGATGAATCCGCAACCGGCGCCGATCGTGGCTTGCACCGTGTCGCGGGACGTTTCCAACTTCGATCTTCTGATCGAGGACATGGAGGGTGAACTCGGCGAACGCTGGGGCGATCTCAGCTTCGAGGACGCGGTGCTGTTTCTGCAGCAACCCGATGCCGACGAGCTGGAATTCATCGCGATCGCCGTCGACAGCCAGGACGAGGGCGACCTCACGCGGATCTCGGGGATCATCGCCGAGGCCAAGGCGCGCGGCATCCGGGTGATCCTGATCGCCGAGGAAGTCAGCCCGATCGCGCTGCATCAGCTTCTGCGCCTCGGCGCCGACGATTTCGTCCCCTATCCGCTGCCCGAAGGCGCCCTGCACGAGGCGATCGAACGCCTCGGTCAGGCCGAGATGCCGCCCGAACTGCCGGGTTCGCACGAGAGCCCCTCGTTCAAGGCGACCGGCGGGCGCGATGGAGTCGTGCTGCCGGTCCACGGCCTTGCCGGTGGCGTCGGCGCGACCACTTTCGCGGTCAACCTCGCCTGGGAGCTCGCAAATCCCGAGAGCAGCAAGAAGAACCCGGTCACCCCGCCGCGCGTCTGCCTGCTCGATTTCGATTTCCAATATGGCTCGGCCTCGACCTATCTCGACTTGCCGCGGCGCGAGATCGTCTTCGAGATGCTGACCGATACCGCGCATATGGATGCCGAGAGCTTCATGCAGGCGCTCCTGACCTTCAACGAGCGGCTGCATGTGCTGACCGCGCCGGCCGACATGCTGCCGCTCGACATCGTCACCGGCGAGGACATCGAGCGCATCATCGAGATGGCGCGGGCGAATTTCGATTTCGTCATCATCGACATGCCGACCACGGTCGTGCAATGGACCGAGACCGCGCTCAATGCCGCCCATATCTACTTCGCGCTACTCGAACTCGACATGCGCTCGGCGCAGAACGCGCTCAGGATGATCCGCGCGCTCAAATCCGAGAACATGGCGACGGAGAAGCTGCGCTATGTGCTCAACCGGGCGCCGAAATTCACCGACATGACCGGCAAGGCCCGCGTGAAACGCATGGCCGAGAGCCTCGACATCTCGATCGAGCTGCAACTGCCCGATTGCGGGCGCCCGGTGACCCAGGCCAACGACCACGGACTGCCGCTCGCGGCCTCGGCGCCGAAACTGCCCCTGCGCAAGGAAATTCAGAAGCTCGCGCAGAGCATTTCCGAACTCAGCCGGGCCGCCGAGGCGGTGGCCCAGTAACCCGCCCAAGACCGCCGTCCCATCCCGTCATTTCGTTCTGAGGCCGCCATGTTCTCGCGTTACAAGAAGCCCAATCAGCCGCCCAAGCTCGCTGTCGCCCCCGGGGCCGCGCCCGCCCCCGCGGCCGTGGCCGACGCCCCCGCCCCGGACGCCAGCCGCGCCCAGACCGCGCGGCGCGCACCGCCGCCGGCCGCCGCCGTCCCGGCCCAACCGGTCGCCGGCGACAAGGAACGCAAGCGCAAGGAGCGGATGGGCGAGCTCAAGGTCGAGCTGCACAAGCGCCTGCTCGAGAACCTGAACCTCTCCGCGCTCGAACATGCCTCCGAGACCGAGCTCAAAACCGAGATCGGCGCGATCTCGGGCGAGGCGATGACCGAGATGTCGATCTCGCTCAACACGAGCGAGCGCGCCAATCTGGTGCAAGAACTCTATGACGAGGTGATGGGCCTCGGCCCGCTCGAGCCGCTCCTGAAGGACGAGACGGTTTCGGATATTCTCGTCAACGGCCCGCAACAGATCTTCGTCGAACGCGGCGGCAAGCTACAGCTCTCGGACATCACCTTCAAGGACGAGAAGCACCTGTTGCGGATCATCGACAAGATCGTGTCGGCCGTGGGCCGGCGCGTCGATGAAAGCAACCCCTATGTCGACGCCCGTCTGCAGGACGGCTCGCGTTTCAACGCCATGGTGCCGCCGGTTGCGGTCGATGGCTCGCTGGTCTCGATCCGGAAGTTCAAGAAAGACAAGCTCGCGATCGACGATCTGGTGCGCTTCGGCGCCTTCACAGAGGAGATGGCCGCCTATCTGCAGGCCGCCGTCTCGACCCGCCTCAACGTGATCGTCTCGGGCGGGACGGGCTCGGGGAAAACCACCACGCTGAACGCGCTCTCGTCCTTCATCGACAACTCCGAGCGGATCCTGACGATCGAGGATACGGCCGAACTTCAACTCCAGCAGATCCATGTCGGCCGGATGGAAAGCCGTCCGCCCAACGTCGAGGGCAAGGGCGCGGTCACCCAGCGCGACTGTCTGCGCAACGCGCTGCGGATGCGCCCGGACCGGATCATCGTGGGGGAAACCCGCGGCGAGGAGGTCATCGACATGTTGCAGGCGATGAACACCGGCCACGACGGCTCGATGACCACGATCCACGCCAACAACGCCCGCGACGGGATCAGCCGTCTGGAAAACATGGTCGCCATGGCCGGGATCGAGATGCCGCTTAAGGCGGTCCGCTCGCAGATCGCCTCGGCCGTCAACCTGATCGTGCAGGCAAGCCGTCTGCAGGACGGCTCGCGCCGGATGGTGTCGATCACGGAACTCACCGGCATGGAAGGCGATGTGATCTCGATGCAGGAGATTTTCCGCTATGAGCGCCTCGGCCTTGCCCCCGACGGCAAGATCATCGGCCGCTTCACCGCGACCGGCGTGCGCAGCCATTATTCCGAGCGGTTCCGGCAATGGGGTTATGACCTGCCGGCGTCGATTTACGAACCCGTGCAGGACTGAGGTGACGTCATGATCATTTCGGCAACCCCCATCATCTACGGCCTGATCTTCGTCGCGGTGCTGCTTCTCGTCGAGGGCATCTACCTGCTGGTCTTCGGCAAGTCGATCTCGCTCAACAGCCGCGTCAACCGGCGGCTCGAGCTGCTCGACAAGGGCGCGCGGCGCGAGGAAGTGCTCGAACAGCTTCGCAAGGAAGCCACGCAGCACATGGGCGTCAAGGGCATCCCGCTCTATTCGCTGCTCGCCAAGAAGGCGCAGAAGGCCAATATCGCCTTCTCGCCGCAAGCGCTCGTGGGGGTGATGGCGCTCCTGAGTTTCGTCGCTTTCGCCGGGCTCTCGATCGGCACCCAAGCAGGGATCGCCCTGCGCATCGCGCTCGCCATCGCGATGGGGGTCGGCGGGGTCTATTTCTGGGTCAACGGCAAGGCGTCGAAGCGCATCAAGCTCGCCGAAGAGCAATTGCCCGACGCCGTCGAGCTGATGGTGCGCAGCCTGCGCGTGGGCCATCCCTTCGCCTCGGCGGTGCAGGCCGTCGCCCGGGAGGTCCCCGATCCGCTCGGCACCGAATTCGGCATCATCGCCGACGAGGCCGCCTATGGCCGCAACGTGGTCGACAGCCTGCGCGATCTGGCCGAGCGCATGGAGATGCAGGATTTGCGCTTCCTCGCGGTCGCCGTGTCGATCCAGCAAACCTCGGGCGGCAACCTCGCCGAGGTGCTCGAGGGCCTGTCGAAGGTGATCCGCTCGCGCTTCCGGCTGTTTCGCCGCGTGAAGGCGATCACCGCCGAACCGAAATGGTCGGGCGTGTTCCTTTCGGGCTTCCCGATCGCGGTGCTCCTGGTGATCCAGGTGGTCTCGCCCGACTATTACGACGGCGTCAAGGACACGCCGGCCTTCATTCCCGCCGCCCTCATCGTCGCGGCGCTTCTGGGGGCGAACATGCTCTTCATGAAGATCATGACGACGATCAAGGTCTGAGGAGGCCGCCATGGAACACATCACCTCGCTCCTGACCGAGAAATTCGGGCCGACCGGCCCGATCATCGGCCTTCTTGGGATCGCTTTGCTGCTGGTGCTCGCGGTGCTCCCGGCACTGCTGCGCAAGACCATCGACCCGTTCGACAAGCTGCGCGACTCCAAACCGGCGGCGCCCCGTGGCGACGCCCGCAGCGCCAAGGACCGCGCGCAGCCGCTGCGCAACGGCGGTGGCGGTGACAAGCTCGAGAAATTCTCGAACTTCCTCGAACCGAAAAGCAAGGAAGAGCTCTCGGAATCGAAGAAATGGCTGCAGAAGGCGGGCTATCGCGGTGCCAATGCGGTGCGCAGCTTCCACGCGATCCAGTTCGGCCTCGGCATCGGGCTTCTGGTGCTCGGCCTGGCCTATATCATCTCCTACAATGCCTCGCATGACGTGCCGATGAGCTCGACGACGACGATCCTGTCGATCCTGATCCCCGGCGCCTTTGGCTATTACGCCCCCAAGCGCTGGGTCAACCAGCGGGTGGCCGCGCGCACCGCCGAGATCCAGAACGGCTTCCCCGACGCGCTCGACATGCTGCTCGTCTGCGTCGAGGCGGGGCAATCGCTCGATCAGGGCATCATTCGCGTGTCAAAGGAACTCGCGAGCTCCTACCCCTCGCTTTCGGAAGAATTCGAGACCGTGGCCCACGAGATCAAGGCCGGTCTCGACAAGCCGACCGTGCTGCGCGCCTTCGGCGAACGCACGGGCGTGCCCGATGTGATGAGCTTCGTGACCGTGATGATCCAGAGCCAGCAGTTCGGCACCTCGATCGCCGAGGCGCTGCGCCTCTATGCCGCCGACATGCGCGACAAGCGGATCATGCGCGCCGAAGAGGCCGCCAACAAGATCCCGACCAAGATGACGCTCGGCACGATGATGTTCACGGTGCCGCCGCTCCTGATCATCCTTGTCGGACCCTCGGTGCATGATATGATGGAGAACTTCAAGGCGATCGGTATCTGATCATGAGGTTCTTCCCGCGCGGCCAGCTTCTGGCCGCCCTTGCCGCCAGCCTGGTGCTGGCTCCGCTGGCCGCCTGTTCCCCGGGCGGCCTTTCGGCGTCGAAGGACAGCCCCTATGCGCCGGGCACGGCCCGCGGCGAGGGGGTGGACGGGCTTCTGGTCGGACATCGGCTGGTCGAGGCCGGGGAATACGAGCTCGCGCTCAAGGCCTATTACCGCGCGGCGGCCAAACAGGGCGCGACGGTCGATGTGCTCTCGGCGATCGGCTCGACCGATCTCAAGCTCGGCCGCCTCGGTCAGGCCGAACAGATGCTGCGCCGCGCGCTCGAGGAGGATCAGACCTTCGTGCCGGCCTGGAACAACCTCGGCGTCGTGCTGATGGAGCAGAACAAGACCGCCGAGGCCGCGCGCACCTTCCAGACCGCCTTCGCGCTCGACAGTGGCCAATCGGACGCGATCCGCGAAAACCTGCGCCTCGCGCTCGCAAAAGTTAAAAAATCTGCGTATTCTGAGCGCACAGAAGACAAACAATTCACGCTGGTGCGACGTGGTCAGGGCGAATACCTGCTGCTCACCCGGCAGTGAGGACGAGCAGAGGACGCCAATGCGCCACCCGATCCTTTTCGCGGCCCTCGCGGGCTGCACCATCGCCCTGTCCGGCTGCATGGGCAAAGACGATGCCGAGGTTGCCCGCGCGATGAAAAGCGTGAACGCGATCGACGAGACCAACCTCTCCGACATCATGCTGACCGTCGCCGATCCGCGCGAGGCGGTGAACTATTTCGAACGCTCCTCGAGCGAGAACCCCGACCGGATCGACCTGCAGCGCGGGCTCGCGAAATCCTATATCCGGGCCGGTGCACCGGCGCAGGCGGTCAAGGCCTGGCAGAAGGTCATCGCCATGCCCGCGGCGGGCCCCGACGACAAGGTGAACCTCGCCGATGCCGAGATCCGCTCCGGCGACTGGAAGGCCGCGGAGGCCACGCTTAACACGATCCCGCCGACCCACGAGACCTTCGAGCGCTACAAGCTCGAGGCGATGGTCGCCGACAGCAAGAAGGACTGGAAGAAGGCCGATGCCTTCTACGAGACCGCGCAGGGCCTGACGACGCGGCCGGGCAGCGTGCTCAACAACTGGGGCTTCTCCAAGCTGACGCGGGGCGACGCCAAGGGCGCCGAGAAGCTCTTCACCGAGGCGCTGACCTACGATCCGTCGAGCTTCACCACCAAGAACAACCTCGTTCTCGCCCGCGCGGCACAGCGCAAATACGACATGCCGGTGATCGAGATGACCCAGGCCGAGCGCGCGCAACTGCTCTATACGGCCGCGCTCTCGGCGATCAAGCAGGGCGATGTGACGCTCGGCAAGGGGCTCTTGCAGGAAGCGATCGACACCCACCCGCAGCATTTCGAAGAGGCCTCGCGCGCGCTGGCCGCGCTGGATGCGGCGCCCGCGAAAGGCTGATCCGGTGCTCGATCTCACGGCCCAGCAGGCGGCGCTCGCCTTTCTCGTCCTGGTCACCCCGATCTGTGTCTGGGTGACCTTTACCGACCTGAAATTCATGAAGATCTTCAACTGGCAGACCGATCTTCTGGCGGCGCTCTTCGTGGTGGCGGGGCTCTTGCTCTTGCCGTTCGACGTCTATCTCTGGCGGCTCAGCCATTTCTTCGTGCTGCTGGCAATCGGCTTCGTGCTCAACGCGATTGCGGGGTTCGGCGCGGGCGACGCGAAATTCATGGCCGCCGCCGCGCCCTTCTTTGCCCATACGCCGAGCCATGTGATGCTTGCCGTGCTGCTTTTGTCGTCCTTCCTGCTCGGGGCCTTCGCCACGCATCGGCTGATGCGCGCGATCCCGGCGGTGCGGGCGATGGCGCCCGACTGGGTAAGCTGGACGCGCCGCGATTTCCCGATGGGACTTGCGCTCGTCGGCACGCTCTGGACCTATCTCGCGCTGATCGCCTTCGGCTGAGGCGTCACGGCGCCACCGGCTTGAGCAGGATATAGCTCGCGGTGCGCCGCTCCTCGGTCAGGGTGAAGCCCGATGTGCCCAGTGCCTCGAGCATCGCATTGCGCGCGCTGAGCCCGGTCGGGCAGAGCGGCACGAGCACGTGATCGGCCGCCGCGAGCCCCGGAACGCCGCCGTAATACCAGGGCGCCGCCCCCCGCACCGGGCGGAAATCGCCATAGAGCCAGAGCGCCGAGAAAAGATCGGCCACGAGGATCGACGAGCCGCCATAGCCCGCCCCCTGCAGATCGTGCGCCGCCGTCTCGAACCAGGCATCCATCCCCGTCGAGATCTCGCAATCGGCAAGCTCCTCGCCATTGAGCACGCCCGGCTCGTCGCGATCGGCCAGCTCGGCATAATCGGCATAGGGCATCCCCGGCCGGTCCCCCGCAATCGTCATCGCCACCCGGTAGAGCCGCGCCCCCTCGACCAGCACATCGCTATCCTGCGGCCGCATCGACAGGAGCGGCCTCGGCGCCTCCTGCTGGGTGAAGGCCATGCGGAACGGGCTCCAGACGAGGTTGACGACCGAGGCCGCGCCGAGCGTGAAGGCCATCACCCCGGCCAGGGTCAGCGCCGTGCCGAGGCGCCAGCCGAATCCATTCGTCACCCCGGTCTCGGGGCGCAGCGCAAGCGCGATGATCCCGAGCAGGACGAGCCATTGCGGGTCATTGCCGAAGTTCTGATAGGTGACATAGACGAAGCTCGGCACGAGGAAGAGGAGCACCATCCCCTCGGTCATCCGCCCCGCCTGACGCAGGAAGATGACCGTGGCGAGCAGCGTGAGCGTCCCGGTGAGATAGGCCGGAAGGGCCAGCACCCCGCCCAGATCCTCACCCGGGGCCGCGCGCCGCTCGGAGGCGGCAACGGTCGCCAGATCGTGCAGATAGCCGAGCCAGAATTTCATCCCCAGCAGCAGGGTGAGCAGACCCGCCACCGCAAGCCCGGTCACAAGCGCCACGCCCAAGGTTCGCAGATCGCGCCGCGCCACCAGCGCGATCACGATCGCCGGCAGGAAAGCCGCGAAATAGGTGACCTTGACCATCGCCATCCCCGCGAGCATGAGCCCGAGGATCACCCCGTCGAGCCCGGGGCGGCGCCGCCCCAGCGGCTCGAACATCGCCAGCGGCACCGCGATATAGGCCATCGCCCAGGCCCAGCGGTTGTAATGCATCGACACCGAGCTCGCGGCATTGGCCTCGCCATGCACCATCGCAAGGCAGAGCACGATGACATAGAGCGCGAGCGCCCAGGCGAGCCCGCCGGGCAGCCGCGAGGAGGCCGCGCGGATCGCGGGCAGGAAAAGCAGGGCCGCAACGAGCGCCTGCGCGGCGAAGAAGGCATGGCCGAAGCCCATCCCGGCCTCGGCGAAGATCGCAATCGGCCAGACCGCGCCGATCCCGATCGGGGTCATGAAATCCAGATGCGGGAGCTGGCCGAAATCGGCCATCCTGAGAACGATATCGGCCAGATGCAGCGTGTCGCCTTCATGCTTGCCGATCACCAGCGCGCCGCGCAGCACCGGCACCAGCGCAAGCACGAGCCCCGCCGCGAACACACCTGCCGCAAGTATCGCCGGACGCACCGCCCGCTCTTTGCCTGCCATCCCAGCCTCTCCGCTCTTTTTCCAATTTTTGGCCACATTACGCGCGCATCCTGGCGCTGTGAATCCCCTAGACCGGGAATGCGTCACGCAAATGGCGCGGCCGAGACCGGGACGGGGCAACGAGCAGAACCGCGACAGGATCCAAGGACCGCAACCGATGAACATGATCGTGCCCGAGGCCACCCGCGGCGTGCAACCGCCGCCGCAGCCCAAGACCCTCGCCGAAACCGGGCTCAATACGGTGATGATGCGGGATATCCTGCTCAAGACCATGTTCCGCACCAATATGGATACGGTCGCCGGCCTGTCGAAGCTGATCGCGCTGCCGCTGACGCTCACGCAGGAGCTGATCGACCTGTGCCGGCAACAGCGCCTCGTCGAGGCGACCGGCACGCTGCACGCCAATTCGGGCGGCGAGATGGGCTATCAGCTCGCCGATGCGGGCAAGGCGCGCGCGCTCGATGCGCTCAGCCAGTCGGAATATTACGGCGCGATGCCGGTGCCGCTCGACATGTATCGGGTGCAGATGAAACGCCAGTCGATCCGCAACATCCAGCTCACCCGCGAACAGATCACCGGGGCGATGGGGCACCTGATCCTGCCGCCCGACCTGATCAGCCAGCTTGGGCCCGCGGTCAGCTCGGGGCGCTCGATCCTGATGTATGGCCCGCCGGGCAACGGCAAATCCTCGATCTCGAACGGCATCCGTGACGCGATCGGCGACCGGATCTATATCCCGCGCGCGGTGGAATATGCCGGTCAGGTGATCACCGTCTTCGACCCGATCATCCACACCGCCGCCCCCGAAGAGGCCCAAGACCCGACCGCGCTGCGCCGCACCGGGGCGCGCCATGACGCGCGCTATGTCTATTCCGACCGCCCGACGGTGGTGACCGGGGGGGAGCTCAGCCTCGACATGCTCGACCTGACCTATAACCCGACCGCGCGCACCTATACCGCGCCGTTGCAGATGAAATCCTCGGGCGGCGTCTTCATCGTCGACGACCTTGGCCGTCAGGCCGAGCCGCCGCAGAAGCTCGTCAACCGCTGGATCGTTCCGCTCGAGGAAAGCCGCGACATCCTCGCGCTGCAATCGGGCGAGAAATTCGAGGTGCCCTTCGACACGCTGGTGATCTTCTCGACCAACTTCCACCCCAACCAGATCTTCGACAAGGCGGCGCTGCGCCGGATCTTCTTCAAGATCAAGATCGACGGGCCCTGCCAGTCGGACTTCCTCAAGATCTTTTCGCTGGTGGCGAAGAAGAAGAAGATGCCGCTCGACGAGAAGGCGCTCATTCACCTGCTCAAGGTGAAATACCCCACGATCGACAACATTTACGCGAACTATCAGCCGGTCTTCCTGATCGACCAGATGATCGCGATCTGCGAATTCGAGGGCATCCCCTATCAGATGAGCCCCGATCTGATCGAACGCGCCTGGGCGAACATGTTCGTGCGCGAGGAAGAGATCGTCCACTAGGGACAGGGCCGGGAAACGCGGACCGGCGGGACTATTCCGCCGCTGCGACCTCGGGGGCGTCGTCGGCATCAAGCCCGAGGGCGGCCACCGCGGGTTGATGCGTGCGCGACACCGGCACCAGAGAGCCGTCACGCATCTCGAGGCTCACCTTGCTGCCCGAACGCCGCACCGCCTGCACCTCGCCCAGTGCAACCCAGTGCGAGCGATGCACCTGCAGCCCCTCGACCCCTTCGAGCTCGCCCATCGCATCGGCGAAGCGCATCAACAGGCTGGTCTTGCCACGCCGGGTGACCACGTCGACATAATGGTCGCGTGTCTGCAACCGCACCACCTCGGCCCGCAGTTCGGGCTCGATCCGCGCCAGCAGCCGCGGCGGGTCGGTCTCCTCGGCGATGCCGGCCCCGGCGTCGCTCTCGGCCTCGGCCGCGCGGGTCTGATAGAGGATCGCGTGGCGCAGGGTGCTGGCCGCGCCCGAAGCCACGAGAATATAGAGCGCGACATCGCCCCAGCTCGGCGGCGGCACCGAATCGGCGACGGCAATTCGCGTCAGCAAAAGGCAGGGCGGCGTCAGAACCAGAACCGCCAGCAGCGCAAGGACCGGCGCCTCGCTGCGATAGCGGGTCAGCCCGAGATAGTTGCGGATATAGACCCGAAGCGCCGTGCCAATCGACATCGCGAGCGCCACGACAACGGGCCAGAACAGAAGACGCGCCCAGAACGACATCGCCACGAACGTGCCGAAAGGCCCCGCCGTGACCCCGAAAACCGAGAGCACGGCCCAGATCACCGGAAAAGCCGGCTGTGTGAATGCCTCGCGATATGCCTTTGCGAAGGAAGTCATCCCGCCAACCCCGCTCTTAATAGTTAACCCCTTGCTATCGCTTACCTTAAGGTCATGCAATGGATTCGGCTCACCGCCCGGAGCCGCGCCGCTTTTCCGTTGCGTCAGGTCCACATCAGCGGGCTTCGGGCCGCACGGACGTGCCGGCCCCAGGGCCATTTTGCGCCAGAGACCGGTCAGCTCTCTTGAGGGTGGAGAGCCCTTCGGAGGTTCGCTTATGCGGTGAGCCCTTCGGGCGTTCCCTTACGCGGTGAGCCCTTCGGGCTCGGGCAGGCCGTTGGCGCGGCAACAGGCGGTGAGCGTATTGGCCAGAAGGCAGGCGATGGTCATCGGGCCAACGCCGCCCGGCACCGGCGTGATCGCGCCCGCGACCTGCGCGGCGCTC
>QKJR01000011.1 GCA_003249215.1 Rhodobacterales bacterium
AATGTTGCTTGAGCTTCATTTCACGGAAAACCCCCTCGCGCTGAAGTTTCTTCTTCAGAGCACGAAGCGCCTGTTCGACGTTGTTGTCGCGAACGCTGACCTGCATGTGGTGTCACCACCTTCCTAAGTTAGAGTTGCATCAGAGTGCAGGAAGCGGCCATATAGCAGGGAAGATGCGGTCTGTCTACCGCCGCGTCGCGCGCGGCCAGGAAGGAAAACGCCATGAAAAACGACCATCTCGACGTGGATCGGTTCAGGGCGGATCTGCTCGCGGCGATCACCCCCCATGTGCCCTTTGACGGCTGGTCGGCGCCGGCCTTTGCCGCGGCCGTCGCCGATCTCGGCGTCGATCCGGGGCTTGCGCGTGTGGTCTGCCCGCGCGGCGCGGTGGATCTCGCGGTCGACTATCACCGGGCAGGCGATCGCGCGATGGCGGCGGCGCTCGCGGCCGAGGATCTCCCGGCCCTGAAATATCGCGAGCGGGTGGCTCGCGCGGTGCGGCTGCGCCTCGAGGCGGTCGATCCCGAACTCGTGCGCCGGGGCGCGGCGGTCTTTGCCCTGCCGCAGAATGCGGCGACGGGGGCGGGGCTCATCTGGGGCACGGCCGATGCGATCTGGCGCGCGCTCGGCGACACCAGCGAGGACTATAACTATTACACCAAGCGGATGACGCTCTCGGGGGTCTATTCGGCGGTGGTGCTCTATTGGATGGGCGACGAGAGCGAGGGCCATGCCGCGAGTTGGGCCTTTCTCGAGGACCGGATCGGGGATGTGATGCAGTTCGAGAAGATCAAGGGCAAGCTGATGAAGGCGCCCTTCATTCCGGGGCTCCTGTCGGGGCTGCGTGCGCCCGGGGCCGCGCCGATGCCGGGTCGTCGGGCCGATGCGGAGGCCGCGCGATGAGCCTGCCGACGATGATGCGGGCGATCGAGATTTCGCAACCCGGCGGACCCGAGGTTTTGCTGCCCGTCACCCGCCCGGTGCCGGTGCCCGGCGCGGGCGAGATCCTGATCGAGGTGGCCTTTGCCGGGGTGAACCGGCCCGATGCGCTCCAGCGCGCAGGCTCCTATAACCCGCCGCCCGGGGCCTCGGATCTGCCCGGGCTCGAATGTTCGGGCCATGTCGCGGCGCTCGGGCCGGGGGTGTCGGGCTGGGCGGTCGGCGATCCGGTCTGCGCGCTCTTGCCCGGCGGCGGCTATGCCGAATATGCGACCTGCCCGGCGGCCCATGCGCTGCCGGTGCCGGCCGGTGTCACGCTGCGCGATGCGGCCTGCCTGCCCGAGACCTGCTTTACGGTCTGGTCGAATGTGGTGATGCGCGGCGGGCTCAAGGCGGGCGAGCGCTTTCTCGTGCATGGCGGGTCGTCGGGCATCGGCACGACCGCGATCCAGATCGCGAGCGCGCTCGGCGCCCGGGTCTGGGCGACTGCCGGCTCGGACGAGAAATGCGCCGCCTGCGCGGCGCTCGGGGCCACGGCGATCAACTACAAGACCGAGGATTTCACCGAAGTGCTGCGCGCCGAGGGCGGCGCCAACCTGATCCTCGACATGGTCGGCGGCAGCTATATTGCGCGTGATCTGAAGGCGATGGCCGATGACGGGCGGCTTGTTTTCATCGCCTTCCTCGGTGGCCCCAAGGCCGAGATCAACTTCGCCCAGGTGATGACACGCCGCCTGACGATCACCGGCTCGACCCTGCGCCCGCAATCCGACGCGGCAAAGGCCGCGATCGCGGCCGAGCTGCGCGCGAAGGTCTGGCCGATGATCGCGGCGGGCAAACTGCGGGTAGTGCAAGACAACCGTTTCGCGCTCGAAGACGCCGCGGCCGCCCATGCCCGGATGGAGACGAGCGCCCATATCGGCAAGATCGTGCTCGATCTGGCGGGCTGACCCCGCCGCAAGTGAAAGGACAGACCATGACCGAGAGTGCCAAGGGCCGTTTCACCCTGCTCGAGGGCTTTCCCGCGGATGTGCTCGCCATCGAGGCGCACGGCCTGATCGACCATGACGCCTATACCCGCGACCTGATCCCTGCGATCGAGGCGCGGCTGGCCGCACAGGGGCGCCTCAAGCTGCTCTATGCCTTGGGTGAGGATTTCGCAGGCTTCACCGCCGGCGCGATGTTCGAGGACAGCAAAGTCGGCCTGCTGCATCTGAGCGATTTTGCGCGCGTCGCGGTGGTCGGCGATGTCGCCTGGATCAATGCGGGTGTGCGGTTCTTCGCGCCGTTGATCCCCTGCCCGGTGCGCAGCTTTACCCGCGCCGATCTCGCCGCGGCCAAGGCCTGGATCACGGCAACGGACGCGCCCTAGAGCAGGCCCGAGGTGGCCGCTGATCGCAAGCTGCTGATGACCGAAGACCGGATGCCGCCGGCGGATTGAGGCCGTATCGACGTGGATAGGGGCCGTTGGGCTGCTTGAGCATGGCAATACGCGACTGAGATGACGTTTGAGATGACGTTGCGATGGGGCTTTGATCGGGGCCGGTTTTGCCTGCATCGGAGGCAAGTGACGAGTTTCTGTGCGATGATTCGCCGTATTCCGCCCGCATTGCGGCCGAAAAGTGGCTGGTTTTTGCCGATGCTCAAAAATATTCTCAGAGCGAAAATATTTATTTTTCCTTTTCTTTCCGTAGCTTGTGACTTTTATTTGCTCCGTTCTTGAATGGGAAACAATTTGTCAACACCGAATTTGGCAAAATTGTGGTAGCTTTAAGGCGTCATGTGTTGGCATGAACGAGTTACCACTCTGGGGGATCTAGTATGAACTTTTATAAATTTGTGGGCGCTTGCGCCCTTGCTCTTGGCTTGAGTTCGGCGGTTCAGGCCGCGACCGTCTCGGTGGTCGGCTCGTCCTGTGACGGCGGCGATGCAACCGGGCTCGTCTGCGGCATTTCTGGTCGGGATGATGCCGAAGCCGCGATCGACGGTATCTCGAGCAGCTTCTTCTCGCTCGGTTACGGGGAGTCCGATGTCACCGGCGGTTATGGTGGCTATCTGCTGCTGAAAGTCGATCCGGGCTTCACGCTCGAGACCACGGTCATCGAAGTGACCTATGGCAAGCGCTCGGGCTGGACGGAATTCGCGGATGCCTATGTCGGCACCACGGACGATATCGGCACGCTGATGGGTGGCACGGCCTATGCGCTCCAGAACGATACGGGCTTCAGCTCGTTCGACGTCGGCGGCGCGGTCTTCCAATACCTGCTGCTGGTCGATACGACGTTCCAGAACAGCGGCCATGAAGGCGATGGCTTCGATGTTGCCGAGGTTCGCTTCACCGAGGCTGGCGACAACAACCCGCCGCCGGTCGTCCCGCTTCCGGCTGCCGCGCTGCTGCTCGGTTCGGCAATGGGTGCCTTCGGTCTGGTGCGTCGCCGCAAGCGCGCCGCCTGATCTGACACGACCCTGGAGTGTTGTTGGGCGCGGTCCTAACGGATCGCGTCCATCAACGCATCCTGCATCCGGCAATCCCGGATGACATCGGCCCCGCATGTGCGGGGCTTCATGTTTTTCGTGAGGCAGATCCGCGCCTCCTGGATGCGGCCCTGCTTGCAGGTGATCGTGATCTCGTTCGCAGCAAGTCCGGGGTTGGCCTCGAGGAACGCCTCCTCGACCACCGCCGCAGGCAATTTCACATCGCGGTTGAGATGGGTGAAGACCTCGGGGATGGTGATCGCGCGATAGGCGGCCCGGGCGGTCGCGTAATAGTCGGCGGCCGAGAGGCCGGCGCATCGCCCGTGTTTCTTCCACTGATACCAGGCCGCGCCATCCGAACCCATGATATCCTCCATCGCCGCCGATTGCGTGCGCGAGGGATCGCGCTCGACGGTGCGGCAATAGCTCGGATAGCCGCGTTCATATTGCGGCCAGAGCCCGTGCAGCACGAAATGCGCGTCGTTGCGCGGATCGCACTGGCTTGCACCGCGGCCCGCGCCATCGGTGGCGCACCAGCCCGGCGACCAGGACAGCGAGAGCACGTAATAATCGAAATCCCCGGCCTTCTCGCCCTCGGCCCGGGCGGTCCCCGCCGCCCCGAGGGCCAGGGCCACAACCGCTGCAATCGTCACAACTCTCATTTTCTCTTCCCCTCGGGCCCATTCAGGCCTATATAGACGGCCAATTCCCCACCAGAAATGGACCGCGGCCGGGGGGAAGCCCAGGCCGCAACCGATTTCTCGGCCCGGGAGAGATATGTGTAAAGGATGGCTCCGATGACGAACAAGCCCCTGATGTCCAAGGCGACCGCCGTGTGGCTGGTGGACAATACGACGCTGACCTTCAAGCAGATCGCCGATTTCTGCGGCATGCACGAGCTCGAGGTTCAGGGCATTGCGGATGGCGATGTGGCGGCCGGGGTGAAGGGCTTCGACCCGATCGCCTCGAACCAGCTCGACCAGAAGGAAATCGACAAGGGCGAGGCCGACCCGCTCTACAAGCTGCGCCTCAAGTTCAACGCCGCCGCCGTGGGCGAAGACAAGCGCCGCGGCCCGCGCTACACGCCGCTTTCGAAGCGTCAGGACCGTCCGAACGCGATCCTGTGGCTGGTGAAATTCCACCCGGAATTGGCCGACGCGCAGATTGCTCGCCTCGTCGGCACCACGAAACCCACGATCGCCTCGATCCGCGAGCGCACGCATTGGAACATCCAGGCGATGACCGCGATCGACCCGGTCGCGCTCGGCCTCTGCCGCCAGTCGGAGCTTGATGCCGAAGTGCAGAAGGCCGCGAAAAAACGCGCCGCCGAAGGTGTGATGAGCGACGATGAGCGCCGCAAGCTCGTGTCTACCGAGCAATCGCTCGGCATGGGCACCGAGCCGCGCCTGCCCTCCTCGATCGCGGGCCTCGAGAACTTCACCCTCGGCACGACCGAAGAAGAAGAGAAGACCGATCCGAAGGACTTTTCGGATGCGGACAGCTTCTTCAACTTGCCGCATGGCGATGACGAGGACGAAGACGACGACGCCTGATCGGCGCCGCCGCACCTGTTGCAGGGCCGTCCTTCGGGGCGGCCCTTCATGTTTCGCGCCCCGCTACATCGAGCGAGCGCAAGAGCGCCGCCAATTTGCGGCGCGCCCGGGCGCGGGCCAGTTCGTCATGACGGTGGGGGTCACCGAGCACGATCTCGGCGAGCTCGTAGACTTCGGACAAAAGCGCATCGAAGCCTTGGCTGGGCGGCGGTTCGTCGTAATTCCTGGGCATCTCATTTTCTTTTTACAATGTCATTGAAAAATGAAAATGGAATTGGCGCCCGGATGTTCAATAACTTGTCGTTGACATTTTCAGGGAAAAATCTAACTGATTTCCCATGACACGCTCCTACGCCTATACCGAAGAGGGTCGCGCCGCGCGGACGGCCCGGAAATCCCAGACCAAGACCGCCCTTCTGGAGGCGGCGCGGGCGCTCTTTGCCGAGAAGGGCTATGAGGGCGTTTCCGTGACCGAGATCGGACGTCGCGCCGGGGTCTCGCATTCGCTGATCAACGCGTATTTCGATGGCAAGGCGGGCCTTCTCTATGCGCTGGTCGAGGAGATCAACGCGGGCCAGTTACCCGATGCCGCCCAGGCTGCCGAGGGCGAGGGGGCGTCGCTCGTTCGGTTGCGCGCGGTGCTGCAGGTCTGGGCGGATGCGGATCTGGTCGATCCGCAGGTGGTGCGGGTGCTGCACGCCTATTCCTGGACCTGGAGCGCGGAGACCGAAGCCCGCAATCGTCTGGCGCGCGCCGAATTCTACGCCCCGGTGGCGCGGCTGATCGACGAGGGGCGGGCGCGGGGAGAGTTTCCTCCGGGACTTGCGGCGGAGACATTGGCCGAGTCGATCTTTGCGCTGTTCACTTGGGCGATCCGCGACGCGCTGTTTCGAGAGCAAACGCCGGAGGCTCTGGTTGAGGGGCTGTGGCCGCAGGTGCTTCAGATCCTGGGGCTCCACCAAGCGGCCTGATCGCCCCTTGGCCGATGCCTTGACCCGCGCGCCGGTCAGTCCGGATCGCTGAGCGAGCCGAGGATCTCCGAAAGATGTTCGCGTTTTCGCAGGGCGTCATCCGGGCTCGCCCCGGGCAGACCGATGACCACTTCAACCAGTTCGAGCGACGGCGTGAGCTGAGGCGCCTCGCCCTCGAAGTCGTTCTCGCTGTCGTCGTTCATCGCATGTCCCACATCTTGGCGCGTCCCCCGTGCCTTTGAACCCGGTTTGTGGACAGCTAACGGGATAACTTCCGTCTCAACTTTGATTCATGTCAGATTCGTCTTTCACCACCAAGGGTAGAATTCATGCAAATACATGCAATTGAAAGGCCGGGGAGAGGTCCCCCGGCTCATTGGATCAAAACTGGTTCCTTGCCCGATGCCGGGATCAGATCGAGAGGCAGATATATTTCAGCTCGAGGTAATCCTCGGTGCCGTGGTGGCTGCCCTCGCGGCCCAGACCCGATTGCTTGACCCCACCGAAGGGCGCGACCTCGGTCGAGATGATCCCGGTGTTGACGCCGACGATCCCGTATTCGAGGCCTTCCTGCACCCGGGTGATGCGGCCGATGTTCTGGGCGTAGAAATAGCTCGCCAGACCGAAGATCGTGGCATTCGCCTTCTCGATCACCTCTTCCTCGGTGTCGAACTTGAAGAGCGGCGCGACGGGCCCGAAGGTTTCCTCGGTCGAGACCTTCATCTCCTGCGTGACGCCGGTCAGCACGGTCGGCTCGAAGAAGGTGCCGCCGAGCGCATGGCGCTTGCCGCCGGTGACCACCTGACCGCCACCGGCCAGAACGTCGGCGATATGGTCCTCGACCTTGGCAACCGCCTTGTCCGAAATCAGCGGCCCGGTGGTCGTGCCGGCCTCGAGCCCGTCGCCGATGTTCAGCTTCGCGACCGCCTCGGCCAGTTTCGCGGCGAAGGCGTCATAGACGCCGGCCTGAACGTAGATCCGGTTCGCACAGACGCAGGTCTGACCGTTGTTGCGGAACTTGGACATCATCGCGCCCTCGACCGCCGCATCGAGATCGGCATCGTCGAACACGATGAACGGCGCGTTGCCACCGAGCTCCATCGAGCATTTCATCACCTGATCGGCGGCCTGACGCATCAGGATGCGGCCGACTTCGGTCGATCCGGTGAAGGTCAGCTTACGCACGGCATGGTTTTCGCAGAATTCCTTACCGATATCGGCCGCTTTTGTCGAAGTCACGACCGAGAAGATGCCCTTGGGCAGGCCCGCGCGTTCACCGAGCACCGCCAGCGCCAGCGCCGAGAGCGGCGTCAGCTCGGACGGGCGCGCGACAAACCCGCAGCCGACCGCCAAGGCGGGGCCGCATTTGCGGGTGATCATCGCATTGGGGAAGTTCCATGGCGTGATCGAGCCCACGACTCCGATCGGCTGCTTGATCACCTGAATGCGCTTGTCGCGCATATGGCCCGGGATCGTCTCGCCATAGATGCGTTTGGCCTCTTCGCCGAACCATTCGATAAAGCTCGCGCCATAGGCGATCTCGCCCTTGGCCTCTGGCAGCGGTTTGCCCATCTCGGCGGTCAGGATCGCGCCGAGATCGTCCTGCGCCTCCATCATCAGTTCGAACCATTTGCGCAGCACCTGCGCGCGTTCCTTGCCGGTGCGCGCGGCCCAGTCCTTCATCGCAAGGCGCGCGGCCTCGATCGCGCGGGCGGTCTCGGCGCGGCCGAGGTCGGGCACCGCGCAGATCACGTCGCCACGGGCGGGGTTGATCACCTCGAAGGTCGCGCCGTCATCGGCGTCGATCCATTCGCCGCCAACATAGGCGCGGGTGGCGAGCAGGCTGGGGTCTTTCAGAAGCGATTTGAGATCGGTTTTCGTGTCGAGCATGGGGCATCCTCCCGAGGGTCTGGGCATGGACTGAAGGAAGCACGCGCGCGCGCGCCTGTCCATCCGCCCGAATGGTCAGCCCGGCACCCGGATTTGCCAAAACGAGGGGCTCAGCCGCCGAAGTGGTGGGCCCAACACGGTTGCAGATCGCCGGGCAGGGGGCTCGCGCTATAGATGGCGCGCGCGATGGCGCGGGCAAGGCAGGCGGCCGCAGCATGGCCAAGCGCGAAAGTATCGGCCAGAGGATCGGCGAACGGGCGCGCCCCCGTCGCCGCCGCAAAGACCAGATCGCCGTCAAGCGGCGTGTGGCTCGGCACCAGCGCGCGCGCCATCCCGTCATGCGCGGCAATCGCCATGCGCTGCGCCTGCGCCTGAGTCAGGGCCGCATCGGTCGCGACGATGGCGATGGTCGTGGCCTCGCCCATGCGCTTCATCGGTTTGGGCTCGGCCTGCGCGGGATAGGCGGGGGCGGGCCCAAAGCCCCCGAACTCACGCCCGATTTCCCAGGGCGCGGCCCAGAAATGCGCGCTCTCGGCCACTGTCGCCGAGCCGAGCGCATTCACCGCCACCAGCGCCCCCACCGTGAGGCCGCTTTCCAGAACCGCCGAGGCCGAGCCGAGCCCGCCCTTGAGCCGCCCCGTCATTGCGCCATAGCCGGCGCCTGCGGTGCCGATCTCGAATTCCGCGCCGGCGGCAGAGAGCGCCGCACGCCCGAGCCCGGCATAGGGGTTCTGCGCCCAAGCCTTGTCGCCACCGTTCAGGAGATCGAAGAGGATCGCCCCGGGCACGATCGGCACCTGAATATCGCCCACCGCAAAGCCGCGGCCCATCGCGCGCAGCCCCTCGGCCACGCCCGAGGCCGCATCGAGCCCGAAGGCCGAGCCGCCCGAGAGGACCAGCGCATCGACCTCCTGCACGAGCTTGTCGGGCGCCAGGAGATCGGTCTCGCGCGTGCCCGGCGCCCCGCCCATCACATGGACGGCCGCGGTGAAGGGCCGCTCGGCGGTGAGCACCGTGACGCCCGAGCGCAGGCCCGCATCATGGGCATTGCCGACGATCAGGCCGGGCACATCGGTGATCAGATTGCGGGGGCCGGGTTTCATGACAGGCTCTCCTCCTCGGTCATCCAGCCCGCCGGGATCCGCGGCGTCGCGGCCAGCAGGTGGCGGGTATACTCATGGTGCGGTGCGGTGAAGAGCGCTTCGGTCGGACCTTCCTCGACGATCCGGCCCGCCTGCATGATCAGGCAGCGCGAGGTGACCGCGCGCACCACCGAGAGATCATGTGAGATGAAGAGATAGGCGAGCCCGTGGCGCGCCTGCAATTCAGCAAGCAGGTCGAGCACCTGCGCCCGAACCCGCACATCGAGCGCCGAGACCGCCTCGTCGAGCACGATGAGTTTGGGGCGGATGATCAGCGCGCGGGCGATGGCGAGGCGCTGGCGCTGTCCGCCCGAAAACTCATGGATGAAGCGCCGCCCGTCCGCCGGGTCGAGCCCGACCTCGCGCAGCGCCTCCGCGACACGCGCGCGCCAATCGGTGGGGCGCCCGGTCAGATGAAAGGGCTCGGCCACCAGCCGCTCGACCCGTTGGCGGGGGTTGAAGCTGCCATAGGGATCCTGAAACACCACCTGCACATCGGCCCGCGCGGCCCGTGGCATCTCGGGGCTGACCAGATGGTCGCCGAGCCGGATCGCCCCACCCTGCAGCGGATCGAGCCCGAGGATCGCCCGCGTCAGCGTCGATTTCCCACAACCGGATTCCCCGACAAGGCCGAGCGATTCGCCCGCGTCCAGCGTGAAACTGACGCCATCGACGGCGCGCAACTCCGGGTGCGGGGCGAGAGGCGAGGGCCGCGGCAGGCGGTAGATGCGCGTCGCAGTCTCGACCGTCAGCAGGGCGGAACCGTCGCTTTTCGAGTATTTCTGCCAAGAAAAAGCAGGCTGGTCTTTTTCTTGGTTCAAATACTCACCTTGCGACGGCGGGGCCGGGCGATGCGTTGCGGCACGCAGCAGATCGCGCGTGTAGGGGGCTTTCGGCGCGCGGAACAGCGCTTCGGTCGGGCCCGCCTCGACGATCCGCCCGCCCTGCATTACCGCCACCCGATCGGCCATGCCCGCCACCACGGCCAGATCATGGGTGATCAGCATCAGCCCCATCCCCTCGTCACGCGCGAGCCCCGCGATCAGGCGCAAAACCTCGGCCTGCGTGGTGACATCGAGCGCGGTCGTTGGCTCGTCCGCGATCAGAAGCTTGGGGCGCAGCGCGATGGCGAGCGCGATCGCCACGCGCTGCCGCTGCCCGCCCGAAAGCTCATGTGGATAGAGCGAGAGCGGGAATCGCGGCGCGGTGAGCCCCACCCGGTCGAGCCGTTCGCGCGCCACCTCCAGCGCCTCGGCGCGGCTCATCCTTCCGTGGATGCGCAGCACCTCGGCCACCTGATCGCCGATGCTCATCAGCGGATTGAGCGCGGTCATCGGCTCCTGAAAGATCATCCCGGCTTCCGCGCCACGCATCCGATTAAGCGCGGCTTCCGGCAGGCCGAGCACCTCGCGCCCGTCGAGCCGCACCGAGCCGGTGACCCGTGCCCCCTCCGGCAGGAGCCCCATCACCGCGAGTGCGGTCATCGACTTGCCCGAGCCGCTCTCGCCCACCAGCCCGAGGATCTCGCCGGGCGCGAGGGACAGCGCGACCTCGGAGAGGATCGGGCGCGCGCCGATACGGACCGACAAGGCATCGAGCGCGAGCAGGCTCATGTGACCCGCCCCCGCAGCCGCGGATCGAGCGCATCACGCAGCCCGTCGCCAAGGAGGTTGAGGCCGAGAACCGTGAAGACGATGGCGAGCCCGGGAAAGAGCGCGACATGCGGCGCGAGCGTCACCATCGTCTGCGCCTCGGCCAGCATCCGGCCCCAGCTCGCCGTAGGCGGTTGCGCGCCGAGGCCCACGTAGCTCAGGCCCGCCTCGGCCAGAATGCCCAAGGAAAACTGAATTGTGCCCTGCACGATCAAGAGATTCGCAATATTGGGCAGGATGTGTTCCGCGCTGATCCGGGCCCGGCCCTTGCCCGCGACGCGCGCGGCGCGGATGAAATCGAGCGTCCAGAGGCTGAGCGCGCCTGCGCGGGCGACGCGGGCGAAGACCGGAATGTTGAAGATGCCGATGGCGAGGATCGCATTGGTGGCCGAGGGGCCGAAGGTCGCGGTGATCAGGATCGCGATGACCAGTGCCGGGAAGGCGAAGATCAGGTCGTTGCCGCGCATGATCAGCTCATCGAGCCAGCTTCCGCGATGGGCGGCAGCTGTGAGACCGAGCGGCACCCCGAGCCCGACCCCGATGCCCACGGCGACAAGCGCCACGGCAAGCGAGGTGCGGGCTCCGGCCATCAGCATCGACAGGATATCCCGCCCGAAATGGTCGGTGCCGGCCCAATGCGCGGCGCTCGGCCCCTGTAGCCGGGCGCTGATCGTCATTGCCGTCGGATCCCACGGTGTCCAGACGAGCGAGACGAGCGCTGCGGCGAGGGCCGTGAGCGACAGAACCGCGCCGAGGATCAACGCCGGCCTCATCCGCGATGCCTCAGCCGCGGATCGACCGCGGCATAGGCGAGGTCGGTCACGAAGGTCACGGCGATCACCGCAAAGACCAAGAGCATCACCACCGACTCGACCACGATCAGATCGCGCTGGGTGATCGCCTGAAAGATCAGCCGGCCGAGCCCGGGCAGATAGAAGACATTCTCGATGATGATCGCGCCTGCGAGCAGGAAGGAAAACTGCATGCCGAGGATCGTCAGCACCGGAATGAGCGCATTGCGCAGCGCATGGCGGACGAGCGCGCGCGGGCGGCTCGCCCCCTTGGCGCGCGCGGTGCGGATATAGTCGCGCCCCAGCTCCTCGATCAGGGCCGAGCGCAGGACGCGCGCCAGAATCGCCGCCTGCGGCAGCGCCAGCGCGACCGCCGGCAGGATCAGCGCCCGCAGACCCGCCATCGGGTCGGACCAGCCGGGAAAGCCGCCCGCCGGAAAGAGCCGCCAGTGCAGAGCGCAAACCAGGACCAGAAGCATCGCGAACCAGAAATTCGGGACCGCGATCCCGAGCTGCGAGAGCCCCATGACCGCCCCGTCCCCCAAGCGCCCGCGCCGTGCCGCGGCATAGAGCCCCGCAGGCAGGGCGATTGCAGTGGACAGTCCGAGCGCCAATGCCGCCAGCGGCGCCGAGAGCGCGAGCCGGTCCGCGACCAGATCGGCGACCGGTACCTTGTAGGTATAGCTCAGCCCGAAATCGCCGCGGATCATTCCGCCGATCCAGTCGAGATAGCGCAGCCCCATCGGCCGGTCGAGCCCGAGCTGCGCGCTCAGTGCGGCCACGGTTTCGGGCGCGGCGTTCATCCCGAGCATGAAGCGCGCCGGATCGCCGGGCGTCACCTCGATCATCAGGAAGATGACGCCCGAGGCCACGACGAGCGCGGCGGCGAGAGACAGCAATCGGATGAGGAGATAGCGCGCCATTGCGCGCAGGTTCCTCCGCCGCGGTCGAGCGGTCAAGAGGGCGCGGCACTGCAGCATTCGTTCCCCCACACTTTGGCGCCTTGGCTTTTCCTGGCCAAAATACTCCCGCCGGAGGCTCCACCATCCCCACTCGCGCAGCGGCCGGGGATTGCGCCCGCTCCCGCCTTGCGTCATCCTGCGCGCGAGCCGTGGCGATGGCGTCGCCGCAGGGCCCTTGCCCGCCGCTCGCGCCGGACCGGCGCAGTCGTCCTGAACGCCGGGATCTTTCGGGGTCCCGAGACCCTTCTGGAGACGATGATGCAAAGACCCGAATTCTATACCTGCGAGAACGGCACCAAGGCGATCCTGCCCTTCGCGCCCGAGGAATACGATGCGCGCCTCGAGGGCCTGCGCGAGCTGATGGAGCTGCACGGGCTCGACGCCTGCCTGCTCACCTCGATGCACAACATCGCCTATTACTCGGGGTTCCTCTATTGCAGCTTCGGCCGGCCCTACGGCCTTGTGGTCAACAAGGATCGCTCTGTGGTGATCTCGGCCGGCATCGACGCGGGCCAGCCCTGGCGGCGGTGTCATTCCGAGGCGCTGACCTATACCGACTGGGCGCGCGATAATTACTGGCGAGCGGTGGCGCATGTGATCGGCACCGGGCGCGCGGTCGGCGTCGAGGCCGATCACCTGACGATGGTCAATGCCGAGAAGTTCACCCATTTCCTCAAGCCGAAACGCGGAATGGACATCGCCCCCGCCACGATGGCACAGCGGATGGTGAAATCCCCCGCCGAGATCGAACTGATCCGCCATGGCGCCGCGGTGGCCGATGTCGGCGGCTATGCGATCCGCGAGGCGGTGCGCGAGGGCGTGCGCGAGATCGACGTGGCGATGGCGGGGCGCGACGCGATGGAGGCGGAGATCGCCAAGCGCTTCCCCGATGCCGAATATCGCGACACCTGGGTCTGGTTCCAGTCGGGGCTCAACACCGACGGCGCGCATAACCCGGTGACGGGCCGGGTGCTGAAGCGCGGTGATATCCTCTCGCTCAACTGCTTCCCGATGATCTCGGGCTATTACACCGCACTCGAACGCACGATGTTCGTGGGCGAGGTCGATGAGGCGAGCCTGAAAATCTGGGAGGCGAACGTGGCCGCGCATGAATACGGCATGAGCCTCCTGAAGCCCGGCGCGCGCTGTGACGAGGTGACGGCCGCGGTCAACGCCTTCTTCGCCGAGCGCGACCTGCTGCAATACCGCACCTTCGGCTATGGCCATTCCTTCGGCGTGCTGAGCCATTACTACGGCCGCGAGGCGGGGCTCGAGCTGCGCGAGGATATCGACACGGTGCTCGAACCCGGCATGGTGATCTCGATGGAGCCGATGCTGACGCTGCCCGAGGGCCTGCCCGGCGCGGGTGGCTACCGCGAGCATGATATTCTGGTGATCGGCGAGGACGGCGCCGAGGATATCACCAAATATCCCTATGGCCCGGCGTTCAACGTGGTTGGCTGAGCGGGCAGGGGGGCTTTCCGCCCCCCTCTCCGGCTCGCGCCGAATTCACCCCCCGAGGATATTTCCGTCAGGTTGAAGGGCAAAAGTTCGTACTTTCAACCTGATCCAAATATCCCGGGGGTGAGGACGCAGTCCGAGGGGGCAGCGCCCCCTTTCTCTGCGCCGGTCATCAAAACGTCATCTGGTGTTCGCACCGCTGTTACGCCCAGCGCTCATGGCTCTCGCGAACGTGAACCCGGGAGAAACCGATGATCCTGCGCCTGTCGATCGGGGCGATGCTCGCCCTGACCACCGCTTTGCCCGCCGCGGCCGAGATGAACTTCAACCGCATCGCCGCCTTTGCCGTGGCCGACAACACCCCCGAAGGCGCCGACAAGGCCGGAGAGACCTCGGCCGAGATCATCGCTGCTTCGGAAGACGGGATGACGCTGATCTATACCGACAGCCCGTCGGGCTCGGTCGGGCTGATCGACATCACCGATCCGGCGGCGCCCAAGGGGCTCGGCCGCATCGACATGGGCGGTGAGCCGACCTCGGTTGCCGTGCTGGGCACCACCGCCTATGTCGCCGTCAACACTTCGGCGGATTACGTGAACACCTCGGGCAAGCTCGTGACCCTCGACATGGGCACCAAGGCCGAAGTGGCGAGCTGTGAGCTTGGCGGTCAACCGGACTCGGTCGCGCGCGCCAAGGACGGCAGCTTCCTCGCTATCGCCATCGAGAACGAGCGTGACGAAGATCTGGGCGACGGTGGTCTGCCGCAGATGCCGGCGGGCTACCTCGTGAAGCTGCCGCTCAAGGATGGTGTGGTTGACTGCGGCGCGCTGCAGAAGATCGATGTGACCGGCCTTGCCGCAGTTTTCGGCGAAGATCCGGAGCCCGAATTCGTCGACGTGAACGCCGCGGGCGAGATCGTCATGACGATGCAGGAAAACAACGAGATGGTCGTGGTCGGTGCTGATGGCGCTGTGGCCAGCCACTTCTCGGCCGGCACCGTCAGCCTTGACGGCGTCGACATCAAGAAGGACGGCAAGCTCGACTTCACCGGCAGCCTGACGGACATCCCGCGCGAACCCGATGCGGTGAAATGGGTCGATGCCGACCATTTCGCCACCGCCAACGAAGGCGACTGGAAGGGCGGCTCGCGCGGCTGG
>QKJR01000016.1 GCA_003249215.1 Rhodobacterales bacterium
GACCGGGCGCAGATCACCGGCAATGCCGATGGGCTGACGCTGGTCGGCGAGGCGCTGCCCGGGCTCGACCCGGCGACGATCGCCACGCAGGCCGCCAGCGCGCTGGGCGCCGACAAGGTCACGATCAACCCGGGCGCCGCGCCGGCCGATGGGGCCACCCGGATCAACGCCGCCACCGGCAAGCGCGAAGAGGCCCATGCCGGCTTCTGGCTGGCGGTGCCCGATTTCGACGCGACCAAGCCCGCCTGCACCGAAGCGGCGCGCGCTGCCGTCGCCGATACGCCGATCCTCTTCGTCACCGGCTCGGCCGCGCTCGATCCCGTCTCGCTCGGCGTGGTCAACGACGTCGCGGGGATCATCCTGCATTGCACGGCCGATGCCGGGATGAATGTGGTGATCGGCGGCCACACCGATGCCCAGGGCGACGACGCGGCCAACATGACCCTGTCGATGGCCCGGGCCGAAGCGGTGCGCGACGCGCTCGCCCAGCGCGGCGTGCCGGCCGAGAGGATGGAACCGATGGGCTATGGCGAGACCGAGCCCGTCGCCGACAATGACACCGAGGAAGGCCGGGCGCAGAACCGGCGCACCTCCTTCGAATGGCCGTGAGCCGCTGAGGAGACCGAAGAATGTTCCAGGAATGGGGATTTCTGATCACCGAGATGATGATGCTCATCATCCTCGCCGCCGTGCTGGGGCTCTTCGTGGGCTGGCTGATCTGGGCGCGGCGCAAGCCGGGGCCGGATGCCGTCGACAGCGATGCGACGGCCGAGCTCGCCAAATGCCGCGAGTCGATGGCCCAGACCAGCGCCCGGCTCGCCCAGCTCGAGGCCGAACTGGCGGCGGCCAGCGATTTCGACGGTGACGGCGTGGCCGAGGGCACCGACGAGGGCGTGAAACCCACGACGCTCGCCGCGCCGCGCGACGGCAAGGGCGACGACCTGAAACAGATCAAGGGCGTCGGTCCCAAGCTCGAAGCGCTCTGCCACCAGCTCGGCTTCTGGCATTTCGACCAGATCGCCGCCTGGAGCGATCAGGAAGTCGCCTGGGTCGACGCCAATCTCGAGGGCTTCAAGGGCCGGGTGACCCGCGACCATTGGGTGGCGCAGGCCAAGCAACTCGCCGCCGGCGAAGAGACGGAATTCTCCAAGCGCGTGAAGGACGGCGACGTCTATTGAGCCGCCTCCCGACCAAAGCAAAGGCCGCGCCCGAGAGCGCGGCCTTTTCGTTTCGTGAGTGGTCTCGGGTCAGTCGAAGCGCCAGCTCGACGCGGTGACCCCGCCGAAGATGTTCTCTTCGTGATAGGTCCGCGTCGGCTTGCCCTCGGCCGCCGCGCCCAGCGCGACGAAGAGCGGCACGAGGTGATCCTCGCGGGCATGGGCGACCCGGGCCGACGGCGCCTTTTCCCAATCCATCAGCGCGGCTTCACGCTCGGCCGGCGGCAGGGCCAGCACCTTGTTGAGCCAGCTGTCGAATTGCGTCGACGGCACTTTCGCCCCCGGCCCGAAGGCGCGCAGGTTGTGGTAGCTGAGCCCGGAGCCCAGGATCAGCACGCCCTCGTCGCGCAGCGGCGCCAGCGCCCGGCCGATCGCGAAATGCTTGGCCGGATCGTAATTCGCCAGCATCGAGACCTGATACATCGGCACCTTGGCCTTGGGATACATCGCATAGGCCGGCACGAAGGCGCCGTGGTCATAGCCCTGGGTATCGTTGAGCCCCACCGGGATGCCCGCGTCGCGCAACAGATCGGCGGTCTTTTCCGCCAGATCCGGGGCGCCGGGCGCCGGATAGACGATGTCGTAGGTATGCGCCGGGAAGCCGTAATAATCATAGACCATCGGCGGCTTGGCGGAATGCATCACCTGCACGTTCTTGGCCTCCCAATGGCCCGAGACCATCAGGATCGCCTTCGGCGGCTCGGGCAATTGTCCCGGCATCGCGGCGAGCGAGGTTTCGAGCTTGGCGAAGGCCTTCCGCATATCCGGAATCCACGGCCAGGGGCCGCCGCCGTGCGAGATGTAATAGGTGGGCATGCGAGTCATAGCTGATCTCCAATCTCTGTTGCCGCCAATCTAGCCTCTGCGCTCCCGCACGAAAACACCGGGAATCGAACAGAGATTGTGCAACTGCGCACGAGTGGCCGCCAGCAAAGCGCCCTCATGTCGCCATATGCGGGCCCGCAACGCCGGACAAACCGACCTTGCAGGGAAAGGTAGCAGATGGACGGGCTCGACGCCTTGGGAAATTGGCTGCGCCGGCATTGGCTGGCCGAGATGCTGGTGGCGATGGTGCTCGTCGCCGGCGTCGGTCTGCTGCGCTTCGATCAGGTCGTCTCGGTCAGCTATCGCCGGGTGCCGGTGATCGCGGTGAGCCAGATCGCCGGCCAGGACATGGCGGCGCGCGCCGTGCTGGTCGATCTCGGCGAACGGACCCGGCTTCTGCGCACCTCGGACTGGATGATCCGCACCGCGCCGGGCGCGCAGGTCTGCATCGCCGAACACAGGCTGCTTCTGCGCCGCTACACGCGATACGCGCTGGTCTTGCCGGGCTATTGCGGCCGGGCGCCCGCAGCGCCGTTCGACGCCGGGCTCAGCGCGGCGCCTTCAGCACGTTCTCCTTGAAGGCCACGTCGAACTCGGCCTTCTTCTCGGCGCTGGCCTCGGTCTGGTTCTGCGCCCGCCAATCGTCGTAGGGCATGCCGTAGAAGGCTTCGCGCCCCTCCTCCTTGGTCATCGGGATGCCGCGTTCGTTGGCGGCCTCCTGATACCAGCGCGACAGGCAATTGCGGCAGAACCCCGCGAGATTCATCAGGTCGATGTTCTGCACATCGGGCCGGTCCTGCATCAGATGCTGGCGCAGCCGGCGGAAGGCGGCGGCTTCGAGTTCGATCCGGGTCTGTTCGTCGATATCCATGTGCGCTCCTCAGAGTTGCGACGAGGAAAGCACTTCTTCGAAGATCGGCGCAAGCCTCTCGGCCCAGGCCACCTGCTGGGCATCGGTCTCGATCAGATCGTTGCGGATCTCGATCAGCACATTGGGCCGGCCCGGCGCGATCGCGTGACGATCGACGGAATCGCCTTCGAGATGGCCGCCATAGGGCTCGTTCTCGCCGACACAAAGGTCCGCCTCCTCGCGCAGCCGGCGCAGAAGCGGCAGGGCGAAACGGCTGTCCTTGCCGTAGAGCACGCCGATATGCCAGGGCCGCGGATCGCGGCCGCGCAGCTGCGGCGTGAAACTGTGGATCGCGGCATAGACGCTATCCTCGCGCCGCGCCGCGAGCCGCGCCACCGCGCCGTGATAGGGCCGGTAGAAGGCCGCGAGCCGGCGCTCGACCTCTTCGGCATCGAGATGCCGGTTGGCCGGGATCACCGTGCCGTCATAGAGCTGCATCACCAGCGTCGGATCGTCCTCGCCCCGGTTCGGGTCGATCACCAGACGCGAGAAATTCGACAGCACCGCCGGCGCGCCGAGCCGCTCGGCCAGCGCGATCGACACGCCGGCCGCGCCCGGGTCCCAGGCGATATGGCGGGCCATGTCTTCGGCCGGCAGGCCAAGGTCGCCGCCATTCACCGTTTCGGGCACGGTATTGGCAGCGTGATCACAGGTGATCAGCCAGCGCGAGGCGCGATCTTCACCAAAGATGTGAAAAGGCAGGTAAGTCATGGGCAGAACGTTGTTTGTTCCGCTTCTAGCCCGGTCCGGGGGAAAGCGCCAGTTGCGACCGCCGGGGAATTGCGGCATAGAGCCCGTGAAATCCTGTTATCGCAAACAAGGACATTTCCCATGCAACGCCGCCGTAACGTGAAGATCGTCGCGACCCTCGGGCCCGCGTCGAACAGCTACGAGATGATCCGCGCGCTGTTCGAGGCTGGGGCCGACGTGTTTCGCATCAACATGTCGCACGGCACCCAGGAAGAACATCGCCAACGGCATGACATCATTCGCCGGATCGAGCGCGAGCTCGACCGCCCGATCGCCATTCTCGCCGACCTTCAGGGGCCCAAGCTGCGCTGCGGCACCTTCGCCGCCGGGGC
>QKJR01000027.1 GCA_003249215.1 Rhodobacterales bacterium
CCCGCCGATGCTCAAGACCTACAGCGGCTCCTGTCATTGCGGTGCCGTGCGCTTCGAGATCGACGCCGAGATAGATCACGCGCGGGTCTGCGATTGCTCGATCTGTTCGAAACGCGGCGCGCTGATCTTCCGGGTCGCCGACGAAGACTTCCGCCTGCTGACACCGATCGCGGCGCTCTCGACCTATCGCTGGGGCTCGGGGACGGCCATCGACTATTTCTGTCCGACCTGCGGCGTCCTCCCCTTTCGCAAGCCGAGCCAGCCCACCGCGGCGGAACGCACCGCCGGGGTGGAGCCGTTCACCGGCTGGGCGGTGAACCTGCGCTGCCTCGAAGACTTCGACCCCACGACGCTGCCCGTCCGGCACATCCCGGGACGCGCGCTGATCATCGACAGCCCTTGAGCCCCCGGTTTTTCTTGGTCGAAATACTCTGGGGGGTGAATTTCGCTGAAAGCGAAAGAGGGGGGCAAAGCCCCCCTCTCTGTTTCGTCCCGAAGGGTTGACCCACTTACTGCGGCGTCATGCCCCGCAGCCGTTCCGAGCGGCGGCGCAGCAGTTCCACCGTGGTCAGCAGCGCGATCGAGATCACCACGAGGATCGTCGCCACCGCGAGGATCGCCGGGCTGATCTGTTCGCGGATACCGTTCCACATCTGCCGCGGGATCGTCTGCTGGCTGTGATCGGCGATAAAGAGCACCGCCACCACCTCGTCGAAGGAGGTCACGAAGGCAAAAAGCCCGCCCGAGACCACACCCGGCATGATCAGCGGCATCTGCACCTTGAAGAAGGCCGTGCGCGGATTGGCGCCCAGCGAGGCCGCGGCGCGCACCAGCGACTGATCGAAGCCATAGAGGGTGGCCGTCACCGTGATGATCACGAAGGGAATGCCAAGCGCGGCATGGGCCAGGATGATCCCCGCATAGGAGCCCGCAAGCCGCGACATCTCGATGTGAACGCCATTCTCGAAGCTGAGCATCGGCACCCGCACCCAGCTGTAGAAGAAGAACATCCCCGTCGCCGAAATGATGATCGGCACGATCATCGGCGAGATCAGCACCGCCATGATCTGCTTGCGGAAGGGCATTTCCGGCCGGGTCAGGCCGAGCGCCGCCACCGTGCCGAGCGCGGTCGACAGGATCGTCGCGAAGAAGCCGATGATGATCGAGTTCTTGGTCACCTGCATCCAGGTCGCATTCTGCCAGAAATCCTTCCAGAAGGCGAAGCCGCGTTCGGCCTCGGGCTCCTGCATGCCGAAGGTGATGAGCTTGTCATACCAGCGTATCGAATAGCCTTCGGGGTCGAAGGTCAGCATCTTCTCGGTGAAGGTGAAATAGGGCTCGGCGTTGAAGCTGAGCGGGATCACCACGAGGATCGGCGCGATCAGGAAGATGAAGATCAGCGCACAGATCACCAGATAGGTGAGGCGCCAAGCGCGTTCGAGCGGGCTTGCATAGGTGGGCAATGCCATGGGTCTCTCTCCTTAGCCCAGCTTCATCTTGTCGATGCCGACGAGCTTGTCGTAGATCCAGAAGAAGATCATCACGATCGCGAGGAGCTGCGCGGCGAGCGCGGCGGCGAGCGACCAGTTGAGCGACTTCTGCATGTGGAAGGCGATCATGTTCGAGATCATCTGCCCGTCGGCGCCACCGACGAGGGCGGGGGTGATGTAATAACCCATCGCCAGAATGAAGACCAAGAGCCCCCCTGCCCCGATGCCCGGAAGCGTCTGCGGCAGATAGACCCGGCGGAAGGCGGTCCAGCTCGTCGCGCCAAGGCTGCGCGCGGCGCGGACGTAGCTCGGCGGGATCGTCTTCATCACCGAATAGAGCGGCAGGATCGTGAACGGAAGCAGGATATGCGTCATCGCGACGATCGTGCCGGTCTCGTTATACATCATCTGGATGCGGCCATCGTCGCCGATGATCCCGAGCCAGACCATCAGGTCGTTGAGCACGCCTTGCGATTGCAGCAGCACCATCCACGAGGTGGTGCGCACCAGAAGCGAGGTCCAGAACGGCAGCAGCACGAGGATCATCAGGAGCATCGCCTTGCGCATCGGCAGCGTGGCCAGAAGATGCGCGATCGGGAAGCCGAGCAGCAGGCAGATCGCGGTGATCTCGACCGACATCACCAGCGTGCGCCAGAACAGTGTCTTGTAGATCGCCTGCCCCTCGGCCACGCCGACGATGGAGCCGGTGTCATCGCGGGTGAAATCGTTCGCGGCGAGATAGAAGTCGATCGTCCAGGGGTTCGAGGCCGAGCGCATCGCGCGCCAGATAATCGGATCGGCCCATTTCTTGTCGGCCGCAATCAGCGCCTCCTTGAACGGCGCCTCGAGCTTGTTGGCGCCCCGCGCCGTGCCGGTGAAGAGCGAGCGGGTACCCGAGACATCGTAGTTGATCCGCGTGCCAGCGACGCCCGCGGTCTTGTCTTCCTTCATCTTCACGAGGTCCGCGGCCAGCGCGGCATAGGCGCTCTCGTCGATCTCGGCGCCCTTGGGATGCTCGGAGAACCACTGCCGCAAGGCCGGCGCATTGGCGCTGAACGTGTCGTTGTAGATCGACTGGAACAGCATCTGCCCGATCGGGACGATGAAGCTGATGAAGATGAACAGAAAGAGCGGCGCAACGAGCAGGAGCGCGCGGCGGCGGCGCGTGGCGAGCGAGGCCGCGAGCGCAGCCTTGAGCGGCTTGCCGTCCGCCGTGGTAAGGGGGGCGGTCGTAAGTTGGGCGGTTGCGTCGGTCATTCGGTTCCCCTCGAAAGACTGGGTCGGGCCGGGAATGACGCCCCTGCCGCCGGGCCCGAGGCCCGCGGATCAGGTGGCGAGAGAGAGGCGGCCCGCGATCGGGCCGCCTCGGGGAGCTTGGATCAGCTCGCGAGCCAGGCGTTGAACTTTTCGCTCAGCTCGACGTCATGGTCGGCCCAGAAGGTCGGATCGGTCCAGATCGGGTTGATCATGTTGTCCGGGTTGGTGGGCATGTAGGGCGCCATCTCGGTCTTGCCGTCCTGATAGAGGCTGACGAGGGCCGAGGACGATTTGCGCGCCGGGCCATAGGCGATCCATTTCGCCTGATCGGCGAGGCGCTGGGTGTCGGTCGAGAAGGCGAGGAACTTCATCGCGTCTTCTTTGTTCGGGGCGCCTTTCGGAATGACCCAGAGGTCATAATCCATGTATTCGCCGTCCCAGATCGTGCCGAAGGGCTTGCCCTCGCCGACTTCGGCGGCGAAGAAGCGGCCGTTGTAGCCGGTGGTCATGACCACTTCGCCATCGGCGAGCAGTTGCGGCGGTTGCGCGCCGGCTTCCCACCACACGACCGAACCCTTGATCGTGTCGAGTTTGGCGAGCGCACGGGCGACGCCTTCGTCGGTGCCGAGCACTTCATAGACCTGATCGGCGGGCACGCCATCGGCCACGAGCGCCATCTCGAGCGTGCGCTTGGCCGATTTCAGCAGGCCGCGCTTGCCCGGATATTTCTCGAGGTCGAAGAAATCGGCGAGCGTCGAGGGCGGCGCATCGGGGAATTTCGTCTTGTCGAAGGCGATGACCGTGCCCCAGACGATGTTCGCCACGGCGCAGTCCTGGATCGCGCCCGGAACGAAGTCCTCGGTCGCCGGGGTGCCATCGGGCGCGGGCGGCAGGATCGCCGGGTCGATTTCCTCGAGCAGGCCCTCGTCGCACAGACGGATCGCATCCGAGAGCTCGACGTCGGCGAGGTCGATCGAGACGTTGCCGGCCTCGGCCTGCGCCTTGAGCGGGCTCGCCGGGTTGTCGGCGTCGATCGAGTTGATCTTGACGCCGGTCATTTCGGTGAAGGGCTTGTGATAGGCCTCGACCTGGGAAACGGTATAGGCACCGCCCCAGGAGACGATGTTGAGCTCGGCGGCCGAGGCGGCAAAGCCCGTCCCCACCAGCGCGGTGCTCAGGATCAGCAGTTTCTTCATGTGACACTCCCAGTTGGTCTTGGTTGATTGATTTTCGGGCCGTCTTGGGTCGGGCCGTCTTGTCTTTGATATGCATCCGGGCAGGCGGGGCCGCCTGACCCGTTTCCTCACTGCGGGAGCCGCCAGGCGGCCCCCGATCCCGCCCCGGATTACGCCGGGTCGAGGGCGCGCGCGTCCTGCGGATGCCAGCCGATCTTGAGCTTCTCGCCCGCCTTGAGGCGCGTCTGACCCAGCGTGTTGCGCGACTTCATCACGAAATCCTCGCTGCCGGCGACCCGCATCCGGGTGCGGAAGATGTCGCCCATATAGACCACCTCGAGCACTTCGGCGTCGATCATATGGGCGCCCGGGGGCATCATCTCGGGCTTGAATTCGACCCGTTCGGGGCGGATCGAGACGAGCGTCTGTTGCCCGGCCTTGCGGATGTTGACGGGCGTCGCGTCGATCAGCTCGCCGGTGGCAAGCCGCACGAGACACTTTTCGTTGTCATATTGCTCGACCGTGCCCGGCAGCTTGTTGTTCTCGCCGATGAACTGGGCGACGAAGCTGTTCTTGGGCCGCTCGTAAAGCTCATCGGGCGGCGCCAGCTGCTGGATGCGGCCATCGTTGAACACCGCCACGCGGTCCGACATGGTCAGCGCCTCGCCCTGATCGTGGGTGACGTAGACCACCGTGATGCCCAGACGGTCATGGAGCGCCTTGATCTCGAATTGCATATGCTCGCGCAGCTGCTTGTCGAGCGCGCCGAGCGGCTCGTCCATCAGCACCAGTTCGGGATCGAAGACCAGCGCGCGGGCGAGCGCGATCCGCTGTTGCTGACCGCCCGACATCTGCGCGGGGCGGCGGCTGGCGAACTTGCCCATCTGCACCATGTCGAGCGCGCGCATCACCTTGGCCTCGCGCTCGGACTTGCCCATCCCGCGCACCTCGAGCGGGAACGAGAGGTTCTCGGCCACGGTCATATGCGGGAAAAGCGCGTAATTCTGGAACACCATGCCGATGCCGCGCTTGTGCGGCGGCGTGTTGTTGATGTTCGTGCCGTTGAGGCGGATCTCGCCATGGGTGGCGGTCTCGAAACCTGCGAGCATCATCAGGCAGGTGGTCTTGCCGGACCCCGAGGGGCCGAGCATGGTCAGGAATTCCCCCTTGGGCAGCGAAAGATTGAGGTCCTTCACGACCAGAGTTTCGCCATCGTAGCTTTTTTGCACGTGGTCGAAGACGACGAATCCCTCGTCGGTTACAGCATCAGTCAAATCGGGCTCCCCGTCGTGTTTTTGTCGTTAGCTCCCGTGACCCGAACTAAAGCAAGCGGAGGACGCGATTTCAACCCGCAATTCGGACGCCGTTCAGGCCTCTCTAGGGGGCCATCCTTTCTGTCGCAAAACCGTCAGAAAACGGCGCCTGTTGCAGTAAGCGCGACCAGTTTGCACATGCAGAACGACCGATTTGACGCTTGGGCAAGACGGGCCGGACCCGTGCGGCATAATGCGCCTCGGGGCCGCCCTGCCCCCAGATCACCCCCGCGAGGGCGGGAATCGCGCGAATCAGCGCGAATCGGTCGACCGGGGCGAGCGCCCCGAGCGCCTGTCGGCCCGGCCAGAAACTCTCGACCCAGGCGCCTTCGGCCAGGATCAGCCCGTGACGCGGCAACAGAAGATGGTGAAACTCCGCCCCGCGCGCGCCCGTCATGCGCCGCGCGCCGCCCCATCCGCAGGCCGCCATATGGGCCGCGCGCACCAGCGCCCCGGCGCCCGACGCAGCCTCGCCGCCGGCCATCGGGCCAGCGAGGGAGGGGGCCACGGAAGAGGCCGCGCCGGATACCCCGGCGCGGCGATCGCCCCCGCCGGGCACGAAAACGCAATGTTGCGCCGACAGGCGCAGGGCCCTGTCATTGCCCAGCGCCCCGGCGCGAAACTCGATCGGACAGAGCCGGGGATCGGCGCGCATCTGCGCCGCACTCACCCGGCGGTGCCCCGTCCACAGCACCGGTTGCGGCGGCCCGTCGCGACAGTTCACGAGATCACCCGGCGCAAGACGCTCGACCGCGACCGGGCCGCGCGGCGTTGCGATCCGGGTTCCCGCGACGAAACAGGGAATGCCCATCGCATAGAGCTGCGGCGCGGTCTGGACCTGCGCGGGCGCGACACCGATCAGGGTCAGGCTCTCGCCGCCCGGGAAGGTCAGCACGGCATTGCCTGCGCCGTCGTCGCTGACACTCACATCCCAGGCATTGACCGGATTGCCCTCGCCATCGTGCAGGTCGCTGACGTCGAGTTGGTCGGTGGTCGCGCCGTTCACCACAGTCATGTCGAAATCGGTGACGAAATCGGCGCCATCGAGATCGGTCAGGACGAAGTGATCGGCCCCTGCCCCACCGGTCAGCGTGTCCGAGCCCGCGCCCCCCGAGAGGCTGTCGTCGCCCGTGCCGCCGTCGATGACGTCGTCGCCAGCGCCGCCCGCGATCGTATCGGCACCGTCGCCCCCTGCGAGCGTGTCGCCATAGGCCGAACCGGTGATCTGATCCGCGCCGGCGCCCGCGTCGACATTGACCCCGGTGCCCGCATTGGTCGCGTCGAAGCGGTCGTCGTAGGTCGATCCCTCGATCCGCTCGACCTCCCAGAAATAGCTGTAGGTCGTGCCACCATCATAGGTGATCGTGCCGCTCTCCCAGCCGGTCCAGGTCACCTGGGCCGCCGCCCCCGAGAGCTTGATCACATCCCAGTCGGTGCCGCCTTCGCCGCCGTAGATCGTATCCGACCCGTCGGTCGATTTCAGCGTGAAGGTATCGGCGTCGTCGCCGCCATGCAGCTCGTCCGAGCCGGTGCCGCCCCAGAGCGTATCGTTGCCCGAGGCGCCCTGCAGCGTGTCGTCGCCCGCGCCGCCCGAGATCCAGTCGTCGCCCGCTCCGGCCCAGACGGTATCGGCGCCGCCCCCGCCCTCGATCGTATCGCCGCCCGAACCGCCGGTGATCGTGTCGTCGCCCAGATCACCGCCCAGATAGACGCCGGTGCTGTCGGCCGAGGCGTCGATGCTGTCGGCGTAGTTCGTGCCCTCGATCGACTCGATATCGGTGAAGGTGACGGTATTCGTGCCATCGGTCGCGGTCCCGGCCTCGTCGCCGGTGAAGGTGACGGTGATGCCCGAGCTGAGCGCAGCAAAGTCGATCGAGTCGTCGTCCTCGGTGGTGCCCGCACCGCTGCCGCCGTCGATCGTGTCATGACCGAAGCCATCCGCCATCACGAAGAGGTCGCGGTCGGCGCCGCCGGCCATGCTGTCATCGCCCGTGCCGCCGCGCAGGGTATCCGAGCCGGTGCCGCCGAGCAGCGTGTCGTTGCCACCGTCGCCCAGAAGCGAGTCATTGCCCGCGTCGCCGCTCAGAAGGTCGTTGCCGCCCCCACCCCAGAGCGTGTCGTTGCCGGTGCCGCCGTAGATTGTGTCGTTGCCATCCTCGCCATAGAGCTGATCGTTGTCGGCACCGCCGTCGACATAATCATCGCCGCCCCCGGCCCAGATCGTGTCATTGCCCGCGTCGCCATAGAGCGTGTCGTTGTAGGTGTTGCTCGTCCCCGACGCATCGTCGATGACATCGGCGCCATCGCCCCCGTGGACCAGATCCCCCTCGGATTGGGTGGCGCCGCCGGTGCCGTAATAGATCGTATCGTCGCCGGTGCCGCCGTCGATCGTGTCCTGACCCGCGCCGGCCGAAATCGTGTCGTTGCCGGTGCCGCCCTGGATCGAGTCGTCGTATTGGCCGCCCTGGATATAGTTCGGATTGTCCGGATCGTAATAGGTCGAGCCGATCGAGGAATAACTCGGCCCGGTGGTGACGTCGTTGATCTGATCGACGTGATAGGTGACGCCGGGCTGCAACGGGGCGGAGGTGATGACGCCGACGATCTGCCCGTTGACCTCGACCACGTAGAGCGTGATCGTCGAGCCATCGGGCGCGTGGAAGGTCGCAGCACTCTCGAGATAGGCCTGCCCGCTGTAAAGCGTCTGGCCCGCGGCATCGGTGACGGTGACGAACTGGTTGGGGTCGTTGCCATGCTCGTCGTTCGTGCTGTCGCCCGAGAGGTTGCCGTCATCGTCGGTGAAGGTGAAGTGGCGCACATCGCTCGAGACGTCCCAGGACGGGTCGAGCATGAACTGCGAGCCCTGGACGAGGGTACTGCCCCCGCCCTCGATCAGGAGATCGCCCCCCCAATAGCCGTTGTAGGAATAACTCGCCATCGCTGCCTCGTGCTGCGCGCGTCTTGAATGCGCACGTCATCACGGAAAATGTGGCCCAGAAATCCTGAGATCTGGTTAAGAGCGGGCCGGAATTGCGCCCCGGATCAAGGCCTTGCCGCGGCACGGCGTCACAGGGCGCCGCGATATGGCTCGCCGGTGTGCCCCCTGGTCTGGCGCCCGCATCCGACCCGCGCCCGCGCCGACTGTCGATGCCCCGATCGCGATCAAAGCCCCCAAAACGCCAAAACCCCGGGCGAGGGCCCGGGGTTTTGAATGGTGCGGTTGAGAAGACTCGAACTTCCACGGGAGTTACCCCACAGCGACCTCAACGCTGCGCGTCTACCAATTCCGCCACAACCGCACGTTCTGGCTTGGTGAGGGGCGATTTAGCCGAGGCGTTCGGGAATGAAAAGCCCCTATTTGCGCCCGTCCCGAATTTTCTCGCGCGTCACGCGGGACCGGCGCCCGCGCGCCCTGCGGCCCGGTCGCACGCCCGCCCCAGTGCGCCGCGCGGCCGAAAAGAAAGAGGCGGCACGGTTGCCCCGCGCCGCCCCGAAACACTGGCCAAGGGCCGATCAGTTGCCCGCAGGCTGGGTCATCAGCTTGGCCGCTGCAGCCCCGAAGCCTGCGAGCCCCGACGCGGGTGCGGAAACAGGCACCGGGGTCGCCGCCGGCGTCACCTCGCTGCGCCCCGAAAGCGCGAGCGCGGCCTTGTGGATCAGCTCGGCGCGGTCAGGCTGGCCCGTACCGAAGACCGGTGTCTGCCCGATCGAAACCGCATCCGCCGCCAGATCATACCAGTCGACGGCCAGCTCGGGATGCTTGTCGATGCCCACGCCGCCCGCCAGATGGTGACCGAGGAATTCGGCATAGGTCATATTGCCGGTCCCCGCGAGCACCAGCGCCGAGCCGAGCGCAACGCCCATGTCATCGGTCGAATAGCCCGAGGACAGGCAGACCTTGGCGGTGCCCGCCATCTGCGCCTCGCTCATGCCGGTGCCGCCGATGAAGCCCTGCACCGAGGCGATCATGTCGTCGCGCGGCGTGGTCGAGAGCAGCGCCACCTGATCGGTGAGCAGCGCGCCGAAATCGCGGCATTGCGCGGCGATCTGCTCGGGGGTGAAGCCGGTGAAGCCCTTGGCGAGTTCAATTCCCTGCTCCGTGGCCTCCGCCTCGGCGGCACAGAACTGCTCGCCCAGCGCCTGGGCCGGATCGCTGAGCGCCGCGACCGTCTGCGGCGCGCCCATCGCGCCGCCCTTGGCCTTGACGCCGGCGCAATAGGCCTTGGCGCTGACCGGAACCGGCACGGCGGCGGCGGCAAAATTGGGCATCGCCGGTGCGGTGGCGACCGGCGTTGCGGCAAAGCTCGGCATCGCCGGCGCAGGCACCGCGGCCATCGTCGCGGGCGGCAGAGCCGGCGCGGGCGCGGGCACCATCGGCGCGGCTGGCACCGGCGCCACGGCCCCCGGGGCCGCGATCTGGCACAGGCCGTGCTGGCACGAGAAGCTCGCGGGCGTCGCCCCGGCGAGCTGGAAGTCGTTGCGCTGATAGCCCGTGGGGGTCGAGGCGAAGACCTGCACCGTGCAGGCCGCGCCATTGCACCAGAAGCCCGAGCCGGTGACCGAGGTGTCGATCATGTAATCGGTGCGCCCGTCGGCGTTCATGTCGGCAAGCTGGACGAAGCCCGCGCGCTGGATGAGCTGCTCGGGCTGCACGTTCGAGTTGCGCGCAATCTCCTCGACCGCGGCCGAGACATCGGGCGGCAGGCCGCCATAGGTGTTGCCGGCATAGGTGCCACCGCCGCCGCCCGCGCCCATCATCTCGTCACGCTGCTTGAGCAGCATGCCCCGAATGCCTTGCGGCCCCGAGACGACCTGCTGCACCTGCGGCCCGCCGATCAGCGCACGCTGATAGGCGGTCACGAGGATCTGCCGCTCGATCTCGGTGAGCTGGCCGGTCGGCGGATAGCCGAGCAGCGCCTGATACTGGCTGATCGCGGCGCGCGACTTGGCGCCGAGCACCCCGTCAGGCGCGCCCACCGGATAGCCGAAATAGTTGAGCGAGGTCTGCACCTCGCGGTTCTGCTCGCGCTGATACGAGCTGGTCGAGGGCTTGGCCGGAACGGTCCGGTAGACCGTGCGCGGGCGCTGCTTGCTCGCCTCGTTGACGATCGCACCGCCGATGATGCCGCCGATGATCCCGCCCACGACATCACTGCCCCCCGCGAGCGCCGGGGCCGCGCCCCCGCCCAGCAGCCCGAGGCAGACGAGCCCCGCTACCAGATGTTTCCCGGCCCGTTTTCCGGTCGATTTCACAGTCATTTTTCCCCCAAACTCCGCCCCTGGCGGACGCGGCTCGCAGCCGCGCGATCACAATATCGCGAAAGTCTTGTCCCGAATCACCCTTGAGGCAAGGTCATTCTTCCCATACCTCGAAGCCAGTTCAGCCGGAGGCGCCCCATGGTCGAATGGATTCAAAGCGATAGCCCCGTGGCCTATCCCGAGGCGCTGGCCTTCATGGAGGCGCGCGTCGCCGAGATCGCAGCCGGAACGGCCGACGAGGCGATCTGGCTTCTCGAACATCCGCCGCTCTACACCGCGGGCACCTCGGCGCGGATCGAGGATCTGACCGACCCCGACCGCTTCCCGGTCTATGACGCCGGGCGCGGCGGGCAATATACCTATCACGGGCCCGGGCAGCGAGTGGTCTATGTGATGCTCGATCTGAACAAGCGCGGGCGCGACGTGCGCTGCTTCGTGCGCCAGCTCGAGACCTGGGTGATCGCCACGCTCGCCGAGTTCAACGTCAAGGGCGAGATCCGGCCCGGGCGCGTCGGCGTCTGGGTCAGCCGCCCCGAGAAAGGTCTCGGCCCCGACGGCGCGCCGCCCGAGGACAAGATCGCCGCGATCGGGGTCAAACTGCGCCGCTGGGTGAGTTTTCACGGCATCTCGATCAATGTCGAACCGGATCTGTCACATTTCGGCGGTATCGTGCCCTGCGGGATTCGCGATCACGGCGTCACGAGCCTCGTCGACCTCGGATTGCCGGTCACGATGGCCGATCTGGATGCGGCATTACGTCACAGTTTCCATGAGACTTTCGGCTAAATTCACGGGCCGCCCGTGAAATCGCCATAAAAACCCCTGACTCGGGCGTTTTGCTCGTGGTATGAGCAGTCGACGCACGAGACTTGCGTGTGCTACCCGGTTGCCCCGGCCAATCCCCGGAACCCCCGGGCCGAAACGAGATCAAGGAAGACGCGATGAAGATCAGCCTTATTGCCACCCTCGCCGCTCTGGCTCTTGCCACCCCGTCCTTCGCCCAGGACGCCGCGAAAGGCGAAAAAACCTTCGCCAAATGCAAAGCCTGCCACTCGATCACGGCGCCCGATGGCACCGACATCGTCAAGGGCGGCAAGGTCGGCCCGAACCTCTACGGCGTCGTCGGCCGCGCGGCCGCGACCTACCCCGACTTCAAATACGGCGACGGCATCATGAAAGCCGGCGAGTCGGGCCTCGTCTGGGACGAAGCCCTGATCACCGAATATGTCGTCGACCCGACCAAATTCATCGACACCCATGGCGGCGAAGGCAAATCGAAGATGACCTTCAAGCTCGCCAAGGGCGGCGAAGACGTCGCGGCCTATCTCGCGACCTTCAAGTAATCTGCCCCACCACGGCAGTCAGGGCCCGGCCGGAGCGATCCGGCCGGGCCTTTCGCTATGCGCCCGGCGGTCGTGCTTGGGGCTTGCGGCGCCAAGGGGCTCTGCCCCTCGCCCCTGCGGGGCTCACCCCGGGATATTTTCGTCAGGTTGAAGGCACGCGGCTTTGCTCCTTTCAACCTGATCCAAATATCCCGGGGAGAATTTGCCGAAGGCAAAGAGGGGCAGAGCCCCTTACCTTCTGCGCCTCAGCCCCGCCATCCTGCGACATTTTTTCACATGCAGAGCGCCGAAATCGTGGACGCAGCGAAAAATGCGTCTTACGCTTGGCGGTGCGCAGTCTCGGGAACGGGAGATACCGGGGCCGCGAAAGAGGGAGATCAGCATGGCGGACGCAGCCGTTCACGGCGGTGCGCATGAGGCCCGCGGGTTCTTTACCCGCTGGTTCATGTCCACCAACCACAAGGATATCGGAATTCTCTATCTCTTCACCGCGGGGGCCGTCGGGCTCATCTCGGTGATGTTCACGGTCTACATGCGGCTCGAGCTGATGCATCCGGGCGTGCAATACATGTGCCAGGAAGGCGCACGGCTGATCGCCGATGCCAGCAGCGACTGCACCCCGGACGGCCATCTGTGGAACGTGATGATCACCTATCACGGCGTGCTGATGATGTTCTTCGTGGTGATCCCGGCGCTGTTTGGCGGCTTTGGCAATTATTTCATGCCGCTGCATATCGGTGCGCCGGACATGGCCTTTCCGCGGCTGAACAACCTCAGCTACTGGCTCTACGTCGCCGGCGTCGCGCTCGGCATTGCCTCGCTCTTTGCACCGGGTGGCGGGGGCGGACATGGTGCGGGGGTGGGTTGGGTGCTTTATCCGCCGCTGTCCACCAACGAAGACGGCTATGCGATGGATCTGGCGATCTTCGCGGTCCATGTCTCGGGCGCCAGCTCGATCCTCGGCGCGATCAACATGATCACCACCTTCCTGAACATGCGCGCGCCGGGGATGACTCTGCACAAGGTGCCGCTCTTCGGCTGGTCGATCTTCGTGACTTCGTGGCTGATCCTGCTCAGCCTGCCGGTTCTGGCCGGCGCGATCACCATGCTTCTGATGGACCGTAACTTCGGCACGACCTTCTTCGATCCGGCCGGCGGCGGTGACCCGATCCTCTATCAGCACATTCTGTGGTTCTTCGGTCACCCCGAGGTCTATATCATCATCCTGCCGGGCTTCGGCATCATCAGCCATGTGATCGCGACCTTCTCGAAGAAGCCGATCTTCGGCTATCTGCCGATGGTCTATGCTATGGTGGCGATCGGGGTGCTGGGCTTCGTCGTCTGGGCGCACCATATGTACACCGTGGGCCTCAGCCTGACGCAGCAGAGCTATTTCATGCTGGCGACCATGGTCATCGCGGTGCCCACGGGCGTGAAGGTGTTTAGCTGGATCGCGACGATGTGGGGCGGCTCGATCGAGTTCAAGACGCCGATGCTCTGGGCCTTCGGCTTCCTGTTCCTCTTCACTATCGGCGGCGTGACCGGCGTGGTGCTGAGCCAGGCGCCGCTCGACCGGGTCTATCACGACACCTATTACGTGGTGGCGCATTTCCACTACGTGATGAGCCTCGGCGCGGTCTTCGCGATATTTGCCGGGATCTATTTCTGGATCGGCAAGATGTCGGGCCGGCAATATCCGGAATGGGCGGGCAAGCTGCATTTCTGGGCGATGTTCATCGGCTCGAACCTGATCTTCTTCCCGCAGCACTTCCTTGGCCGGCAGGGGATGCCGCGGCGCTATATCGACTATCCCGAGGCCTTCGCCACCTGGAACTTCGTGAGCTCCATCGGCGCCTTCATCAGCTTCGCCTCCTTCGTCTTCTTCATCGGGGTGGTGTTCTACACGCTCTTCTTCGGCAAGAAGGTGACCGAGAAGAACTACTGGAACGAATATGCCGATACGCTGGAATGGACCCTGCCCAGCCCGCCGCCCGAGCATACGTTCGAACAGCTGCCCAAGCGGGAAGACTGGGATCACAGCCACGCGCATTGATCCGATGCCCTACGCCTGGACCAAACTCGAGGCGGCCCCGGAGCAATCCGGGGCCGTCTGGCTATTGACCATCCGGCCGTTCCGCTCACTGCCCCGGCGCGGCTTCGTGCTGTTCATTGCGGCGACGGCACTGGCACTCGCGCTGCCGCTTCTGGCGGTGCTCGGCTCGGTCGTGCTCTGGGGGCTTTTACCCTTCTTCCTCGGCACGCTCTGGGCGGTATGGGCGGCACTTGGTCACAGCTACCGCACCGGCATGCTCACCGAAGAGCTGCGCCTCGGACCGGGCGAAATCACGCTCGAACATCAGGCGCCGGGACGCAAGCCGCAGATCTGGACTGCCAATCCCTATTGGGTGCAACCGCGGCTGATTTCGCAGGGACCAGTGGCCGATTATCTCGTGCTCGAAGGCGGGCCGCGCATCGTCGAACTCGGCCGCTGCCTCACCCCCGAGGAGCGGCGGCGCCTGCGGGAGGACTTGTCCGATAAACTGGCGGCGCTGCGGACGATCGGTGCGGATTAGGGGCTCTGCCCCTCGCCCGTTCCGGGCTCACCCCGGGATATTTCGATCAGGTTGAAGGGAAAAGCGCGGCGCCCCTCCCTCAACTGTTCAAAAATATCCCGCAGGGTGAATTTGGCGTCAGCCAAAGAGGGGGCGCGCAGCCCCCTGCGCGCTCTCAGCCCAGACGGTCCTTGACCATCGGTCCGACCGCGCCGAAATCCATCTGACCGGTGTATTTCGCCTTCAGCTCGCCCATCACCCGACCCATGTCGCGGATCGAGCTTGCGCCGAGTTTGGCAATCGCCTTGCCGATCGCCTCGGTGACCTCTTCGGGGCTGAGCTGGCGGGGCAGGAAATCCTCAATCACGCCGATCTCGGCGAGTTCCTTCTCGGCCAACTCGAGCCGCCCGCCCTCTTCATAGGCGCGCGCCGATTCCTGGCGCTGCTTGACCATCTTGCCCATGATCGCGAGGATCTCGCCATCGCCGATCTCGACCGCCTCGCCCGCCGTACGCAGCGCGATCTCGCGGTCCTTGATCGCCGCATTGATCAGCCGCAGCGTCGAGAGCCGGGTCTGATCCTTGGATTTCATCGCCTCTTTCAAGGCCGTGCCGATCCGTTCGCGCATCTGCATGAGGTCTTCCCATCTGGTCCAGAGCGCCAGAATACCCGCAGCCGCCGCCCGACACAAGTCACACAACCCATTGATAACATTGACATTCAAGAAAGTTTCCAAGCCACTTGACGCCCCCGCCCCGCCCCCGTAGGTTCCAGCAGATTTTGCCCGGGGAGTCGCGCCATGCCTGTCAACCATCAGTCATCGGAAAAACCCACCGCGTTGATCGCGCTCGCCGATGGTCAGCTCTTCTACGGCAAGGGCTTCGGCGCAACGGGTACCACGGTCGCCGAGCTCGTCTTCAACACTGCGATGACCGGCTATCAGGAAATCATGACCGACCCGAGCTATGCTGGTCAGGTCGTGACCTTCACCTTCCCGCATGTCGGCAACGTCGGCGTCACCCCCGAGGATGACGAGACCGCCGATCCGGTGGCCGCGGGCCTCGTGGTGAAATGGGACCCGACCGAACCTTCGAACTGGCGCGCCTCCGAGGATCTGGTGAGCTGGCTCGGCAAACGCGGCCGGATCGGCGTCGGTGGCATCGACACCCGCCGCCTGACCCGCGCGATCCGCCAGCAGGGCGCGCCGCATGTCGCCCTCGCCCATGACCCCGACGGTAATTTCGACATCGAGGGCCTCGTGCGCAAGGCGCGCGAGTGGAAGGGCCTTGTGGGCCTCGACCTCGCCAAGGATGTGACCTGCGCGCAGAGCTACACCTGGGACGAGATGCGTTGGGCCTGGCCCGAGGGCTATGCCAAGCGCGAGGGCGCGGGCTTCAAGGTTGTCGCGATCGACTATGGCGCGAAGCGCAACATCCTGCGCTGCCTCGCCTCGGCGGGCTGCGATGTGACCGTTCTGCCCGCCACCGCCACCGCCGAGGAGGTGCTCGCGCTCAATCCCGAGGGTGTGTTCCTGTCGAACGGCCCGGGCGATCCGGCGGCGACCGGTGCCTATGCCGTGCCGATGATCCAGGGCGTGCTCAAGGCCGATCTGCCGGTCTTCGGGATCTGCCTCGGGCATCAGATGCTGGCGCTGGCGCTCGGTGCCAAGACGATCAAGATGAACCACGGCCACCATGGCGCGAACCACCCGGTCAAGGATCTGACCACCGGCAAGGTCGAGATCACCTCGATGAACCACGGCTTTGCGGTGGACAGCCAGACCCTGCCCGCGGGCGTGGCCGAGACCCATGTGAGCCTCTTCGACGGCTCGAACTGCGGGATCGCGATCGAGGACCGGCCGGTCTTCTCGGTGCAATATCACCCCGAGGCGAGCCCGGGCCCGCAGGACAGCTATTACCTCTTCGAGCGCTTCGCCGAGGCGATGCGCGCGCGCCGCGCCGCCTGAGGCGGACGGAAACCGGCTTCGAGGGCGGCGCCTGCGCCGCCCTTTTGCGTTGCAGTGCAAAAGAGAAACAAAATCTCCGGTTGTAAGCGGTATTGTTAACGCCCCATTAACCATCCGCCCGCCACTGTCGGCCTCGGGACAGTGTTTTCGAGGGACAGATGGGACGGGTCATTGCGCTCCGGCCGGTGCCGGGGGCGTCGGAACGGACGACGCTTTCAGAGCTTCTGGCAAAACGGCGGATCCGGCTCGTGCATGCGGCCGAGGACGAGGGGCCCGCCACCCCCGCCCCCGTGGCGAACCGCCGCCCGCTGGGCCAGATCCTGCTCGAACGCGGGGCGCTGGCGCCCGGCGATCTGATCAAGGCGCTCGCGCTGCGCAACCGCGAGGATGTGCGGCTGGGCGACATCCTGCTCACCCATGGCTGGGTGCGCGAGGCCGATCTAATGGCGGCGCTCGCCGCCCAGTGGAATGCCGCGGTGGTCGATCTGATCGCCGAGCGTCCCGATCCCCGGCTGATCGACGCCCTTGGCCCCGAGCTTTGCCTGCGCGAGGCGATGGTGCCCTGGCGCCGGATCGGCGGCGTCACCCTGATCGCCACCGCCCGCCCCGAGGCCTTCGCCAGCCTGCGCCCCTATCTGCCCGAAGAACTCGGCCCCTACCGCATGGTGCTCGCCCCCGAGCGCGACGTGCATTCCGCGCTGCTCGCCGGGCGGCAGACCGCATTGATCCGGCGCGCCGAGACCAAGGTCGACCCCGAGGAAAGCTGTCGCAACCGCAACGAGGCGCGCGCCTCGCGGCTCACCTTCGGGATCATCGCGCTCTCGATCTCGGGGCTCGTGCTCGCGCCGCATCTCGTCTTCGCGCTGCTGATGGGCTGGGCGCTGATCACGCTCATCGCGACGAGCGGGCTCAAATTCACCGCCTGGATCGTCGAGGCCCGCGCCCAGCGCCTGGCCGACCGCAACCCCAAGGCCCTGCCGCAGGGCCCCGCGGCGCCGATCCGCCTGCCGATCGTGTCGATCATGGTGCCGCTGTTCCGCGAGACCGACATCGCCGAACGCCTCGTCGCGCGGCTCGGGCGGCTGAACTACCCGCGCGAATTGCTCGATATCCTGCTCGTGGTCGAAGAGGATGACGCCACCACCCGCGCCACCCTCGGCGCGGCGCGCTTGCCGCGCTGGATGCGCACCGTCACCGTGCCGCGCGGCCCGATCAAGACCAAGCCCCGCGCGCTCAACTATGCGCTCAACTTCTGCCGCGGCGCGATCGTGGGCATCTATGACGCCGAGGATCAGCCCGACCCCGAGCAATTGCATGTGGTCACCCGCCGCTTCGCCGAGGCCCCGCCCGAGGTGGCCTGCCTGCAGGGCATCCTCGACTATTACAACCCGCGCACCAACTGGCTCTCGCGCTGCTTCACCGTCGAATATGCCGCATGGTTCCGCGCCATGCTGCCCGGGATCGCGCGGATGGGGCTCGTCGTGCCGCTCGGGGGCACGACGCTCTTCTTCCGGCGCGAGACGATCGAGGAGTTGGGCGGGTGGGATGCGCATAACGTGACCGAGGATGCCGATCTGGGCATCCGTCTGGCGCGCCACGGCTATCGCACCGAGCTGATCCCGACCGTGACACATGAAGAGGCGAACTGCCGCGCGCTCCCTTGGGTCAAGCAGCGCTCGCGTTGGATCAAGGGCTATGCGATGACCTGGGCGGTGCATATGCGCGACCCGGTCCGGCTCTGGCGCGAACTGGGGCCGAAGCGTTTCATCGGGCTGCAGATCCTGATCTTCGGCTCGCTTTCGCAATATCTTCTGGCGCCGGTGATGTGGAGCTTCTGGCTCGTGATGCTCGGCCTGCCGCATCCGATCGACGCGCTTCTGACGCCGATGATGCACCATGCGGTGCTGTTCCTGTTCATCTCGACGGAACTGGTGAACATCGCGGTCGGCGCCTGGGCGGTGCGGGGCAAACAGCACCGGCATCTGATGAAATGGGTGCCGACGCTGCATGTCTATTTCCCGCTCGGGGCGCTCGCGGGCTGGAAGGCGATCTACGAGGTGGTGACGCGCCCCTTCTACTGGGACAAGACGATGCATGGCGTCTTCGACACGCTGCAGCATGTGGTGCCGGGCGCCCAAGGCTCGGATCTGGTACCGGCGATTGCGGCGGCCACCGCGGCCGCTCAGGTGCCCGCGCCGCGCACCGCACTCGCCCCGCTCATCGACTGACCGGGATCAGCCGCGCTCCTTGCGCCCGCCCGTGGCATCGAGCTTGAGCCGGGTCTCGAAGGCCTTGGAGATATGCCGGCGCAGCGCCTGCGCCGCGCCCTCGCCATCGCCCTCGCGGATCGCGTCGACGATCGCCTGATGCTCGGCCAGCGCCGTCTCGCCGCGCCCCTCGGCGGCCAGCGAGGTCGTCGCCACCAGCGCCATCGAACGGTGCACGAGGTCGAGCTGCTGCACCAGATAGCGGTTGTGCGAGGCCAGATGGATCTGCCGGTGGAAGCGCTTGTTGGCACGCGACAGCGCGAGCGGATCGTCGATCTCGGCGCGGTCCTCGTCGATCATGTCCTGCAGCACGCGCACCTCCTCGGGGGCGGCATGTTTCGCCGCGAGCCGCGCGGCCAGCGCCTCGAGCTCGGCGCGCACCACGTAAAGCTCGGCCAGCTGGTTGTGATCGAGCGAGGCCACGATGAGCGAGCGGCCGTCACGCGCGAGCATGCTCTGCGTCTCGAGCCGCTGCAGCGCCTCGCGCACCGGGGTGCGTGACACGCCGAACCGCTCGGCCAGCTCGGATTCGACCAGCCGGTCGCCGGGACGGTAAACCCCCGCGTCGATCGCCTCGAGAATGAGCGTATAGGCGTCTTTTTGCATCTCGCACCTCGTTCGGATCCGGGCCGCTTCGTCAGACCGGTCTCCGGCGCGAAACCTTAGGCAAGCCCCCCCGCCGAGACAAGCGGACATTCCGGCCTGTGGCGATCAGGCCCCGACAGACGCCCCGAGACCCGCAGCCGCGCCCCGTTGCCGCGCCGGGCGCGCAAGGATAGGGTCTGGGCATGACTGACGCGCCCGACCTCCCCGCCCGCTTCGCCCATGTCGAGACCTGGGTCTTCGATCTCGACAACACGCTCTATCCGCCGCAGATGGCGCTCTTCGATCAGATCGAGAAGCGGATGACCAATTACGTGATGCGCGCGCTCGGGGTGGACCGCCCCGAGGCCGACCGGCTGCGCAGCCACTACTGGCAGCTCTACGGCACCACGCTCGCGGGCCTGATGCACGAGCACGACCTCGATCCGGAGCCCTATCTGGTCGATGTCCACGACATTTCCTTCGCGCACATGACGCCCGACCCCGATCTCGCCGCGGCGATCCGTGCCCTGCCCGGGCGCAAGATCGTCTTCACCAACGGCTCGGCGCCCTATGCCGATAAGGTGCTGGCGGCGCGCGGTCTGACCGGGCTTTTCGAGGCGATCTATGGCGTCGAGCACGCCGATTATCACCCCAAGCCCCAGCCTGCGGCCTTTGCGCGGGTCTTCGGCCGCGACGGGCTCACCCCCGGGCGCGCTGCGATGTTCGAGGACGACCCGCGCAACCTCAAGGTGCCGCACGATCTGGGCATGGCGACGGTGCATGTCGCGCCCGAACGCGCGCCGGGCGCGCATATCCAGCACCACACCGCCGATCTGCCCCGCTTCCTGCAGGCGATCCGCAATCGCTGAGGCCCGGATGCCGCGCTGCGGCGTGTCTTCGCTGCGACACTTTAACTGCGACGTTTTATCGCGGTTCCCAGAGGCCATTCGGCGGGCTATGAGATCAGAACCGTCAGGGAGACGGCTCCAGGGGAGATTGCAGATGAGCACCGACAGCCACGCCGACCATCCGGCCGAATATACCCAGAACCAGTTCAAGACCTCGACCATGGTCCTGATCCTCGTCGCGATCCTTGTGATTGCCGTCGGGCTGATGGTCTTCAAGGGTATTCTGGGCGGTCTGATCCTCTCGGCCGTGCTCGCCACCTGGTTCATCCTCGGCTTCCTGGTGATCATGACCGCAGGCGCCTGACGCCCGGTCCATTTCCGGGCCAGCGCCCGGCACGCGTCCCAGATTTGCCCCGGCGCAATGACCGGTCCGGACCGCAAGGCCCGGGCCCTTTTGCCATGCGACCGAATGCGACATGGCCAAGCCGCTGATTTCACGCCACAAAACATGCATTGCAAATTCATGTTCCGCTGAAATCGGAGGCCCTCATGACCCAGACGCACCCCACCCCCAACGAGCCGAGCGCGCTCACCTTCTATCTCATCGCCGCGGTCATTCTGGCCGGCGCGGTCGGCGGCATCCTGACGATGGGCCTGGCCGGGATGACGCTCTGGATGGTGGGGCTCACCTTCCTCGTGCTCTTCGGGCTGGTCGTTGTTCCCTTCCGCTGAGCCCGACAGGGGACGCGAAGGATCGCCGCAGGGCGCGCGAGGCGATTGCACCGGCGCGCGCCCGGGTCCATGGTGGCGCCAAACCGGAGGGGCCCGATGTCCGCGACTGCAAAGATTTCCACCGATATCCTGATCTCCGGCGGCGGGGTCGCGGGGTTGACCGCCGCTGCGGCCTTCGGCGCCGCCGGGTTCACCACGCTCTGCGTTGATCCCAGCCCGCCGGTCACCACCGAGGCCGAGCCCGGCGCCGATCTGCGCACCACCGCCTTCCTGCATCCCTCGCGCGGCGTCCTCGAAGCCTCGGGCCTCTGGGCGCGCCTCGCGCCCTTCGCCGCGCCGCTGCAGATCATGCGCATCATCGACGCGGGCGGCGCCGAGCCCGTCGCGCGGCTGACCCGCGATTTCAACGCCGCCGAGATCTCGGACGAGCCCTTCGGCTGGAACCTGCCAAACTGGCTTCTGCGGCGCGAGATGGTGGCGCGGCTGGCCGAGCTGCCGCTGGTCGATTTCCGCCCGGGTGTGGCGACCGTGGGCCTGACCACCCGCGAGAGCGGCGCCGAGGTGCGGCTCTCGGATGGCACCACGGTCACGGCGAAACTGGTCGTCGCGGCCGACGGGCGCAATTCCTTCATCCGCGAGGCCGCCGGGATCCCGGTCAAGACGATCCGCTACGGGCAGAAGGCGCTCGCCTTCGCCGTGACCCATCCGGTGCCCCATGACAATGTCTCGACCGAGATCCACCGCTCGGGCGGGCCCTTCACCTTCGTGCCGCTCCCCGACCGCGACGGGCATCCCTCCTCGGCCGTCGTCTGGCTCGAACGCGGGGCCGAGGCCGAACGCCTCGCCGCCCTGCCGGTGGCCGAGTTCGAGGCGGCGATGTTCGAGCGCTCGACCGGGCTTCTGGGGCCGCTCAAGCTCGAGACGGCGCGCTCGGTCTGGCCAATGATGACCCAGATCGCAGAACGCTTCAGCGCGCAGCGCGTGGCGCTGATCGCCGAGGCCGCGCATATGATTCCGCCGATCGGCGCGCAGGGGCTCAACATGAGCCTCGCGGATCTCACCTGCCTGCTTCGCCTTTGCGAGAAGGACCCCGCCCATATCGGCGAGCCCCAGATGCTCGCGGCCTATCACCGCCGCCGCTGGCCCGAGGTCAAGGCGCGCGAGATCGGCATCGACCTGCTGAACCGCGCCTCGATGATGGCGCCGCGGCCACTGCGCGATCTGCGCGCCGGGGCACTTGGCGCGCTCTATTCGCTGGGGCCAGTGCGCAAGACGCTGATGCGCGCGGGATTGGGCGTGCGCTGAACTCAGCCCCCGGGGGCCCTGCCCCCGTCCCTTCGGGACTCCCCCGGGATATTTGGGCACAGATGATGCACAACCCGGCTCATCAACTGTGCCCAAATATCCCGGGGTGAGGCGCGCCCGCGCCGAGGGGCAGCGCCCCTTCAGACGCTCACCACCTCGCGCAGCGCCTCGCGGGTCAGCGTGTCTTTCGTGCCTTCCATCGCCACCGCGCCGCGCTTGAGCACATAGAAGCGGTCGCCGAGATCATGGGCGAAATCGAAATATTGCTCGACGAGGATGATCGCCATGTCACCCTTCTCGCGCAGGTAAGCGATCACACGGCCGATCTGCTGAATGATATTGGGCTGGATCCCCTCGGTCGGCTCGTCGAGCAGCAGCAGTTTCGGTTTCATCAGCATCGCCCGCGCGATGGCGAGCTGTTGTTGCTGCCCGCCCGAGAGATCGCCGCCGCGGCGGTGCAGGAACTCTTTCAGGATCGGAAACAGTTCATAGATCTCATCAGGGATGAAATGCTCGCTGCGCGGCAGGGTCGCGAAGGCGGTCTCCATATTCTCGCGCACCGTCAGCAGCGGAAAGATCATCCGCCCCTGCGGCACATAGCCGAGGCCCCGGCGCGCCATGCCCTGCGGCGGCACCTTCGGCACGCTCTCCCCATCAAGGATCAGCTCGCCACCCGAACGCTGATGGGTGCCCGAAATCGCCTTCAAGAGCGAGGTCTTGCCCACGCCATTGGTGCCCATGATGCAGGTCACCTCGCCGGCGCGGGCCTCCATGTCGATGCCATAGAGGATCTGCGATCCGCCATAATGCAGCGTAAGGCCTTTTGTTTGCAGCATTTCCTAGCGCCCCAGATAGACTTCGATGACTTGCGGGTTCGAGGTGACATGGTCGAGCGAGCCCTCGGCCAGCACCGATCCCTCGTGCAGCACAGTCACCCGGCAATCGAGGCGGCGCACGAATTCCATGTCATGTTCCACGACGACGACGGCATGGCTCTTGGAGAGTTCGACGAGCAGCGCGGTGGTCTGTTCGCGCTCGGCGAGCGTCATACCGGCGGCTGGCTCGTCCACCAGGAGGAGCCGCGGCTCCTGCGCGAGGAGCATCCCGATCTCCAGCCATTGTTTCTGCCCGTGAGACAATTCACCCGATTTCCGGTCGAGCTGATCGCCGAGGCCGACTTCCTTGGCCAGCGCCTCGACGCGGAAATGATCGGGCTTGGCGGGACGCCAGAAGAGCACCTTCCACGGGCTGCGCGCCGCTTTCAGCGCCATCATCAGGTTCTCGGCGACCGACTGATCCTCGAAGACGGTGGGGCGCTGGAACTTGCGCCCGACGCCCGCCTGGGCGATCTGCGCCTCGTTCATCTTCAAGAGGTTGACCGACTTCTCGCCCCAGAGCACCTTGCCCTCATCCGGCCGCGTCTTGCCGGTGACGATATCCATGAAGGTCGTCTTGCCCGCGCCATTCGGGCCGATGATCGCACGCAGTTCCGCCGGGCCGATCGAGAAGCTGAGATTGTTGATCGCGCGAAAGCCGTCGAAGGTGACGGAAATGCCGGAGACTTCCAAAAGGCTCATTCCAGCGCCTCCTTCTCTTGCAGCGAGCCGTCATCGGGCCCGAGCGGCGTGCCGCCGCGTTTCGGCGGGCGCAGGCCCTGCACCCAATCGACGATGCCGGCGATCCCCTTGGGCGCGAAGAGGGTCACGAGGACGAAGCTGAGGCCCAGGAGCACCGACCACCAGTCGACCCATTTGATCGTGTAGAAGCCGAGCGGCACGTCGGGGGCGCGGCCCCCGGTGAACCAGGTCGAGACGAGCGAGACGAAGGCCGCGCCGATCACCGCGCCATAGAGCCTGCCCCGCCCGCCGATCGCGACCCAGACCGCGAGATAGATCGAGGCGATCGGCGCGATCTCGGCCGGGTTGATGATGCCGGCCTGCGGGTAGTAAAGGGCACCCGCGATGGCGGCGATGATCGCGGTCAGGGTGAAGACGAAGAGCTTGTAGTTCTCGACCGAGTAACCAAGGAACCGAACCCGCGCCTCGTCATCGCGGATGCCGCGGATCACCGAGCCGAACTTGCCCGACACCACGAAATTCGCGAGCAGATAGCCGAGCGCGAGCGCCAGCGCCGAGGCCCAGAGGAACCAGACGGAGAGCGCATCCTGCCCCACCGCATCGAGGCCGGGGATGTTCTGCAGCCCCGAGAGGCCGTTGTTGCCGCGCAGCCCGCTATCGTTCTGGAAGAGATAGAGCGAGAGGGCGAGCGTCATCGCCTGCGTCAGGATCGAGAGATAGACGCCGGTCACCCGCGACTTGAACGCAAACCAGCCGAAGACGAAGGCGAGGATCCCCGGCACCAGCACGACGAGCGCCAGTTGCGCGGGCAGCGATCCGGCGAAGGACCAGACCGCGGGGAGCTCCGACGTGCCGACGACGCCGAAGATCTGCGTGGCGATGGCGTCCTGCAATTCCTGAGGCGTCATCGGCAGGGCGCCGCCCGCAGAGGACAGCACGATCTCGCGGGTGCGGGCATACATGAGCCACATGCCGACCATGTAACCGCCCAACCCGAAGAAGGCGAAATGGCCGAGCGACAGGATGCCGGTATAGCCCCAGATCAGATCCATCGCGATGGCGATGAGGCAGAGGGTGAGCGTCTTGCCCAAGGTCTTGACCATCGAGGTCGAGACAAGGCCCGCGCCATAGGCCTCGGACAGGAAGGTGACCGCGAGGGTGAAGATCGCGAGCACGGCGAGGAAGGTCAGAACCGAGGGGTTCCGCGAGAGGAAACCGGGCTTCATGCGCGGCCCTCCCCGTCGATGGGCGGCAGGGGCGTGGCAAGCGGGGCCGGGAACAGCATTCTGGTCATGGTCAATCCCCCGCGGCCCGGCCCTTGAGCGCGATGATCCCGCGCGGCCGGAACTGAATGAAGACGATGATGAAGAGGATCATGTAGGTCTGGGCGGCGAGCGTGTTCGAGGGGTTGAACCATTCGATGCCCTTCTGCAGCGAGCCGATCAGCGTCGCGCCCGCAAGCGTGCCCCAGATATTGCCGACGCCGCCGACGACCACGGTCATGAAGCTCTGCACGATATAGTCCGAGCCAAGCTCCGAGGTCACCTTGGCGAAGAGGCCGATCGCGACGCCGGCGATGCCCGCGATGCCGGAGCCGAGGCCGAAGGTCAGCATGTTGATCCGGTCGGGATTGATCCCCATCGAGGCCGCCATCGAGGGGTTCTGCGTCACCGCGCGGACCTCGAGGCCAAGCCGCGTGCGCGTCATGATGAACAGGAACACGGCGAGGAAGATCAGCGCGAGGACGAAGATCGCGATGCGGATATAGCTGATCGAGACGACATCGTTCAGCGTCCAGGCGCCGTCGAGCCAGGCGGGCGAGGTCAGCGGGCGGGCCTGCGTGCCGAAGACGTTCTTGAAGATCTGCTGCAGCGCGATCGAGATCCCGAAAGTGGCAAGCAGCGTCTCCAGCGGGCGTTTGTAGAGGTGGCGGATCACCAGTCGCTCCATCGCGACGCCCGCGCCGAAGGTCACGGCGAAGGCCAAGGGGAGCGCGACAAGGATCGAGGTCGTGTAATCCGAGATCCAGGTCTGCACCACATAGCCGGTATAGGCGCCCATGGTGATGAATTCGCCATGCGCCATGTTGATCACCCGCATCACCCCGAAGGTGATTGCAAGGCCGATCGCGGCGAGGAAATAGATCGAGCCGAGCGAGAGCGCATCGAGCGCAAGATCGGCCACCTGCATCGCGCCGACCTTGATCTCGATCCCCTTGAGCGCGCCACGGGCGGCATCGGTGACCGAGGCATCGGGCTCGGCGTAAATGTCGGCGTAACGATGCGCGGCGACGGCGGCGGCGACCTCGTCATCGGTGGCGGCAGGCGGCACGGTGCCGGCAGCTTCCAAGGCCGTATAGGCCGCATCGCGCAGTTTCGGGTCGTCGAGCTCGGCCACCGGAATGCCGCCGACCATGCCATTTTCCACATGCGATTCGAGCGCGGACCGCAGCGCGGTCCGGGTCAGGCGCGCGGGGGCGAGGCCCTGCGCCACCAGCAAAGCATAGGCCGCCTCGGCATCGAAATCGCCCTTGCCGGGGGTGAGCTCGGCCGCGAGATTGCCCTCGGGCGCGCCCGTGAAGGCTTTGCGCGTGGTGGCCAGCAGCGGGTTGATCGCGCCGCGCAGGTCAAGCCCGAGGTCCGAGCCGAACTGCGAAATCGCGGCCACGCGGCGCTCGGTCGAGCTGCCATAGCGGATGGTAAGCAAGCCTTCGAGGCGTTCCTTCTGGGCGCGGATAGTGGCGTCAGGTTCGTTGTCGATTGCGGCGCGCAGGGGTTCGATATGCTCGGGGCCGCCATTCCGCGCCAGCGCCTCGAGGGCGGCTCGGCGTTTGGCGGGATCGGGATCCGAGAGCTGAAATTCGACCAGCGCCGAGGCGATCAGCCCGCGCACACCGGAATTGGGCTTGAGCTCGGTGATCTCGGATTTCGGCGCGGTGCCGGCGGGCTGCCCGCTCGCCGGATCGGTCAGATCCCAGCCATCCGCCGATTTCGCGATAAGGAAAAAGGCGCCGTCCTTGCGCTGACCGACACGGCGGTCGGCCCAGGCTTCGAGAAATTCAGGCGCACCCGCACCGGCCGCGCCGATCTCGGCGATCACCGGGCCGATCGTCTGGCGCGAGGGTTTGGCGATGGCCTCGGCATTCGCGGCCAGCACCGCGGCAAGGCCGGTAAGCGAGGCAGAGGCAGGAGCGGCGGGAAGCGTGGTTTCCGCGGTCGCCGGGGCATCCTGGGCGGAAACGGGAAGAGAGGGCAGCGCGAGGAGACACCCCGTCGCCAGCGCCAGAAGGAGGCTGCGCATATCCGGTCCGATCTTGGGAGGGCGGGTCCGCGCACGGACCCGGACAAGGGAGGGGGCGCACCCCCTCCCCCGGGATCAGAGCATCAGATCAGTAGTTCGACTTGAGCTGAACGCAGGTCTTGGTCTCGGTGTTGTACATCCCGCATTTGAGATCTTTCCAATCCGATTCCAGCACCGCCGATTCCGGCAGCACCGGGTCGGTCTGGCTGATGATATCGAACTGGCCGTCCGCGCGGATCTCGCCGATCAGCACGGGCTTCGTGAGGTGGTGGTTCGGCAGCATCGTCGCGGTCGAGCCGGTCAGGTTCGGGAATTCCTGCCCCACCATCGCATCGACCACCGGATCGACCTCGGTCGTGCCGGCCGCGGTGACCGCGTTCACCCACATGTTGAAGCCGATATAGGTGGCTTCCATCGGGTCGTTGGTCACGCGCTTGTCGTTGCCGGTGAAGGCGTGCCAGGCGTCGATGAAGGCGGTGTTCTCGGGGCTCTCGGCGCTCTCGAAATAGTTCCAGGCGGCGAGGTGGCCGACCAGGTTCGAGGTGTCGAGGCCCGACAGTTCCTCTTCACCGACCGAGAAGGCGACAACCGGAATGTCATCGGCCGAGATGCCGGCCGCGGCGAGCTCCTTGTAGAAGCCGATGTTGGCATCGCCGTTGATCGTCGAGATCACGCCGACCTTCTTGCCATCGGCGCCGAGCGCCTTGACGTCGGCCACGATCTTCGACCAGTCCGAATGGCCGAAGGGGGTGTAGTTGACGAAGATGTCTTCGGCCGCGATGCCCTTGTCCTTGAGATAGGCCTCGAGGATGTTGTTCGTGGTGCGCGGATAGACGTAGTCGGTGCCAAGGAGCGCGAATTTCTCCACCCCGAGCTCTTCGAGGAAGTAATCCACCGCCGGGATCGCCTGCTGGTTCGGCGCGGCGCCGGTGTAGAACACATTCTTGGACGATTCCTCGCCCTCATATTGCACCGGATAGAACAGCAGCCCGTTCAGCTCCTCGATCACCGGCAGAACCGATTTGCGGCTGACGCTCGTCCAGCAGCCGAACATCACGTCGACGCCGTTCACCGTCAGCAGCTCGCGCGCCTTCTCGGCAAAGAGCGGCCAGTCCGAGGCCGGGTCGACCACGACCGCCTCGAGCTGCTTGCCCAGCACCCCGCCCTTCTTGTTCTGCTCGTCGATCAGCATCAGGACGGTGTCCTTCAGCGTGGTCTCCGAGATCGCCATCGTGCCGGTCAGCGAGTGCAGCACGCCCACCTTGATCGTATCGCCCTCGGCCAGCGCGCCGCCCGCGGTGAACAGCGTGGCCATCGCGGCCCCGAGCAGATATTTGCGAATCCCCGTCATTCTCTTCCCCTGATTTTGGCCTCGCGTCTTCGGCGTCACGCGCCGGCGCGGGCAAGGTTCGTGCGGGGCCCCGGTTCCCCCGGATGCTCCCGCGTGAACACGTCAGCGTGAAGTTTGCGTGACGGCAAGCGGGAGGCCGCAAAGGCCCGCGCGCCAGCCTATCCCGATCGAGAGATTTGCCCTATTTTTGATCTACGTGATCAATATTGAGCAAAATTTAATCGACAAATTGGTCGATGGATCACGAATCCTGTCCGATCAGGCGGTTTCGGCCGCCAGTTGCAGCCCGCCCTCGCGTTCGAGGAAGGCCACGACCTCGGCGATGCCCCGCCCCTGCCGCAACTGCGCGAGAACATAGGGGCGCGCCCCGCGGGCGGTCTGGGTATCGCTCTCGAGAAGGGTCAGATCGACGCCGACATAGGGCGCGAGATCGGTCTTGTTGACCACCAGCAGGTCCGAACGCGTGACCCCGGGGCCGCGCTTGCGCGGAATGTCCTGCCCCGCGGCCGTGTCGATCACATAGATCGTCAGATCGGCGAGTTCGGGCGAGAAGGTCGCCGCCAGATTGTCGCCACCCGACTCGATCAACACCAGATCGAGATCGGGGAAGCTGCGATTGAGATCGGCGATCGCGGCCAGATTGATCGAGGCATCCTCGCGGATCGCGGTATGCGGACAGCCCCCGGTCTCCACCCCCCGGATCCGCTCTGCGGGCAGCACCTGCGCGCGCATCAAGGCCTCGGCATCCTCGCGGGTGTAGATGTCATTCGTGACCACCGCCATCGAACAGCGCCCGGCCAGCGCCCGGCACAGCCCCTCGGTCAGCGTGGTCTTGCCCACCCCCACCGGCCCGCCGATCCCCACGCGCAGAGGTCCATTAGCCATCGTCTTCCTCCTCGAACACTTCAAGAGCGGCGTTCAAAGCATTGATTGCCGCCGGAAATCCGCCATAGAGCGCCATCTGCCAGATGACCTCGCCGATCTCTTCCCGGCTCAGCCCCGCCTTGCGGCCGCCGGCGATATTGACCTTGAGCTGCGGCCGGGTCTGCCCGCCCAATGCGGTCAGCGCGGCGATCGTCGCGAGATAACGCTCGCGCAGCGGCAACCCGGGGCGGTCATAGTGCTGGCCATAGGCAAAATCGACCACCGAGCGCGCCAGCCCCGGCACGATCGCGCCATAGCGGGCCTCGAGCGCAGCCTCCATCCCGGGATTGAGCTGCTCCGACAGGGCCTTGCCGCGCGCGTAACTGTCACTCATGTCTTGAAGATCCTTACATCCAGGCCCTCATGCGCCATCGACTGTATATCGGCGCGGAACGCCGTTTGGGCAAGATCGGCGCAGGTCGCCACAGCCGCGCGCGCCGACAGCTCGACGATGAGCGGATGCAGGCCAGCAAGCACCCTTTGCCCCGCCGATTGTCCCAAAGGGATAAATCTGACCCCCGCAGACACCAGGTTTGCCGCGAAGGAATGTAGGAAAAGTGCAAGAACCTGTTCGCGCGGCAAGGCCAGATCACGGGCAGCAACCGCCACGGCGAGCGGCAGTGGCAGCGGCTCGGCGGTCGCGCCGGTCATCTCGGCCCGGGCACGCGCGAAGGCCGCGCCCTGCTCCTCGGTCTCGCGCAAGCGTTCGGCCGAGCCCGCGAGCGCGCGGGCCAGATCGGCGAGCTCCGCCACCGCCTCGCCGCGCAGGGCCGAGGCCAGAAGCACCGCATCGTTCCACCCGGCGCCATGGGCGAGGATATCGCCGAGCCATTCGGACAGCGCCGCCTCGGAGCGCACATCCCCCGCCGAGATCGCCTGCTCGAGCCCGTGGCTATACGCGAAGGCCCCGGTCGGAAAGGCCGGCGAGAGCCATTGCACGAGGCTCAGCAGCGCGGTCGGATCAGGGATGGACATGGAAATGGCCAGGGCCGTGGGAATGCCCGTGCGAGTGGTCGTGCGAGTGGTCGTGCCCATGGCTGTGCGAAGGCCCGTGATCATGGCCCATCGTGCGGCCCATGCCATAGGCGCCCCCTTCGGGCTGGAACGGCTCGACGCTCGCGACCACCTTCGCGCCCAGCCCCTTGAGCATCGCCTCGAGCACGTGATCGGCGCGGATCACGAGGCGTGCAGGCTCGATCTGGCATGGGGTATGACGGTTGCCGATATGCCAGGCGAGCCGCGCGAGATCGCCCGAGATCACCAGCACCGGCTCGAGCGCGGGGCGCACCTCGATGAAGCGCCCGTCCGCGAGCACGAAGGCCTCGCCCCCGGTCAGGTTCGTCACCTCGGGCAGATCGACGAGGAACCCCGCCCCCGAGGCCGTGACCAGCCGCTTGCGCCGCAGGAACCGCCCCTCGTAATCGAGCGCGACATGATCCGCGGCCGCCATCCAGGCGCCCTTCGGCGCGACCCGCGTGGCATTGGGAAGATCGGCGGGAAGATCGGCGGGAAGATCGGTCATCGGAACACCTCGGCTCTTAGCGATTCTTTAAGGTTAAGGCGCCAGAGTGGCCATGAACAGACCCAGAACGGGAGGCTTTTCATGCACCTGACGAGCCCGGCTGATGAACTGGCCGATATCCGCGCGGAAATCCAGCGTCTGAAACGACGCGAGGCGGAGTTGCGCGCCGCCTACCTGACCCGCACCGACATGCCCAAGGTCGGTCGCTGGTTCAAGGTCGAGCTGATAACGCAGCGGGCGCGGGTCTTCGATCCGCGCCTCCTGCCCGACGCGATCCGTCACAATCCGGCCTACAGCCGGGACAAGGTGACGCGCGTGCTCAAATCCTCGCGGCTGATGGCCCGCCCGGCCCTGCCCGATCTGGTCGCACCGGAGGAGATCGACCGCCTTGCCGCGGCGCTGCGCAAACCCGCGCCGCGCACACGGTTCCTGGGATCGCTCGCCGCCCATTGACCCCTCAGAACAGGAAGTAGCGCTGCGCCAGCGGCAGGCGTTCGGCCGGTTCGCAGGTCAGAAGCTCGCCATCGGCGCGCACCTCATAGGTCTCGGGATGCACGTCGATCTTCGGCGTGGCGGTGTTGAGCATCATGTCCGCCTTGCCGATCCCGCGCGTGCCCTTGACGGCCAGCACCTGTTTCTCGAGCCCGAGCTTGCCGGCGACGCCATCGGCCAGCGCGGCCTCCGAGACGAAGGTCGCGGAGATCGCGCCGAGCGCGCGGCCATAGGCGCCGAACATGTTGCGCGTGTAGAAGGGCTGTGCCGGGATCGAGCCGTTCGGATCGCCCATCTGGCTCGAAATGATCATGCCGCCCATCAGCACCATCTCGGGCTTGGCGCCGAAGAAGGCCGGATGCCACAGCACCAGATCGGCGCGCTTGCCGGGCTCGACCGAGCCGATATGGGGCGAGAGCCCATGCGCGATCGCCGGGTTGATCGTGTATTTCGCCACATAGCGGCGCACCCGCATGTTGTCGTTGGCGCCGGTCTCCTCGGCGAGCCGTCCGCGCTGCTTCTTCATCTTGTCGGCGGTCTGCCAGCAGCGGATGATCACCTCGCCCACACGGCCCATTGCCTGACTGTCCGAGCTGATGATCGACATCGCGCCCATGTCATGCAGGATATCCTCGGCCGCGATCGTCTCCTTGCGGATCCGGCTCTCGGCGAAGGCCACATCCTCGGGCACCTTGTTGTCGAGGTGGTGGCAGACCATCAGCATGTCGAGGTGTTCCTCGACCGTGTTGCGGGTATAGGGCCGCGTCGGGTTGGTCGAGGACGGGATCACGTTCGGCGCCGAGACGACCTTGAGGATGTCGGGCGCATGCCCGCCGCCCGCGCCTTCGGTGTGGAAGGCATGGATCGTGCGGCCCTTGATCGCGGCGAGGGTATTCTCCACGAAACCGCTCTCGTTGAGCGTATCGGTGTGGATCATCACCTGCACATCCATCGCATCGGCCACACTCAGGCAACAGTCGATGGCGGCCGGGGTCGTGCCCCAATCCTCGTGCAATTTCAACGAGCTGGCACCCGCCTTGACCATCTCTTCAAGCCCTGCGGGCAGGCTCGCATTGCCCTTTCCCGCCAGCGCGAGGTTCATCGGCAGGCCCTCGAAGCTCTGCAGCATCCGGCTGATATGCCAGGGCCCGGGCGTGCAGGTGGTGGCGAGCGTGCCATGCGCGGGGCCGGTGCCGCCGCCCAGCATGCAGGTGACGCCCGAGGCCAGCGCATCCTCGATCTGCTGCGGGCAGATGAAATGGATATGCGCATCCATCCCCCCGGCGGTCAGGATTTTCCCTTCACCGGCAATGATTTCCGTGCCCGGCCCGATGATCAGCGTGACGCCCGGCTGGGTGTCGGGGTTGCCCGCCTTGCCGATCCCCGCAATCCGCCCGTCGCGCAGGCCGACATCGGCCTTGTAGATGCCGGTGTAATCCACGATCAGCGCATTGGTGATGACGGTGTCCATCGCCCCCTCGGCGCGGGTCGCCTGGCTTTGGCCCATACCGTCGCGGATCACCTTGCCGCCGCCGAATTTGACCTCTTCACCATAGGTCGTGAGATCGCGCTCGACCTCGATGATCAGATCGGTATCGGCGAGGCGCACCTTGTCGCCGGTCGTCGGCCCGAACATGTCCGCATAGGTCGCGCGGGAAATTTTCGTCGGCATCAGAGATCTCCCATGACCTGTTGGTTGAAGCCGAAGACCCGGCGCAGACCGGCGAGCGGCACGAGCCGCACCTCGCGCGTCTGCCCCGGCTCGAAGCGCACCGCGGTGCCGGCGGCGATGTCGAGGCGATAGCCGCGCGCGGCGGTGCGGTCGAAGTCGAGGCCCGGATTGGTCTCGGCGAAATGATAATGGCTGCCGACCTGCACCGGGCGGTCGCCGGTGTTCGACACCATCAGCGTGATCGCGACGGCGCCCTCGTTCAGGGTGATGTCGCCTTCGGCCGGAAAAATCTCACCAGGAATCATGGGCTTACCTCAACGGATCGGATGGTGGACGGTGACGAGCTTGGTGCCGTCGGGGAAGGTCGCCTCGACCTGGATCGAGTGGATCATCTCGGGGATCCCCTCCATGCATTGCTCGGCACTGATGACCGAGGCGCCCGCTTCCATCAGATCGGCGACCGAACGGCCCTCGCGCGCGCCCTCGACGACGAAATCGCTGATGATCGCGATCGCCTCGGGGTGGTTGAGCTTCACGCCGCGCGCCAGCCGGTTGCGCGCCACCATGGCGGCGAGGCTGATCAGCAGCTTCTCCTTTTCCCGCGGGGTCAGGTTCATCTCTTCCCTCTCACAATTGCCAGACGCGCGGCGGGGCAGCGCCCCGGCGCAAGGCGTCCATCAGCTTCAAGATCTGTCGGCGCAGCGGCCAGCCGTCGCCGGCCAGCATCCGCACGACGCATTTTCCATCAAACCCCGAGGCCGCGGCCTCGACCCCGGGCTCGGTCAGCGCAGCGCGCGCCGCGGTCAGCGCATCTTCGGCGCCGGGCGCACAAAGCACAAGGGTAGCGAAGGCGCGCGCGGGACCGAGCAGTGCCGCCCGCGGCCCTTTGGCCAAAATGTTCGAATTGAGCAAGAAGGGCTCGAAAAACACCGGCTTTCCGGCCCGATCGATCCGCCGCATGTCGGAAAACTGCAATTGCTCGACCCGCTCCCCCATCGCTGCACGGCCCAGAACCACCGCTTCGAGCATCAGACAACCGGCGTCAGGCGCCAGTTCGATCCGGGTTTCCCGGGCTAGGTCGGCGCGATCGAAGAGGATCGTCTCCTGCGGCAGCCAGTCGAGCCAGCCCCCTGCCCCGATGCGATGAAGCACCTCGACCTTGGCCGGCCCGTGATCGGCGCGATAGGCCCGTTCGGCCGCCTGCGTCGTCGCCACGGCCCGCGCCCCGCCGGACAGATCGACCGAATAGCGCAGCCGATCCCCCGATGTGAGCCCACCCGAAGTATTCAGAAAGACGATCTCGGGCGTGCCGCGCACATTGGGCAGGAGCGCCTTGGCCGAACCCTGCTGCCGCAGCCGGGTCAGACGCGCGCCATCGAAGGCCACGGCGGCCTCGCCCTGGCTGCGCTGCATCCGGTTTTGCGGCTTTGCGTCGAACATGAACACTCCCCTCGTCCAATCCAAACCTGCCCGCACGCCAAGGTCCAGTCCCCGGCGCCCTGTCGGGGGCTTTCCCGCGGAAACCGCTCAAAAAATCGGCAATCCCAATCCCTCAGCCGATCGGCCCAGGCCGCCGTTCTTCGGACAGAAGCACGTTCGCCTCGACATGACCGACGCCGGGCAAGGTCATGACCCGACGCCGCAGCACGCGCTCGAAGTCGGCGATGTCGCGGGCGCGCACCTTAAGGCGGTAATCGAAGAGGCCGAGCACGTGCTGCACGACCTGCACCTCGGGGATCGCCATTGCTGCGCGCTCGAAATCCTCGAGGCTGACGCGGCCCTTGGTGGCGAGCTTGATGCCGAGAAAGACCGTGACGCCGAAGCCGAGCGCCTGAGTGTCGAGGTCGAGCCGCCGCCCGGCGAGCGCGCCGCCTTCCTCGAGCCGGCGAATCCGGCGCCAGCAGGCGGGTTGCGACAGGCCCAGCGCCCGCCCGATCGCCCCGGCGCTTTGCCCCGCGTCGGCCTCGAGCGCCCGCAGAATCGCCCGATCCAGATCATCGAGTTCGATCATATCGGCAGCTCCTCGCTGTCCTTGATGGTTGAAATCAGCATCAAGGCATCGGTGTCGGCGATATGCGGCAGGGTCAGGATGCGCGCGCGGTAGATCTCCTGATAATGGGCCATGTCCCGGGCGATGACGTTCAGGCGCACATCGGTCTGGCCAAGGAAGGTTTGAATTTCAAGCACTTCCGGGACCTTGCGCGCGGCGGCGAGGAATTCGTCAAAGGCGCGCGGATGGGTCTTGTCGAGGGTGAAGCGCAAGGACACCTCGACCTCCCAACCGAGTGCGCGCCAGTCGATCACCGCGCGCATCCCTCGGATCACGCCCGCCTCGCGCAACCGCTCGACCCGGCGCCAGCAGGTGGCAGGCGCCATCCCCACCCGTTCGGCCAGCGCCGGCCCAGAGAGGCCCGGGTCATGCAGCATCTGGCGCAGGATGCGACGGTCGATATCGTCGATTTGCATGATCTTCTCTCAATATTCCAGTTATGAGAATGAATATTACTTCATAGATGCTAAATCTTCAAATCCTGAACGGCGTATTTTTTCCGGATGCCTATTCTGGCGTCAGACATCAACGGAGGACCGCCATGCGCGTCTATTACGATCGCGATTGCGATGTGAACCTGATCAAAGACAAGAAAGTCGCCATTCTGGGCTATGGCAGCCAGGGCCACGCCCATGCGCTGAACCTGCGCGATTCGGGCGCCAAGAACGTCGTCGTCGCGCTGCGCGAAGGCTCGGCCTCGGCCAAGAAATGCGAAGCCGAAGGCCTCAAGGTCATGGGCATCGCCGAAGCTGCCGCCTGGTGTGACGTGATCATGTTCACCATGCCCGACGAGCTGCAGGCCGAGACCTACAAGAAATACGTGCATGACAACCTGCGCGAAGGTTCGGCGATCGCCTTCGCCCACGGCCTGAACGTGCATTTCGGCCTGATCGAGCCGAAGCCCGGCGTCGACGTGATCATGATGGCGCCGAAAGGCCCGGGCCACACCGTGCGGGGCGAATACACCAAGGGCGGCGGCGTGCCCTGCCTCGTGGCGGTCCACAATGACGCGACCGGCAAGGCGATGGACGTGGCTCTGTCGTATTGCTCGGCCATCGGCGGCGGCCGTTCGGGCATCATCGAGACCAACTTCCGTCAGGAATGCGAAACCGACCTCTTCGGCGAGCAAGCGGTTCTGTGCGGCGGCCTCGTCGAGCTGATCCGCATGGGCTTCGAGACCCTGGTCGAGGCCGGCTACGAGCCGGAAATGGCCTATTTCGAATGCCTCCACGAAGTGAAGCTGATCGTCGACCTGATCTATGAAGGCGGCATCGCGAACATGAACTATTCGATCTCGAACACCGCCGAATATGGCGAATATGTCTCGGGCCCGCGGATCCTGCCCTACGAGCAGACCAAGAAGGCGATGAAAGAGGTTCTCTCGGACATCCAGACCGGCAAATTCGTGCGTGATTTCATGCAGGAAAACGCCGTCGGTCAGCCGTTCTTCAAAGCCACCCGCCGGATCAACGACGAGCATCAGATCGAGCAAGTCGGCGCGAAACTGCGTGCGATGATGCCCTGGATCGCCAAGGGCAAGATGGTCGACAAGGCGCGCAACTGAGCCTGCGACAGTGTGAATACCGGGGGCGCCTTGCGGGGCGCCCCTTTTTCGTTGAGGGTAGCCGCCAAAGGAGACCGGGATGCTGGACACACCGCAAAGCGAGCTGGACGCGATCAATGCCGAGCGCGCAAAATTCTTTACGCGAGAATGGTTTGCGCGGCTTTTCTCAGGTAGATTGACGCCGGGCGACACGTTCTGGCTCGGGAATTACGGCACCCTTCTCTGGGTCGTTCCGGCGCTGATGCTGCTGGCCATGGTGCTGGCCATCGTGGCGCAAAGCTCGATGGTGCCGATCCTGGCCGGGATCGGCATGGTGATCGGCCTGTTCCGGCTCGCCGTATTGCGCGGATTGGTGATCGCGACGCTGCGCACACCTGGCCCGAAAGGTTGGCGCTGGGTCGGCGCGCTCTGGACGCTGGTCGAGGGACTTGTGCTCCTGGCCTATGGCTGGATGAAGATCACCGGCTAACTGTTTGGGATCAGGTGGTTTCCGCGACCACCGCGGCGACGATCCCGTCGACCGTCTCAAGCAAGAGCGCCTCATCTTCGCATTCGGCCATCACGCGAATGAGCGGCTCGGTTCCCGATTTCCGGATCAGCAAACGGCCCTTTCCGGTCAGGCTGGCCTCAGCTTCGGCGATCACTTTTCGAACATTCTCGGCATCGAGCGGCGCCTGTCCTGCCTGATACTTTACGTTTTTCAACAATTGTGGGACGGTCTCGAATTGCTGCGCGAGTTCCGAAGCGCGCAGGCCGCTTTCGGCCATCGCCGCGAGGAACTGCAGCCCCGCCATCAGCCCGTCTCCGGTCGTCGCATAGTCCGTCATCACGATATGGCCCGACTGCTCTCCGCCAAGGTTGAAGCCGCCGTCGCGCATGCGTTCGACCACATAGCGGTCGCCGACCTTCGTCCGCTCGAGCCGCAGACCGCGGCCCGTCAGGAACCGCTCGAGCCCGAGGTTCGACATGACCGTCGCCACCAATGCGCCACCGCGCAGCGTGCCCGCCTCGGCCCAGCGCCGTGCAAAGAGCGCCATGATCTGATCGCCATCCGCAACGCGCCCGGTCTCGTCGAGGATCATCACCCGGTCGGCATCTCCATCGAGCGCGATCCCGAGATCGGCGCCATGGGCGACAACTGCCTCGGCCGCAGTCGCGGTATAGGTCGAGCCACATTTCTCGTTGATATTCAGACCATTGGGCGTGACGCCGACGGGGATCACTTCGCAGCCAAGCTCCCAGAGCACCTCGGGCGCGGCCTTGTAGGCGGCGCCATTGGCGCAGTCGACCACGACCTTCATCCCCGACAGCCGATCCCGCGCCGGGAAGGTCGTCTTGGCATATTCGACATAGCGGCCGCGGCCGTCCTCGATCCGCTTGGCGCGGCCGATATTGCCCGGCTGTGCCAGACGGATCTCGCCGGCCACGATCGCCTCGATCTCGGCCTCCGCCTCATCCGAGAGTTTGAAGCCATCGGGGCCGAAGAACTTGATTCCATTGTCTTTTGCCGGGTTGTGGCTGGCCGAGATCATGATCCCGAGATCGGCGCGCATCGAGCGCGTCAGGAACCCCACCGCCGGCGTCGGCACGGGTCCAAGCAAAAGCACGTTCATCCCCGTGGAGGTCAGCCCCGCAGTCAGTGCGTTTTCCAGCATATAGCCCGAGAGCCGCGTATCCTTGCCGATCACAACGCGGTGGCCGCGGGTGCTGTCACGGCGGAAATAGCGCCCGGCCGCTGCGCCGAGCTTCAACGCCATCTCCGCCGTCATCGGATAGGTGTTGGCCTGACCACGGACCCCGTCGGTGCCGAAAAGTTTCTCGCTCATGCCTCGTAACCCTCTGTAATTGAACGCCAGAGCCGCAGACCCTGTGCCACCTCGGCAACGTCATGGACACGGTGGATCTGCACCCCTTGCGCAATACCCGCAAGGGTCACCGCGAGCGTGCCGGGCGCGCGGGCATCTGCCGCCTCAGCCCCGCCGATCGTGCCGATGAATTTCTTGCGCGAAACGCCGAGCAGGATCGGGCAGCCGAGCGCATGAAAGAGCGAGAGCCCCCGGATCAGCGCCAGATTGTGCGGCAAGGTCTTGCCGAAGCCGATACCGGGATCGGTGACGATCCGGTCGCGCGGAATGCCCTGCGCCTCCGCGATCTCGATGCGCGCCTCGAGGTAGTCATAGACGTCGAGCAGAACATCCGAATAGTTCGGATCGTCCTGCATCGTCTCGGGGACGCCCTGCGCATGCATGAGGCAAATCGGCAGGCCGGTGATCGCGGCCAGCTCGGCCATCGCCGGATCGAATTCCATCGCCGAGACATCGTTGAGCATATCCGCCCCCGCCTCGACCGCCGCATCGCCGACCATCGCCTTGCGCGTGTCGATCGAGATCGGCAGATCGAAGCCCTCGTCACGCAAAGCCGCAATCACCGGTGCCGTGCGGGAAATCTCTTCATCCTCATCGACTTCCGCAGATCCGGGCCGTGTCGACTCGCCGCCGATATCAAGAATATCCGCCCCCGCCTCGGCCAGCGCGATCGCCTGGGCAATCGCCGCCTCTTCGTCGACATAGCGCCCGCCATCCGAAAAACTGTCGGGCGTCACGTTCAGGATGCCCATGATCCGCGGAGCCTCCATCCCCATGCCCGCGATGGGCGCGCGCGAACGGGTCAGCGCATCGGCGACCTCATCGGGTAGATGGGCCGCAGGGATGATCTCGGGCGGCGCACCGCGCGAGAGCACCTCGACGCTCTCGAACCATCCCCATCCCCCGGCAAGGGTCAGGGCGCCGTCGGGGCGCGCGGTGTCGGTTTGCACGATCGGTCGGTAATAGAGCCTGTCCATGCGCCCCTATCGCCCGGCCCGCGGCGCTTGGCAAGCCTCAGGGCGCAGCATGCGTGACGGGCACGCGGCTTCCTGCCGGGACTGAAACATCGCCGTGAACCTCAAGGCGCAGCGCGTCGAGATGCTCGGCCAGCCAGAGCGCGAGCGCCACCCCGTCGCGAGCTGAACCCTTGGGCCCATCGACCGCGTCGAGCACGATCTTCGAGGGCGCCCAGACCACCATTTTCCCGTGTTTCATCGCCCAGTCGATCTCGGTCCGGGTCGCGACGACGACACAGCGCCGGTCGCGCGCGGCGAGCATCCAGGCGTTCTGCTCGATCGCGAGCAGGTCGATCCGGCGCTGCGTGGGCTTCTGTCCGCTCTCGGGCGGGGCCTGATCGGGCAGGCCCACGGCGAGGATCACCGGCGCCCCACCCGCCTCGAGCGCATCGAGCCGCGCGCCGAGATCGGGCGCGGCAATCGCGGCATTGGAGAGCCAGGCCACGACCGGGCGCAGCGCCGCCCCGCCATCGGGCGCCGCCGTCGGCACTTCGGCGCGCGAACGCACGATCTCGACGCCGAGCGCCCCCGGGCCGCGGTCGAGTTTTTCGATGCGCACGAAGACCCGCATCGCCTGCGGCTCCGCGAGGATCCGTTCGGCCACGCGCGCGGCCAGCGTCTCGAGCAGGTTCAGCCGCTCGGCCGCCAGTTCCGCCGCGATCGCCTCAGTGATCCGGTCATAGCTCAGGATCCGGTCGACATCGTCCTCGAGCGGCGCGGGCGCGGGGCGCACCTCGACCACCACGTTGAAACGCAGCCGCTGGCTGTGGCCGCGCTCCTGCTGAAAGGCGCCGATATCGGCCGCGACGATGTGATCGCGCAGCGAAATGCGGTCGCGCGGATCGGCCGGGGCCGAGGCGATGGCGCGCTCTTCGGGATGCGCGAAGGCGAGGCTGGTGTCGCTGGTCATGTCGGTCTCACCCCGGGGCTGTTCGGGCGCACCATAAGCAAGGGGTGGACCAAGGCCCACCCCGAAACGTCATCCGACGATCCGCCTGCGACCTCAGTTCGAGGCGGTGCGCAGCGGATTGCGGTAGAAGATGTGATTGCCCAGACGCACCGTCTTGGTGAAGCGCCGCGCCCAGGCGGGACGCACCGAGGGCGTGTGGAAATAGGTCGCCCCGTCGGTCAGACCGCGCGGCACCCCGTCGAGCATGGCGCGCGCGACCTTGGCGACCTCGCCATAGGCTTCGGAATTGCGGATCCGGTCCGGACGGCCGTCGCAGGTCCAGCTGAACTGGCAGCCGCGGGAATTCCCCTGATGCACGACGCCGCAGACGGTGTTCGGGAAGGCCGGATCGTCGACCCGGTTGAGCACGACCTCGGCGACCGCGACCTGCCCCTGCAGGCTCTCGCCGCGGGCCTCGTGATAGAGCACCTGCGCAAGGCACTGGAACTGCTCGCCGCCGGTCGCATCGGGTTGACGCGCCAGCCAGTCGGCGGTGATCCGCTCCGGCAGGGCGCCCGCCTTGCCCGATTTCGCCGCGCGCGGCACGGTGGTGATCGCCCCGATCCGTTGGGCGGAAACGCCTTCGAGGGCCGTGCGCTCCTGCCACAGCAACGACACCAGACCTTGTTCCGCGACCTCGCTCGGATCGTTCGACTGGCTTACCGTAACTTCGGCACGCAAGCCTCCGGCGAGGGCGAGGAGGACAATGACGCCCCCCGTCCAGCTTTTCAGCACTGACATGTGTATCTTCCGATAAGTTCGACCGCCCCGGCCAAAGCCGCGACTGGGGGGCAGTAGCCGAAAAACGGCCCCCCGTCCACTTTTCGATGCAAAAACAAGCATCCAGGCCGCGCAAAGCGGCGGAATATCGCTTATCTGAGCTGAGTCGCGGGCGTTAACCCACGCTTAAGCGCTACGCCCAAGCTTTTGAAAACACCAGTGGAATCTGGATCGAATTTTCGATTACAGCGCGCCCCGACGCTTTGGCGCCAGAAGCGCGAAATGCGCGGCCGCCAGACGCGCGACCGGCACCCGGAACGGTGAACAGGAGACATAGTCGAAGCCCGCCGCACGGCAGAAGGCAATCGATTCGGGGTTACCGCCGTGTTCACCACAAACCGAGATTCGCACATCCGCGCGCGCGGCCCGGCCCCGCCCGGCACCGATCAGCAGGAGTTCCCCCACCCCCTCGACATCGAGAATATGGAACGGATCCTCGGCATAAACGCCATTGTTGACATAGACCGACATGAAACGCCCGGCGTCATCGCGCGAGAGGCCATAGGTCATCTGCGTGAGGTCGTTGGTGCCGAAGCTGAGGAAATGGGCGTGCTCGGCGATCTCGCCCGCGCGCAATGCCGCCCGCGGCGTCTCGACCATCACGCCGAGCCGATAGGTGAATTCGGCCTTCATCTCGTTGCGCACGGCCGCGGCCACCGCATCGACCCGGGTCTTGACGATCTCGACTTCGCGCGAGGCCGAGACCAGCGGGATCATGATCTCGGGCTCGATCGGGGCGCCGCGCCTGCCCGCCTCGATCGCCGCCTCGAAGATCGCGCGCGCCTGCATGTCGTAAATCTCGGGCACAGTCACGCCCAGACGCACGCCGCGCATGCCCAGCATCGGGTTGAATTCGCTGAGCGCCTCGCAGCGCCGGGTGACCTCTGAGAGCGGCCGGTCGAGCGCCTCGGCGAGTTCGCGCATCCCCTCGCGGTCATGGGGCAGGAATTCATGGAGCGGCGGATCGAACAGACGGATACAGACCGGATGCCCCGCCATGATCTCAAAAAGCGCAATGAAATCAGCGCGCTGCATCGGCAACAGACGCTCGAGCGCGACCCGCCGGTCATTCGGCGTATCGGCGAAGATCATCTCGCGCATGACCGTCAGGCGGTCCTCATCGAAGAACATGTGCTCGGTCCGGCAGAGCCCGATGCCGTCGGCGTCGAAATCGCGCGCGGTGCGGGCGTCGTCGGGCGTGTCGGCATTCGCCCGGATCCCGATGTCGCGCACGTTGTCGGCCCAGCGCAGAAGCGTGCGGAACCCGTCGTCAAGCGCCGGCGGCAGCATTTCGGCCGCGCCCACCAGCACTTCGCCGGTCGAACCGTCGACGGTGATCACCTCGCCCTCGCGGAAGATCCGGCCGCGCGGGCCGCGCATCTCGCGCTCGCGCGGGTTGATCTGGATATCGGTGCAGCCGACGATGCAGGGCAGCCCGAGCCCGCGCGCGATCACCGCGGCATGGCTGGTGACGCCGCCGCGCTCGGTCAGAACCGCGACCGAGGCATGCATCCCGCGGATGTCCTCTGGCACGGTTTCACGGCGCACGAGAATGCAGGGCTCGTCGCGCGCGGCACTCGCCTGAGCGGCGGCGGCCGAGAACACGATCTTGCCGGTGGCGCCCCCGGGCGAGGCGCCGATGCCGCTTGCGATGCGGTCGCGGGGCGCGCGCGGGTCGACCTGATAATGCAGCAGTTCCGAGAGCGCGCGCGGCTCGACCCTGAGGAGCGCATCCTCGCGCGGGATCACCCCGTCTTCGGCCAGCGCCACCGCGATCTTGACCGCCGCGCGCGACGAGCGCACCACGCGCACCGCGTCGATGATCGAGACCTTGCCGCCCTCGACGGCGAATTCGAGCTGCATCTCCTCGCGCAGCTTGGCGCGGCAGGCGGCGCCGTAATGCGCAAGTTCCTGAAATACCGCGGGTTCCGCCTCTTCGAGCGAGGCGCCGCGCGGATCTCGGGTGAGGTAGAGCGTCTCGACCGCGGCCTTGCGGCCCTGGCTCTGGCCGCGGAACCGCCCGGTGACCTGAGCCGCGCCGGTCACGCTGTCGACGAACTGGATCGTGCCCGAGCCGGAAAATCCGGGGCCGATGCCGAGCGCCATTTCCTGCACCACGAGGCCGAGCACCGCCTCGGCCGGCGCGCCCTTGGCCTGACGCAGGAGCCGCGCAGTGGTGCCCTCCCAGGCGCGCGCCATCGAGCGCAGCACCTCGGCCAGTTGCCGCGCGGGGTCTTGCGGAAATTCCTCGTCCATCTCGGCGTGATAGGCCGCGCGCGCACGGGTCAGCGCCTCCGGGCCCGGCTCGTCATGGAACATGTCGGGGTCGAGGCGGGCGACATGGGTGGCGTAATTCTGCACGAAGCGCAGATAGAGCGCGTCGGCCGCCTCGCGGCCATGGCTCGCGGTCAGGCGGGCGTGCATCGCGTCGTTCATCCCGACATTGAGCACCGTCCCCGGCCCGCCCCATTCGGGGTTTTCCGGGCTCGACCGCACGGACACCAGAAAATCACCCTCGAAAAGTGCGGCAATGCGACCCGTATCGGGCATCTGCCCCGCGGCGATCGCGCGCACCGTCTCGCAAGGCAGCGCCACCGTGCGCGGCACCGGCAGATCGAGCCGGATCAGCCGCTGCAGGCATTTCGCACGCCAGCCGTGACGGGCAACCGTGATCTCGGCGCTCGGGCTGGCTTCGGTGAATTCGGCGAAATCCGTGTGTTTCTGCATTGCAGCATTTTCTCCGTCCCGCTGCAGGATAGGCCGAATTGCGCCCCATGCAAGTGCGACAAGAGGATGACAGACGCAGCGTTACCCGTCCGCCGCACCAAGGCCCGCCGGGGTTGCCTCCGGCGGGAGTATTTTTCCAAGGAAAATCAGGCGCAAGTCAGCCTTCGAGCTTGGTCAGATCGGCGACGCTGAGGCAAATCTGGCGGATGCGTGACAGGAGATTGAGCCGGTTGCGGCGCAGGATCTGATTGTCGACGTTGATCTGCACCGCGGTGAAGAAGGCGTCGATCGGGGCGCGCAGCTTGGCCATTTCGGCCATTGCCTGCCCGAACTCTTCCGCCTTCATCGCCGGCGCAATCGCCGCCTCGGCCGCATCGAGCGCGGTAAAGAGCGCCTTCTCGGCCGCTTCCTCGGCGAATTTCGGATCGGCGCCAAAGCTGTATTCGACCCCGTCCTTCTCCTCGGCCTGGGTCAGGATGTTGTTGGCGCGTTTGAAGCCCTGAATGAGGTTGGTGCCATCCTCGGTCTTGAGCAGCGCCGCCAGCGCCTCGGCGCGTTTCACCACCAGCGTCAGATCGTCCGAGCCGGGCATGGCGAGCACCGCGTCGATCACGTCGTGACGGATGTTCTGATCCTTGAGGAAGACCTTGAGGCGGTCGTGGAAGAAGCTGAGGAGGTCGGCGGCATCGGCGGCCGCATTGCCCTTTTCGAACATTTCGGCGAGGTTCAGACGCAAATCATTGCTCAGAATGAGACGGATCACACCAAGCGCCGCGCGGCGCAGGGCGAAGGGGTCTTTCGAGCCCGTCGGCTTCTCGTCGATCGCCCAGAATCCGGTCAGCGTGTCGATCTTGTCGGCCAGCGCCACGGCCACGGTGACCGGGGCCGAGGGCACCTCATCCGAGGGGCCGAGCGGCGAATAATGGCCCTTGCAGGCCTCGGCCACCGCTTCGGGCAGGCCGGCCGCGCGGGCGTAATAGCCGCCCATCAGGCCCTGCAGCTCGGGGAATTCGCCGACCATGGCCGAGCGCAGGTCGGATTTGACCACCCGCGCGGCTTCGGCCGCCAGATCGGGCTGCGCGCCCACGAGCGGCGCGATCTCGCGGGCCAGCGCCTCGATGCGCTCGATGCGCGCGGCCTGAGACCCGAGCTTGTTGTGGAAGGTCACGTTCGCCAGCCCCGCGCCCATCCCTTCGAGCCCTTCGGATTTGACGATCCGCAGGTCATGTTCCCAGAAGAATTTCGCATCGCTGAGACGCGCGGACAGCACCTTGAGGTTGCCCTTGAGGATCGTCGCGCCATGGTCCGCGGTCTCGCGGTTCGCGACGGTCACGAAGCCCTCGATCCGGCCGGTCTTCGGGTTCTTCACCGAGAAGAACTTCTGATGCTCCTTCATCGAGGTCTGCAGCACTTCGGGCGGCAGGCCGAGGAAGGTGTCCGCGATCTCACCCATCAGCGCGACGGGCCATTCGACGAGGCCCGCGACCTCGGTCAGCAGGCCCTTGTCCTCGACGAGTTCGAGCCCCTTGGCGAAGGCGAGCTGCTGCGCGTCATGCCAGATGATCTCGGCGCGTTCCTCGGCGTCGAGCACCACGAAGGCCGATTTCAGCTTGGCGGCGTAATCCTCGAACCCGGTGACGGCAAAGCGGCCCGGCGCCATGAAGCGGTGGCCCTCGGTCGTGTTGCCCGATGTGATGCCGTCGACGTCGAGCGCCACCACTTCGGCGCCGGCCTCGGTCGTGAGCAGGCACAGAATCGAATGCAGCGGGCGCACCCAGCGCAAGCTGCCCGCGCCCCAGCGCATGGATTTGGGCCAGGGGAAATTGCGGATCGTCTTTTCCAGCACTTCGGCCACGATCTCGGGCGCGGCGCGGCCGGGCTTTTCGATCACCGCGAAATAGACCTGCCCCTTCTTGTCGTCGCGCACTTCGAGCTGATCGAGCGTGAGCCCGGTCGAGCGCAGGAAGCCCTCGATCGCCTTTTCGGGCGCGGTGGTCGCGGGGCCCTTGCGCTCCTCGCGGGTCGTGGGGCTCTCGGCGGTCAACCCTTCGAGCGCGAGCGTGAGGCGGCGCGGGGTCGAAAACGCCTGCGCATGGCCATAGGTCAGGCCCGCCTCGACCAGACCATCGGTCACCATCTTGCGCAGGGTGTCGCGGGCCATGCCCTGCATCCGCGCGGGAATTTCCTCGGAGAAGAGTTCGATCAGCAGGTCGGGCATCTTATTTCTCCGCCTCGTCGTTCAGTTGCTGCCAGGCATAGGCCCGGCCATCGGGATAGATCGCCACGACGCGATCGACGCCCGGGTGGATGTCGTGTTCCGACAAAAACGCCACCGCCGCGCCGGTTTCGAGATCCTGGCCGATCGTCGCGGCGTTGAAGCACTCGAACCAGCCGGGGCCGTTCAGCGGCGTCGCCTTGTCATAGACTTCGAAGGTCTCGGTCAGCATGGCGAGCGACAAGGGCGTGCGGAAGCAGCCGCGGAAGCGCAGGGGCGAGCTCTCGGCGTCGATGCCCTCGAAATCCTCGGACAGGATCGGTTCGGGCGCGCCGGTCTCGATCGCGGTCAGGCGGATCTCGGCCGCGGGCGCCGAGGCCTCGACCGGGTGATAATAGCCATAGACCTGCAGATAATAGACCGCGGCCCCGGTGATCAGAGCGCTCAGCACGATCCCGCCTCCGACCAGCTTGCCATTCACGCGCCCACCTGCTCGGCCGCAGTCTCCGGCGTCCAGCCGCCCGCTTCGGTCATCACGAAGGCATCCGCGCATTTCTTGGCCAGCGCCCGGACCCGGCCGATATAGGCCTGCCGCTCGGTCACCGAGATCACGCCGCGCGCGTCCAAGAGGTTGAAGAGGTGCGAGGCCTTGATGCATTGGTCATAAGCCGGATGGGCCATGACGATGCGCTTGCCCGAGTTCGGATCCTCCGCCGGGAAGGCCAGCAGGCGTTCGCATTCGGCCTCGGCATCCTCGAAGTGACGCAATAGCATCTCGGTGGTGGCGCCATCGAAATTGTGGCGACTGTATTCTTCCTCGGTCTGGCGGAAGATATCGCCATAGGTCAGCGGAATCGCCGTCTGCGGATCGTTGAAGGGCATCTGCATGACGTGGTCGATGCCCAGCACATACATCGCCAGACGTTCGAGACCATAGGTCAGCTCGCCCGAGACGGGTTTGCAATCATGCCCGCCGACCTGCTGGAAATAGGTGAACTGCGAAACTTCCATACCATCGCACCAGACCTCCCAGCCGAGGCCCCAGGCGCCCAGCGTCGGGCTCTCCCAGTCATCCTCGACGAAGCGGATATCGTGCAGATCAAGGTCGATGCCGATCGCCTCGAGCGAGCCCAGATAGAGCGCCTGAAGATCCGGCGGGCTCGGTTTGATCAGCACCTGATATTGGTAATAGTGCTGGAGCCGGTTCGGGTTCTCGCCATAGCGGCCATCGGTCGGGCGGCGCGAGGGCTGGACATAGGCCGCAGCCCAGGGGCGCGAGCCCAGCGCGCGCAGCGTGGTGGCCGGGTGGAAGGTGCCCGCACCGACCTCCATATCATAGGGTTGCAGCACGGCGCAGCCCTTGGAGGCCCAATAGGTCATGAGCCGCAGGATGATTTCCTGAAACGAGCGCGGGGCGGCGGGTTTGGACATCGGACACCTCTGGCAGAAACGCCCCCTCTCTAGGCGGGAGGCGCGCGGGGGTCAACGGGCGGCAAGACGCCGGGGCGTATCGAATGGGCGGAAATCGGCGCTTTTCGGGGTGACGCGGGCGCCAGTCCTGCTAACGTGCCGCCCCGAAACGGCAATCAGGGGTGAGCTTGGTATGATCAGGGTGCGGCGCGCAATTTCGACCGTGGTGGCAGCGGGGCTGATGGGGATGGTCTGGACCGGCACCAGTTGGGCCGAACCCGCCTGGGTCCAGATCGAGGCGCAACCCTCCCTCCCCGAGGCCGAGGCACGCGCGCGCGACTGGGCGGGGACGCTGCCGAATGTGTCGGGCTTTGCGATGTCGACCGGCTGGTATGCGATCGCGGTCGGCCCCTATGACGGGCTGGAGGCGGCCGAGGTCGAGCGGCGCGCGCTGCGCGCGGCGGGGACGATTCCGCTCGACAGTTATGTCTCGGATGGCAAGCGCTTCCGCCAGCAATTCTGGCCCAATGGCACCGAGGTCGTGACGCCTGCGCCCGAAGCGGCGCCCGCCGCAGAAGTCGCCGCCCAACCGGCCGCGGAACCTGTGGCAGAAGCCCCGGCAGACCCCGCGCCGGTCATCGCGGAGCCCGCCCCTGCCACGGTCGAGACACTGGCCGAGTCGCGCCGGCTCGAGGCCGCGCTCTCACGCGAGGAGCGCATGGCGATCCAGTCCGCGCTCGAATGGCAGGGCTTCTATGCCTCGGCGATCGACGGCGCCTTCGGGCGCGGCACGCGGGCCTCGATCGCCGCCTGGCAGGAGGCCAACGGTGTCGAGCCGACGGGCGTTCTCGCCTCGGCGCAACAGGCGCAGCTCCTCGATGCCGTCGCCACCGACCGCGCGGCGCTTGGCCTCACCGAGGTGACCGAAGAGCAGGCGGGGATCGCGATCACCCTGCCGCTGGGGCTGATCGAGTTCGACCATTACGACCCGCCCTTCGCACATTACCGCGCCAAGGACGGCTCGGGCGTCTCCGCGCTCCTGATCTCGGAACCCGGTGATCAGGCCACGCTCTTTGGCCTCTATGACGCGATGCAGACGCTCGAGATCGTGCCGATGGAGGGCGCCCGCACCCGCGACCGCGGCAGCTTCACCATCGAGGGCGCGAATGACCGGATCCGCTCCTACACGCAGGCCGCGCTCTCAGGCGGGCTGATCAAGGGCTTCACGCTGGTCTGGCCGGTGGCCGAGGATGCCAGAATGCAGCGCATCCTCGCCGCGATGAAATCGAGCTTCAAGCCGCTGGGCACCACCGCGCTCGACCCGACACTCGGTCAGCCGCTGGGCGTCGATCGCAGCGATCTTCTGGCCGGGCTCGAGGTGCGCAGCCCGGAATTCGCGCGCACCGGCTTCTTCGTGACCGAGGCGGGCGCGGTGCTGACCGCTGGCGCCGGGATCGAGGCTTGCGGGCGGATCACGATCGAGGATCACGAGGCCGATCTCGCCTTTGCCGATCCGGCGGCGGGCATCGCCGTGCTGACCCCGCGCAAGCCGCTCGCCCCCGCCGCGGTCGCGCGCTTTGCCACCACCGAGCCCGGGCCGGGCGCCGATCTGGCGCTGGCGGGCTTTTCCTACCCCGAGGCGCTCTCGGCTCCGGTGATGAGCTTCGGCACGCTCTCGGCGCTGACCGGCCTCGAGGGCGAAGGTGGACAGGCGCGGCTTGCGCTGCGCACGCTGCCCGGTGACGTCGGCGGGCCGGTGCTCGATGCGACGGGGGCGGTGATGGGGATGCTGCTGCCGCTCGACACGCAGGGCGACAAGATCCTGCCCGAAGGTCTCTCGCTTGCGGTGCAGGCGGTGACGATGGCGCCGGTTCTGGCCGAGAAGGGCTTCGCGCCGCTGGCCGCCGAGATGACCGGCACCCGCGCGCCCGAGGATCTGGCCCGCGCCGCACAGGATTTCACCGTTCAGGTCGCCTGCTGGAAGTAACGCGCCCCGGCATCGGGCTTTTCATCATGCTTTTCCTGGCGCAAATACTCCCGCCGGAGGCGTCCTGACCTCAGCCGCGCCAGAACCGCGGCAGGAAGAGCACGAAGACCGACAGAAGTTCGAGCCGCCCGAGGAACATCCCGAAGATCATCAGCCATTTCGCAGGCGTCGGAAAGGCGTCGATCGCGCCATTGCCCGAGACCTCCGGCCCCCAGGCCGGCCCCACATTGGCAATCGCCGTCCAGGCCGCCGTCAGCGCGGTGCGCGCCTCGAGCCCGGTGAGCGAGAGCCCCACGATCAGCATCCCGAAGCTGAGGACGAAAAACGAGAAGAAGGCGATGACCGAGCCCACCACCTCGGCCTCGACCGGCCGCCCGCCATAGCGCATCTGCACGATCCGGTGCGGGCTGTAGAGACGGCGGATCTGCGCCTTGATCGCCTCGAAGAGGATCAGATAGCGGAACACCTTGACCGAACAGCCGGTCGACGAGGTGCAGCCCCCGATCAGCCCGGTGATGATCAGGATGACGAAGGCCAGATGGCCCCATTTCGTCACGTCTTCGCTGGCAAATCCGGTGCCGGTGAAGGTCGAGACCACGTTGAAGGTGACCTCGCGCAGGGTGGGCCAGAAATCGGCCTCGTGGCGTACCAGCCGATAGAGCACGATCGCCGCGATCGCATAGGCGTGCCAGCGCAGGAAGGCGCGCACCTGCGGATCGCGCCAGAGCGGGCGCATCTGCCCCTGCGCGAGCTGCACGAAGCGGATGAAGGGCATCGCCGCGAGCAGCATGAAGACCGAGGCCGCATATTCCGGCGCGCCCTTGTAGGTGCCGAAACTCGCGTCGTAATTGGAAAATCCCCCGGTCGAAACGGTGGCGAGCGCATGGACCACCGCATCGAAGGGCAGCATCCCGAGCGCGATATAGACGATCCCGCAGGCCAGTGTCAGCCCGACATAGATCCGGATCAGCGCGCTCGAAATATCCATCGCGCGCGGCAGGATCTTGCCCAGCGTGTCGAAGCCTTCCGAGCGGAAGAACTGCATCCCGCCGACCTTCATCACCGGCAGGAAGATCATCGCCACGATGATGATCCCGAGCCCGCCGAGCCATTGCAGGATCGCGCGCCACAGGTTGGTGCCATAGGGCAGATCGTCGAGCGCGGGGATCGCCGTGGTGCCGGTCGTCGTCACCCCCGACATCGCCTCGAAATAGGCATCGGTAAAGCCGAGGCCCGGCGCGCCGATGATGAAGGGCAGCGCCCCGAAGGCCGGCAACGCGAGCCAGACCGACGAGGTCAGCACGAAGCTTTGTTGCAGGGTGATCGTGCGCTCGCCCTCTTCGCGCGAGGCCAGAGCGAGCAGCGCGCCCACCGTCATGGTGATCACCGAAGCCTCGACGAAGGCGCGCCAATGCGCATCCCCGCGCGCGAAATCGACCGCGGCCGGGATCAGCATCGCCAGACCCAGCACCAGGGCGAGCATTCCGATGATATAGCCCACAGGGCGCAGGTCGATCATGCCCCCTGCTTGCCCGCGCCGCCCCCGCCCGTCAAGGGTGCCCGGCGGTGCCCGTCCGGGCGCAGGCCGCTGCGTGACGTCGCAGATGCAGGTCGTGGCACGGAGCCCGTGACGCTGGACGCGAAGGCCGGCAGGGGCGTAATCTGGCGGCGACCGGCCCCCGAACCCGCGCGCCGCTACGCGCCCGACAGGGCCGAAACTTTGCAAACTTCACGAAATTGGTCAGCTAATTTGCTCAATTTCGCAAAATAAACTTGCGCCGCACCGCAGCAACGCTAGGTTTGGGCATCATCTGCCGGGGAGGTCCAAAGATGTTCCGGAAAATCCTCATCGCCAACCGTGGTGAAATCGCCATCCGCGTCATGCGCGCGGCCAACGAGATGGGCAAGAAGACGGTCGCCGTCTATGCCGAGGAAGACAAGCTCTCGCTGCACCGTTTCAAGGCCGACGAGGCGTATCGCATCGGCGAGGGGCTCTCGCCCGTGGGCGCCTATCTGTCGATCCCCGAGATCATCCGGGTGGCCAAGGAATCGGGCGCCGATGCGATCCACCCGGGCTATGGGCTCCTCTCCGAGAACCCCGATTTCGTCGAGGCCTGCGCCGAGGCGGGCATCACCTTCATCGGCCCCAAGGCCGCGACGATGCGCGCGCTTGGCGACAAGGCCTCGGCCCGCCATGTGGCGATCAAGGCGGGCGTGCCGGTGATCCCGGCGACCGAGGTTCTGGGCGATGATTTCGACGCGATCAAGCGCGAGGCCGCCGAGATCGGCTATCCGCTGATGCTCAAGGCGAGCTGGGGCGGCGGCGGGCGCGGCATGCGCCCGATCATGGGGCCCGACGAGGTGATCGAGAAGGTCCGCGAGGGCCGCCGCGAGGCCGAGGCCGCCTTCGGCAATGGCGAGGGTTACCTCGAGAAGATGATCCTGCGTGCGCGCCACGTCGAGGTGCAGCTCTTGGGCGACACCCATGGCGGGCTCTATCACCTCTATGAGCGCGACTGCACCGTTCAGCGCCGCAACCAGAAGGTCGTCGAGCGCGCCCCGGCCCCCTATCTGACCGAGGAACAACGCGCCGAGGTCTGCGCACTGGCGCTGAAAATCGGCAATGCGGTGGGCTACGAATGCGCCGGCACGGTCGAATTCCTGATGGATATGGACAGTAGCCAGTTCTATTTCATCGAGGTGAACCCGCGGGTGCAGGTCGAGCATACGGTGACCGAAGAGATCACCGGCATCGACATCGTGCAAAGCCAGATCCGCATCGCCGAGGGCGCGACCCTGGCCGAGGCGACGGGTGTTGCGAGCCAGGACGACATCAAGATCTCGGGCCATGCGGTGCAATGCCGGGTCACCACCGAAGACCCGCAGAACAATTTCATCCCCGATTATGGCCGCCTGACCGCCTATCGCTCGGCCACCGGCATGGGGATCCGCCTCGATGGCGGCACGGCCTATGCCGGCGGCGTCATCACGCGCTATTATGACAGCCTTCTGGTGAAGGTCACCGCCTGGGCCCCGACCCCCGATGCGGCGATCCACCGGATGGACCGGGCCTTGCGCGAATTCCGGATCCGCGGCGTCTCGACCAACATCGACTTCGTCATCAACCTGCTCAAGCATCCGACCTTCCTGGACATGAGCTATACGACGAAGTTCATCGACACCACGCCGGACCTGTTCCACTTCAAGAAGCGGCGCGACCGGGCGACCAAGATCCTCACCTATATCGCCGATATTTCGGTCAACGGTCACCCCGAGACGGCCGGCCGCCCGAAACCCCATGCCGAGGCGAAGCCCCCGCGCCTGCCGCCGGTGACGGGCCCGGTGGTGCCGGGCACCCGCGATCTGCTGGAGACGCAGGGGCCGAAGGCGGTCGCCGACTGGATGCTGGCACAAAAGAAGCTCCTGCTGACCGACACGACGATGCGCGACGGGCACCAGTCGCTGCTCGCCACGCGGATGCGTTCGATCGACATGATCAAGGCCGCGCCGCTTTATGCCAGCAACCTCTCGGGCCTCTTCTCGGTCGAATGCTGGGGCGGCGCGACCTTCGACGTGGCCTATCGCTTCTTGCAGGAATGCCCCTGGCAGCGCCTGCGCGACATCCGCGCGCAGATGCCCAACATCCTGACGCAGATGCTGCTGCGCGCCTCGAACGGGGTGGGCTACACCAACTACCCGGATAACGTCGTGCAGTTCTTCGTGGGCCAGGCGGCGAAATCCGGCGTCGACGTGTTCCGCGTCTTCGACAGCCTGAACTGGGTCGAGAACATGCGCGTGGCGATGGATGCGGTCGTTGAGGCGAACAAGATCTGCGAGGGCACGATCTGCTACACCGGCGACATCCTGAACCCGGATCGGGCGAAATACGACCTCAAGTATTACGTCGCGATGGGCAAGGAGCTCGAGGCCGCGGGCGCGCATGTGCTGGGGCTCAAGGACATGGCGGGGCTTCTGAAACCCGCCGCCGCGCGGGCGCTGATCAAGGCCTTGAAGGAAGAGGTCGGCCTGCCGATCCATTTCCACACGCATGACACGAGCGGCATTGCCGGGGCGACGGTTCTGGCCGCGGCCGATGCCGGCGTCGATGCGGTCGATGCGGCGATGGATGCGTTCAGTGGCGGCACTTCGCAGCCCTGCCTCGGCTCGATCGTCGAGGCGGTGGCGCATACCGAGCGCGACACAGGCCTCGATATCGGTGCGATCCGGATGATGTCGAACTATTGGGAGGGCGTGCGCCACCAATATGCGGCCTTTGAAAGCGGGCTCGAGGCGCCGGCCTCCGAGGTCTATCTGCACGAGATGCCCGGCGGTCAGTTCACCAACCTCAAGGCGCAGGCGCGCAGCCTCGGCCTCGAGGAGCGCTGGCACGAGGTGGCGCAGGCCTATGCCGACGCCAACCAGATCTTCGGCGATATCGTCAAGGTCACGCCGTCCTCGAAGGTCGTGGGCGACATGGCTCTGATGATGGTGGCGCAGGGGCTTTCCAAGGCCGACGTGCTCGACCCGGCCAAGGATGTCGCCTTCCCCGATTCGGTGATCGACATGCTCAAGGGCAATCTTGGCCAGCCCCCCGGCGGCTGGCCCGCGGGGATCGTGGCCAAGGTGCTCAAGGGCGAGACCGCCTCGACCGAGCGCCCCGGCAAGCATCTGCCCGCGGTCGATCTCGAGGAGACGCGCGCGAAGCTTTCGGCCGAGCTCAACGGCTACAAGGTCGATGACGAGGATCTCGCGGGGTATCTGATGTATCCCAAGGTCTTCCTCGATTACATGGGCCGGCACCGCCTCTATGGCCCGGTGCGCACCCTGCCGACGCCCGTCTTCTTCTACGGGATGAAGCAGGGCGACGAGATCTCGGCCGAGATCGACCCCGGCAAGACGCTTGAGATCCGCTATCAGACGATGAGCGAGGTCGACGAGGCGGGCGAGGTGAAGGTCTTCTTCGAGCTGAACGGCCAGCCCCGCGCGGTGCGGGTACCCAACCGTCTGGCCAAGGCCGCGACCAAGGCGAAACCCAAGGCCGATCCGGCCAATGCCGCCCATATCGGTGCGCCGATGCCGGGCGTCGTGGCCTCGATCGCGGTGAGCGTCGGGCAGAAGATCCATGCGGGCGATCTGCTGCTCACGATCGAGGCGATGAAGATGGAAACCGGGATCCACGCCGACCGCGAGGCGGTGGTGAAGGCGCTGCATGTGACGCCCGGCGCCCAGATCGACGCCAAGGATCTGCTGATCGAGCTCGAATGAGCCCCGCCCCGGCGACGGGGCCCCGAAAATGCGGCGGGGGCGGTGCGACAAAGGCGCCGCCCCTTTCGCTTGCCGAGCCAACGCTCTTGCCCTGCGGGCGTGAACGACTAGGCTCACCCCTTCACCCACCCCGCGACCTGGCCAAGGATTTCCGATGATCACCGCCTATTACGCGCTGCCGCTGGTGGCGCTCTATATCTTCCTCTCCGTCCATGTGGTGAAGTTCCGCAAGGCCCATCACGTCTCGATCGGCGATGGCGGGCATGAGGATCTCGCGCTGCGGATGCGCACCCATGGCAACTGGTCGGAATATGCGCCGCTCGGCCTGATCGTGCTGGCGCTGGCCGAGCTTTCGGGCGTCTGGCCGCTCCTCGTGCATCTGTGCGGGCTGGCGCTTCTGGCCGGGCGCGCACTGCATGCCTGGGGGCTTGGCTTCGGTGGGCCGCTCGGGGCGCGCGTCGCGGGGATGGCGCTCACCTTCCTCGCGCTCGCCCTTGCCTCCCTCGCCGCGGTGATCGCGAGCTTCTGAGCCCGCCCGCCCCAAAGAGCCAAGCAAAAGGGGGGCCTTTGCCCCCCTTTCGTCCAAACCGCGCCGCGACGTGGCCCGCGACCGGATCAGAGCGCGTCGATGAAGTCCTCGACTTCCTTCTTCGCGGCCTCTTTCGTTTTGCCGTATTTCTGCTGCACGAGGCCTTCGAGGCGCTCGCGGTTGCCCGCGACCTGATCGACCTCGTCATCGGTCAGCTCGCCCCATTTGGCGCGCACCGTGCCCTTGGCTTCTTTCCATTTGCCTTCAAGGATGTCCTTGTTCATCGCTCGGTCCTCCTGATGCTGCGCGGGGCCCATCCCCGCTTCCCCCTCTCAACCCGCAGCCCGCGCCCGGGGTTCCCCAAGATTTTCCGACAGCCCTGAATTTTTCCCTTGCAGCCCTTCGCCCGATCTCCTAAATCCCCCTCCACCGAACCGGTGCGCGGGCGTAGCTCAGGGGTAGAGCATAACCTTGCCAAGGTTAGGGTCGTGAGTTCGAATCTCATCGCCCGCTCCAGTTCGGACACCCGGCCTTCGGGCCAGCCAGGATGCGGGCGTAGCTCAGGGGTAGAGCATAACCTTGCCAAGGTTAGGGTCGTGAGTTCGAATCTCATCGCCCGCTCCAACGAAAACAGGCCGCCCACGGGGTTCCCGGGCGGCCTTTTCGTTTGCCTCCCCCCAATCCCGCTTGAGCCCGCGCCCTGCCCCGCCCTATAAGGCCCTGACACCACGAAAGGGACGAGCATGCGGACCGCTTCGATCACGCGCAAGACCGCCGAGACCGCCATCACCGTCGAGATCGACCTCGACGGCACCGGCGCCTATGACAACGAGACCGGGGTCGGCTTCTTCGACCACATGCTCGATCAGCTCGCGCGCCATTCGCTCATCGACATCAAGATCCGCGCCCGGGGCGACACCCATATCGACGATCACCACACCGTCGAAGATACCGGCATCGCGCTGGGGCAAGCGCTGACGCAGGCGCTCGGCGACAAGAAGGGCATCCGCCGCTACGGGCATTTCGCGCTCGCGATGGATGACGCGCAGGTGAGTTGCGCGCTCGATCTCTCGGCGCGGCCTTTCCTCGTGTGGAATTGCGACATGCCCACGGCCAAGATCGGCACCTTCGACACCGAACTGGTGCGCGAATTCTTTCAGGCGCTTGCCACCCATGGCGGGATCACGCTGCATATCGACCGCGTCCACGGGATCAACAGCCACCACATCGCCGAGGCCGCCTTCAAGGCCGTCGCGCGCAGCTTGCGCATGGCGGTCGAGCCCGATCCGCGGATGGCCGGCGTGCTGCCCTCGACCAAGGGGGCGCTCTGATGCTGACGGCGCTGATCGACTATGACAGCGGCAACCTGCATTCGGCGCAGAAGGCCTTCGAGCGGATGGCCCATGAGGCGGGTTCGGGCACGATCGTCGTGACCTCCGAGCCCGATGTGGTGGCCAAGGCCGACCGGATCGTGTTGCCGGGCGACGGGGCGTTTCCGTCCTGCCGCCGCGCGCTCGATGCCTTCGGCGGCCTCTTCGAGGCGATCGAGGAGGGGGTGCACAAACAGGGCAAGCCCTTCCTCGGCATCTGCATCGGGATGCAGATGATGGCGACCCGCGGGCTCGAATTCGAACCGACCGAGGGCTTTGGCTGGATCCCGGGCCAAGTCGAGCCGATCCGGCCGGCCGATCCCGCGCTCAAGGTGCCGCATATGGGCTGGAACGATCTGGTGATCGACCGGCCGCATGCGCTGCTTGCGGGGATCTCGACCGGCGATCACGCCTATTTCGTGCACAGCTTCCACTTCAAGGTGGGGCACCCCGAGCATCTGCTGGCGCATGCCGATTACGCGGGGCCCATTACCGCAATCGTCGGGCGCGACAATATGGTCGGCACCCAGTTCCACCCCGAGAAATCGCAGGCGACCGGCCTGCGGCTGATCTCGAATTTCCTCGCCTGGAAACCCTGATCCGGCAAAGCCTGTTTCCAGCAAAAAGGGCGCCGCGGCGCCCTTTCTCCTGCGCGGGGCTCAAGCGATCACTTCAGCCGCGACCAGTTCTGTTTGGCGCAGATCAGCCCGCCCGCGACACAGCCCGAGAGCTTCATCGCATCGCCATTCAGCGCGATCTTGCCGATATAGGTCTTGTCGTTCGACGGCCGCCAGACCTTGCCCGCATAGGCCCCGCTCCCCTTCGGCGCCATGTCGATCACGATCTGCCGTCCCAGATTGGGCGATTTGTATTCGCCGCCATCCTTGAAGGTCCGCACGATCGTGCCGCAGTAATTCGGCCCGCAGGGCGCGATCTGCACCTGCGCATAGGCGCCGTCGTCGGGCTGCGTCTGCCACATCCCCTCGATCGGATCGGCCATGGCGGCGCCCGCGCCGAGCACGAGGCCCAGCGCCAGAATGATGGGTTTCATCGGTCTCTCCTCCCGGTTTCCCTGCGCGTCATCAGGCCATGGAGCCCGATTCCCGGCAAGGCTGACGTGACGTTGCGCCCTTGCCCGGCAGGGGCGCGCGTGGCATGAGGCGGCAAACGACAGGAGAGCCCGATGATCCTTTATCCCGCGATCGACCTCAAGGACGGCCAATGCGTGCGCCTGCTGCATGGCGAAATGTCGAAGGCCACCGTCTTTGGCGACGATCCGGCGGCGCAGGCGGCGAAATTCGAGGCGGCGGGTTGCGAATGGGTCCACCTCGTGGACCTGAACGGGGCCTTCGCGGGCGCGCCGGTGAATGGCGCGGCGGTCGAGGCGATCCTTGCGCGGATCAAGGTGCCCGCGCAGCTCGGCGGCGGCATCCGCGACATGGCCACGATCGAACGCTGGCTCTCGAAGGGCCTCGCCCGCGTGATCCTCGGCACCGTGGCGGTCGAGAACCCCGATCTGGTGCGGCAGGCCGCGCGGGAATTCCCGGGCAAGGTCGCCGTCGGCATCGACGCGCGCGGCGGGCGCGTGGCGACCAAGGGCTGGGCCGAGGAGACCGATGTGATGGTCACCGATCTGGCGAAAAGCTTCGAGGATGCGGGCGTCGCCGCGATCATCTACACCGACATCCTGCGCGACGGCGCGATGACCGGCCCGAATATCGAGGCGACCGAGGCGCTCGCCCGCGCGGTGACCATCCCGGTGATCGCGAGCGGAGGCGTCTCCTCCCTGCCCGATCTGCTCGCCCTGCGCGACACCGGCGTCATCGCCGGCGCGATCTCGGGGCGGGCGATCTATGACGGCGCCCTCGATCTGACCGAGGCACTGGCGGCGCTGAAGTAAGGGGGCTCTGCCCCCGCCCGTTCCGGGCTCCCCCGGGATATTTGGGTCAGGTTGAAAGCCGAAGCCTTCCCTTCAACCTGATCGAAATATCCCCGGGGGTGAGGGCGAAGCCCGAGGGGGGCGGCGCCCCCCTGCCCGTCCGCCATTGCACAAATCCGCCCACATTGGTAAGAGAACCTAACCAATGGAGGGAATATGCCCGTCATCACCAGTATCGCCGATCTCAAGGCCCTGCATCGCAAGCGCACGCCGAAGATGTTCTACGACTACGCGGAAAGCGGCTCCTACACCGAGCAGACCTTCCGCGAGAACACCAGCGATTTCGCGCAGATCCGGCTCAACCAACGGGTCGCGGTGGACATGACCGGGCGCTCGACCGCCTCGACGATGCTGGGGCAGGACGTGGCGATGCCCGTGGCCCTCGCCCCCGTCGGCCTCACGGGCATGCAGCGCGCCGATGGCGAGATCAAGGCGGCCCGGGCTGCGGCGAAATTCGGCGTGCCCTTCACCCTCTCGACGATGTCGATCTGCTCGATCGAGGATGTGGCCGAGCACAGCGATGCCCCCTTCTGGTTTCAGATCTACACGCTGACCGACGACGATTTCAACGCGCGCACGCTGGCACGGGCCAAGGCCGCCGGCTGCTCGGCGCTGGTGATCACGGTCGATCTGCAGCTTCTCGGGCAGCGCCACAAGGACCTCAAGAACGGCCTGACTGCACCACCGAAATTCACCCTTCCCGTGATGCTCGATCTGGCGACGAAATGGCGCTGGGGGATCGAGATGTTGGGCACCAAACGGCGGTTCTTCGGCAATATCGTGGGCCATGTCGAGAGCGCGGCCGATCCCGCCTCGCTCGGCTCCTGGACCTCGGAGAAATTCGATCAGGCGCTCAACTGGGACCGGATCCGGCGGCTGATGGACATGTGGGGCGGCAGTGTGATCCTGAAGGGGATCCTGCACCCCGAGGATGCCGAGGCGGCGGTGGCCGCGGGCGCCGATGCGATCGTGGTCTCGAACCACGGCGGGCGGCAGCTCGACGGCGCGCTAAGCTCGATCCGGATGCTGCCCTCGATCGTGAATGCGGTGGGCGGGCGCACCGAGGTCTGGCTCGACAGCGGCATCCGCTCGGGGCAGGACGTGCTCAAGGCGCTGGCCTTGGGCGCGAAGGGCGTGATGATCGGGCGGGCCTATATCCATGGCTTGGGCGCGATGGGCGAGGCGGGGGTGACCACTGCGCTCGAGATGATCCGCAAGGAACTCGACACCACGATGGCCCTTTGCGGTGAGCGGCGTGTGCAGGACCTGAACCGCGCCAACCTCTTGGTGCCGAACGGGTTCTTCGACACCTATTCCTGAGGGGTCAGCCGCTTCTCGAAGAAGAGATCGGGATAGGGATCGTCGTTGAACCGCGCGATCTCGACCCAGCCGGTGGCGCGATAAAGCGCCACCGCCTCGGGCAGAGCGCTGTTGGTGTCGAGCCTCAGCAGCCCGATCCCGAGCGCGCGCGCCTCATCCTCGGCCGCCGTCATCAGCCGCCGCGCAAGGCCCATCCCGCGCGCGTCCGGTGACACCCAAAGCCGCTTGATCTCGGCATAGCCGCTGCTGCCTTTCAACCCTACGCAGCCCAGCGGACCTTCGGCCCCCTCGGCGATCAGGAAGGCGCCGCGCGGCGGGATCATCGCCGCCGCCTCGGGATCGCGCGAAAGCGCGACATCGAAGCCCCGCGCGAAGCGGCGACCGAGCTCGGCATAATAGGCGGAAAGGCAGGCCTTGGCCTCGGCGACCTGCGGGTCGATCCTGCGGATCGCAGGCACACCGCTCATGCAGCGCCCCTCTCCGGCACCCGCATCAGCCGCGCAAGCCCGGGCAGGACCGAGGCCATGACCAGCGCCACCGCGACGAAGGCCGCAGCCAGCCCCGCCCCCTGCGCGATCAACCCCATTGCGACCGGCCCGAGGAAAAAGCCGGTGAAGCCGACGATCCAGGCCCGCGAGATCGCCCGCGCCCGTGCGGCAGGGGCCACGCGCCGCGCGAGCAGCGAATTGGCCGAGGGCACGGTGACCGCCACCCCCGCCCCGATCAGCCCGACGCCGATCACCGCAAGGCCCTGCGTCGGCGCAAGCGCCACCAGAGCCGCGCCGAGCGTGCCGATCCCGGCCGAGATCGCCACGAGCCGCGCCTCGCCCAGACGCGCGGCCAGCACCTGACCGCCGAGCCGCCCGAGCCCCATCGTGAGCCCGAGCATCGCCGGCCCCATCGCCCCGGCGCCGGGTGGCGCGCCGAAGGTCCGCTCGATATGCAGCGCCGACCAGGTCTCGGTCGCGTTCTCGGTGACGAAGGCCGCAAACAGAATTGCCGCCGCAGGCCAGACCGCGGCCCCGAGCGGCGCGTGGCCCTGCCCTGCCTCGACGGGATGCGCCACCGCCCAGCCCGCGGCGCGCTCCCACAGCAGGACCGAGGCGAGGAGCAGCGCAAGCGCGAGACCCGCCTGCGCGAATTCGGGCGCCACACCCGCGCGCCGTGCCGCCCCCACGGCCAGCGCCGAGACGGCAAATCCGAACGAGAACATCGCATGATTCCAGTTCATCAGCGGCAGCCCCGAACGCGCCTCGAGATCGGCGATGCGCACATTGGCCGCGATATCGAGGCTCGACATCGCCACCCCCATCACGAAGACGGCGAGCGCGAAGCTCGGCCCCGAGGTGATGGTGAGCGGCATCAGCGTCGCGAGCGCGAGAAAGGCCCCGGTCACCGGCATCACCCGCACCCCGAGCGCGCGCCCGACCCGCGGCCCCAGCGCCATCGCCCCCATGCCGCCCACCGCCGAGAACAGCAGCACTTGCCCCAGCCCCGCATGATCGAGCCCGGCACGCGCCGCATAATCGGGGATCAGCGCGGCAAACCCGCCCCAATAGGCGCCGAGCATCCCCAGCGCCGCCCCCGTCGCCCGGCTCACCCGGATCGCCTGCTGCAATGCCATGTCCCACCTCGAACCGCTTTGGCCGAGGGCTAGCACGCCCCCGCGCCCGCCGCCAGAACCCGGCGACACTCAGCCCGGCGCGATCCCGCCACCCGCCATTCCCTCAGCGTGATGCCCCCTTGCCCCCTCACCTGTGTCCAAATATCCCGGGGGCGCCCGGAACGGGCGGGGGCAGAGCCCCCTTCTGCGGTCGCCCTGGCGCCCACCACCAACTTTTCCTTGCCTTTCCCCCGATTCCAGCCTATCCGCGCACGCTCATGGGCCCACACCCTTGGAGGGGGCCTTGAACTTTTGACCAATTGGAGACCGAAATGGCCAAAGAGATCGAAACGCTCGAAGCCACGGTGCGCACGGGGACGGGCAAGGGGGCCGCTCGCGCAGCACGTCGTGAGGGCAAGGTGCCCGGCATCGTTTATGGCGACGGCAAAGAGCCCGTGGCGCTGAACTTCGACTACAACAAACTGCTGACCCGCCTGCGCAAGGGCCGCTTCATGTCGACGCTGTTCAACCTCAAGGTTGAAGGTCAGGAAGACGTGCGCGTGATCTGCCGCGGCGTGCAGAAGGATGTGGTCAAGGACCTGCCGACCCACATCGACTTCATGCGCACCCACCGCGCCTCGCGCATCAACCTGTTCATCCACGTGACCTTCATCAACCATGAAGCGGCACCGGGCCTGAAACGTGGCGGCACGCTGACCGTGGTGCGCCCCGAGGTCGAACTGGAAGTGCTGGCCGGCGATATCCCGGACCACATCACCGTGGACCTGACCGGCAAGGTGATCGGCGACGTGATCCACATCCACGACGTGGAGCTGCCCGCCGGCTGCAAGCCGACCGTGGATCGCAACTTCGTCATCGCCAACCTGGCCGCACCCTCGGGCCTGCGCTCGGAAGAGAACGAAGAGGCCGCCGCCGAGGAGTGATCCTTGCGGAGCTGAAAAAGAAACGCCGGGCCATTGGCCCGGCGTTTTGCTTTTGGGGCGGGCTCTCAGGCGCCGTGGGCGAACTCAAACCCCTCGAACTCCCAACCCATGATCCCGCCGAGCATCATCTTGACCGGCCGCCCAAGGCGCGCGAGCGCGAGCACCGCCTGCTCGGCGGCATTGCAGTGAGGCCCCGAGCAGTAGACCACGAAGAGCGTGTCCGCAGGCCAATCGGCCATCCGCTCGGCGGTGATGAAGCGATGCGGCAGGAAAATCGCATTGGGCACATGGCGGCGGGCGAAGGTCTCGGGCGTGCCCATCACATGCAAAAGCACGAAGCCCGGCTCGCCCCCGGCCGCGAAGGCGTCATGCACGTCATGGCAATCGGTATGCAGCGCGCATTGCGCCTCGAAGGGTTCGATCAGGCTCTCGGAGGCGGGGGCGGGGCGGTTCAGGACGGCGTTCATCGGGGACTTCCTTGACGTTTGGGATTGCGATGAGGGGATATTGCCAGAGGCCCGCGTCGCGGATAATCTGGCAGCATGACAACGAACGACAAAATTCTGCCAAACCTCGATCTGCCGCCGATCGCCAACGATCGGGTGGTGGCGCTGGCCTATGACGGGCTTTGCACCTTCGAGTTCGGCATCGCGGCCGAGATCTTCGGCCTCGCCCGCCCCGAGATGGGGCCGAACTGGTATCGCTATGCGACCGCCGCGATCGAGCCGGGGCCGCTGCGCGCGCAGGGCGGGCTCAGCGTCACCTGCGACGGCGGGCTCGATCTGATCGAGGAGGCGGGGCTGATCGTCGTGCCCGGCTGGCGCGGGATGGAAACGCCGGTGCCCGAGGCGCTGATCGCGGCGCTGCGCGCCGCCCATGCCCGCGGTGCGCGGCTCGCCTCGATCTGCTCGGGCGCCTTCGTTCTCGCCGCCGCCGGTCTTCTCGACGGGCACCGCGCCACCACCCATTGGCGCTATGCCGAGGCGCTCGCGGCGCGCTTTCCCCGCGTTACGGTCGAGCCCGACGTGCTCTTCCTCGACGAGGGGCAGATCCTAACCTCGGCGGGATCGGCCGCGGGGATGGACCTCGGGCTGCACATCATTCGCCGCGATTTCGGCGCCGAGGCCGCCAATCTCGTGGCCCGCCGCCTCGTGATGCCCGCCTCGCGCGATGGCGGTCAGGCGCAGTTCCTGCTGCGCCCGGTGCCACGCGATCACGAGGGCGAGCGCCTTGCGCCCGTCCTCGCGGCGCTCCGCGACGATCTGCACACCACCCCCACCGCCGCCGCGCTTGCCGCGCGGGCGGGCTTGTCCGAGCGGACCTTCCTGCGCCGCTTTCACGAGGCGACCGGCACCACGCCGGCGCGCTATCTTGCCCAGGCCCGCCTCGCCCGCGCCTCCGAACTACTCGAGACCACCGAAGCCGATATCGAGGCGGTGGCCGAGGCTGCGGGCTTTGCCTCGGGCGCACTGCTGCGGCACCATTTTCGCGCGCACTACGGGCTCAGTCCGCGCGACTGGCGCAAGCGCTTCTGCCGTTCAGCCGCTTAGGGGCCCTGCCCCTCTTTGCGCTTTGCGCAAATTCACCCCGGGATATTTTTGTCAGGTTGAAGGGCAAAGACTGGCTTTCAACCTGATGCAAATATCCCGGGGGAGTCTTCGCAGAAGACGGGGGCAGAGCCGCCTTCTTTGGTTGATTGATGTCGCCCTACGGCGACGGGGGCAGAGCCCCCTTCCCCCCCCGCCGCCCGCCCGCTAGAACCGAGGCAAAGGAGAGCGCGATGCAACTCTGGGTGGGGCTGGGCAATCCCGGCGCGAAATATGCGGCCAACCGGCACAATATCGGCTTCATGGCGCTCGACCGGATCGCCGCCGATCACGGCTTCGGGCCGTGGCGCAAGGGCTATCAGGGGCTCGTGTCGGAGGGGCGCTTCGGATCCGAGCGGGTGATCCTGCTCAAGCCAGAGACCTTCATGAACCTGTCCGGCCAATCGGTCCGGGCGGCCGCGGATTTCTACAAGATCCCCGTCGAGGCGATCACCGTCTTTCATGACGAGCTCGACCTTGCCCCGGGAAAATGCCGGTTGAAATCGGGCGGCGGTCATGCCGGGCACAACGGGCTGCGCTCGATCCATCAGCACATGGGCGAGGCCTATGACCGGGTACGTCTGGGCATCGGGCATCCGGGGCACAAGGACCGCGTCGCGGCTTATGTGCTCAGCGATTTCGCCAAGGCCGAGGCCGACTGGCTCGATGACCTCATGCGCGGGATCTCGGACGGGGCGCCGGCGCTCGCGGCCGGTGACGGGGCGAAATTCCTCAATGCGGTCTCGCTGCGCACTGCACCACCGCGCAGTTCGGGTGGGGCGCAGGGCAAGCGCGGCGCGGCCGAGACCCCTGCCCCGAAGACACCGAAAGCCGAGGCGAAACCGGCAACCGCCCCGGTCCCTGAGGCCGACACCCGCAGCGCGCTGCAAAAGCTCGCGGATCGGTTCAAGGACTGAGGGCGCTCCTCACCAATGCCCGGTGTTGCCCATGCTGGCCCAGGGCTCGGCAGGCGCCTTCGCCTCACCCATCTGCAAAAGCTCGATCGAGGCATTGTCGGGCGAGCGCACGAAGGCCATATGCCCGTCGCGCGGCGGGCGGTTGATGACCACGCCATGGGCCATCAGATGCGCGCAAGTCGCATAGATATCCTCGACCGCATAGGCGAGATGGCCGAAGTGGCGGCTGTCCGAGGGCAGGCCTTCGTCGCCATCCCAGTTCCAGGTGAGCTCGACCGGGCAATCCTCCTGCCCCTCGGGCGCCATGAAGACGAGGGTGAACCGCCCCGCCTCATTCTCGATCCGGCGCGTCTCGCGCAGGCCAAGGAGCGCAAAGAAGGCCATCGTCGCCTCGAGGTCGCGCACGCGCAGCATGGTATGCAGATATTTGATCTTCATCGGTCACCTCCCGTTTTGCTGGCCGTTTTTCCGACGGTTCGGGCCGCAGATAGCGCGGGGACCCCGACGGGCAAGGCGGACCGCGCCTCAGAAGGTCGAACGCAAACCGACCGCGACGGCGAATTCCGTATGCTCGAACCGGCTGACATTGCTGTCGACCGAGATCGCCTGCAGCTTGAGTTCGGGGGCGAAGCCCGCGTGGCTGATCTCGGGCGACCAAAGGCCGATCTCGGCGAAAAGCGTGTCGTCCTGCCGTCCGCCGTCCGGCGCGAAATAGAGGATCTGATAATCGGGATAGACCGAATGGCCGAGCCCCGCCCCGAAGGAAAAGGCCAGCGGGCCGAGCCGGGCCTCGGGCTCATAGCGGACATTGCCCGAGACCGACCAGTATTGGGCATTATCGACCGTGCTATCGAGGGCCACGAGCGAGACTCCGCCCGACAGACGCCCCTTCGGAAGGTCGCGGGCAAAGCCGACGCCAATCTGGCTGCGGGTGTCGCGGCGCGGGTCCGCGGTCCAATCGCGCGCCTCGAGCCCGCCGCCCACGCTCAGATGCAGCGGCCCGAAGCTCTTGCCATAGCTCAGCTCTGTCCCGAGATAGGCATAGGAGGGATCGCCCGCCTCCCAGGATTGCCCTGCCGCGATCTTGGCCCCTGCCAGGCCACGACCGAGACGCCGCGTGTGGCGCAGATCGACCCCGAGTGAGGCGCCGGAATACTCGGAGTTCGGAATCCGTTCAGGATCGCCCAGCTTGCCGTCGGCGGTGTAATATTGCCGCGTCGGGCTGCCTTCGAGCTCGACCGCGCGCAGATAGGCCGAAAACCCGAGCCGCGTCTCATGGCCCCGCCCCCCAGCGATCCGGTAACTCGCGTCGAGGTTTGCTGTCGCGAGCAACCCCGGCAGCGCCATCGCATCCTCGCTCAGATAACCCACCGCATCATAGCCATCGATCACGTTGAGCCGGTCCTCCGCCCCTCCATTCACGTTATTCGAGGGCCGTAGCCCGAGCCGCAGGCTCCAGGCGAGTGGGCTGACCGCGCGGAGCTGGCGAAAGTCACCCACGGCCACATCGCGGCGGATCGGATCGGGGGCGAACTGGATCGTCTGGCGCGCCCAGTATTGCGCCTGGATCCAGCGCTGCTCGGCCACGGCAACCTTGCCCGCGATCCGGGCCGCCTCGAAATGCTGCCGGTCGGTCTCGGCACTGCGGAAGCTCAGCCGCGCCGCGGTGCGCGCAACGCCCGTCTGACCGTTGCGCAGGGTCACGAGGGCGACGATGTAATGCGCCAGCGCATCTTCGGGATCGCGCAGCAGGATCTGCTCGGCGGTCGCGAGCGCCTGCGGATCGAGCCCTTGCGCCGCCAGATCCGCGGCGAGGGCCTGCAGTTGCGGTTGCGAGAGCTTCGAAAGGTCGATCTCTGTCGTGCCGGGCTGCCCGATCGCGGGCAGCCCGGCGCATGACACGATGAGCGCGGCGATCAGCCGCGCGATCTGCGAACCCCCAAGCACGGCCCCGTCCTCAGGGCAGCGTCTGGCTGCAGGCGGCCGAGCTGTTGTTCGCCCCGCATTGGGTCAGCACGAAGAGCCCGTGTTCCTGCGCATTGTCGATCGCGGTGCCATCGGCGAGGAACACCTTGCTCGCCTCGAGATGCACCAGACCGGCGACCGAATTGGCATCGGTGCCGCCGAAGATCCCGCCATAGGCGCCGGTTTCCGACTGGTCGGGCCGCGCGGTCGAACCGAGGAAGGTGCCGTCCGTGGCGATGTCGGCGGGCAACAGATAGACCGTCTCGAGCGAGATCGGCGTATCGTCATCGGTCGCATCGAGCAGGCTGCGGTCATAGATCGAACCGTTGACCGAATTGTCCTGGAAGTTGGCGTTGAGGAAGATCGTGCCCTCGACGCGGGCCGACTGCCGGGGAATGAGCGAGCTGTCGGTGCTCGGATCCACCGCCAGCGCGATCGAGGTCGAGGAATCGCGCGAGGCCGCGATATTGGTCACAGCCGCGTAATCCCCGGCATAGGACACCTGTCCCTGCGCCGCGCCGTCGCCGATCGCGGGCGGCGTATAGTCGCCCGACCGCGCGTAGAGGCCGCCGGCGAAATATTTGGTGAACTGACCGCCATCCGCCGCGGTCACCGCAGAGACGGAGCCATCGTCCGAGGTCGCGGCCAGCGCCACGAAGATCCGGTCGAGCGCGTCTTCCTGCACCGAATAGGCTTTGTAGACCCCGGTATCGAGCGTGGGCGTGCGATTATAGGTGACGAGCGCCGCATCGCCCGTCGCCGTGGAATCGAGCGACTGGATCGCGATCTGCAGCGAGTCGTTGTTCGGATCGTAGGAGAAGCTCGACATGTTCACGCTGAGCGACTCGGGCACGGTGATTGTCACCGTCTCGGTGCCGCCGTCCTGCACGTCCTCCTCGGTCCCGTCGGTCGAAGAGGCGCTCTTCACGATCGAGGGGCCACTGCACGCGACGAGGCCAGCCAGCGCCAGCCACGGCAAAATATGTCTCGCCATTCTATTATCTTTCTTTGAGCCTGCCTTGCCCGGAAGACTGCCGAAAGGGTCGCAAAAAGTCAATTTCCGTAAACCTTTCGTGCGCGTCCCGGCCCCTGCTGTGCCCCCTCCGCGACACCCTGCCCGACGCCCCACATCATCTCGCGGTTTCGTGAGAGGCGCGCGGCAGATATAGTCATCCCGATTCGAATGCCGGAGGATGCCCGATGCCCTTGACCCCCGAACAAGCCGCCGAGATCGCCGCCCAGCGCGCGCAGTCCTCGACCACCCTGCGCGCCACCGCCCCGGGGATGGAGGCGCATCTCTATTCCGCGCATGAGGTGCTCGATCACGGCCTCGTGCGGGTCATCGACTACATGGGCGACGATGCGGCGATCTGTCAGGCGGCGCGCGTCTCCTATGGCCGCGGCACCAAGGCGGTCTCGGATGACCGCGGGCTCATCCGCTATCTGATGCGGCACTGGCACTCGACCCCCTTCGAGATGTGCGAGGTCAAGTTTCACGTCAAGCTGCCGGTCTTCGTCGCGCGGCAGTGGATCCGCCACCGCACCGCCAATGTGAACGAATATTCGGCGCGCTATTCGATCCTCGACCGCGAATTCTACATCCCCTCCCCCGATCAGCTCGCCGCGCAATCGGTGGTGAACAATCAGGGCCGCGGTCAGGTGCTCGAGGGCGCCGAGGCCGCCCGCGTGCTCGACATCCTGCGCGAAGATGCGATGCGCGCCTATGACCATTACGAGGACATGCTGACCCCGGATGCCGAGGCCGGCAAGATGGGCCTCGCGCGCGAGCTCGCGCGGATGAACCTGCCCACCAATATCTATACGCAATGGTATTGGAAGGTGGACCTGCACAACCTCTTCCACTTCCTGCGCCTGCGCGCCGACGCCCATGCGCAATACGAGATCCGGGTCTATGCCGAGACCATGTGCCAGATCGTCAAGGACTGGGTGCCGAGCGCCTATGAGGCCTTCGAGGATTACCGTCTCGGCGGGGTGAACCTGTCCGGCAAGGCGGTCGAGGTGTTGAAGCGTCGGCTTGGCGGGGAAGTGGTGACGCAGGAGACGAGCGGGATGAGCAAGGGGGAATGGCGGGAGTTTGTGGAGGTTTGGGGGTGAGTGAGGTATTTATTTCATATGTGCGTGAAGACGAAAGATATATCCAGTTTCTTTGCGAAATACTCGAGTTGAACGGAATAAAAGTTTGGACTGATAAGACACGTTTGCAACCCGGAACTCAGTGGAAGGTCGCAATTGAATCTGCCATCAAGAACGGAATTTACTTCCTGTCAGTTCATTCGAAAGCGCGCGCCTCAAAATCCACTTCATACGCGAATGAAGAACTGCACGTTGCCCTCGACGAGTACCGGAAACGTCCTCCATCGACTCAATGGCTTATTCCATTAATTATTGATGATTGTGACATAGAAGATTGGCGCATCTCTGGAGCTTTGAATTATTCCGATATTCAACGTTGCGACCTGAGAAATTGGGGAGTCGGAATTGATCAACTCCTCGACACCCTCGGGGTCACCAATAAGATTGTTGACCTTGAGAAGCCCATCGCGAAAGGTCTGCCATCTTTTGTCAAAATTCAAAGCGGCTTTGTTCATTATGATCACATTGATCAAATGCCACCCTACCTAAGCTCGATGGAACATCGCGTAAAGGGAGGATGGTGCCAGCGCAAGAGTTCTGGCATCATTGCCTACTTTGAGCTCAAGGCTCCGCTTGAACCCATGGAAAAGCTGAATCGGCTTCTCGGATATACTGGCTTTCATTCATTTTGCCTTGATGCTGAAATCTCCAGCCAGGCGACGCACCCTTCCACATTTGTCTATGATAGAAGCCTCGTTGCGCCTCGAGGAATGGAAACGATTGATTTCTCAACCGGAAGAACCGTCGCGCTGCCATTTGACATGCCGTTTCGCTCGACGTTCGAGGCCCAAGGTCACATTGATGGACTGACATTCAAAGGGCAATTTTCGGCGCAAGTACAATTTGAGGTGATGGGAGCCAAACAGATTCATAACTCAAATGGGCATTTTGAAATCCTTTTTGGCCCGGATCGGACGCATCATCCGCTTGACAGGCCATAAGATATTGCCCCACCGCTTCCACGCCCCTCAGACCCGTGACCTCCCCCTCGCCCTGCGGGAGCTGCGTCAGGGGCGCAAGCTTACCCACTGGATCTGGTGGATTTGCCCGCAACTCGCTGCCCTCGGCCGCTCGCAGCGCGCCATTGACTATGGCCTGCGTGATCTGGCCGAGGCGCGGGACTATCTCGCCGATCCGATCCTGCGCGCCAATCTGATCGCGGCGGCCGAGGCGGTGCTGAGCCACCCCGACACGCCGATCGAGGATATCATGGGCCCCGTCGATGCGCTCAAACTGCGCTCCTGCGCCACGCTTTTCGAGGCGGCTTCGGACGGGCAGGAGCCGGTCTTCGCCCGCCTGCTCGACACCTTCTATGGCGGCGAACGCTGTCCGCTGACCCACGCCATCCTCGCGCGCCCCGCGCATTGAGCCCCCCCTTCCCCGGCCTACCCCCGCCCGCTATACCTCCCCAAGGGCCCCGGGGGCCGGTAACGTTAGGCGGTGCGGATGAAAGACCTGATCCTTTTCGGTGCTTATGACCGGTTCAACTATGGCGACATGCTGATGCCGCTCGCGATCGAGCGCTATTTCCGCAAGACCGCCCCCGAACTGCTCGACCGCTACCGCATCCGCCACGCGAGCCTCACCGCCTCGGACCTGGGCGCGCGCGACTGTCTGCCGACCGAGGCGATCGGCACGGTCTGTGCCAGTGCGCCCGAGGGCTCGGCGCTGATCGTCACCGGCGGCGAGGTCACGAGCCCGACGCGCGCCGCCCTCTTCCTGCACACCTCGACGAGCGACGCCGAGCATCACGCGCGTCTCGCCCTGCGCGCGGCCGACCCGGCCGGTTTCGAGGCGCTGATCACGCGGGACTTCGGCGATCTCTGGGAAATCCCCTATCTGCCGCCGCGCGACTGCCTGCCGGCGGGGGGCCGCATCCTTTACAATGCGATCGGCGGCGGGCTCGGCAAGGAGGGCAGCGCCGATCACGCGCTGCGCCGCGCGCGTTTCGCCGAGGCGAGCTATATCTCGTCGCGCGACTGGCGGCTGGTGCAGGGGCTCGCGGCGCTCGGCACCGAGGCGCGGATGGCGCCCTGTGCGGTCTCGCTGATCGCCGAGGGGATCTTCGAGGATCTCGAACAGCAGGAGACCGGCAGCGACGCGCCCTATTTCGTCGTGCAATGCGTGAACCGGCCCGATATCGACCTCGACAAGCTCGCGGCGGTGGTGCGCGCGATTGCCGCCCAAACCGGGCTGCGCCCCTATCTGGTGCCGCTCGGCTATGCTTCGGGGCATGAGGATGACAAGGCGCTGAGCGCGCTGGCCGAACGGCTGGGCGAGAGCGCGCTCTTCGACCGGCGCGGCACGCTCTCGAGCATCCTGTCGATCTTCCGCGGCGCCGAGTTCTACATCGGCACGAGCCTGCACGGCACGATCACCGCCATGGCCTATGGCATCCCCTATTTCCCCTTCAAGAAGAGCATCGGCAAGCTCGGCGTCTATCTCGAGAGCTGGTCCTCGGTCGAAGCGCTGAAGACGGTCTATCCGCCGCCGAAGCTGCGCGAGGCGCCCTTTGGTGCGCGCGCACAGATGGCGCCCGCGCTACGCGCCCAGGCCCGCAGCCTCGCGGCGGGCGCGCGCGCGAACCTCGACCGGATGGCGGCGATCCTGTTGCAGGACTGAGCCGCCGCAGGGCGGAAGAGGGCCGAAAGCTGTGCCATCGCATCGCGGCCGCCCCCGCCAAGGGGCCTGTCAATCCGCAAGATTACCTTAAGGAAACCCTTACTCCCGACGCGGCCCGAACTGTGTTAACCTCGGGTCAGCCCCCAATCCGGGGGCATGGGGGATACCATGAAACATCTACTCAGCGCAGCTTTCTGCGCCCTGCTACCATTTGCAGCTTCGGCCGCGACCTTCACACCGACCTTCATCACCAGCAGTTACATCACCTCGGGCGCGCAAGGCACGCAGATGTATCGCGCCGATCTCTCGGGGATCGGGCTGTCCACGATCGCCTCGATCAAGGTCACGGATTCGAATTCGCAAACCGGCGGCTCGCCGGGGATCTATTCGGGCTTCGACCTCGACGCGATCTTCCTCGATGTCGACGGCAGCCTCGCGACGAGCGATGACCGCTATTATGGCTCGAGCTTCCTCTATACCGCGGGCACGGCGCGCTCGGGCGGCTATCCCGGCCCCTCGACCTCGGGCGGCCCGATGAACGGCGCGAGCTCGGCCACCACGGTCGATACTGCCTTCGCCACGCTCGACGCGATCGACGCGGTCTGGTTCGGCACCGGCTCGGTCACGCTGGGCGACGGTGGCTCGCTGACCTCGATCTTCAGCCCCGAGGTCGCACTCGGCGCCTCGCTCTATCTCTTCGTGGGCGAAGTCTCCGGCGATCGGGGCGAGAATGTGAGCGGCCAGATCACCGTCTCGGACCGGGCGCCGCCGGTGGTGCCGCTGCCGGCCGCGGGGCTCTTGCTGCTCGGCGGGATCGGGGCGCTCGGCGCGTTGCGCGCCCGGCGGCGCGCCTAAGAGATCTGCGCCAGCCAGTCGCGGATCACCCCCAGTGCCTCGGGTTCGTCGAGGAAGGGGATATGGCCGCGGCCGGGCACTTCGGAAAAGATCATATCGGGGCGGCGGGCGCGCATCTCGGCCGCCGCCTCGGACGACAGAAGATCAGAATTCGCGCCCCGGATCAGCCCGAGCGGCAGGCCCGCGCAGGCATCGAACAGCGGCCATGCCGTCGGCACCTCGCCCGAGGCCGGGAAGGCCGCCAGAAAGGCGTCGCGCAGCGCAGGATCGTAGTTGATCCTGAGGCCCTTGGGCGTCTCGACATAATGCCGCTCGACCTCTTCGCGCCAGCGGCTGGGCGGCACATTCTCGAATTCGGGCATCAGCGCGGGCATCTTCGCGGCGAGGTCGGCGAAATCGGCCGCCGCCGGATTATGCCCGAGATAGCCGTTGATCTTGGCGAGCCCCTTCGGATCGAGCGCCGGCCCGACATCGTTGAGGCAGAGCCCCGAGAGCCGGTCCCGCGCCACCACCGCGAGATACATCCCGATCAGCCCGCCGCGCGAGGTGCCGAGCACCGCGGCGCGGCCGATCCCCAGATGGTCGAGAAGACCGATCGCATCCGCGCCCTCGCGCGGGACGGTATAGCTCGCGGCCCCGGTGAAGGCGCTCGCACCGCGGCCGCGGTAATCCATCCGGATCAGGCGCACGCCCGTGCCCGCCAGATGCGCCGCCAGATAATCGAAATCGCGCCCGGTCCGCGTCAGCCCCGCGAGCGCCAGAACCGGCACCCCCGCTCCCTCGTCGCGATAGGCAATCTTCGCGCCGTCATCGGCGGTGAAATACTGAACCTCGGTCATCGGCCCCCCTTGGCTTGCGCGCGCTTGCCGATACCATAAGGGCAAACTTGGAGAGCACCATGGCCGATACGCTGGAGAAGCTGCAAGAGCGGCTTGCCGAACTCGAGGATCAGATCGAGCAGGAATGGGCCACGCGCCGGGCCGAGATGCGCTATCGGATCGAGCGCGGGCGGATCGTCTTCGAAGAGGGCGTGCGCGAGGCGCACCGGCGGGCGCGGGTCAATCTGTGGCTCTTCCTGCGGCGCACCCGGCCGATGGTGATCCTGACCGCGCCCTTCATCTATGCGGTCGTCATCCCCTTCATCCTGCTCGATCTTTTCGTCAGCCTCTATCAGGCCGTCTGCTTCCCGGTCTATGGCATCGGCAAGGTGCGCCGCCGCGATCACATCGTCTTCGACCGCCATCATCTCGCCTATCTGAACGCGATCCAGAAGATCAACTGCATGTATTGCAGCTATGGCAACGGGGTGATCAGCTTCGCCCGCGAGGTCGCCGCCCGCACCGAGGTCTATTGGTGCCCGATCAAGCACGCGCGCCGGGTGAAGGGCGTGCATGCGCATTACGGCGATTTCTGCGATTTCGGCGATGCCGAGGGGTTCACCCGCGAGAGCCCGCGCCTGCGCCGCGGTCTGCGCCCGAAGGACGACTGAGCCAAAGCAAACGGGCGCCCGAAGGCGCCCGGATCACGCCCTGCAAAAGGCGCTCAGATGTTTTCCGGCTGCGGCATGCCGAGCACGTGATAGCCGCAGTCGACCATGATCACGTCACCCGTGGTGCAATTGCCGTAATCCGAGCAGAGCCAGACCGCGGTGCCGCCGATGCTCTCAAGCGTCGCGTTCGCGCGCATCGGGCTGTTGGCCTCGGTATGGCGGAAGGTCTTGCGCGCGCCGCCGATCGCGGCGCCGGCGAGGGTCTTCATCGGGCCGGGGCTGATCGCGTTGACGCGAATGCCCTGCGGCCCGAGGTCGTTCGCCAGATAGCGCACCGCCGATTCCAGCGCGGCCTTGGCCACGCCCATCACATTGTAGAAGGGCGTCACCCGGTTCGAGCCGCCATAGGTCAGCGTGATCATCGAGCCGCCCTCGGGCATCAGCTCCGAAGCGCGGCGCGCGACGTCGATGAAGCTGAAGCACGAAATGCTCAGCGAGTTCTTGAAGTTGTCGCGCGAGGTGTTGATGAAGCGCCCGGTCAGCTCGTTCTTGTCGGAATAGGCGATGGCATGGACGACGAAGTCCAGGGTTCCCCATTCCGCCTTGATCCGCGCGAAGGCCGCATCCATCGAGGCATCGTCATTCACATCGACATCGACCAGCAGCGTCGCGCCGACCGAAGCCGCGAGCGGCTCGACGCGCTTGCCGAAGGCCTCGCCCTGATAGGAAAACGCGAGCTCGGCCCCTTCGGCGGCCAGCGCCGAGGCGATGCCCCAGGCGATCGAGCGCTCATTCGCCACGCCCATGACAAGCCCGCGCTTGCCCTTCATCAGATCGGCCATTCCGGCAACCCCTTGATCAGTCGAGATATTTGCTCATCACCAACGTGGCGTTCGTGCCGCCGAAGCCGAAGCTGTTCGACAGCACCGAGTCGAAATCGACATTGTCGACACGGGTCCGTGCAATCTCTTCGGGGCGGATCGCCGGATCGAGTTCGGTGATATTGGCCGAGGCGGCGATGAAGCCCGCCTGCATCATCAGCAGGCAATAGACCGCCTCATGCACGCCGGTCGCGCCGAGCGAGTGGCCGGTCAGCGACTTGGTCGAGCTGATCAGCGGCACGTTCCCCTCGCCGAAGACGCGGCGCGCGGCCTCGACCTCGGTCACGTCGCCCGCCACCGTCGAGGTGCCATGCGCGTTGATATAGCTGATCTTGCGGCCTTCGGGCAGGGTCGAGGTGGCCAGACGCATCGAGCGCTCGCCGCCCTCGCCCGAGGGGGCGACCATGTCATAGCCGTCCGAGGTCGCGCCATAGCCCGTCACCTCGGCATAGATCTTGGCGCCGCGCGCCTTGGCATGCTCGAGCTCCTCGAGCACCACCACGCCACCGCCGCCCGCGATGACAAACCCGTCGCGGGTCGCGTCAAAGGCCCGGCTCGCCGTGGTCGGCGTGTCGTTGTATTTCGAGCTCATCGCGCCCATCGCATCGAACAGGCACGACAGCGTCCAGTCGAGCTCTTCGCCGCCGCCGGCGAAGACGATGTCCTGCTTGCCCATCTGGATCAGCTCGGTGCCGTTGCCGATGCAATGCGCCGAGGTCGAGCAGGCCGAGGTGATCGAATAGTTCACGCCCTTGATCTTGAACGGCGTCGCAAGACAGGCCGAGTTGGTCGAGGACATGCAGCGGGTGACCATGAACGGGCCCATCCGCTTCGGGCTGCCCTTCTCGATGACGATCCGGTGCGCCTCGAAGAAATTCGAGGTCGAGGGTCCGCCCGAGCCCATGATCAGCCCGGTGCGCGGGTTCGAGACATCGGCCTCCTCGAGGCCAGAGTCGGCGATCGCCTGCTCCATCGCGAGGAAGTTATAGGCCGCGCCGCGCCCCATGAAGCGCAGGTTGCGCTTGTCGATATGGTCCTCGAGCACGATCTGCGGCGCGCCATGGATCTGGCTGCGGAAGCCGCGCTCGGCGTATTCGGGGGCAAAGACGATGCCCGAACGCCCGGTGCGCAGGCTCTCGGTCACTTCTGCCGCGGAGTTGCCGATCGGGCTGATGATGCCCAGGCCGGTGATGACGACGCGCCGCATGGGGGCCTCCTGTCTAATCGGGGGTCAGCTCTCGGAGAGCGCGACCTTCATGTCCTTGACGATATAGATCACTTCGCCATCGGCTTCGACGATCCCGTCGGCGACGCCCATGGTCAGCCGCCGCGTCTGCAGCGCCTTGGTGAAATCGACCTTGTAGGTCAGCATCTTGCGGTCGGGGCGCACCATGCCGGTGAGCTTGACCTCGCCGACGCCGAGCGCATAGCCCCGCCCCTGCCAGCCGCGCCAGCCGAGGTTGAAGCCGGTCAGCTGCCAGAGCCCATCGAGCCCGAGGCAGCCCGGCATGATCGGATTGCCGGGGAAATGGCAGTCGAAGAACCACAGATCGGGGGTGATGTCGAATTCGGCCACCACATGGCCCTTGCCATGCAGACCGCCGTCGCCCGAGATCTCGGTGATCCGGTCCATCATCAGCATCGGCGGCGCCGGCAATTGCGCATTGCCCGGGCCGAAGAGCTCGCCCGCCGCGCATTTCAAAAGATCGTCCTTGCCGAAGCTCGTCGGATAGCCCGCCATAGGCGCCCGCCCCCCGTGAATGGTCTGCCGTTGTTCGTCCCCCTCTAGCACCCGCAGCCAAGCCCGCGCAAGGGTCGGCGCCCCGCCCGCAAGGCCCGCAGTGCATGAGGCATTGAATTCCTGCGCCCCGATAGGCTATATTGCCGCAGGGAGATCATGACGATGACGACAACCGAGCGCGAGCGCGGCCAGGAATGGCTTGAACACGGCGGCCTGCGGCCCACGCGGCAGCGGCTGGCCTTGGCGTCTCTGCTGGTCGGCGACGGGCACAACCGGCATGTCACGGCCGAGGGGCTCTATGCCTCCGCGCTCAATGCCGGGGAACGGGTCTCGCTCGCCACCGTCTACAATACCCTGCGCGCCTTTTGCGATGCCGGGATCATGCACGAGATCACCGTCGACGCGACCCGCAGCTATTTCGACACCCGGATGGACGACCACCCGCATTTCTTCTGGGAAGGCGAGAACCGGATTTCGGACGCGCCGCCCGAAGAGCTCGAACTCGCCCGTGTGCCCAAGGCGCCCGAGGGCGCCGAGATCACCCGCGTCGACGTGGTGATCCGGGTGCGGAAGGTCTGAGGCGGCGGGGGCGTTACGTGCCTTTGTCAACGCAAAGGAACGTCAGAGTTCCACAGCGCGATCTCCGAGTATTGCTCAGCTGTGCTTTTTACCAGCGCCTCCGCTTCTCGCGTGATGCTCGGGCCAAGCCCCAATGACCTGATCAATGGAGTCTCTCCAAGTTCCCATAGCGGGAGCTCAACAAAGCGCGTCGCGCCGTAAGCTCCACGTCGTTGCTTTACTGACAACGCAGGAGTTGCATAGCCGTGAATATCGTGCCCGCCGAAGTCGACAAGACCGAACTCTGCGGCATGATCCGTTAATGTGAGGCGGGAAACACGAACTTCTCGCTCGGAGCAAAAACGCGGATCCTTGAAAGCATATAGATCCAGCACGAACATCGCAGCGAGTTCTCTGAGCCCTTCACGATCCGTCGGAGCTTCTTCATAGTGAGCTTGGAGCATCGCGAGGCCAGAGTTGACGAATTCCCGGAGATACTCCGCATCATAAGAAACTTTCCGGATCGCGACACCAATCCGCTCAGCCAGCCAATTCGCATCCAAGCCGAGGACGCAGCCTTTTCCAGAATCTGCATAGCGCGACCACATACCGACATCGTCGCGTTCCTCGGTCAAACAACCGATCATCATTACCGTCGATGGCTCATGACTGTTGAGCATGAAATTCGCCATTAAGCGAGGCACTTCCTCAACCCAGACTTCGCGGTTCTGGTAAGCCTCGACGAACCTCGACCTAGCATAAATGTATTCCGATTTGTCGTTCATCATCGAGAATTCCGACAGCCATAGTGCCCGGCTTCGAAGGATCGCTGCCGCGCCCTCGGCAGTCGTGTAATGATATAAAAGTTGATCCGTCGTCGGCTCAAAGAAATGTTCCATACTGGCAAACGTAACACCGAATAGTATGCGGGCACACGGTGTGTTAGTCCCCCAACGAAAAAGGCGCCCCGCGGGGCGCCTTCGTCTTGGCCATGGAGCGAAGGGATCAGTCCTTCGCGCGCTCGACGTAGCTGTTGTCGGTCGTGTTGATCACGATCCGGGTGCCGACGCCGATATGCGGGGGCACCATCACGCGGATGCCGCCGGTGCACATCGCCGGCTTGTAGCTCGACGAGGCGGTCTGGCCCTTGACGACCGGCTCGGTCTCTTCGACCTCGACGGTGACCTTCTGCGGCAGCTCGATCGACAGCGCCACGCCCTCATGGGTCAGCATCCACACCCGGATGCCGTCGCGCAGGTGGACCTTGGCATCGCCCACCACATCTTCCGAGACCGTGATCTGGTCATAGGTCTCGGGGTTCATGAAGTGGTAGCCTTCGCCATCCTCATAGAGGAAGTCGTATTCGTTCTCGTCGACATGCGCCTTCTCGACGCTGTCCACGGTGCGCCAGCGTTCCTGCACCTTGACGCCATCCGAGATGCGGCGCATCTCGACCTGGGTCACCGAGTTGCCCTTGCCCGGGTGCACGTTCTCGGCGACGATCACGACATGCAGCACGCCGTTGAGGTCGATCACGTTGCCCTTGCGGATCGAAGAGGCGATCACTTTAGCCATTGTTACGGTCCTTGGTTGGAATGAGACAGGCTCTGGCGCCCGGATGGCGAAGCGCCTAAACCATCCGCGTCCCGATTTCCAGAGAAAAGCCCGATATGAGCCCGACGCCCTGGTGGAGCCCCGCGCGCCACGCCGACCGCCGCCCCGCCCTTCTGGCCCGCGCCCGCATCCAGAACGCGATCCGCGGCTGGTTCGGCGATGCAGGGTTTCTCGAGGTCGATCCCGTGGCGCTTCAGGTCAGCCCCGGAAACGAGGCGCATCTGCATGGCTTCGCGACGCAGGCCATCGGCAATGACGGGCAACCGGTGCCGATGTATCTGCACACCTCGCCCGAATTCGCGATGAAGAAGCTCCTGACCGCGGGCGAGGAGCGGATCTTCGCCTTCGCCCATGTCTGGCGCAACCGCGAACGCGGCGCGCTGCATTCCCCCGAATTCACCATGCTGGAATGGTATCGGGTCGGCGAGGATTACACAGTCTTGATGGACGACTGCGCGGCGCTGCTGCGGCTCGCCGCCGAGGGCGCGGGGGTTACCGCGCTGCAATTCCGCGGCATCACCTGCGATCCCTTCGCTGAACCGGAACGCCTCTCGGTCGCCGAGGCCTTTTCGCGCCATGCCGGGATCGACCTTCTGGCGACCTGTGACGGGGCCGAGACCGACGCGGCGGCCCTGCGCGATCAGGCCCGCGCCGCCGGGATCGCGGTGCGCGACGATGATACCTGGTCGTTCCTGCTATCCAAAATTCTTGTGGAAAAGGTCGAGCCGCATCTCGGGCACGGCCGCCCGACCGTGCTCGACCGCTATCCGGCGGCCGAGGCGGCGCTCGCGCGCCCCGCCCCCGACGATGCCCGCGTCGCCGAGCGGTTCGAGCTTTATGCCTGCGGGGTGGAGCTTGCGAATGGCTTTGGCGAGCTGACAAATGCCCCCGAGCAGCGCCGCCGCTTCGAGATCGAGATGGACGAGAAACAGGCGATCTATGGCGAGCACTACCCGCTCGACGAGGATTTCCTGAGCGCGCTGGCGGGGATGCCCGCGGCCAGCGGCATCGCGATGGGCTTTGACCGGCTGGTGATGCTGGCCACGGCCGCGCCGCGGATCGACGATGTGATCTGGACCCCGGTCAGCGATCAGATCGCGTAACTGCGCAACAGCTCGAGCGAAATGATCTCGAGCGCCCGGCGATGCGTCGCCTCGAGCACGACCCGGGGCGCGCAGCCCTCGTCATGCGCCTCGAGGAAGCGGCTCGCGCAGAGGCACCAGCGATCACCGGGCTTCAGCCCCGTGAACCCCCATTCGGGGCGCGGGGTGGAGAGGTCGTTGCCGATATAGGCCGACCAGGCGAGGAATTCCGCCGTAGTCAGCACGCAGACGGTATGCGAGCCGCGATCCTCCCAGCAGGTATTGCAGGCGCCATCGCGGAAAAAGCCGGTGCGCGGCTGCATCGAACAGGGCGCGAGCACGCCGCCGAGCACGTTGATCGAAGGCTCCATCTCCATCGCATCCCCCCTTCGGCGCGCCGCCCTTCCCGCTCAGGCGGGCGGGCGCCAGTCGACCCAGCGGCCGTGAAAATCGGCGCGCCCCATCTCGAAACTTTCGCCGCCGGGCCACAAAGTCAAGCGCAGCCCGGCGCCGGGCGTGGCACCATCGGCCTCCATCCCGAAATGGGCGAGCGGCGCTTCGGGCGTGGCGGCGGCGCCCGCGCGGGCGAGTGCGGCGGTGCAGCGCGCCTGCACCTCGGGCGGAAAATATTGCCAGGCGACGGTGTGAAACACCATGTGGCAGGCGCCCGGAGGACGCGTGGCGAGCCGCGCTTCGAGCCAGTCGGCAGCATCGGCGCGGGTGACCGGGGCAGGATGCGTCGCGAGATGGTCGAGCCCCGCGCGCGTGCGCGCCAGCCGATCCGCCTGATCGGCCCAGATATAGCTCAGGATTCGCAGCCGGTCGGCAACCGGATCGAGCGGGTTGAGATCGGCGCCCGCGCGCGCGATCACCACCGGGTCCGCGGCTGCGGGCAGCGCTCCGCGCCAGTCGGGCGCGAGCCGGGTCGGCGCGTCCCGCGGGCCAAAGCCCTGCCCCCCTACATCGAGCGCATAGGCGTCCCAGATCAGGTTGAGCCCCGCGCTCGCCCCGAGCTCGGACAAAACGAGCGGCAGGCCGAACCGCGCAGCAAGCCACCGCCCCGCCGCGATCAGCACCGCCGAGCGGCGCATCTCGTTCGTTTGCGGCGGGCTGTCGAGGTAGTGATCGACGAATTCCCCCTCCACCGCCAAGAGCGCCGCGAGCGGCGCGCGCAGATCCGCAGGACCGACCCCGGCGGGCGCAGCATAGGCCGGGCCGAGCGGCCCCGCCCGATCCCGCAGCGCCAGCGCGTGACAGGCGCCCGCCAGACGCAGCGGCAGCGAATGACCCGAGGGCCCGATATCGCCCGAAAACTCCGCGAGCCGTGCCCCGAGCGGGACCGGCAGAGCGCCGTCCACTGCGAGATCGGCGAAGGCCCGCAGGAGCGCCCCGGTGAAGGGCGAGCCCAGATCTTCGCAGGCCACCGCCTGCGCTTCGAGCGCCGCAACCAAGCGGGCGGGGATCGGCCGGGCGGGGATCGGCCGGGCGGGGATCACGTCATCATGGGTCATCGGCCCAGCATGGGCCGATCCGGGCCTGTGGCGCAAGCCCCTGCCCCGGCGCGATGCGCCCTGGTTCTTGGCACGATGCGCCCTCGCCGCGGCACGATGCGCCCCGAGGCGCGGCCGGGCACGAGACCCGGCGCGCGACCGCAGGACCGGTGATCAGTGGCAGGACCGGTGATCAGTAGATGTAGCGGATCTGATCGGTCCAGTAACGCTCCATCCGGCGCAGGGTGTGGTTCATGTCATCCATCGCCTCGAAGGTGATGACGCCGCGGGTATCCATGCCGCTTGCGTGACGCTCGAACAGCTCCGCCACCGCACGGCGCAGGGCCGATCCCTTGGGCGTCAGCTTCACCCGCACCGAGCGGCGGTCGATCTCGCAGCGCTGATGATGCATGTAGCCCGCCTCGACGAGCTTCTTGAGATTGTAGCTGACGTTGGAGCCCTGGTAATATCCACGGGTCTTGAGCTCGCCCGCCGTCACCTCGTTCTCGCCCACGTTGAAGAGCAAAAGCGCCTGCACGGGGTTGATCTCGAGAATGCCGAGCCGCTCGAACTCGTCCTTGATCACGTCGAGCAGGAGCCGGTGCAGCCGTTCGAGCAGGGCCAGACTGTCGAGATAGCTCGCCATCAGGCCCGGTTGCGGCAGCTCCGATCGCGCCTCTGCCATAGGGGGTTGAAATGTCATCCGTTTCTCCGCGATCCTCACTTCCCGAGGGCAGAGTCGCCGAAAAACACCAATGTTCCGTTAAGCGCCGCGGATTTCTGACAAAACCGTCACAAATCCTTGTCACCCGGCGCGCCTACCGGTCTCAGGCGGGGCTGTGACGGTCCCGCGCGAAGGCGGCAATCTCGCTCAGCAGATCAAGATATTGCGGCGGGCAGGGCTGCGCCCCCGAAACCCAGGGGTAGAGATCCTGATCATTCTCTTCGAGGAGCTGATCATAGAGATCGAGCGCCGCCTCGGGCATCGCTGCCAGCTGCGCATCGGCATAGGGCCCGAGGATCAGGTCCATCTCCTTGGTGCCGCGCCGCCAGCTCCGCATCCGCATCCGCTTGATCCGCGCTTCCGCCGTCTCGGTCATACCTCTTCCCCCGCCAAAAGTTTGCGTTCGAGCCGTCCCAGACGGGTGTCGAGCTCCTCGAGCACCGAGCGGATCGCCCGGATCTCGGTCACCGTCTCGCGCACCGTCTCAAGCGCCTGCTCTGCCATCGGCTCGACCGGGCCGTCAAGGCCCTCGCCCTCGCCGGTCAAGAGCCACATGATCGAGACGTTGAGCATCCCCGCCACCATCTGCAGCCGGTTGGCGCGCGGATCGGCCACGTCATCCTCCCAGCCAGCCAGCGTCTCGAGCCGCACGCCGAGCCGAGCCGCGAGTTCCTCCTGACTGAGGCCCGCCGCTTCGCGCGCCCCCGCCAGCCGGTCACCGAATGTTGCGGTCTCTGCCCCGAACCAGTCGTTCATCCGCCGCTTCCCTCTCTTGACGTGCCCGCTCTTGACGTGCTCGCCACCGAGCGTAAGACATGCATCCGGCAAATACAAACCGGAGCCCCGAGATGGCCTTTCTGTCCGATACCCTCGCCCGCGTGAAACCTTCGCCCACGATCGCGGTGACCAACAAGGCGCGCGAGCTGAAGGAGGCCGGGCGCGACGTGATCGGCCTCGGTGCGGGCGAGCCCGATTTCGACACGCCCGACAATATCAAGGCCGCGGCGATCGCCGCCATCGAGGCGGGCAAGACGAAATATACCGCCGTCGACGGCATTCCCGAGCTGAAGAAGGCGATCTGCGCCAAGTTCGAGCGGGAGAATGGCCTGAGCTACAAGCCCTCGCAGGTGACCGTCGGCTCGGGCGGCAAGCAGGTGCTCTATAATGCGCTGGTCGCGACGCTGAACCCGGGCGATGAGGTGATCATCCCCGCGCCCTATTGGGTGAGCTACCCCGATATGGTTCTGCTCGCGGGTGGCACGCCGGTCTTCGTCGAGGGGCCGATGCAGACCGGCTACAAGATCACCGGCGAGCAGCTCGAGGCCGCGATCACGCCGAAGACGAAATGGTTCATCTTCAACTCGCCCTCGAACCCCTCGGGCGCGGGCTACAATGCGGCCGAGCTGAAGGAGCTGACCGACGTTCTGATGCGTCACCCGCATGTCTGGGTGATGTCGGACGACATGTATGAACACCTCGTGTTCGGCGATTTCGAATTCGTGACGCCGGCGCAGGTCGAACCCGGCCTTTACGACCGCACGCTGACCTGCAACGGCGTCTCCAAGGCCTATGCGATGACCGGCTGGCGGATCGGCTATGCCGCGGGGCCCGAGGCGCTGATCAAGGCGATCGGCAAGGTGCAGTCGCAATCGACCTCGAACCCCTGTTCGATCAGCCAATATGCGGCGGTCGAGGCGCTGAGCGGCCCGCAGGACTATATCAAGGAAAGCCGCGTGGCGTTCGAGCGCCGCCGCGATCTGGTGGTGGCGGCGCTGAACACCTGCCCCGGCCTCACCTGCCCTACGCCCGAAGGCGCCTTCTATGTCTACCCCTCGATCGCGGGCTGCATCGGCAAGACCTCGGCCGGCGGCGTCAAGATCGACACCGACGAGGCCTTCGCCTCGGCGCTACTCGAAGAGACCGGCGTGGCCGTGGTCTTCGGCGCGGCCTTCGGCCTTTCGCCGAATTTCCGGATCAGCTACGCTACCTCGGACGCGGCGCTGACCGAAGCCTGCGCGCGGATCAAGACCTTCTGTGAAGGTCTCAAATAAGGCCGAAACGGCCGGTTAGGGGTGGTATGGCGGGCGATCTGCCGGAGTATTATTTCCGCATCCGCGAGAATGGCGCGGCGGTGTTCAAGGTCGATACCGAGAACCGCCAGCGCCGCATCGAGATGGATCAGATCGCCGTCGTCAACATCAAGAACGGCGAAGTCAAGCCGCAGGGCGAGCGCAAGCTCACCCAGGCGGATATGGCCGAGATCGAGGGCTGGATGGCGCGGCGCACAGCGCTTCTGGCGCAGCGCGACATCGACGACATCCACCGCGCGGTGGATTACCTCAACCTGACCACGCATTGGGTGCAGTCGAAGGCCAGCGACGCGCAGCTCGAGAATGTCACCGATGCGCTCTTGCTCGCGATGCACGATCTGCGTTCGGTTCTGGTGCGCAAGAAGGCCGAGCGGATGCTCGCCGAGACGCCGCAGGGCGAGACGGACTGACGCGCTGCGCGATCGGGGCGCGCGCGGGGGGCTCTGCCCCCGGCCTGCGGCCTCCCCCGGAGTATTTCGGCCAAGAAAAAGCCCGGGGCAGTGTCAGACTGCGCGCGGCGCGGGGTGCAGCCAGGGGCCGCGCCAGAACCGCACGATCATCGACACGCCAACACAGGCGAGGCCAACGACGAGGCCAAGCCAGAGCCCGACGCCGCCAAAGCCCAGCGTGAAGGCCAGAAGATAGCTGGTGGGCACACCGATCAGCCAGTAGCTCGCGGCGGCCACGAACATCGGCACGCGGGTGTCGTGCACCCCGCGCAACAGCCCCAGTGCCATGACCTGCGCCGCATCGAAGAGCTGGAAGATCGCCGCCACCGCCAGAAGCCGGCTGCCGAAGGCGATGATCTCGGCGCTTTCGGGTTTTGCGGTGTCGAGAAAGAGGCCGATCAATTGCCGCGGCAGGCCGGTGAAGGCGCCGATCGTCACGAGACCGAAGAGCCCCGACATCACCAGCGCCACCTTGGCCCCGTCGCGCAGCCGTTGCAGATCGCCCGCGCCATAGGCGCGCCCGCTGCGCACCGTGGCCGCGTTCGAGAGGCCCATATGGACCATGAACATCAGCGAGGCGAGCTCGAGCGCGATGCCGTGGGCGGCAAGTTCCACCGTGCCGATCCAGCCCATCATCAGCGCCGAGGCCTGAAACAGCCCGGCCTCGAAGAGCGAGGTGAGCCCGATCGGCAGGCCGAGGCGGGCGACCGCAAAGAACGCCTCCCAGTCCGGGCGCCAGAAGCGTTGCAGCAGGTGGAAATGACGCAGATCGCGCGCCCGCACGGCGTAGATCAGAAGGAGTGACGCGGTCGAGCATTGCACCAGGACCGAGGCCAGCGCCGCGCCGCGCACGCCCATCTCGGGGAAGCCGAGATTGCCGAAGATCAGCACCCAGTTGAGCCCGATATTGAGCACCACGCCCCAGAGCGTGACCCAAAGCACGACCTGCGTGCGCTCCATCGCGCTCAGGTAAGCCTTGAGCACGGCGATGGTGAGCGCGGGCGGCATCCCCCACATCGCGACGCGCAGATAATCCTGCGCGAGTTGCGAGAGCTCGGGCTCCTGCCCCAGCGCGCGCAGGATCGGCCCCGAGACCGCCATCACCGGGATCACCGCAAGCGCGAAGATCAGCGAGAGCCACAGCCCCATCCGCGCATCGCGGCGCACCTGGGTTTCATTCCCCGCGCCCATCGCGGTCGAGATCCGGCCCATCAGCGCATAGGAAAACCCCGAGCCGAGGATGAAGAGAAAGAAGAAGAAGGACGATCCGAGCACCACGGCCGCCAGTTCCGGCACGCCATACCAGCCGAGCATGACCGTATCGGTGACATGCAGCCCCATCTGCGCGAGATTCGAGCCGATGAGCGGCAGCCCGAGCACCAGAAGCGCACGGGCGTGATAGGCGAAACCGGGCCGGTCCGCGGCGGGGATTTTTACCGATTGGTTCATGGCGGCGACGCTAGACGAGGCCGCCCGCCCCGTCCAGAGGTCGCGCAGCGGTCCGCGACGGGCTCAGCCCTCCTTGCCGGGGCGCCCGGTGATCATCGGCGTGACGAGATCCTCGCGCTTCCAGAAGCGATAGAAGAGGATCGCCGCGACATGGAAGCCCACGAGCAGCGCAAGCCAGAGCCCGATCGTGTGATGCCAGCGCAGCGCCCAGCGGTTCCAGTCGCTGCCCACGAGGCCGGCGAGCGGGCCCACGTTGATGTAATCGTCGGGGTCGATGATCAGCCCGGTTCCGACCTGCGCGGCCAGAAGCGTGAGCAGCGCCACCACCGACCAGCCGCCGAGCGGGTTGTGCCCGCCCTTGTGCGCGGCACTGCGGCGCGGCAGCGTCGTGGCATAGGACAGAACCGCGGCCGGGCCGCGCACGAAATTGACGAAGCGCGCATTGGGCGAGCCGATCACCCCCCAGACGAGCCGCGCAAGGATGAGCCCGCCCACGAGATAGCCGAGCCAGAAATGCACCGTCATCTGCAGCGGGCCGAAATGACCGAGCAGCCAGCCCGCGGTGACCGCCGCGACCAGCGACCAGTGAAAGACACGGATGAAGCGATCCCAGATCGGGCCTTCGACGGACGGGGGGGCGGCGGGATCGGTCATTCTGGGCTCCTTGATCGGGCGTTATGGGGCCCCGCGACCGGCCGGGCCCGCAATGCGAGGCCCCGCGCGACGGCGGGGCCCCTGTCGTGTCGGCGGGCGCGCATGGCGATGAACCGGCGCGGCCCGAACGGCCTCAGTCGGCCATACGATAGGCGTCGTGGCAGGCCTTGCAGGTGCCGCCCATCTTGCCATAGGCGGCGGCGAAGGCCTTGCCGTCACCGGCTTCGGCGGCGGCGATCACCTCGGCCCCGGCCTCATGCATCGCACCGGCCTTGGCGCCGAAATCTTCCATGTTGTCCCAGATCTTGGCGAGCGCTTCGGTATCGCCCGGGAAATCGTCGACCGAGGTGCCCGGAGCGAAATTCGGGGCCACGTCGGTGGCGAGGATCGTCTTGAGCTTCTCTGCCTCGGCAGTGGCGGCCGCGGCGTCGAAGGATTTCGTCAGCGGACCCATCGCCTTCATCGCCCCACCGAGCGATTTGAAATAGGCCTGACGGGCCTTGATCATGTCCATTTCGTCGGCATGGGCGACACCGGCCATCAAAAGGGCGGCAACGGGAAGGGCGGAAAGGATGAACTTGCGCATGGCTGGCTCCAAATTTGATCACTGAAGGCCGGGACCCGGGCACGCCCCGGACCGATCCGTCGGGTGGAGTATGACAGTGAATGCACCTGCAGAAATGTGACTAATGCACACTCGGCCATAAAATCCGCGTGAGCCGTCCGATTTTGCACGGAAACGACGAGGATGCAGCACGCCCGCCGGCGCCCTTTCTTTGCCACGTTAAAGCGGAAGACCGGACGGGTGGGGGCCCGTCCGGTCCGCTGCTGCGCCCTGGGGGAGGCGCCTCGGAACCGTGCCAATCCGCACGGCCCCGGTTTCACTGTGGCGCACCGGGCGCCGAAGCTCACTTCGCCGGCGCCACGCGGCGTTGCCCGGGGTGCAGTGCAGAGCCCAGAATATGCTCGGACCCGTGGATCACGTGACTCGCATGGCCCACGATCAGCGGATCGGGGGGCGTGGCGACCGATGGATCCTTGTCGGGGTAATCGAGCGTCGAGAGGAAATGCTTCATGCAGTTGAGCCGCGCGCGCTTCTTGTCGTTCGACTTGACGATCGTCCAGGGCGCGTCGGCGGTGTCGGTGTAGAAGAACATCGCCTCCTTGGCCTCGGTGTAATCGTCCCATTTGTCGAGGCTCGCGAGGTCGATCGGCGAGAGCTTCCAGCGCTTGAGCGGATCGGTCTCGCGCGATTTGAAGCGGCGGCGCTGTTCTTCGCGGGTGACCGAGAACCAGTATTTGTAGAGCCGGATCCCCGAGCGCACGAGCATCCGTTCGAACTCGGGCGCCTGACGCATGAATTCGAGATATTCGGTGGGCGAGCAAAAGCCCATCACCCGCTCGACGCCCGCGCGGTTATACCAGCTCCGGTCATAGAAGACCATCTCGCCCTTTGTCGGCAACCAGTTGATATAGCGCTGGAAATACCACTGGCCGCGTTCCTCGTCGGTGGGTTTGTTGAGCGCCACGACGCGGGCGAAGCGGGGATTGAGATGTTCGTTGAAGCGCTTGATCGTGCCGCCCTTGCCGGCCGCGTCGCGCCCTTCGAACAGGATCACGAATTTCTGCCCGGTCTCCTGCGCCCAGATCTGCACCTTCAGCAGTTCCGCCTGCAGCCTCGCCTTTTCCTTCTCATAGGCGGGCGTGCCCATCTTGCGCGCATAGGGATATTTGCCGCTCTCGAAAGCGAGGCGGATCTGATCGGGGTCGAGCCTCGGAAAACTCTGCGGCCCCTTGATACCATCCCCCCCCGGCGCATCCGGCTCGGGGGTCAGGGCGGGTTTGGTGGGGAAGGTCTCGGGCACGGCGGTAACGGCCTCTCCCATCGGCGACTCAGGCCCGGCCTGCGCCGCTGTGCCCGCGATCTGATCTTCCATGCGATCCCTCCATCACTGAAACAAGCCCGAGTTTAGCGCGCTTTGCCGAGGCTTTCCTTGACGGGTGTCAAAAAACTGTCACGCAGAAAGAAAATTCCATCGCCGACACGCCACCGAGCGCCCTTCCCTTTCGCGCGGATGCGGCCCAGTGTAGCGCCAGGCGCGGCGATTCCGGCCCGCGCAGGGAGACCGGGGATGATCACAGTTTACGGCATGTATCGCTCGCGCGCGACACGCAACATCTGGGCGCTCGAGGAACTCGGCCTGCCATGGCACCTGAAACCCGTGATCCAGGCCTATCGGCTCGAGGCGCGCGGCGTCGATCCGCAGGGCCCGGGCGCGCCGATGAACACCCACACCCCCGAATTCCTGCGCCTCTCGCCGGCCGGTGCGATCCCGGTGATGGAGGATGCCGGGCTGATCTTGTCGGAATCGCTCGCGATCAACCTCTATCTCGCGCGCAAGGCGGGCGGGCCGCTCGCACCCAAGGAGGCGCGCGAGGAGGCGCTGATGGAGCAATGGGCGCTCTATGGCGCGACCGCGATCGAGACCGATGCGCTCGAGATTTCCATGGCTTTTGCCAAGGGCGCGAGCGAGGGCGCCGAGGCCGCGATCGAGCGCGCCTCGGACCGGTTGCGCCGTCCCTTCGCCGCACTCGAGACGCATCTGAGCGCGCATAGTCACATGGTTGGCGGGCGCTTCACCGTGGCCGATATCAACATGGCCGAGGTGGTGCGCTATGCGCAGGCGCACAAGGCGCTGATGGAGGCCTTCCCGCGGCTCAAATCCTGGCTCGAGCTCTGCCAGTCGCGCCCCGCCTTCCAGAAGATGTGGAAAACGCGCGACTCCGAGGCCGTCTGACCGGCAATCGCAAGAGGCGAATCGTCCTCCCCGGACTCAATCGAGGCACAATGCCGGTTCGGCCGCCCGGATCACCTATCCTTTTGCATAGGTTCCCAAAACGTCAGCCCAAAAATGGGGCGTCTGGCCGGGCGCGACCGGGCCTCGCGCCTCCGGATTTCCTGACCACACGGTAAGGAACACCTTACTTTCCCCCATTTGGGGGATGCCAGACCCGAGCGCCTCGCTACTCTGCTTCCAGTTAGTTCAGGGGAGCGTCATGTCAGGGGTAATCGGTTATGCGCTGTGTTTTGGCGCGACAGTGATCGTGGTCGCGGGGGATTACGCGATCAAGATCGCCGTCGAGCGCGGCCACACGCTGAGCTCCCCGATCTTCATGACAGGATGCGGCCTCTACGCGCTCTCGGCGATCGGGTGGTTCATGGCGATGCGCCATATCTCGCTCGCCCAGACCGGGGTCGCCTTTTCGGTTTTCTCGCTCCTCGCCCTGGCCGGGCTTGGCGTCGTCGCCTTCGGCGAACGGCTTGAGATGCGCGAGGTCTTCGGGATCGTCCTTGCAGTCTGCTCGATGCTTCTGATGGCACGGGTGGTCTGAAGGACCGGAATGGGACCGGGTGCCGAGCGGCCAGCGGCATTCGGCATAGCGGCCGCCGGGGGGGGCCGCCGGCAGGGGGGTAGGTGCAGCCGCTTGCCCCCCTGCCCCCAAGTGCTGTATCTCTTTCTCTCAACGATACCACAGAAAGCGAGCAGCATGGCCGACGATCTCCTGTCGCAATCCGGCGAGCCCATCTATGACGCCTCCTCGATCGAGGTGCTCGAGGGGCTCGAGCCGGTGCGCAAGCGCCCGGGCATGTATATCGGCGGCACCGACGAGCGCGCGCTGCATCACCTCGTGGCCGAGATTCTCGACAACTCGATGGACGAGGCGGTGGCGGGGCACGCGACCCGCATCGGGGTCGAGATGAATGCCGACGGCTCGGTCACGATCACCGACAACGGCCGCGGGATGCCGGTCGATCCGCACCCCAAATTCCCGGGCAAATCGGCGCTCGAAGTCATCCTGACCGTGCTGCACGCGGGCGGAAAATTCTCGAACAAGGCCTATTCGACCTCGGGTGGTCTGAACGGCGTCGGCTCTTCGGTGGTCAACGCGCTTTCCGACGAGATGATCGTGCAGGTCGCGCGCAACAAGGAGCTGTGGGAGCAACGCTTCTCGCGCGGGGTGCCGCAGGGCCCGATCGCGATGATCGGCGCGGCCCCGAACCGGCGCGGCACCTCGGTCACCTTCCACCCCGACCCGGAAATCTTCGGCTCGCTCAAGCTGAAACCGGCGCGGCTCTTCAAGATGGCGCGGTCGAAGGCCTATCTCTTCTCGGGCGTGGAAATCCGCTGGAAGACCGCGATCGAGGATGGCGACACGCCGCTCGAGGCCGTCTTCCACTTCCCCAATGGCCTCGCCGACTTCCTCAACGAGAGCCTGACGGGCGCGGCCACCTATGCCGAGCGCCCCTTCGCCGGGCGCGTGAGCTTCGAGGAAAAATTCGGCGTGCCGGGGTCGGTCGAATGGGCGATCAACTGGACCCCCTCGCGCGATGGATTCATCCATTCCTACACCAACACCGTGCCCACCCCCGAGGGCGGCACCCATGAGGCCGGCTTCTGGGCCGCGATCCTCAAGGGGGTGCGCGGCTATGGCGAGCTCGTCAACAACAAGAAGGCCGCGCAGATCACCCGTGAGGACATGCTGACGGGCGGCTGCGCGCTCTTGTCGATCTTCATCCGCGAGCCGAGCTTCGTCGGCCAGACCAAGGACCGCCTCTCGACCGAAGAGGCCGCGAAATGGGTCGAGAGCGCGGTGCGCGACCATTTCGACAACTGGCTGGCCTCGGACACGAAATCCGCCGGTGCGATCCTCGATTTCCTCGTGCTGCGCGCCGAGGAACGGCTGCGCCGCCGCGCCGAGAAGGAAACCCAGCGAAAAACGGCGACGAAGAAGCTGCGCCTGCCCGGCAAGCTCGTCGATTGCTCGGCCACCAACCGCGAGGGCACCGAGCTCTTCATCGTCGAAGGCGATTCGGCGGGCGGCTCGGCCAAGATGGCGCGCGACCGCACGAAACAGGCGCTCTTGCCGCTGCGCGGCAAGATCCTCAACGTGCTCGGCGCGGCGTCGAGCAAACTCGGCCAGAACCAGGAGATCAACGATCTGACCCAGGCCCTTGGCGTCAGCCTCGGGAGCCGGTTCAACGTCGACGACCTGCGCTATGACAAGGTCATCATCATGACCGACGCCGATGTCGACGGCGCGCATATCGCCTCGCTGCTGATGACCTTCTTCTTCACCCAGATGCGGCCGATGATCGACAAGGGCCACCTCTACCTCGCCTGCCCGCCGCTCTACCGGCTGACGCAGGGCGCGCGCCGGCTCTATGTGGCCGACGACGCCGAGAAGGAGGAATGGCTCGCCAAGGGCCTCGGCGGCAAGGGCAAGATCGACGTGCAACGCTTCAAGGGGCTTGGCGAGATGGATGCCAAGGACCTCAAGGATACGACGATGAACCCCGCCACGCGCAAGCTGATCCGGGTGACGATCGACGACGAGACCCCGGGCGAAACCGGCGATCTGGTCGAGCGGCTGATGGGCAAGAAACCCGAGCTGCGCTTCCAGTATATTCAGGAAAACGCGCGTTTCGTGGAAGAGCTCGACGTCTGAGCGCGGAGCCGCCGGAGGATTATCGGTCCGGTCCCGCGAGGTTCTCGCTCGCGTCCCCGTCCCGGGCCGGTCACGGGCTGCTCGCGGGCCGGTCACGGGCCGGTCAGAGGCCCGAACAGATTTCAGGTCTGAGGCCCGGACCGTCGCCGACGAAAGCCCAGCCTTCGCCCGGGCGAGGGTGGAGCTTGACGCGCCCGGCTTGCCTCACTCGAAAGCCTTGAATTTGGCGCCATAATTCAGCGCCCGGCGCGAACAGCCATCCATCGCGCCCGCGATCCATTCCGTTTCCTTGCCGCGCGCGGCCGTCAGATCGCGCGAGAGCCGCGCCTGCCCCGCCGCGATCGCGCCGGCCAGATCGCCGCCATAGAAGCGCAATCGCCCGACCCAGAAATCGGCCGCCTCGGCAACATAACCGCCGGAGGGCGGCCCGCCCGGGTAGAAGGATTGCGCCACGGCAAGGCAATAGCCCGCCTCGACCGGCTGGGTCGGCGTGCCGAAGAGATAGCCGGGCGGGGCCGCGAACTGGCTGCGCCAGACCATCCAGAAGAGTGCCCCCACGAGCACGATCCCCGCACCGGCGGCGACCGACACGATCCAGACCGGGATCCGGTCCCCGGGATGATGATCGACTTCCTGCATCTGCGCCTCCCGCCGCCTGCCCGTCGTCCCCCCAGTTCACCATGATCGCCTTAAGAAAGCCTTGCCGGGTCCCGTTGCGGGCGGCTCAACGCAAAACGCCCCCGGGAAGACCCCGGAGGCGCGATCGCAGTGACGGAAGTGGGAGCGGCTTACTTCAGCGCCTCATCGGTGATGTCGAGCGTATAGGCCCCTTCCGGCGCCTTGGTGATCACCGGATCGGAGCCGCCGCCGAGCAGCGTCGCCACCGTGCGTTCGTAATCGGCCGGATCGAGCGCGCCGTTCGAGCCCGCGGTGAGCTTGGCCACCTCGGACATCATGCGCTTCTGATGGGTCTCGGTCTGCGCGCCGGTCTCGTCATTCTCCAGAACGATCATCGCCGCCGCATCCGGATCGGCCTCGGCATCCTTCCAGCCCTTCATCGAAGCGCGCACGAACTTGACCATCGTTTCCTTGAAGGCCGGATCGGCGAGCTTGTCTTCGAGGACATAGAGCCCGTCCTCGAGTGTGGCCACCCCCTCATCCTCGTATTTGAAGGTGATCAGATCGTCGGCCGAGATGCCGGCGTCGATCACCTGCCAATATTCGTTATAGGTCATGGTCGAGATACAGGCGGCCTGTTTTTGCAGCAGCGGATCGACGTTGAAGCCCTGCTTGAGCACCTCGACGCCATCGGCACCGCCCGTCGTCGGGATGCCCAGATGCGCCATCCAGCTCAGGAACGGATATTCATTGCCGAAGAACCACACGCCGAGCGTCTTGCCCTTGAAATCCTCGGGCGAGGTGATGCCGCTTTCCTTCAGACAGGTGAGCATCATGCCCGAATGCTTGAAGGGCTGCGCGATGTTGACGAGCGCCAGCCCCTTCTCGCGCGCGGCCAGCGCCGCCGGCATCCAGTCGACGATGACATCGGCGCCACCGCCCGCGATCACCTGCTCGGGCGCGATATCCGGGCCACCCGGCAGGATCGTGACATCGAGACCCTCATCCTTGTAATAGCCCTTCTCGGCGGCGACGTAATAACCCGCGAACTGGGCCTGGGTCACCCATTTGAGCTGGAGCGTGACCTCCTCGGCCGAGGCCGCCCCGCCAAGCAGCGCCAGAGCCGCGGCCCCCATCATCAGTTTCTTCATCTCTCTCTCCTAGTTGAACCCGGGTGTCTCCCCGGTGTTGAAAACTCTCAGCTGCGCTGCGAGGGGTGCCAGAAGGTCACCGCCCGTTCGATCAGCGCCATCAAACCGAAAAACCCGGAACCGGCCAAGGCTGCCACGGCAATCTCGGCCCAGACGAGCGGCAGATCAAGCTGCCCCACCGCGGTCGAGATGCGGAAGCCCATGCCCCGCGTCGGGCTGCCGAAAAATTCGGCGACGATCGCCCCAATCAGCGCGAGCGTGGTGGCGATCTTGAGCCCGTTGAACAGAAACGGCATCGCTGCGGGCAGGCGCAGCTTCACCAGCGCCTGCCAGTAGCTCGCCGAATAGGTCGCCATCAGGTCGCGCTGCAGCGCATCCGTTGCCGCGAGTCCCGCGACCATGTTCACCAGCACCGGGAAGAAGACCATGACGACGACGACCGCGGCCTTGGATTGCCAGTCAAAGCCGAACCACATCACGAGGATCGGCGCGATGCCGACGATCGGCAGGGCGGCCACGAAATTGCCCACCGGCAGAAGCCCGCGCTGCAAGAAGGGCGAGCGGTCGATCAGGATGGCGGTCGCCACTGCTGCACCGCAGCCAATCAGGTAGCCGCCAAGCGCGCCCTTGAGGATCGTCTGGCTGAAGTCGAGCCACAGAAGATCGAGGCTCTCGCCGATCTTGGCCGCGATATCGGTCGGCGCCGGAAGGATGACGGGGCTGACCTCGAGCCCGCGCACGAGGCCCTGCCAGAGCACCAGAAGCGTCACGCCGAAGCTTGCGGCCACGAAAAGCTTGACCGCGCGCGCCTTGGGCCAGCGTGCGGCAAGGCGGAAGTTGACCGCCGTCGTGCAGGCCCAGAAGAGAACTGCCGCCCAGCCCTGCCAGCTCATCGCACCAACCCCATCTGCCGCAGCACCACGCGCTCGATGACGCCGACGATCACCACGAGGCCCGCGGCCAGGATCGCCGCCCCGAAGAGCGCGGCCCAGATCTGCACCGTCTGGCCGTAATAGCTGCCCGACAGCAGCCGCGCGCCAAGGCCCTGGGTCGCGCCAGCCGGCAGCTCGGCCACGATCGTGCCGACCAGCGCCGAGGCGATGCCGACCTTGAGCGAGGCAAAGAGATAGGGCATCGACGAGGGCAGGCGCAGCTTCCAGAAGGCCTGCGGCTCGCTCGCATTATAGGTCGAGAGCAGGTCGAGCTGCATCGCATCGGGCGCGCGCAACCCCTTCACCATACCCACGAGGACCGGGAAGAAACTCAGGTAAGCGGCGATGATCGCCTTCGGGATCAAGCCCTTGATGCCGAGCGAGGCGAGCACCACGATGACCATCGGCGCAATCGCGAGAATCGGGATCGTCTGGCTCGCGATCGCCCAGGGCATCACGCTCATATCCATCGCGCGGGAATGCACGATGCCGACGGCCAGCAGGAGCCCGGCCGCCGCGCCCAAGGCAAAGCCCGCCATCGTGGCCGAAAGCGTGATCCAGCCGTGATAGACGAGGCTGCGCTTCGAGGTGATCTTTTGCCCCGCCACACCCTGCCAGAGCCCTTCGGCCACCTGATGCGGCGCGGGCAGGACGGGGCGATCCTGCATCATCGTATCCTCGATCACGTCGACGAAGGTCGGCTCGGCGCCCGCACGCGCGGCCTGATCATAGGTCCACTGGCTGTTGAGCCCGACCGCAGCGCCATACCAGAGCACCACGATCGCGGCGAGGACAGTGAGGATCGGCAACAGCCTAGACATGGCGCAGCCTCCGGTCGATCGCGAAGATCGTGCCCAATCCCGCGAGCGCGGCCAGCGCGACGCCGCCGGTCACGATCATCGCACGCGGCGCGTCCGGGCAATCGCTCGGGCCCATGGAAAATTGCGCGCAATGCATATCACGAAACGCCGCCGTCACCGCCGCGAAGACCAGCCCGCAAACAAGGACGATCGCCCCGCTGATCAGCCCCACGACCCACCGCTGCCTATGGGTCAAAGGGTCAAGCCTGCGCATGGCCGCCCCCCTCATCTGTGCTCAAATATCCCCGGGGGGCCAAGGCGCAGCCTTGGCGGGGGGGCAGGCAGCCCCCCTCGCGGCTCGTCACACGCTCACACCTCATAGGCATGCCCCGCGCGCAGCCCCTCGCGCACCCGATGCGCGATCTCGAGGAATTCCTTGCTGTCTCGGATCTCGAGCGGCCGCGCCCCGCGCGGCAGGGGGCTGTCGATCACATCGGCGATCCGGCCCGGACGGGGGCTCATCACCACGATCTTCGTGGACAGATAGACCGCCTCGGGGATCGAATGGGTGACGAAGCCGATGGTCTTCGAGGTCGCGGCCCAGAGCTTGAGAAGCTCCTCGTTGAGCCGGTCGCGCACGATTTCATCGAGCGCCCCGAAGGGCTCGTCCATCAGCAGGATATCGGCGTCAAACGCGAGCGCCCGCGCGATGCTCGCACGCTGCTGCATCCCCCCCGACAATTGCCAGGGAAATTTCTTGCCAAAGCCCCCGAGATCCACGAGCGAGAGCACTTTTTCAACACGCGCCTCCTGATCGGCGCGGGTATAGCCCATGATTTCCAGCGGAAGTTTCACATTTCCCGCAATCGTGCGCCACGGGTAGAGCCCCGCCGCCTGAAACACATAGCCATAGCTGCGGGCCTTGCGCGCCTCCTCGGGGCTGATCCCGTTGACGGTCAGCGTGCCGCCCGTGGGCGTCTCGAGCGCCGCGATACAGCGCAGGAAAGTCGTCTTGCCGCAGCCCGAGGGGCCGATGAAGCTGACGAATTCGCCCTTGGCGATATCGAGGTTGACGTCCTTGAGCGCGTGAACCGGCCCGTCATTGGTCTCGAAGACGAGGTTCACGTTCTTGGCGCTGATCACCGGGGCTGCGGTCATGTCGGTCTTTCGTGGCGGCCAGGGCACGCGAGGTCCCCGGGTCTTGCTTCGGTCTCAGACTAGCACAGCGCGAGAGCTCGCGCTGCGCCGGATTTCGCCCCGCGATGAGGGGCCGCAGGGCTCAGACGCCGCTCGCCGGGATCCCCGCGCGCGAGATCGGCCGCGGCGCGCTCAGCTCTTTCCAGGTGGAAAGCGCGCGGGTCACCGGCATCCCCGGCGGGCGGGCGACGAACTCGCCATGGCCCTCGGCCGAGGTGATCGCGCCCTCGGAGAAGGCCACCACCCCGCGCGAGAGCGTGTAGCGCGGCAGGCCATGCACCTCGATCCCTTCGAAGACGTTGTAATCAATGGCCGATTGCTGCGAGCCCGCGGAAATCACCTTCGACGCGGCCGGATCCCAGACGATCAGATCGGCATCCGACCCCACCAGAACCGCGCCCTTCTTCGGGTAACAGTTCAGGATCTTGGCGATATTGGTCGAGGTCACCGCCACGAATTCGTTCATCGTGATCCGGCCAGTATTCACGCCCTTTTCCCACAGAACGGGCAGACGATCCTCGAGGCCCCCCGTCCCGTTCGGGATCTTGGTGAAATCGCCCACGCCATAGCGCTTCTGATCGGTGGTGAAGGCGCAATGGTCGGTCGCCACACAGCTGAGCGTGCCCGAGGCGAGCCCCGCCCAGAGGCTGTCCTGATGCTTCTTGTCGCGGAACGGGGGCGACATCACGCGCCGCGCGGCATGGTCCCAATCGGCGTTGAAATATTCGCTCTCGTCGAGCACCAGATGCTGGATCAAGGGCTCGCCCCAGACCCGCTTGCCATTCATCTTGGCGCGGCGAATGGCCTCATGCGCCTCCTCGCAGGAGGTATGCACCACATAAAGCGGCACGCCGGCCATATCGGCGATCATGATCGCGCGGTTCGTCGCCTCTCCCTCGACCTGAGAGGGCCGCGAATAGGCATGCCCCTCGGGGCCGTTGTTGCCCTCGGCCAAGAGCTTCGAGGACATCTCCGCGACGATATCGCCGTTCTCGGCATGGACGAGCGGGATCGCGCCCAGTTCCGCACAGCGCTTGAAGCTGGCGAACATCTCGTCGTCGTTCACCATCAGGCTGCCCTTGTAGGCCATGAAATGCTTGAAGGTGTTGATGCCGCGCTCGGTCACCGCCTTCATCTCGTCGAAGACCTGCTCGCCCCACCAGGTCACCGCCATGTGGAAACTGTAATCGCAATGCGCGCGTTTCGATTTGTTGTCCCAGGCCTTGAGCGCGTCGAGCATGCTCTCGCCGGGCGCGGGAAGCGCGAAGTCGATCACCATCGTCGTGCCCCCGGCCAGCGCCGCACGGGTGCCGCTCTCGAAATCATCGGCCGAATAGGTGCCCATGAAGGGCATCTCGAGGTGGGTATGCGGGTCGATCCCGCCCGGCATCACATAGCACCCCTCCGCGTCCAGAACCTTGTCGCCGACAAGCCCCTGCCCGATCGCGGTGATCTGCCCGCCCTCGATCAGCACATCCGCCTTGTAGGTCAGATCCGCGGTGACGATGGTTCCGTTCTTGATGACAGTGGTGGTCATGACCCGCTCCTCGAAAGCCCCTGCTTTCAACCTGATAGAAATATCCTCGGGGGGTCCGGGGGGCAGACAGCCCCCCGGCCTCGCCTCACTTCACAATCTCAGCCGTTTCCAGCACCGCATGGAAGAGCACATCGGCCCCCGCCGCCGCCCATTCGGGGCTGATCTCCTCGGCCTCGTTATGGCTGAGGCCATCGACGCAGGGGCACATGATCATCGTCGTGGGCGCCACCTTGGCCGCCCAGCAGGCGTCATGCCCAGCCCCCGAGATGATGTTCATATGCGAATAGCCGAGCTTCTCGGCCGAGCGGCGCACGGTCTCGACCAATTCGGGCGTGAAGGTCACCGGATCGAAATGGCCGACCGCCTCGACCGCACAACCGACCCCGATCTCGGCGCAGATATCCGCCGCGCGGGCCTCGATCTCGGCGCGCATCGCATCGAGTTTCGCCTGATCCGGGGTGCGGATATCGACGGTAAAGACCACCGTCCCGGGCAGCACGTTGCGCGAGTTGGGGCTGAATTTCACCTGCCCCACGCCACCCACGGCGCCGGGCTGGTTCTTCATCGCGACCTCCTGCACCATCTCGAAGATGCGGCTCATCGCGAGCCCCGCATTGACCCGCATCGCCATCGGGGTCGAGCCGGTATGCGCCTCCTTGCCGGTCAGGGTGAATTCGAGCCACCAGAGCCCCTGGCAATGGGTCACGACACCAATGGTCTTGCCCTCGGCCTCGAGGATCGGGCCCTGCTCGATATGCAGCTCGTAATAGGCATGCATCTTGCGCGCGCCGACCTCTTCGGCCCCCTGCCAGCCGATGCGCTTCAATTCATCGCCATAGCTCAGCCCCTCGAGATCCTTGCGGCCATAGGCATAATCGAGCGTGTGGACACCCGCGAAGACGCCCGAAGCGAGCATGGCGGGCGCAAAGCGCGCGCCCTCTTCGTTGGCCCAGTTCGTCACCACGATCGGGTGTTTCGTCTTGATCCCGAGATCGTTCAGGCTGCGCACGACCTCGAGCGCGCCCAGAACCCCCAGAACCCCGTCATATTTCCCGCCCGTCGGCTGGGTGTCGAGGTGGCTACCGACATAAACCGGCAGCGCCGCGGGGTCTTCGCCGGGGCGCGTGGCAAACATCGTGCCCATCGCATCGACGCCCATCGTCATACCCGCCGCCTCGCACCAGCTCTGGAACAGGGCGCGGCCCTCGGCATCCTCGTCGGTCAGGGTCTGACGGTTGCAACCACCCGCAATGCCCGGGCCGATCTTGGCCATTTCCATCAGGCTGTCCCAAAGACGTGCGGAATTGATACGGAGGTTTTCTCCGGGTGCGGACATTGCACTTACTCCCTGTCGGCTCGGGGCGCTCATGGCCCTCGTTGCGACGACTCATTTCCTGACCATTCGGTCAAGAGCAGAAGGCCATGCAGAGACAGGCGGGTCAACGGATTTCCCCCGGCACGGCTGGGAAGACGCCGAAACCTCAGGCAACCGCGCAAAATTTGGGCACCAAATGCATAGCCTCAGGGCGTCGTCGCGGCGCCGGCGCCGGCCTCGGAGGGGCTGTCGTCGACGGCTGTGGCCCCGGCGGGTGCGGCTGAGTCGGCGCCCTCCGCGGGCACGGCACCGGTATCGGGCGCGGGCAAGGTGATCATCGGCACCGAGAGCCCTTCGGTGCCCGCGGGCAGATCGGCGCCCAGACGCTCGGCGCCCTCGCCGACGCCCACGCCGTCCTCGGCCCCGATCACCGTGCCATCCGCAAGCGCGGGCGCCGGCGCCGCAGCCAGATCGGCCCCCGAGGCCCCCGCATCCGAGCACATATAGACCGCCCCGCCCACCGCGACCGCACTGACCGCCACCGCCGTCAGGGTCACGGGGTTGGCCGTGGCCGCCATACCCAGCGCCTCGGCCCCCATCCGGGCCAGACCCCGGCCAAGCTTCTCGCCCTGCCCCTGCAGCACCACAGCACCGCCGGGCAGCGCCTCGGCCCTGGCCTGCATGTCCTGCGCGAGCGCGGCCGAATTGCCCACGATCCGCCCCGCCGCGGTGGCCGAGCCGTTCACCCGCTCGCAGAAGCTGCGCGAGGGCGCGCGGCAATTGAGGAAGGCATCGCGCTTGCCCGGCGCATAGCCCAGATAGGTGCCCGCCGCGTCGTCCCATTGCAGGCAGAACCCGGCCCGCTCAGCATCATCCAGTTCGGGCGTCAACGCGCGCAGCGTCACGAGACCGGGGCAACTCACCTCGCCCTTCGGCCCGAAGAGCTTCTCGCGCCGCGAGCGGCTGTCCCTGAGCGCGGCATTCTCGGGGTCGTAGACGAAACCGATCACCTCGCCCCGGATCGAGGTCTCGCAGCGGGTCAGTTCGGCATGGGCCGGTGCGGCGGCGGGGACGGCCATCGCGAGGAAGGCGGCGATCAGGAGGGGGCGGGTCATGGGGCTGCTCGTTTGATTTTCCCCGAGAATACCAGCACCGCGCCCAGCCGGAAAATGACGTCTTGGGGAGCGAGAGGCCGCCCGGTCGTCGGGTCAATCGGGCCGATTAGGGTTTGACCGTCCGGTCAGAGACGGACTAGCATCCCAGAGCGCGGCCTCGACGCGAGCTCCGCGATCAGCTCCCATGCAACAGACGGCGTTGAATGCTCTCCTGCGCTGGTCTATAGCCGCGCAACTTCGGAGGAGACAGAGTGGTCGACATCAGCCCGCAACGCCCGCAGACCCGCATCCAGCGCCGCAACACCGAGGCGATCCTCGAGGCGGCGCTCGAAGTCTTTTCGGCTCAGGGCTTTCGCGGCGCGACCCTCGACCAGATCGCCCAGGCGGCAGGTCTCTCGAAGCCCAATCTGCTCTATTACTTCCCCTCGAAAGAGGCGATTCACCTCGAATTGCTGAGCGGGCTGATGGATGTCTGGCTCGCGCCCTTGCGCGCGATGGACCCCGAGGGCGAGCCGCGCGCCGAGATCATGAACTACATGCGCCGCAAGCTCGAAATGAGCCGCGAGATGCCGCGCGAAAGCCGGCTCTTCGCCAATGAGATCCTGCAGGGCGCGCCGCGGATGATGGAGGGGATCGAGGGCGATCTGAGAACCCTCGTCGACGAGAAGGCGGCGGTGATCCGCGGCTGGGCCGAGGCGGGCAAGATCGCGGCGGTCGACCCGCATCACCTGATCTTCTCGATCTGGGCGCTGACCCAGCATTACGCCGATTTCGACGTGCAGGTGCGCGCCGTTCTCGGGCCGGAGCGCGACCCCTTCGCCGAGGCCGGGCAGTTCCTCGACACGCTCTTCGAACGGCTGATCGCGCCCTGAGCCGGACCGCGCGGCCCCGAACGCGCCCCCTTCTCGGTCTTGCCAAAAAAACGCGCGCCCGTTCACCTTTGATTCACTTCCTCGCGCGACACTGCCTAGGTGGGGTCATATTCGCAAGGAGTGTGGGGATGGACCGGATTTCGGGGCTGATGCCCCAGATCGGCTGGTCGCCGCTGCTAACGCCGGCGGCCCCGAAGAAAGCTCCTGCCAGTACGGTGGAGCCAGCGGCGAAGTCCGCGAATATCAACAGTGGAATGGGCGCACAGGTCGATACACAGACCGCGCAGGACCGTGCGCAACAGGTAACGGATCTCAAGGCTCAGGCCGAGAGCCTCGCGCCGCTCACGCAGGCCACGCAGCATGGCGCACAGAGCGCCTCTGCCGGTGCCGGCGGTGGGGCGAGTTCGATGGCGGGCACGCTGCTCGCGGCCGAACTCGTGGCCGAGGGCGAGAGCAGTGGCTCGGTGATCGAGCCGCCCCCCGATCCGGATGCCCCGACCGGGCCGCCGCCGACCTTCGACGTCACGCCGCTCGAGGCGCAGGCCGCACGCCGGCTCGACCCGCCCGAGACAGCATCGACGGAGGTCGCGGAGATCGCTCCGCCCGAGGCGGAGGCCCCGCTGGCCGTGGCCGAGAGCGCGTCCCACGCGGCCGAGGCCACCGCATCCGCGACCGTCGCGTCGGAGCCGGGCACATCTGCGCAACCGGCCCCTGTCGCCACGGAGACCGCGGCCGCTCAAGGCGATTGGCAACGGCTCGAAACGGGCGGCGCGGAACCGAGTCTCGACGTCACGCGCTGAGCGGCGCGGCAGGGTTCAGACAAGAAGGCCGCCCCTCAGGGCGGCCTCATTCCGATCAGGAAGCGGTCAAACCGCCGCCCGGCGCGAAGCGCGCGCCGGACCTTACCGCTCCGGTCCGGTCGCGCAGGCCAGCCCGGCGCCCTCGGGGTTGTTCGGATGGGTGGTCCAGTCGCCGAACCCCGCCACGGGCCGGCCGGTGCGCGCGTCCATCGCGCCCACGGCCAGTTCCTTCATCGAGATGCAATCCACCGGGCAGACGTCCACGCAAAGATTGCAGGCCACGCATTCCTCGTCTTTGACGGTGAAGACACGATCCTCGGACATGGCGATCGCCTGATGGCTCGTATCCTCGCAGGCCGCATAGCAGCGCCCGCATTTGATGCAGTCTTCCTGAGCGATCACCGCCTTGGTGGTGTAGTTCAGGTTCAGATGCTGCCATTCGGTGAAATTCGGCACCGCGCGGCCGACAATCTCCTCGACCGACGAGAACCCCTTGCGGTCCATGTAGTCGCTCAGGCCCGAAATCATCTCCTGCACGACCTTGAACCCATAGGTCATCGCCGCGGTGCAGACCTGAACATTGCCCGCGCCCATCGCCAGGAACTCGGCCGCATCGCGCCATGTCGTGACCCCGCCGATGCCGGAGATCGGCAGGCCGCGGGTCTCGGCGAAGCGGGCGATCTCACCCACCATGTTGAGTGCGATGGGCTTCACCGCGGGGCCGCAATAGCCGCCATGGGTGCCCTTGCCGTCGATCGTCGGCTCCGGCGCGAAGTCGTCGAGGTTGACCGAGGTCACCGATTTGATCGTGTTGATCAGGCTGACCGCATCGGCGCCGCCGCGTTTCGCGGCCATCGCCGGCGGCAGGATCGAGGTGACGTTGGGCGTCAGCTTCACGATGCAGGGCATGCGCGAATATTGCTTCACCCAGCGGGTCACCATCTCGATATATTCGGGCACCTGCCCCACCGCCGAGCCCATGCCGCGCTCGGCCATGCCATGCGGGCAGCCGAAATTGAGCTCGATCCCGTCGGCCTCGGTATCCTCGACATGTTTGAGGATCGCTTTCCAGCTGTCCTCGTCGCAGGGCACCATCAGCGACACGACCAGCGCCCGGTCCGGGTAGTCGCGCTTGACCGATTTGATCTCGCGCAGGTTCACCTCGAGCGGGCGATCGGTGATCAGCTCGATATTGTTGATCCCCATCACGCGCCGGTCGCCGCCATAGATCACGCCATAGCGCGGCCCCGAGACGTTGACGATCGGCGGGCCTTCGGCGCCCAAGGTCTTCCAGACGACGCCGCCCCAGCCCGCCTCATAGGCGCGGCGGACGTTATATTCCTTGTCGGTCGGCGGCGCCGAGGCGAGCCAGAACGGGTTCGGGGATTTGATCCCGATGAAATTGCTGCGCAGGTCGGCCATGTCAGACCCCCATCAGATAGCTGTGAATATCTTCGGCGGCATCGCGGCCCTCGGCCACAGCCGTCACGGTCAGATCCTCGCCACCGACGGCGCAATCGCCGCCAGCCCAGACCCGGGCAAGGCTCGTGCGCCCCACCCCGTCGACAGCGATCTTCGCCCCGGCGAGCTTGATCCCCTCGGGCGTCGTGCCAAGGCTCTGGCCGATGGCCGAAAGCACCTGATCGGCCTTGAGGCGGAAGGTATCATCAAGCTTGCGCAGCCCCGCGCCGGTGCTCTCAGTACGGGCGAATTCGACCTCGATCCCGCCCTCGACCGCATGCAGCGCGACCGGCGCCGCGTTGCAGATGATCCGCACGCCGCTGGTCGCCGCATGGTCCTGCTCATGGCTCGATGCCGGCATTTCGCCCTGCGAGCGGCGATAGACGATGGTCGAGGTCTCGGCGCCGAGCAGTTTCGCCTGCACCGCCGCATCGACCGCCGTCATGCCGCCGCCGATCACCACCACCTTGCGCCCCACGGGCAGGGTGGACAGATCGGCCGCCTGCCGCAACTCGGCAATGAAGTCGGTCGCGGGCGTCGCGAGCTCGGCCCCGGGCAGGCCAAGCGCGTTTACGCCCGAGAGCCCCATGCCGAGGAAAACCACGTCATGATCGGCCAGAAGATCCTCAATCCCGCCATCGCCCGCGCGCCCGAGCTGCCAATTCTCGACCAGAGTGATACCGCCGATCTGCAGAAGCCACGCGACCTCGGCCTGAGCAAAACCGCCCGGCGCCTTGTAGCTCGCGATGCCGAATTCATTGAGCCCGCCGGGCTTCTTGCGCGCATCATAGATCGTGACCTCGTGGCCCTTCATCGCCAGACGATGCGCACAAGCGAGGCCCGCGGGCCCCGCGCCGACCACAGCGACCGATTTACCGGTCGAGCCCGCGCGGGCGAAGGGATGGCCCTGCTTGGCCATCATCGTATCGGTCGCAAAGCGTTGCAGCGCGCCGATCTGCACCGGCTCGCCATCCGAGGCATTGCGCACACATTCGCCCTCGCAGAGCGTCTCGGTCGGGCAGACCCGGGCGCACATGCCGCCCAAGATGTTCTGCGACAGGATCGTTTTCGCCGCAGCCTCCGGCGTGCCGGTCGCGATCTGCCGGATGAAGAGCGGAATGTCGATCGAGGTCGGACAGGCCGTCATGCAGGGCGCGTCATGGCAGAAGAAACACCGGTCCGCCTCGATCCGCGCGGCCTGCGCCCCGAGCGGCGGGGCCACATCGGCGAAGTTCTGGACATAGTCCTCGGGCGAGAGCCGCCCCGGGACGATCCCGGGGGTAAGCTGGCTTGTGGTCACGGGCGGACCTCCCTTGCTGGCAGTGTCGCGCAATGGCAGCGCTTTTTCGAAAGGCTGCCACGGACAGAATTTTTATCAAGCGGTAAAATAAAAATCCGAGAAAGAAGCCCCGCCGATGCGGTCAAGCGCCCAAAAATGTGGCACATGCCCCGCAATCGCCGCGCGAGCGCGGTCAAAACACCGCCCGATTGCGGGCAGGGCGCCGCCTTTCCCGGGAATTTCGCGCCTCAAAACCCCGACTGCCTTCGCGCTTTCCTCCCCCGCGCGGCTCGCGTATAAGGCGCTCTGATACGGCGCGGCCCGTGCCTCTGGTGCGGACCGAAAAGACCAGACAGCACCTTCCGAGGACGGCATGACCAAACAATCCCATGAAAACGACGTGGCCTTCATTCAGGCGCTCGCCGAGCTTCTGAACCGCAACGAGCTGACCGAGATCGCGGTCGTGCGCGAATATGGCGAGGATGACAGCCTCGAAGTGCGCGTCGTGAAACAGGCGACTGTTGTCGCGGCCCCTGCCCCGGTTTATGCGGCGCCCGCACCTGCCGCAGCCGCACCTGCCGCAGCCGCCCCGGCCGCCGCAGCCGCCCCCGAGGCCGACCCGGCCGCCCATCCCGGCGCCGTCACCTCGCCGATGGTCGGCACCGTCTATCTCTCGCCCGAGCCGGGCGCCTCCGCCTTCGTCAAGGTCGGCGACACCGTGAAAGAGGGCCAGACGCTCCTCATCGTCGAGGCGATGAAGACGATGAACCATATCCCCGCGCCGAAATCGGGCGTGGTGAAGCGGATCCTCGTCGAGGATACCACGCCGGTCGAGTTCGGCACGCCGCTGATGATCGTCGAATAAGGGGGCGGTCATGTTCGACAAGATCCTGATCGCCAACCGCGGCGAGATCGCGCTGCGCGTGATCCGCGCCTGTCGCGAGATGGGGATCGCAAGCGTCGCGGTGCATTCGACCGCCGACAGCGATGCGATGCATGTGCGCATGGCCGATGAATCGGTCTGCATCGGCCCGAATTCCTCGGCCGAGAGCTATCTCTCGATCCCGGCGCTGGTCGCCGCCTGCGAGATCACCGGCGCGCAGGCGATCCACCCCGGCTATGGCTTCCTTTCGGAAAACGCGACCTTCGTGCAGGTGCTCGAAGATCACGGCATCACCTTCATCGGCCCCTCGGCCGCCCATATCCGGATCATGGGCGACAAGATCACCGCCAAGGACACCGCGATGAAGCTCGGGATCCCGGTCGTGCCGGGCTCGGCCGGCGGGGTGCCCGATGTCGAGAGTGCGAAGAAAACCGCGGCCGAGATCGGCTATCCGGTGATCATCAAGGCCACCGCCGGCGGCGGCGGGCGCGGGATGAAAGTTGCGCTCGATGCCGAGGGGCTCGAGATCGCCTTCCGCACCGCCCGCGCCGAGGCCAAGGCCGCCTTCGGCAATGACGAGGTTTATATGGAGAAATATCTCCAGAAGCCGCGTCACATCGAAATTCAGGTCTTCGGCGACGGCAAGGGCCGCGCCGTGCATCTGGGCGAGCGGGATTGTTCCTTGCAGCGCCGCCACCAGAAAGTGTTCGAAGAGGCCCCGGGCCCCTGCATCACCCCCGAGCAGCGCGCGCGCATCGGCAAGATCTGCGCCGATGCGATGGCCGAGCTGAAATACTCGGGCGCAGGCACGATCGAATTCCTCTATGAGGATGGCGAGTTCTATTTCATCGAGATGAACACCCGTCTGCAGGTGGAACACCCGGTGACCGAGGCGATATTCGGCGTGGACCTCGTGCGCGAACAAATCCGCGTGGCCGCGGGCCTGCCGATGGAGTTCGAGCAGGACAAGCTGACGATCCGCGGCGCCGCGATCGAGGTGCGGATCAATGCCGAGAAGCTGCCGAATTTCTCGCCCTGCCCGGGCAAGATCACCCAGTATCACGCACCAGGTGGCCTTGGTGTGCGGATGGATTCGGCGCTTTATGACGGCTACAAGATCCCGCCCTATTACGACAGCCTGATCGGCAAGCTGATCGTCTTTGGTCGCGACCGGCCCGAGGCGCTGGCGCGGCTGTCGCGCGCCTTGGGCGAGCTGATCGTGGACGGGGTGGATACCACCGTGCCGCTCTTCAACGCGCTTCTGGCCGAGCCGGATATTCAGGCGGGGGACTATTCGATCCACTGGCTCGAGAAATGGCTCGCCAAGACCTACGGTTGAGCCGAAGGTTGGAAACGGACAAGAAACGCAAAACGCCCCCAGATTTCGGGGGCGCTTTTGTTGGAAAAGGACAAGTCAGTAGCGCTAGCCTCAATCGCGAGGGCGCAACAGGCAGGTGCCGCGCCGCTTGCCCTCGGGGCGGTAGTAATCGCCGACCCATTTGCGCCGGTTCGCGGGGATCTGCTCCCAGTCGAGCCACTCGCAATCGTAATCCAGCACATCGGCCATCGCCTCCATCGCGGGGAAGCTCGGGATGCCGATCAGCGCCTTTTCCTGCCCCTCGACCTGCGGAATCGAATTCAGCTCGTTGTCGGTGCGCTCGCGCACCAGCATGATCACCTGCCCCGGGCGCAGCGCGAATTCGCTGTCGACGATCACGAGCCTGGGCTTGAGCTTGCGCACGAGTTGGAACAGGCGGAAATGATCCATCACGTGATAGAGGATGCCGAGCACGCCGACCACGTCATAGGTCTGTCCGGCCGCAATCTCCTTCTCCATCCCGTCGAAGATGTCATCGCATTTCAGCGTCACCTTCTCGCGCAGATGGGCGCGGGGAAATTCGGTGAAGCGGTCGATGAGTTCCTGCCGACCCTCGATACCGACCACCTCCTCCGCACCGGCGGCGGCGAAAGCATAGGCCCAGCGGCCGTCATGCGCGGCCAGATCGAGCACCCGTTTGCCCGCGATCTCGGCCTCGAGCGGCTTGATCAGCATCTTGTGACGCTCGTTCATCCGGGCAACGGTTCCCGGATCGTCGGAATAGCGCCCAATCTCCGGCAGAAAATCGTAAAAACCCATATTTGCTCTCGTCTCGAACTCGGTCATCCTGAGCCTAGGCTTAGCGGTGGATACGGGCAAGATCATGGCGAACCGGCTCAGTGCCGAACTTCTGTTGTCGGGCTATGCGCGCGGGATATTTCCGATGGCCGCAAGCCGCGACGACCCCGAGCTGCACTGGTTCGCGCCGCGGATGCGGGGGGTAATCCCCCTGCAGAATTTCCACATTTCCCGCTCGCTTGCCCGGGTCATCCGGCACGAGACTTTCACTATTTCAACAAATCGGGCCTTCGGCGCGGTGATCGAAGGCTGCGCCGACCGCGAGGAGACCTGGATCAATTCCGGCCTGCGCCGGCTCTATGACGAGCTGCACGCCGCGGGCTTCGCCCATAGTCTCGAGGTCTGGCGGGGCGCTGAACTGGCCGGTGGCGTCTTTGGGGTGACGCTGGGCGGGGCCTTCTTCGGCGAAAGCATGTTCTCGCGCGCGCCGAACGCCTCGAAGGTCGCGCTCGCCTATACCGTCGACCGGCTGGCCTGCGCGGGCTTCGCCCTTTTCGATACGCAATATCTGACCCCGCATCTCGCGAGCCTCGGCGCCGTCGAGATCCCGCGGGCGGAGTATGAGCGCAGGTTGGCGGAAGCCCTAGAGATCGAGGCAAATTTTGCGACGGGGCCGGTGGCGTCCGCTCACTCGGTCTTGCAGCGGATGACCCAGACGTCGTAGCGCTGATGATCGAGCGCCGAGAGCGCCGGGCTGTCGGCGATCATCCAGCCCGAGAAGGCGGGCTCGGTCGCGCCGAGATCGGCAATGATCAAATAGGCATAGGCGTTCGAGGACGGATCCTCGGAGGGATAGCGGCATTCGCGCAGAGTGACGGTGATCTTGCCGAAGGTGGCCGTCTGGCCGATCCCCAGTTCGATATCCGAGGCCGTGCCCGCCACCTTGTCGAGGCCGCGGAGAACCGCGCCGGGCGCCTCGGCGAGCCCCTCCGGTGCCTCTTGCGCCGCGGCCATCGGCCCCGCCGCCAGCGCCAGCGCGAAGATGCCGGCGCGGATCACTCGGTGCTCCCCGACGTCGCGGTGGAGGTCTCGCCCTCGGAGCCGCCGCCCGCGAATTTCATCATCAGCGACAGCACCGAGACCGCACCTTGCGTGTCGAGGATTTCGTCCCCGGGCGCGAGGTTGTCGAGGCTGCCGCCGGGCATGATCTCGATGAAACTCCCGCCCAGAAGTCCCTCGGCTGAAACGAGAATCGCAGAATCGTCCGGAAGTTCGATGCCCTGATCGACGGCGATGGTCGTGTCTGCGAAGAATGTCTTGGGGTCGAGCCGGATCGCCGTCACCGCGCCGATCTTGACGCCCGCCATCCGCACATCGGTGCCGACGGACACGCCCTCGACCGAGCGGAAAGAGGCATGAAGGGGATAGGTCCCGGCGGTGCCGGTCAGGCCTTCGCCGCGTCCGGCCCAGACAAGAAAACCGACCGCTACGGCCAGAACCACAGCCCCGGCCAGAATTTCAGCGCGATTCTCGCTCATCAGTCCCTCCTGCCCGGATCAGACCAGCCGAAACGGCTCAGCGCGGCGACCAGGCCTCGTAGTCGCTGCGCGCGACAGGCTCGGGCCGGCGGATCGAGCCCGGCGGCACATAGGCGGCGGGCGTGCCGGTCTGGTTTTCCTGATGCGGAAGCTCCCAGGCCTTGTGCGCCAGCGGCGCCTTGGTCGGCGGCTCGTCATAGGTATGGTGCAGCCAGCCATGCCAGTCGGGCGACACGCGGCTCGCCTCGACGACGCCGTTGAAGATCACCCAGCGGCGTTTGCCGTCGCGGGTCTGATAATAGATGTTGCCTTCCTCGTCCTCGCCGACCTTGACGCCCTTGCGCGCGGTATAGACTTGCGTGCCAAGCGTCTGGCTGTTCCACCAGGTCAGGAAGCGAAGCAGGAATTTCATCATATCCTCCGCGGAGATCTCTTGGCCCCTTATACCGCAGGGTGCGGCGAGGTCCAGTGCTTTGGGCGGCCGGATCGGGCCCCGATGCACGGGCGACCGGAGCGCCGGCGCAAATGAAAACGGCGGGCCAGGGGCCCGCCGCGCAGCACCTCAACCGGCGCTTTTCGGTTCTTTCTTGGCGGCATCGGCATGGATCAGGAGCGGTTTGACCCCCGCCGTCTCGACGGCCTCCTCGTTCACGACGACCTCCTGCACCGACTCCATGCCGGGCAGTTCGAACATCGTGTCGAGCAGGATGTCCTCCATGATCGACCGCAGGCCGCGCGCACCGGTCTTGCGCTTGATCGCACGCTTGGCGATCGCGGTCAGCGCGTCGTCGGTGAAGGTCAGCTTGACGCCCTCGATATCGAAGAGCCGCTGATATTGCTTCACCAGCGCGTTCTTCGGCTCGGTCAGGATGGTGACCAGCGCCGACTCGTCGAGGTCCTCGAGCGTGGCGATCACCGGCAGACGGCCGACGAATTCCGGGATCAGGCCGAATTTCAGCAGATCCTCTGGCTCGAGTTCCTTGAAGAGCTCGCCCACGCCGCGCGCATCGGGGTCCTTCACCTCGGCGCCAAAGCCGATCGAGGTGCCCTTGCCGCGCTGCGCGATGATCCGGTCGAGGCCAGCGAAGGCACCGCCACAGATGAACAGGATATTGGTCGTGTCCACCTGCAGGAATTCCTGCTGCGGATGCTTGCGCCCGCCCTGCGGCGGCACCGAGGCGACCGTGCCCTCCATGATCTTCAGCAGAGCCTGCTGTACCCCCTCGCCCGAGACGTCGCGGGTGATCGAGGGGTTGTCCGACTTGCGGGTGATCTTGTCGACCTCGTCGATATAGACGATGCCGCGCTGCGCGCGCTCGACATTGTATTCGCTCGCCTGCAGCAGTTTCAGGATGATGTTTTCCACATCCTCGCCCACGTAGCCCGCTTCGGTCAGCGTGGTCGCATCGGCCATGGTGAAGGGCACATCGAGGATCCGCGCCAGCGTCTGCGCGAGCAACGTCTTGCCGCAACCGGTCGGCCCGATCAGCAGGATGTTCGATTTCGCCAGCTCGATATCGGTCTTCGAGCCGTGATTGAGCCGCTTGTAATGGTTGTGCACCGCGACCGAGAGGACCCGCTTGGCCTTCTCCTGCCCGATCACGTAATCGTCGAGCACCTTGCAGATGTCGCGCGGGGTCGGCACGCCGTCGGTGGTCTTCAGCCCCGAGGTCTTGGTCTCCTCGCGGATGATGTCCATGCACAGCTCGACGCATTCATCGCAGATGAACACGGTCGGGCCGGCGATCAGCTTGCGCACCTCGTGCTGGCTCTTGCCACAGAACGAGCAATAGAGCGTGTTCTTGCTGTCCGAGCCGGAATTGTTCGCCATCGTTTTCCTCTGCCTTCCCCGGGGCCGGGGCTTCGAAGCGCTGCCCTGCAAAAAAGTCTAGGGCAGCGCCATGTTCATCACAATGTCAAAATTCGCGGCCGGTTAAGCCGGATCAGGCCGAGGGTTCGGCCGCCGCCCGCGATTCGAGGATCTGGTCGATCAGACCCCAGGCCTTGGCATCCTCGGCCGACATGAAGTTGTCGCGCTCGAGCGCCGCCTCGACCGTCTCATAATCGTTGCCGGTGTGTTTGACGTAAATCTCGTTCAGGCGGCGCTTGAGTTTCTGCGTCTCCTGGGCGTGAATCATGATGTCGGTCGCCTGGCCCTGATAGCCGCCCGAGGGCTGGTGGACCATGACGCGGCTGTTGGGCAGCGAGAAGCGCATGTCCTTCTCGCCGGCCTGCAGCAGGAGCGAGCCCATCGAGGCCGCCTGGCCGATGACCAGCGTCGAGACCTTGGGCCGGATGTATTGCATCGTGTCGTAGATCGACAGCCCCGAGGTCACGACCCCGCCCGGGCTGTTGATATACATCGCGATTTCCTTCGAGGGGTTTTCCGCCTCGAGGAACAGAAGCTGCGCACAGATCAGCGTCGACATCCCGTCATGCACCGGCCCGGAGAGGAAAATGATCCGCTCCTTCAGGAGGCGCGAGTAGATGTCATAGGCACGTTCGCCGCGCGAGGTCTGCTCGACGACCATCGGCACGAGCGTGTTCATATAGAGATCAAAGGGGTCCTTCATCGTTCGTCCTTCTGCGGTTCGTGCCATCTATAAGGCGAGAGCGTTACCCGAGTCTTAGTTGCGCGCCCCGGGGGCTTCAAGGGCAGCTATGCCTTACCGTGTCTGCAAATGGATCCGCCGGAGCCGCAGGACCGGCCCGAACCGCGTGAATTAACGCTGGCGAAAGAGTTGATCCCTAAGATGCGTGGCAATCGAGCCGTCCGGCGCTCTGTCCGGCGCTCTGCCGTCCCGCCCCTGTCTATCACCAGATCCCTGGCGATGCCGCCTTCGAAAGGAATTCCAGTGCGCTCCGTCCATTTCGCCCTCATCGCCTGCGCCGCGGTGCTGTCTGCTCTGGCGCAGCCGGCGGCCGCCACCGACAGCGCGGCCCTGCAAGATCAGATTTCAGGCCTCGTCGCTGGCGAGTTCCGGGGCTGGGCCGAGGCTCCGGCGGTCATCGAGGCGGTGAAGGCCCAGAATGCGGCGAATGCCGCCATCGATCAGGCCAAGATCGATGCGCTCGATGCCGCCTGGCGCGCCGAGATCGACCATGATGCCCGCCCCACGATCGAGCCGGTCCTCAGCAATGCCGCCGCCGATTATTTGCGCGGGATCGAGGAGCAGACTCCGGGTCGGATCATGGAGGCCTTCGTGATGGATGAGCATGGCCTCAACGTCGCGGTCGCTCAACCGACCTCGGACTACTGGCAGGGCGACGAGGACAAGTTCACCAAGACCTATCTGCTCGGCGCGGATGCGATCCATATCGGCGAGGTCGAATTCGACGACTCGAGCCAGACCTATCAGGTGCAGATCTCCTTCACGATCACCGACCCGGCGAACGGCCTGCCGATCGGCGCGATCACGCTCGGCCTCAACGCCGAAGAGCTGGACTGACCCCGGACAATAATCAGGCAAGCGGACAAAACCATGCGGTTTCTCAACACCACCTTCTTCAAGGCAACTGCGATCGTCGTGCTTGCCTCGACACTCCTGGCGGGTACGATCACGCTGCTGAACGCGCGCGCCACCCAGCAGCTGGCTCTGCATCAGCTGACCGATCAGGCCCGCGGCACCACCGCGATCGTCGCTGGGCAGCTGGTGGGGGCGATGCGCTTCGGTGGCAGTCCGCAGATCGAAGCCCTCCTGCGTCAGGTCGTCGATGAGCCCGCGAATCCCGCGAGCGGGGCGATAGCGCTGGATCAGAACGGGGCCAAGATCACTGGCTACCTGGTTGCAGGTGACGAAGCGGCGCTTGTCGCGCTCGGCATGCGCGCGCTCGAGGCCGGCGAGGACCGGCAATCCGAAGACGGGCTCGAAATGGCCTCGGTGGTGCGCAATCCGAAAAGCGGCAAGGTGCTGGGCGTGATCGTCACCGGCTGGTCGGACAAATCGGCGCGCGCGATGCTCGACGCGGTGCAACAGCGCACACTGGCCATCGCTGGCGCCTTGCTGCTTGGTGTGGCAGTAGCCACGTCCTTGCTGTTCCGTTGGATGATGTCGCAGCCGCTGCGCCGGGTCGAGGCAACCATGGGCCGCGTCGCCGCGGGCGAGCTCGACGTGACGGTGCCCGCCGTTGGGCGCCATGACGAAATCGGCAGCATCGCCCGCGCCCTGCAGCAGTTTCGCGACAAGCTTCTCGCGGCGCATCAGAGCACCCGCGAGGGGTTGTTCCGCGGCTCGGCACTGGAGTGCGCATCGGCTGCTATGCTGCTGCTCGACGCCGAGCTCAAGGTGAAGGCCGTGAACCCCGCCCTTCTCACGATGATGCATGACCACCTCGACGACTTCCGCAAGGTGATCAAGGATTTCGACCCTGATCAGCTTGTCGGCAAAGGCTTTGAGTACTTTCACCCCAAGGGCTCCGCGCAGGAACGCGCGCTGCGCCCCGAGAACATGCCGATGGCGAGTGAGATCGAAATCGGCGCTGGCTTTTACCGGATCGCCGTCAACGCGGTCACCGACGAGGCGGGTGATACGATCGGCTATGCCGTCGAGTGGCAAAACCGGACCGAACAAAAGCGCAATGCCGGGATCATCGCCGCGCTCGAATCGAACCAGCTCGTCGTCGACCTCAACCTCGATGCGACGGTGGGGCGCGCGAACCTGGCCTTCGCGCAATATTTCACGGGCAACCCCGACGATCTGATCGGTCAATCGCTGCGCGGAAAGCTGCGCTATAACGGCACGCCGGTTTGCGAACTCATCACCCAGGGCGTGACGATCAATGGCACCTTCCTGTTCGAGACGCCGATCGGAGTCCGTATCCTCGAGGGCTCGGCAAACCCGCTCCCGAACCGGCGGGGTGAACCGGTTCGCTTCACCCTGCTCGCCACCGACCGCACTGAGGAAACGGAACGCGCCGAGCGCTCAGCGGAAGAGCGCAATCGCATGACCGCGGAGCAGCGCGCGGTCGTCGAGGCCTTGCGCAAGGCCCTGTCGGACCTGTCCGAAGGCGAAATCGCGCAGCAGATCACCGAGCGATTCCCGGTCGAATACGAATCGCTGCGCGAAGATTTCAACAAAGCCAAGTCCAATCTGCTGGTAGCGATGCGCAGCGTGCTCGCCAATTCCTCCTCGATTCGCGACGAGGCCAAACAGATCACCTCGGCCGCCGACGATATGTCGCGGCGTACGGAGCAGCAGGCGGCAACCCTCGAAGAGACCGCCTCCGCGCTCAACGAACTCACCGCCGCGGTCCATTCCGCCGCCGAGAACGCCGACCGCGCCAACACGATGGTCAACGACGCGAAATCCAAGGCCGAAACGAGCGGAAACGTGGTGAAGGACGCGGTACTCGCGATGGGCGAGATCGAGGAAAGCTCGAACAAGATTTCCAAGATCACCAGCGTGATCGACGAGATCGCCTTCCAGACCAACCTGCTCGCGCTGAACGCGGGCGTCGAGGCCGCCCGCGCGGGCGAGGCGGGACGCGGCTTCGCTGTCGTCGCCTCCGAGGTTCGTGCGCTGGCGCAGCGCTCGTCCGATGCCGCGCGCGAAATCGCCCAACTGATCTCGTCTTCGACGAATCAGGTCAAGCGCGGGGTCGGCCTCGTCGGTCAGGCAGGCGAGGCGCTCGCCGGCATTCAATCCTCCGTCGCCGATATCTCGATCTGCGTCTCGGACATTGCCGTTTCGACGCGCGAACAGTCCTCTGGGCTGAGCGAGATCAACACGGCGGTTAACCAGCTCGATCAGGTCACCCAGCGCAATGTAGCGATGTTCGAGGAAACGACGGCAGCGAGTCAGTCGCTCCTGCGCGAGGCAAATGGACTGACCGAGGCGATGGGCCGGTTTCACATCGGTGCAGACACGGCCGCGGACACGGCGACGGGGGGCATGGCGACGGGGGGCACGGCGACGGAGCGGGTCGCGCGCGCGTCGAACGCCGGTCCGGCCAAGGCTCCGCAAGCCTCACGTCAATCGTCGATAGCGGAATCCCAAGCCGGTGTGCCGGCGCGGCCCGCCGTCGCCCCGCGCACCGCAACGGACAAGGGAGCGGGCCATGCCACCGTTCCAGGCCACGCCGGCGGTGCCCCTGCGACCAAACCCAGCTTCGTCTCGGCGCGTGCGACCGGTACGGCGCTTGCCGCTCCCGCCTATGACGAACAGGACGATTGGGAAGAATTCTGATCGACATCCGTCCGGGTCCGGCGCTTCCGGACCCGCGCCGATCAGGCATCCGGACCCGCGACGGCTCCGCGATACCAGTCGCGGATCACGGCACGATCATCGTCTGTCATGAAATTATAGGTGCCCGGCGGCATCGCGCGGCTGAGCCCGGCTTGGACATAGATCTGATGTGCCGCAGCGGCGACCTGTTCGGGCGTCTCGAGGTGCACGCCGCGCGGCGCCCGGCCGATGCCGTCGACACCGGGTTCGGTCGCGTGGCACATTGAGCAATTGCCAAGCACGATGTCGGTCACCTGCTCGAACCCCTCGGCCGCGGCAAAGCGTGTCTCGATCGGGCTGAGCGCGCGCGCCTCCACCGCGTCCCCGGCCTTCGGCCCGCCAATCGCCGAGAGCCACATCACGATCAGGAAGAGCACCAGCGTCGCCGCCCAGGTCCACCACAGATAGGGGCCATGCGCGTGATGGGTGTTGAAGAAATGCCGGATCGTCACGCCCATCAGGAAGACGAGCGAAGCGACGAGCCAGTTCCACTCACCGGAAAACGCGAGCGGATAATGGTTCGACAGCATCATGAACAGGACCGGCAGCGTCAGATAGTTGTTATGCGTCGAGCGCTGCTTGGCGATCTTGCCGTATTTCGGATCGGGCGCGCGCCCGGCCTTGAGATCGGCCACGACAATCCGCTGGTTCGGCATGATCACGAAGAAGACGTTCGCCGACATGATCGTCCCGGTCAGCGCACCCAGATGCAAGAGCGCCGCGCGGCCCGAGAACACCTGAGTGTAACCCCAGGCCATCGCGACGAGGATCAGATAGAGCCCGATCATCAGCGTGTTATTGTTCTCGCCCAGCGGCGATTTGCAGATTAGATCGTACATCACCCAGGCGAAAACGAGCGAGCCCGCCGAGATCGCGATCGCGCCCCAAACCGGAAGCTCCATCACATTCGGGTCGATCAGGAAAAACTGCGCCCCGGTCCAATAGAGCAGAACGAGCATCCCGAAGCCCGAGACCCAGGTCATGTAGCTTTCCCATTTGAACCAGGTCAGCTCGTCCGGCATCCGTTCAGGCGCCACCATATATTTCTGGATATGGTAGAAGCCACCGCCATGGACCTGCCAGGCCGCACCGTTCACGCCTTTCGGCGCCCCCGCCTCGGGCCGCAGACCGAGATCGAGCGCGATGAAATAGAACGACGACCCGATCCAGGCGATCCCGGTGATCAGATGCAGCCAGCGCATGGCGAATTGCGCCCATTCCAGCCAGAATGTGTAATCGAACATCTTGCCCCTCGTTTTTCGGTAGCTTCGCCCCCGCCGGGGCAATGCGCAAGCCATCGCCCCGGGCGGCGCCATGCAAAACGGCAAGCGCCCATATTTTCAGCAGATCCACCCCGTCACGCGAGCGCGCTCAGCTTCCGCGATAGGTCGAGAAGCTGTAGGGCGAGAGCAGAAGCGGCACATGGTAATGCGCCTGGCTGTCGGAAATTCCGAAGCGCAGCGGCACGACATCGAGAAAGAGCGGCTCCGCGCCCGCCTGACCTGTCGCCCGCAGATAATCCCCGGCGAAGAACAACAGCTCATACTCCCCGGTCACGAAGCGGTCGGCCGGCAGGATCGGCGCATCGGTCCGCCCATCCTCATTGGTCACGGTCTCGGCCAGAAGCCGCCGGCCCGGCCCGTCGAGTTCGTGAAGCATGACCTTCATCCCCGCCGCAGGCACGCCGCGCGCCGTATCCAGAACATGCGTCGTCAAATATCCGGCCATCTCGCTTTCACCTTTCGCTGGGTCGGCCCGACTATGCGGCGCGCCCCGCCCCTCTTGCAAGTGCCCGCCTTTCGGCCTTTGATCGGGGAAAATCCGGAGAGACCACATGACCCGCTACCCCCGCGACATGCGCGGCCACGGCCCGACCCCGCCCGATGCCAACTGGCCCGGCGGCGCGCGCATCGCCATTTCCCTCGTGCTGAACTACGAGGAAGGGGGCGAGAACTGCATCCTGCACGGTGACACCGCCTCGGAGGCCTTCCTGTCCGACATCAACGGCGCGGGCATGTGGCCGGGCCAGCGCCACTGGAACATGGAATCGATCTACGAATATGGCGCACGGGCGGGCTTCTGGCGGCTGCATCGCCTGTTCACCGGGCTGCATCTGCCGGTAACGATCTTCGGCGTGGCCACGGCCCTTGCGCGCAACCCCGAACAGGTCGCCGCGATGAAATCGGCCGGATGGGAGGTCGCGAGCCACGGGCTGAAATGGGTCGAGCACAAGGACATGCCGGCCGCCGAGGAACGCGCCCAGATCGCCGAAGCAATCCGGCTGCATGCCGAGGTCGTGGGCGAGCCGCCGCGCGGCTGGTACACCGGGCGCTGCTCGGTCAACACCGTGCACCTGACCGCCGAAACCGGGCAATTCGACTGGATTTCAGACACTTACGACGACGACCTACCCTATTGGAAACGGGTCGGAAACCGCGATCAGCTCGTCATCCCCTATACGCTCGAAGCCAATGACATGCGCTTCGCGACAGCGCCCGGCTATATCGAGGGCGAGCAGTTTTTCACCTATCTCAAGGACAGTTTCGACACGCTCTATGCCGAGGGGCTGGCGGGGGCTGCCAAGATGTTTTCAATCGGCCTGCACAACCGGCTGATCGGCCGGCCCGGCAAAATCGCGGGGCTCAAGCGCTTCCTCGACTATGCCCGCGGCCACGAGGGCGTCTGGTTTGCGACCCGCGGCGAGATTGCCGCGCATTGGGCCGCCACGCACCCGCCGCGCCACTTCGAGCGCCCGAGCGAGATGAGCCGCCCGCGCTTCACCGAGGCCTTCGGTTCGATCTACGAACACAGCGCCTGGATCGCCGATCGCGCCTGGGCACTCGAGCTCGGTCCCGCGCATGACTGTGCCGAGGGGGTGGCCTCGGTGCTCGCCCGAATCTTCCGCTCCGCGAGCCCCGAGGAACGCCTCGGCGTGCTCACCGCGCACCCCGACCTCGCCGGCAAGCTCGCCCAGGCCAAGCGCCTCACCGCCGAGAGCACCGCCGAACAGGCCAGCGCCGGGCTCGACGCACTCACCGATGACGAACGCACGGAATTTCAGCGACTTAACGCGCAATATGTCGAAAAATTTGGTTTCCCCTTCATTGTCGCGGTGAAAGATCATACCAAGGCAACCATTCTCGATGCCTTCCACCGCCGCATCGGGCAGGACCGCGACACCGAATTCGCCGAGGCCTGCCGTCAGGTCGAGCGGATCGCTTGGCATCGCCTGAACGCGATGGATCTCTGATGGATTTCACCTATTACACCCCGACCGGCGGCCTGCCGGACCAGAACAACAAGGCCCGTGAACGCGCGGTCTTCACCAATTCCTATGCGGTGATCCCGCATGGTGTGCTCTCGGATATCGTCACCTCGTTGATGCCGGGATGGTCGCGCACCCGGGCCTGGGTGCTCGCCCGCCCGCTCACCGGCTTTGCCGAGACCTTCGCCCAGCTCATCGTCGAGGTCTCGCCCGGCGGTGGCTCGACCCACCCCGAGCCCGACCCCGCCGCCGAGGCGGTGCTCTTCATGCTCGCCGGCGATCTCGAGATCACGCTCGAGGGCGGGGTGCACCGGCTGCATGCCGGCAGCTATGTCTTCGTCGCCCCCGGCGCCGAATGGCAGATCGAGAATCGCTCGGACGCGCCGGCGACCTTCGTCTGGATCCGCAAACGCTACGAGCGCGTCGAAGGCATTCCGGTCCCCGACAGCTTCGTCACCTCCGACGCAGAACAGGCGCCGCGCGAGATGCCGAACACCTCGGGCTACTGGTCGACCTCACGCTTCGTCGATCCGGCCGATCTTCGCCACGACATGCATGTGAATATCGTCACTTTCATGCCCGGCGGCACGATCCCCTTCGCCGAAACCCATGTGATGGAGCACGGGCTCTACGTGCTGCAGGGGCGCGGCGTCTATCTGCTCAATCAGGATTGGGTCGAGGTCGAGGCCGGCGATTTCATGTGGCTGCGCGCCTTCTGCCCGCAGGCCTGCTATGCCGCCGGGCGCAGCGCCTTCCGCTACCTGCTCTACAAGGATGTGAACCGCCACGTGCCGCTCGGCGGGATGTTCGGGAAATGACCTCGACCGGCGCGCCCGCCGCCGAGCCCACCCCCGCGCCCGCGTTCGAGATCGGGATCGAGCCCCTCACGCCCGAGGCCTTCGCGCCTTTCGGTGATGTGCTCGCCGCGACCGGCGCCCCGGACAAGATCATCAACCGGGGCCTCTGCGGGCGCTTCCATGACCGGGCGGCGCTCGACTTCGGGGCCGAGAGCGGCGGCCGCGCCGGGATCTCGATCTTCAAGGCCGAGCCGCGCGCCCTGCCCTATCTGTGCGATCTGCTGGAACGCCACCCCGAGGGCAGTCAGGCCTTCGTGCCCATGAGTGCCGATCCCTTTCTGGTGATCGTGGCCCCCGATGACGGCGGCCGGCCCGGCGCACCGCGCGCCTTCCTGACCGACGGGACGCAGGCGATCAACCTGCTCCGTGGCACCTGGCATGGCGTGCTGACGCCGCTCGCGGCACCCGGGCTCTTCGCGGTGATCGACAGAATCGGCACGAGCGCCAATCTCGAGGAGGTGCCGCTAGACCGCCCCTTCCTCGTCCGCGCCGCCGACTGACCCGCGCCGTGGTGCCGTGGCCGCAGGGCCCTCGCCCGCGATGGTGAGGGTCTCGGCCACCTCGCTCATCGCCCGGGCAAGGTCGAGCGCGAGCTGCTCGAATTTATCGTAGAGCCCGATATGGCCCTGACCATAACAGTAATTCGACAGAATGCTGAGATCATCGAAGAGACGCTCGGCCTCACGGCCCGGCACTGAGCGCTCGCCCGCGGCACCGCCACGGCGCCCCCGCGCTCGATCGGGAAATTTCACCACGACCCAGTCCTGCGCCGTCGTCCCGGCACCGGTGTCCTCCGGCCCGCGCGGATCCTCATATCCCATCTGATCGTCCATCTTGCCCCATTCCCTCCCGAGACCGGGCAGCCAAAGCGATTTGAAGTCACGGGAATACACGAATCCGCATTTCTCATCAAACAAATTACGACCTTTTGAGATCAAAAAATGACGTATTTACACCATACGTAGCGTCAACTTGGGTTACGTAGCGTCAAAAATGACATCAAAATTCGAATCCTGCCGCGAACCCCGGCGGAGCTCATTGCTCTCAACGATGCGATACGTTAACGTCATGAAGCTCTGAGGTAATAACGTCAAAATATAGAAGCCGATGGCGAAACAAAAGATCCTGATCGAGGATGTGGCGCGCGTCGCCGGCGTCTCGAAATCCACCGTCGACCGCGTCCTGAACGCGCGCCCCGGCGTCCGCGCCAATACCGTCGAGCGCGTCAACGCCGCCCTCGTCAGCCTCGGCTATGCTCCGAATGCGCTCGCGCGGCGAATCGCTCCGTCCTCGGGCCGTGTCGATATCCTGCTGCCGGGCAATGAGAACCTCTTCTTCGACGATCTGGTCGCGCGCTTCGCCGAGGAGGAGTCGCGCCACGATCTCGACATGCGGCTGGTGCGGATGAATGCCTTCGATGCGCCCTCGCTCGCCGCCGCCCTGAACGGGGTCTCCGAGCAGAGCCGCGCGGTGATCACCGTGGCCCTCGACACCCCCGAAGTGCGCGACGCGATCGACCGGCTCGAGGCGCGCGGCACGCGGGTCATCACCCTCGTCTCCGACGTGCCCCAAGCGCGCCGCTCGGCCTATATCGGCTTTGACAATTTCGCGGCGGGGCGCACGGCCGGGGCGTTGATGGCACAATTCGCGGCGCAGAAGACCGGGACCGTCGCCGTGCTCGTCGGCCACCTCAGTCTGCGCGATCACCTCGACCGCCGCTCCGGGTTCGAACAGGTGATCGACGAACGATGCCCCGATCTGCGCCTGATTCAGGCCGGCGCCTGCCGTGACCTGCCCGATCTTGCGCAAACTCTGGTGGCCGATCTCGTCGCCGAAACGCCCGATCTCGTCGGGCTCTATGTCGCCGGCGCCGGCAACCGGGGCGTGGTCGCGGCGCTGGCCAAGGCGGCGCCGCCCGGGCTTGCCGTGATCGGCCACGAGTTGACCGAGGTCACGCGCGCGGCGCTGCTCGCGGGGCGCTATCACGCGGTGATCGTGCAGGATACGCGCGAGATCGCGCGCCGGGCGCTCGAGGCGGTGCTGCGCCCCGAGACCGAAGAGGGTCCCGGCCCCGACGGGCTGCTCGCGATCCAGATCGTGATCAAGGAAAACCTGCCCCCGGCGCATTTCTGAGCGCGCAGGCTCACCCCACGGGCAGGATCAGGAACGACCTGAAATCATTGACATTGGTCAGGGTCGGCCCGGTCACCACCTGCGCCTCGAGCGCCGCGAAGAAGCCATGGCCGTCGTGGCGGCGCAAAGCCTCTGCGGGATCGAGCCCACGGGCATGGGCCCGCGCAAGGCTCGCGGGGCCGATCACCGCCCCCGCCACCTCGGCTGCGCCGTCCACCCCGTCGGTATCGCCCGCCAGCGCGTAAACCCCCGCCGTTCCGTCGAGCGCGATCAGCGCCGAGAGCAGGAATTCGACATTCGGCCCGCCCGAGCCCGGCGCCTCCCCGCCCTCGCCAAGGGTGACAGTGCATTCGCCCCCCGACAGGATCACATGCGCCATCGCCCCGGGCATGACCTCGCGCGCGCGCATCGCCAGCGCCGCCCCGAGATCTCGCGCCTGTCCTTCCAGCGCATCGCCAAGGATCTCGACGCTGCAACCCGCCGCCCGCGCCACTTCGGCCGCCGCCGCGAGCGACTGCGAAGGTGCGGCGATGATCCGGGTCTCGCTCCGCGAAAGGCGCGGATCCCCGGGAGCGAGCGCCCCCGAGCCGCCCCCCAGAACATGCCTCACCGCCTCCGGGGGCGTGATCCCATGGCGCGCGAGCAGCCCGAGCGCCTCCCCGGGCGTGCTCGTGTCGCCGACCGTCGGACCCGAGGCGATGAAGGCCGGATCGTCGCCCGGCACATCTGAAATCAGCAGGGTCAGCATCCGCGCCGGATGCGCCGCAGCGGCGAGCTGCCCGCCCTTCACCGCGCTCAGATGCTTGCGCACGGTGTTGATCTGGTCAATCGGCGCCCCCGAGGCAAGCAGCGCCGCCGTCAGCGCCTGCTTGTCGGCCAGCGTGATCCCCGGCGCCGGCGCGCACAGCAGCGCCGATCCCCCGCCCGAAATCAGCCCGAGCACGAAATCCTCCTCGCCCGCACCCGCCAGCAGATCGAGCATCCGCCGCGTCGCCGCCACGGCCTCTGGCCCCGGGGTCGGATGGCTCGCCTCGACCACCTCGATGCCGCGCGTCGGGCGCGCATAGCCGTGGCGCGTGATCACCAGCCCCTCGCAAGGCCCCCAGACGCCCTCGACCGCCTCGGCCATCCGCGCCGCGGCCTTGCCCGCGCCAACCACGATCACCCGCCCCGCAGGCCGCGGCGGCAGCGCCGCAGGCAGCACCCGCATCGGATCGGCCGCGGCAATCGCCGCCGCGAACATCGCCCGCAAGAGATCGAGCGCCGTTTCCGAACTCACCTCCAACGCCTTACCCTCCCCGTGATCGTCCAAGCCCAGCCTCGGGGCTCGGCGGGGCGAAGACAAGCCCCATGCGAAACGGGGGCCCGAAGGCCCCCGTTCCAATCCTCAAAACCGTCAGGCAAGTCTTATTGCTTGACGATCCGGCCATCGAGTGCGGGCGTGTAAGGCCCGATCTTGGCAAGATATTCCGCGGTGACATCGGCCAGATCCGGCCCGAAGTCATAGGCGTTCATGCCCTCGGTCGCGAACATCTTGTAGCCGTCGCCGCCGTTGCGGACATAGTTGTTGGTGACCATGCCATAGACCTTGTCGGGGTCGATCGGCGCCCAGGCGCCGTTCTCCATCACCTCGACCGAGACGACGCGTTCGCCTGCGGGCTTGGCGCTGTCCCAGGTGTATTTCACGCCCGCAACCTGCGGGAAGCGGCCGGCGCCCTCTTCGACCTGGCTCAGCCCGTTCTCGAGCGCGGCCACGAAGGTCGAGCCCTTGGCCTCGAAGGTCGAGAGCGTGTTCTGGAACGGCAGAACGGTGAGCACCTCACCCATCGTCACCGGACCCGCGTCGATCGAGGCGCGCACGCCGCCGCCGTTCTGGATCGCGATGGTCACGCCCTGATCCTTGACGCGGTCGAGCATCGCCTCGGCGATCAGATCGCCCATCGCGCATTCCACCGCGCGGCAGCTGTCGCGCCCGCCGTCAATCTCGGCCGCAGCCTCGGCCACGACCTTGGCGCGAACCTCCTCGAGCGGCGCAGCCAATTCCTTGACCTTGGCAAGGATTTCCGGATCCGGGATCACCGAGGCATCGAGCAGGATCGGCTCGCCCGAGGCGTCCTTGAGATTGCCCTCATCGTCGAAGGTCAGCACGAGATGGCCGAGATATTTCGAATAGGCATAGGCCGAGACGACCGGCACATTGCCGACCATCGTCGGATATTTCTCGGCGCCCTCGATCGTGTTCGAGAAGAGCGTATGCGAATGCCCGCCGACCAGCGCATCGATGCCGGGCACTTCTGCGGCAAGGACCTTATCCTTGACGAAGCCGGTATGTGGCAGCGCGATGATCTTGGTGACGCCCTCGGCGGTCAGCGCCTCGACATCGGCCTTGAGGCTCTCGGCCTCGTCCTGGAAGATCACGTTCGGGCCGGGCGAAGAGGTTTCCGGCGTATCGACCGCCAGCGCCGAGATGATGCCGATCTTCTCGCCACCGACCTCGAGCACCAGCGTGTCATGCAGCTTGCCGTTCAGCACGTTCGACTGGCTGACGTCGAGGTTGCCCGACACGAGCGGGAATTTCACCATGTCGATGAACTCGGCGAGCTTCTCCGGGCCATCATCGAACTCGTGGTTGCCGACCGCCATCGCGTCGTAACCGATCGCGTTCATGAACTCGGCGGTGTCCTTGCCCTTGTAGGTCGTGTAGAAGAGCGAGCCCTGGAACTGGTCGCCCGCGTCGAGCAGGATCACATTCTGCCCGTCGAGCTCCTTGCGCATCTCGGCGACCTTGGCCGCCACGCGCGCAATGCCCCCGAAGCATTTGCCCTCGGTCTCGTCTTCGGCACCACAGGTGCTGTCGTATTTGTTGATCGATTCAATGCGCGAATGCAGGTCGTTCGTATGCAGGATATGCAGCGTGTAATCGGCGTGGGCCGCGCCGGCAGTCAGGGCAAGTGCCGCGGCCGAGGCCAGAAGACGGGCGTTCATGGAAACCTCCGAGTTGTCGTATAAGCGTTACTTTGGCGTCATCTTTACCGGGAAGTCAAAACCCGATTTTCCTCTCCGGGCTAATGGTCGCCTGTGACAGGCCGATGACAGTGCCGGCGCGCATCGGGGCGGCAGTATCTGCGGGATTGACCAAAGCACGGGCACAGGGCATTCCATCCCCATGCTGATCTACAAAATCTTCCGCCGCCCCGAATGGGATGCGTTTCGGGCCGCGGGCCGCACCGCGGGGGCGCCGGTCGATCTGGCCGACGGGTTCATCCATTTCTCGACCGCCGCTCAGGTCGTCGAGACGGCGGCGAAACATTTCGCGACCGAAAGCGATCTGGTGCTCGTGGCCTTCCACGCCGAGGCGCTCGGCCCCGCCCTGAAATGGGAGCCCTCGCGCGGCGGCGCGCTCTTTCCCCATCTCTATCGCCCACTCGAGATCGCCGAGGTCCGCTGGGATACCTCGCTGCCCCTCGGCGCCACCGGCCACATCTTCCCCGAGGCTCTGCTGTGACCCCGATCGAACGTCTCGGCCTTCTGGCGCTGCACCGGATCGACCCCGAAACCGCGCATGGGCTCTCGCTGCGGTTTCTGCGCATGGGGCTCGCACCGCTGCCCGGTCCGGTGACCTCGGCGCGGCTCGCGACCCGGGTTGCCGGGCTCGATCTGCCGAACCCCGTGGGCCTGGCGGCGGGTTTCGACAAGAATGCCGAGGCCGTTCCGCAACTGATGCGCGCGGGCTTCGGTTTTCTCGAAGTGGGCGCCGCGACGCCCCGCGCGCAAGAGGGCAATCCCCGCCCGCGCCTCTGGCGGTTGACCGAGGATCGGGGCGTGATCAACCGCTTCGGCTTCAACAATCAGGGGATGGAGCCGATCACCGCGCGTCTGGCCGCGCGCCCCGCGGGCGTGCCGGTCGGGCTCAATCTCGGCGCCAACAAGGACAGCGCCGACCGCGCCGCCGATTTCGCGCGCGTGCTGGCCCATGCCGGCCCGCATCTCGATTTCGCCACCGTCAACGTCAGCTCGCCCAATACCGAGAAGCTGCGCGACCTGCAGGGAAAGGCGGCTCTGGCGGCCCTCCTTACGGGGGTGATCGAGACCCGCGACGGGCTCGCGCGTCGCATTCCCGTCTTCCTGAAAATCGCGCCTGATCTGTCGCCGGAAGAGCTTGCTGATGTGGCCGAGGTCGCCTTGACCTCGGGCATCGACGGAGTGATCGCGACGAACACGACTTTGGGCCGCGATGGTTTGAAAAGTGCAAATGCCGGCCAGCAGGGCGGGCTTTCCGGTGCTCCATTGTTCGAAAAGTCCACCCGGGTTCTCGCGCGGCTCTCGCACCTGACCGAGGGCAAACTGCCCCTGATCGGGGTCGGCGGCATCTCCTCGGCCGAGCAGGCCTATGAGAAGATCCGCGCGGGTGCGAGCGCCGTGCAGATCTATTCGGCGATGGTCTATCAGGGGCTCTCGCTCGCACCCGAAATCGCCCACGGCCTCGACGCGCTCCTTGCCCGCGACGGGTTCGACACTGTTGCCGAGGCGGTCGGCACCGGGCGCGACGCATGGCTCTGACGATCTGGCACAATCCGCGCTGCGGCAAGAGCCGCGCCACGCTCGCGCTGCTCGAAGAGCGGGGCCTTACCCCCGAGGTGCGGCTCTATCTGAGCGATCCGCCGAGCCGCGAGGAGATCGTCGCGGCGCTTGCCAAACTCGGCCGCCCCGCCGCCGATCTGCTGCGCTGGAAAGAGGCGGAGCTGCCCGCGGGCCTGACGCGGGAGGCCCCCGAGGACGCGATCCTCGACGCGCTCGCAGCGACGCCCAAGCTTATTGAGCGCCCGCTGGTGATCACCGAGACCGCCGCGCGCCTGGGCCGGCCGCCCGAAGACGTGCTCGAGATCCTCTGAGGCCTTCATTCGTGGCGCCGCTGGGGGCTTCCTGCCCCCAGACCCCCGGGGATATTTTCGCACAGTTGAGGAAGCGGAGATTTGCCCCTCAACTGTGCAAAAATATCCCGGGGAAGCCCGGAACGGGCGGGGGCAGCGCCCCCCTCAGCCGTTCAGATCCTTGAGCAACCGCCCGTGCTTGCGCACCTCGGCCACCACCGCTCCGAAGGTGGTGAGGCCGCGCGCCTTGAGGGCGGGCAGCAGCTTCAGAAAGGCATCCGCCGTCGCCACGGTGTCGCCGATCGCGGTGTGGCGCGCCTCTTCGGGGATGGTGATGCCAAGGCGGTGGGTCAGCGCGTCGAGGCTATGGGTCTCGGACTGGCCGAAGACCACCGCCGACAGAAGCACCGTATCGAGCACCGGATTCTCGAAATTGGCGCCGATTACCGGCTCCTTGCGGCGCAGGAATTCCATGTCGAAAGGCGCGTTATGGGCGACCAGCACCGCCCCTTCGGCGAATTTGTGAAACCGCCGTCCAACCTCGACGATATCCGGCGCATCGGCCACCATCGCCTCGGAAATCCCATGAACCGCCGTCGAGGAAGCCGGGATCCGCCGCCCCGGATTGACCAGCGTGTCGAAGACCTCGGAACTCACCCGCCGTCCGTTCACGATCCGCACCGCAGCGATCTGCACGATCTCGTCGCCCTCGGTCGGCAGAAGGCCCGTGGTTTCCGTGTCGAAGACGACATAGGTGAGCTGATCGAGCGGCGTGTCGACGATCTCGGCCTCGCGCGCGCGGTCCAGAAGCTCGAAATCATAGACCACGGCGCGCGGCACCGGCACCGGGCGCGAGGTGGCGCGGCGGGCCTCGCGCAGCGGCAGGCAGAGCCGCGCGCGCCCTTCGGACAGCTTCTCGGGCCAGATTTCGCTCGCATGGGTGGTCAGCACCTGACGCCCGCTCACCCCCTCCATGCCAACCTCGAGCGGCGCATCGAGCCAGCCTTCGAGCGCGGCGATCGGCACCGGCTCGCCCGCCCATTCCAGCGCGACGAGCGCCCCGCCGCCCTCTTCAGTAATCTCGAGGCGGAAATCCGACCGCCCTTCGAGCCGCGCGACCAGCATCGCCAGAAGCGCCACCATCTCGAACCCCTCGCAGCGCAGCATCAAGGGCGCCGCGACCGACAGGATTGCGCCCCCCTCGGCCTCGACCCGCGCGCGCACCGCATCGCCGAGGTCCGAGGCGCGGATCATGCCGAGCGGCCACCAATCGGCGCGCATCGCCTCGTGCCGCTCGAAGAGCGTATGGATCGCGCCCGAAAGTGCCCGGGCCTCATCCTCGGCCGCGGCCCGGATCTGGTCGCGCTCGGGGCCGGGCGCGGGGCCATCCTCGGCGGTCAATACCCCGGTCAGCGATTGCAGCGCGGCGGCCGGGCGGCGGATCCGGTCGAAGAGCTCGTCCATCAGCGCCTCGCGCGCGGCATGGGCGGCCATGTCGCCCGAAACATCGCGCAGCGTCAGCACATAGCCCGGGCGCCGCGTCAAATGATGATCCGTCCCCTCGGCCAGAAGCCGCATCCGCGCGGCGAGAACCTTGCCATCGGCGGTGGTGGCGCAAAGGAGATCCGAGGCGGCGTCGGGGTCTTCGGTTTCCAGAAGCCGCGCATAGGCATGGGCCAAGGGCGGCGCGTGCAGGTAATCGAAGACCCGGCGATCAAGCCCGGGTGCATGGGCGCCGCCCAACAGATCCACCGCCTGTCCGTTGTAGAAGACGAGCTGGTGATCGGCCGAGCACAAGAGCACCCCGACCGGCACATCGGAGAGAAGCGCCTCGAGCCGCTCCTTTTCCTGCGCAAGCCGCGTCGTTTCGCGCTGCACCGCCTCGGTCAGGGCCGAGCGGGTCTCGGCCAGATGCGCGGTCATCGCCACGGCGGCGGGCGCCAGATCGCCGAGATAGCGCCCCGCGTGGCCATCGAGCTCGGCCTCGACCTCGGCATGGGTGCGCGCGCGCAAGCCCCCCGCGAGCCGCTCGATCGGCTTGGCGACATTCTCGTCGAAGAGAAACCAGACCGCGGTGATGAGGCCCACGATGGCAAAGCCCGCGACCACACCGCCGATGATGAAGCCGTCGAGCGCGTCGGGCGCGTGCAGCTTCTCGAAGCCGAAAACGAGACCGGCGACCAGCGCCACCACATTGCCCGCGGCAAGGGCCGCAAAGAACAGGAAGACCCGCAGGCGCAGGCTGAGCCGGGCGAGGTCCATCAGCGTGCCCCCGCCTCCAGAAGCCTGTGAACTTCGTCGCGCAATTCTTTGAGTTCGAAGGGTTTCGCGATGAACCCATCGGCCCCGAGCGCGATCCCCTTGCGTCGCTCCATCGCCGAGCCGCGCGCCGTCATCATCAGGATCTTGACGTCCGACAGACCCCGGTCCGCGCGCACCTCCTGACAGATCTCATAGCCCGAGACCTCGGGCAGCATGACGTCGAGCAGCACCAGATCGGGGTGCAATTCGCGGATCGCATCGAGCGCCCCGGCCCCGGTCGCGATCCGGTCATGATCATAGCCCTCGCGGCTCATCAGATAGTTGAGCGCAATGGCGATATTGTCCTCGTCCTCGACGATCAGGACACGCTGTTTCCTCTCGGCAGCGGCGATATCCTCGGCCATCTCATCCTCCCAAACAGGCGGCCCTCAAACCTTCGTCCCCGGCCTCGAGCGGTTTCCAGTCGGTCCCGCTCAGGCTTCCGTCCGCATTGACCCGTGCGCCCTCGAACAGATCTGCCCGCCTCCCCGCGGCGCAGTCATAGGCGACGGACACGCGCTGCAGCGGCGCCCAGCGTTGCAGCAGCAGAAGTTCGGTTTCGGCCACGCCGGGCGCCGGATGGCGGATCCCGGACCGGTCGAGCACCATCGCGCGCACGGTCAGCGGCACGAGATAGGTCCAGGGCCGCCAGGCCTGCGACTCCTTGCCCTCAAGCAGCACGACCGCAGTTTCGGGCAGGCCGGCCTTGAGGCGCGGAAACCAGCTGTATTCGGTCCAGATCGTCGTCGCGATCATCGCAAGCCCGATCCCCGCCGGCATCACCCATTTCGGCAGCGCGATCCCGAGCGCCTTGCGCAGCGCATGGCGCCCGGCGAAGATCACCAGAAAGGCAAGCGCCGCACCGGCCAGCATGGTCAGGAAATCATTCGTCATTTTTGTCTCTCAGTGTCATCCCACGGCGCCTTTACCATGGCCCGCCGCCGATTGCATCGTGCGCACCACGACGAAGGCGTCGCGCAGATGCGAGCGTTCGAAATCGCTCAGATCCGAGGGCGCGAGGAAATTGTCAGGCTTGCGGCCGGACTTGATCAGATGCGCCTGGTTCTCGAGGCGCATCGTCTGGATCAGGTCATAGGCCTCGATCAAGTCGCGCGCGCCGGTGGCCGAGATCACGCCCTTCTCCTCGGCGGCCTGCAGCCGCGCGCGGGTATTGGCGGGGGTGAAGCGGCCTTGCAGCGCATAGACCCGCGCCAGATCGGTGACCGGCACGACGCCGTTGTGCTTCATGTCGATATGGTTGCGGTGCTCGCCCGAGCGGATCGTGGCAAAGCCCCGCAGGAGCCCGAGCGGCGGGGTGTGCTTGAGGCTGTTCGAAATCATGTGGGCCACGAAGATCGAGTTTTTCGAGGCCATCTCGAGCGTCTCGGCCTGCAGATCGGCGAGCAGCCCGGGCGCCGAGCCGCCGATCGCGCGCAGGTCGAACATCACCGAGGCGAGCATCTGTGCCTCGGGGCTCGGCTTGGTGATCCAGCCGCGGAAATAGTCGCGCCAGACGCGGGCCGGCTGACACCAGCGCTCAGCCGTGGCCATCATGTCCCCCGGGCAATAGACATAACCGCAGGCATCGAGTCCGTCCGAGACGATCTTGGCCAGCGCCTTGAAATAGGCATGGTCTTCCGCAGTCGCGGCATCGCCGTAGAGGATGCAATTGTCCTGATCCGAAACGCCGGTCTGTTCCTGCCGGCCCTGGCTACCGCAGGCGAGCCAAAGATAGGGCACCGGCGCGGGGCCGAGCTCGCGTTCGGCCATTACCAGCAGGCGCCGCGTCACCGCATCGGCAATGTCGGTGATCAGCCGCGTCACCACCTCGTGGCTTTGATGGCTGCCGACGAGCTGCACGAGGAGTTGCGGGATCCGCGCGGTCACCGCGGCCATTTCCGGCACGCTTTCCGCCGAGACGATATCGCGGATCAGCACGGCCGAGCTGACCGCCTGAAAGCGGGTCAGGTCGGTCTGGGTGATCATGCCGACGAAGCGGCCCTCTTCGGCGATCGGCAAATGGCCGATGCGGCGTTCGAGCATGATATGCAGGATGTCCGAACCGAGCGCCGAGGGCGGCAGGGTGGCGGGATCGGCGGTCATCACCTCGCGGACCGGTGTCGCAGGGTCGCGGCCCTCGGCCAACACCTTGTTAGACATGTCGCGCACGGTGACGATGCCCAGAAGCCGCTCCTCGGCATCGGTGACGCCGAGAGAGGAGACATGCGAGGCCGCCATCATCTGCGCGGCCTCGCGCACGCTGGCCTCGGGGCGGCACGAGAGCGGCTTGCGCGCGATCAGATCGGCCACCTTCTGGGTGGCGATATCGGTCGTGGTGCGCTCGCCGCGCTTGCGGTTGAAGAAGCGCTCGAAGGCGGGATAGGTCTCACGCAGGTGGTGGAAGGTCGAGGCGGGCAGCACCAGCAGGATGCTGTCCTCGGTCGCGCGGGCCTGGGTGACGGCAACGCCGCCGCGCATCAGGCCACGTTCGCCAAGCGAGTTGCGCGGCCCAAGCAGCGAGACGAGCCCGCCATTGCCATCGGTCACCTCGACCGCGCCCTGCTTGATCAGATAGAGGCCCGCGACCGGCGTGTCATAGACATAGACGAGGGTGCCCGCGCGGAATTCCATGCGGCGAAAGGAACCGGCCACTTCGGCCAGCTCGTCACGCGGCAGGGTGTCGTAGGGATGCACCGTTTCGAGAAAGGCGATGATCGTCTGACGGTCACTGTCCATGATACGGGCCTTTCGGAAACAGGTCCCGGCCAGCGGCCGGAGGGATGCCCCCGCCTGTCGGCGGGGGCTGACCGGGCCGGATCGCGGGGCGATCCGGCCCGGCCCCAAGTCGGGATCAGTGGCCGGTCGCCGCGCCCGCCCCTTTCGGGATGCGGATCGATTCCACCAGTTCCTGAACTTCGGCCGGGGTGTCTTCGGTCGCGTTGGACACGATGAAGGCCACGGCGAAGTTCAGCAGGGCGCCGATCGAGCCGATCGCGGTCGACTTGATGCCGAAGAGCATCGGCGCGCTGTCCGAATAGGAGGCGGTCGAAGCGATGAAGAACCAGCCCTTGTGCAGGAAGATGTAGACCACCGTGAAGATCAGGCCGACGAGCATGCCCGAGATGGCGCCCTTCGAGTTGATCCGCTTGGAGAAGATCCCCATCATCAGCACCGGGAAGATCGACGAGGCCGCAAGGCCGAAGGCGAGAGCCACGGTCTGCGCGGCAAAGCCGGGCGGGTTGAGGCCCAGCCAGGTCGCCACACCGATCGCCACCGCCATCGAAACGCGTGCCGCCAGCAGTTCGCCCTTCTCGGAGATGCCCGGGTTGAGCTGCCCCTTGATCAGGTCATGCGACACCGCCGAGGAGATCGCCATCAGCAGGCCCGCCGCGGTCGAGAGCGCCGCCGCCAGACCACCGGCCGCAACCAGCGCGATGACCCACGAGGGAAGCTGCGCGATTTCCGGGTTGGCCAGAACGATGATGTCCTTGTTCACGTCCAGCTCATTGGTCTCGGCCGACGAGGTGTAGTTGATCAGGCCGTCGCCGTTCTTGTCGTCGAACTTCAGCAGACCGGTCTTTTCCCAGTTGGCGACCCAGTCGGGCACGTCCGCACGGGCAACCGGGGTCTCTTTGACGCCATTCGGATACATCGTGTTGATCAGGTTGATCCGGGCCATCGCACCCACCGCCGGGGCGGTGAGATAGAGCAGAGCGATGAACACCAGCGCCCAGCCGGCCGAGGAGCGCGCATCGGCGACCTTCGGAACGGTGAAGAAGCGCACGATCACGTGGGGCAGACCCGCGGTGCCGATCATCAGCGACATCGTGAACAGGAACATGTTCAGCGTGGTGTCATGCTGTTCGGTGTAGCTGGCAAAGCCCAGATCGGCGAGCATGCCGTTGAGCGTGGTCAGCAGAGGCACGCCGCTCGCGGTGTCGTTCGAGAACAGGCCCAGACCCGGGATCGGGTTGCCGGTCAGGTTCAGCGAGATGAAGATCGCCGGGATCGTGTAGGCGATGATCAGCACGACATATTGCGCGACCTGGGTGTAGGTGATGCCCTTCATGCCGCCGAGAACGGCATAGGCGAAGACGACCGCCGCACCGATGTAGAGGCCGGTGTCGTTCGACACTTCGAGGAAGCGCGAGAAGGCAACGCCGACGCCCGACATCTGACCGATCACATAAGTAATCGAGATGATGAGCAGGCAGATCACCGCGATGACACGCGCGGTGCCGCTGTAGAAGCGGTCGCCCACGAATTCCGGCACGGTGAACTTGCCGAATTTGCGCAGGTAGGGCGCGAGCAGCATGGCGAGCAGCACATAGCCGCCGGTCCAGCCCATCAGATAGGCCGAGGTGTCATAGCCGCCGAAGGCGATGATGCCGGCCATCGAGATGAACGAGGCGGCCGACATCCAGTCAGCGCCCGTTGCCATGCCGTTGGCGATCGGGTGAACGCCACCGCCGGCGGCATAGAATTCCGCGGTCGAGCCCGCACGGGCCCAGATCGCGATCCCGAAGTAGAGGGCGAAGGTCGCACCCACCACGATCAGGTTGAGGGTAAACTGATCCATTGTCCCTGCGCTCCCTTATTCTTCCACGCCGTGTTCGCGGTCGAGTTTGTTCATCTTGGCCGCATAGGCGAAGATGATGACCAGGAACACGAGGATCGAGCCCTGCTGGGCAAACCAGAAGCCGAGATCGGTGCCCCCGATCTTGATGCCGGCCAGCATCGGGCGCAGCAGGATACCAAAGCCGAAAGAACAGACGAACCAGATCACCAGAAAAATCTGGATGGCCCGGATATTCGCTTTCCAATAGGCGTTGGACGAAGATTTGTCCGCCATTCGCGTCACTCCCTTATTGTCCTCCAGACAGGCCCCCTCCCGGGGCCTGCCCCTCCCCATTCGACCGGGTCTCCCGGTCAGGCCGATACGCGTTCCACGATCGACCCGAGTCCCGAGGCGACCGTGTCGATGCTCTCCATCGCGTCGATCGACTCGAGAACGCCGAGACGCCCGTAGTGGGCGATCAGCGGTGCCGTCTGGGCGTGATAGGCCTCGAGCCGGGCCCGCGCCGTTTCGGCATTGTCGTCGGCCCGACGCTTGAAATCGGTGCCGCCGCATTTGTCGCAAGTGCCCGCAACCGCGGGCAGCTTGAATTGGTCATGATAGCCCTCGCCGCATGTGGCGCAGGTGTAGCGGCCGGCGACGCGGGCGATCATCGCCTCGTCGTCGACCTCGAGGCTGACCGCGGCGGTGACCTTCTGCCCGCCGTCGGCGAGCAGGGTGTCGAGCGCCTCGGCCTGCGCCGCGGTGCGCGGAAAGCCGTCGAGGATCACGCCCGCGGTCACGTCCGACTGAGCCAGACGCTCCTTGAGGATCCCCAGAACGATCTCGTCGCTGACGAGGCCGCCGGCCTCCATCACCGCCTTGGCGGCAAGGCCCGCCGGCGTGCCCGCGGCCACCGCCGCGCGCAGCATGTCGCCGGTCGAGAGCTGAACGAGGCCGAAGCGCTCCTCCAGCATCCGCGCCTGAGTGCCCTTGCCGGCACCCGGAGGCCCGAGCAGGATCAGGACGGCGGGGGTGGTCTGAACCGAATTCTCGCTCATCGCGTCACACCCGGTTCATGCGGTTGTCGATCAGCTCCTGCACGACGCCCGGCTCGGCCAGCGTCGAGATGTCGCCAAGCGCGCCGTAGTCGTTCTCGGCGATCTTGCGCAGGATGCGGCGCATGATCTTGCCCGAACGGGTTTTCGGCAGGCCCGGGGCCCATTGGATCAGGTCGGGCTTGGCGATCGGACCGATCTCGGTGCGGACCCATTTCTCGAGTTCCTTGCGCAGGTCCTCGGTCGGTTCGACATCGTTCATCAGCGTGACATAGGCATAGATGCCCTGCCCCTTGAGATCGTGCGGATAGCCCACGACCGCCGCCTCGGCGACTGCCGGGTGGGCGACGAGCGCCGATTCCACCTCGGCCGTGCCCATCCGGTGCCCCGAGACGTTGATCACGTCATCGACGCGGCCGGTGATCCAGTAATAGCCATCCTTGTCGCGGCGGCAGCCGTCACCAGTGAAGTAATAGCCGCGATATTGCGCGAAATAGGCCTCCTGGAAGCGGTCATGATCGCCCCAGAGGGTGCGCATCTGCCCCGGCCAGCTGTCGGAGATGCAGAGCACGCCCTCGCATTCGGTCTCGCCGATGCGCACGGCGGTCTGCGGGTCGAGCACGACCGGCTTCACGCCGAAGAACGGGTTGGTGGCCGAGCCCGGTTTCAGCGGCGTCGCGCCCGGAAGCGGGGTCAGCATGTGGCCGCCGGTCTCGGTCTGCCAGAAGGTGTCGACGATCGGGCATTTGCCCTTGCCGACATGCTGGTCATACCAGGCCCAGGCTTCGGGGTTGATCGGCTCGCCGACCGAACCCAGCACCTTGATGCTCGAAAGATCGTATTTCTCGACCCATTCCGTGCCCTGCCCCATCAGCGAGCGGATCGCGGTGGGGGCGGTGTAAAACTGGTTCACCTTGTGCTTTTCGCAGACTTCCCAGAAGCGGCCCGCATCCGGATAGGTCGGCACGCCTTCGAACATGATCGTGGTCGCGCCATTCGCCAGCGGACCATAGACGATATAGCTGTGGCCGGTGACCCAACCCACGTCGGCGGTGCACCAGAACACGTCCCCATCGTGATAGTCGAAGGTGTATTGCATCGTCATCGAGGCATAGACGAGATAGCCGCCGGTGGTATGCACCACGCCCTTCGGCTTGCCGGTCGAGCCCGAGGTGTAGAGGATGAAGAGCGGGTCTTCCGCGTTCATCGGACGGGGCGGGCATTCGGGCGAGACGTGGTCCATCAGATAGAGCAGGTCGACGTCACGGCCCTGCACCCAGGAGATCTGATCGCCGGTGCGCTTCACCACGAGGCAGCGGACCTTGTCCGAGCAGTGCAAGAGCGCCGCATCGGTATTGGCTTTGAGCGGCGTGCGGCGGCCACCGCGCGGGGCGGTGTCGGCGGTGATCACGAGCTTCGCGCCGCAATCGTTGATACGGTTCGCCAGCGCGTCGGGCGAGAAGCCCGCGAAGACGATCGAGTGGATCGCGCCGATGCGCGCACAGGCCAGCATCGCATAGGCGGCCTCGGGGATCATCGGCAGGTAGATGACGACGCGGTCGCCGCGCATGATGCCCTGGCTGAGCAGGACGTTGGCCATGCGGTTCACCTTCTCGGAGAGTTCCTTGTAGGTGATGTGCTGGGCAGGCTCGTTCGGATCGTCGGGCTCGAAGATGATCGCGGTCTGCAGCGCGCGATCCTTCAGGTGGCGGTCGATGCAGTTCACCGAGGCGTTCAGAACGCCATCCTCGAACCATTTGATCGAAACCTTGCCGAAGGTGAAATCGGTATTCTTGACCTTGGTATAGGGGGTCATCCAGTCGAGACGTTTGCCCTCACGGCCCCAGAACGCATCCGGGTTCTCGATCGATTCCCGATACATCTCGAGATATTTCTGCGAATTCGCGTGGGCGTTCTCGAAGCCCGGCGGGACCTCGCGCGTTTCCGGCGCAACGAGTGCCTGTTCCTGAGTGGCCATAGCCTGTCCTCCCTAAAAAAACATCGCGGCCGCGGGCCGCCCCCAACTCCCGGCCAAAACCGGAAGCGCTCTACCCCGCAGATATTGTAAACCAAGTTCATGCGATCATGTAACCCCCTAAAACACTTGAATTTTTTTGTAAAAAAATTCACTATTCCAAATGAAACTCTGTAAATGGCGTAACGTTTCGGTAAGATTTCGCCCGTGCTTTCAAGCCCTTGCTGGTTCACAAACCCGCGAGCGCACGCAACAAGATTGCGCCTGACCCTGCGGTCAGGAAATTTTCTGCAATGCGGCATGAGGTGGGCGCGCCCCGGACGGCCCCGCGATTCGGCGCCTCGGAGCGCCCTCAGAGGGGCCCGACGATGACTCGCACGAGCGGCTCCGAAGCCCCCTGCGCGGCCAGCACGCGCAGCGTGGCGGGGCTCGCGCCGAGCACCGCGAGACGGCCCCCGCGCTTGGCGAGCTGGGTGGCGAGCTGGGCGATCATCCGTGCCCCGGTCGAGTCGAGAAACACCACCTCGGCCATATCGAGACGCACCTCGCGCGGGCGCGCCGCGATCCGCTCGAGCACCGAGCCGAGCCGCGCCACCGAGCCGAAGAACACCGCGCCGCGCAGGTGATAGGTGATCGTCTCGAGATCCTGCGCCGCCGCCCCCTGCGGGCTCTCGGCCCCCTCGGCGGGCAGCACCTCGGCGGGCGGCGCCTCGGCCCGGCGCAGTTGCGTCTGCTCGGACATGTGGCGGATGAAGACGAGCCCGCCGAGCGCGAAGCCGACGACGATCCCCTCGGCCAGATCGCGGAAGATCACCAGAAGGAAGGTCACCCAGAGCACCAGCGCATCGCCGCGCGAGGCCCGCGTCAGCGCCGCGAATTCATGCCGCTCGATCATGTTCCAGGCCACGATCGCCAGCAGCCCGGCCAGCGCCGGCAGCGGGATAAAGGCCGCAAGCGGCGCCGCCACCAGCATCGCCAAGAGCACGAACCCCGCATGCATCATCCCGGCCACCGGCGTGTGCGCCCCCGAGCGCACATTCGTCGCCGTCCGCGCAATCGTGCCGGTCACGCAAAAGCCGCCGAAAATCGCGGCCCCCATATTGGCAATCCCCTGCCCCACGAGCTCCATGTTCGAGCGGTGCCGCTCGCCGGTCATCCCGTCGGCAACCATCGCCGACAGAAGCGACTCGATGGCACCCAGCAGGGTGAAACTCGCCGCATAGGGCAGCGCCGCGCGGATTGCCTCGGGCGAGAAATCGGGCAGCGCCGGGGCCGGCAGCATCCGCGGCAGCCCCCCGAAACGCGAACCGATCGTCTCGACCGGCAGACCAAGAAGCGCCGTCACCGCCGTCACCGCCGCGATCCCGATCAGCAGGCTCGGGAGCCGCGGGGCGAAGCGCTTGAGCGCCTCGATCGCCGCGATGGTGAGAAGCGCGACGCCAAGCGCCATTGGCGTGAAACTCTCGCGCGCGGCCCAGATCGCGCCGAGCTTGGGCAGAAGCGGCCCGGGCTCGCCGCCGGGCAGTGTCAGGCCGAAGATCTCTTTGATCTGGCTGGCGAAAATGATCACGCCGATACCAGTGGTGAAGCCCACGGTGACCGGATAGGGGATGAAGCGGATGGTCGAGCCCAGTCGCACGAGGCCAAGCACCGCGAGCATGACCCCCGACAGGAAGGTCGCAAGGATCAGCCCCGACACCCCGGTCTGCGCCACGCAGGCCGCGACCAGCACGATGAAGGCGCCCGCCGGCCCGCCGATCTGAAACCGCGAGCCGCCGAAGGCCGAAACGAGAAAGCCGCCCACGATCGCGGTGTAAAGCCCGCGCTCGGGGCCCACCCCCGAGGCGATCGCGATCGCCATTGACAGCGGCAGCGCCACGATCGACACGGTGAGCCCCGCGACGAGATCGGCCCGCAGCGCGCCAAAGCTGTAACCCTTGGCCAATGAAGAAAAAAGCGCCGGGCGCAAGGCCTCGGACGCGGCGACGGACGGACTTGTCTCGGGCATCGCGGCTCGTTACCGATTGTGACTGTGCCGTCACCAAATGCCTGTGGCGGCGCGCTGTCAATCCCTGCCCCGGAGTTTCCAGAGCCGATGCCCGACCGCCCGACCGCCGAACGCCCCGATCCGATCCGCCCCACCGACGACGAGGCGCGCCGCCTCGCGCAGGCGCTGATCGCCGGGGCGCGCTTCGGCGCACTCGCCGTGATCGACCCCGAAACCGGCAGCCCCGCGGTGACCCGGATCGCACTCGGCACCGGCCCTTCGGGCGGGATCTGGACTTTCGTCTCGGGGCTTTCGGCCCATACCCGCGCGCTGCGCGCGAGCCCCGCCGCGGGGCTTCTGGTGGGCGAGCCCGGGCCGAAGGGCGACCCGCTCACCCATCCGCGCCTCAGCCTGCAGGTCGAGGCCGTGGCGCTGCTGCGCGAGGCCCCCGATTTCGGCGCGATGCGCGCCCGCTGGCTCGCCGATCATCCGAAATCGAAACTCTATATCGACCTGCCCGATTTCACCTTCTTCGAATTCCGGATCCTGTCCGGTGCGCTCAACGGCGGGTTCGGCCGGGCGTTCCGGCTCACCCCCGCCGATCTCGCCTGAACGGCAAAACGGGCGCCCGAAGGCGCCCGCGATCCGTTCCGCCCAAGGGGCCTCAGTTCGGATTGTCCATCCGCACCGAGATATTCACCCGACCCTTCGCCGCCTCGGCCCAGTTCAGCGTCACATTCTGCTTGGTCGTGCCCTGCTCGACGTTGACATAGGGCATCGTGGCGACCCGCGCGCCGCTGGCATTGGTGATCATGCCCTCGGCCACCAGACTCTCGACATTGCGCGCCCAGCCGCCGAACGGCAGATAGGGGCCCGGATCGACGGTCCAGACCGTCTGCGCCGTCGCCTGATCGACCTGCAGTTGCACCGGGTTCGCACAGAGCTGGTCGATCGCGTTGAAGGTATTGCCCTCCACGAGCACGTTGCGCATCCGCCCGTAATCGAGATCGGCGAAGGTGGTATCCACCTTTTCGATCCGGTCGATCGACCCGTTGAGCGCCTTGAACACGTTGTTGGCGATCGTGAAACCGTGCAGGAAATGCCCGGTGCCATAGGGTTTGATCGAGAACCAGGTGAACCAGGGCGCGACGTTGATGCAGATGAAAGTGTTGCCGCTCACCGTCAGCCCGCCAAAGGAATATTCGGTGCCGAAATCCGGATCGGTCGAATATTCGTTGGTCCATTCGATGACCGAGTTGTCGATGTAGTTCCCCGTCACTGCCGATTGCACGTTGGTCTGGGTGAAGACGAGCCCCGCGACGCGCACCGCATTGGTCTCCTCGTCGCCCTGGAACCAGTGGTTGCCCACGATCAGATGGCCCGAACCGCTCAGGATCATCGTCGTGCCGAACCGCACGAAACGGCTGTCGCGGATCTTCACGTCATTCGCGTTGACGTTGATCGCGATCGAAACGCGGTCCTGCGCCGGGGTCTGGCTCTCGTTCGAGATGAACTGGCAGCCATCGACCAGAAGATCCTGACAGCCACGGCCGATCGAGGTGATCACCTTGTCCTTGGGCAGCGTGACATAGCTGTCGCGGATCTGGAACATCTGCCCCGATTGCGCCAGCATGATGCAGCTCGCCTCACCGTTGCACAGGAATTCGACATCGGCGATGTTGAACCGGTCGAGCTTCGCGACCCCCGAGAAATCGAGGATGTACTTGTGCCGCGTGAAGGTCAGCGTGCGGGTGCCCGAGCCGCCGTAGAACGGCTGCGACAGGGTGATCGTCGCCGCACCGATGTCGACCGCCTTGACATAGACCTCGCGCCCGACGCCCGAGCCGGTGATCCGTGCGCCCACCGGGATATTGGCGACATTGACGACATTGGTGAGCGTGGTCGACTGGCTCGTCGAATAGGTCGCCTGACTGGTGACCACCGTGTCGTTCCAGACGGTGCCGTCGATCACGTTGAACTGCCCGTTGCGCAACACGCGCCGGTTCGAGAAGCTCGTCAGATCGGGGGCGATCTCGCTGATCACGATCGGTTCTGTGACCTCGATACGCCGCCCCTTGAGGTCGAGCGTGTTGTGATCGGTATAGCCGAAAAGCGCCTGCAGCGCCTTCTTGAACCCTTCGAGCTCGCCCCCGAAGGCCTCGGCATAGGTCGGAAAATCATAGGACGACAGCAACGAGAGCTTCGCCGCGACCGGCATGATCAGCGTGCCGACGAAGCGGATCGGCGCATCGATCGCGAGGCTCGATCCGATGTAATAGCTGCCCTCGGGCACCACGATCATCCGCCCCGCCGCGGCATTGTCGGCCGCGACAAAGGCCGCGCGGTCGTCGGTCACCCCGTCGCCCTTGGCGCCGTAGTCGCGCACGTCGACCCAGTCCATCATGTCGCGCAGGAAGGCCTCGGTGATATCCTCGATCTCGATATCGTCGATCCGCACCACGGCCCCGTTCGACCCGGTCAGATCGAGCCCGAAATGGCCATAGATCGGCTCGGTGCCCCAGGGCATCGCAACGCCGCCCCGGTTGCCGGTGCCCACGATCGCGCTCACCGTCACCACCGTGCCATAGCTCGAAAGTGTCGTCGTCGTTCCGACCTCGACAAGCCCCGAGACATGTCCGCTGGCCGACATCGCATAGCCCGCGATCCGCACGCCGGGCAGCGCGCCGCTCACCGCCTTGACCCGCGCCGAGATCCGCAGATAGCACCCCGGCAGGATCGGCGTCTGCCCCATGTAGCGCAATTGCTGGGTGGTCTGGGTCTTGATCATCTCGAGGCAGGAACCGAAGTCCTGATCGCCATAGGCCACCGCCGCATTCGCCGCCCCCGCATAGGTGGCCGAGCCCGCCGTGCCATTCTCGCTCGACCAGACGCCGAGCCCCAGTTCGAAAGCGGGCGGGGTAAATACCAGCCCATCGGTAATCGCCTTGTTCATCCGATATTCCTCATTGTTCCGGCCGTCCGGCAGGCATGAGGGGGCGCCCGGCGCGACCTCTCGCCGCGCGGCTGCCTCCCGGCACATGCTCTTGCTGGATATCGCCGGCGCCCTCGCTCCGGCCTGCCCAGAACTAGAGCGAAAGGTTAAAGAACTCCTGAGACCTGCGCGCGCAGCCCACCCGCCTCGGGGTACGGGCCCGCAATGCCGCCCGCTATGCCGCAGCGCAGAAAAATTTGTCACATAACAGACGCAGGTGCTTGCTAGGCACGGGGCAAAGCCTCAGAGTTGACGAACCATGCCGTATTCCCTGCTGCCCGACGATGCCACGCCAACCGAGGCGCTGCGCCGGATCGCGCGATCCGAGCTGGGCGACGCGCTGAGCATGGTAAAGGCGACCGAGGCGAGCTCGCTCGTCCACTCCCTGCGCAAGAACATCAAGAAAACCCGCGGCCTGCTGCGTCTGGTCGAGCCGCGCTTCGACGGCTTCGCCGAGGCCAATTCTGCGCTGCGCGAAGCCGCCGCGGGCATCTCCGGGCTGCGCGACGCCGAGGTGATGCGCCTCACGCTCTCCGAACTCACCGCCGCGCGCCACGATCCGGCCGGCGCCGAGGCCGCGCAGGCCATGCTCGCGGCCCTCCCTCCCTTCGCCCATGCCGCGCCCGATCACGGTGCGATCGCCCGCTTCGCGGATCAGATCCGCGACCTGCGCGCCGCCGCGCAGGACTGGCAGGTCGAGGGCAAGGGCTGGAAAGCCTATGCGCCCGGCCTGCACAAAAGCCTGACTCAGGCCCGCAAGCGGATGGATCAGGCCCGCAAGACGCATAGCGACGAGCTGATGCACGCCTGGCGGTCGCGGGTCAAACACCACTGGTATCAGGCGCGGCTTCTCGCGCCGATCTGGCCCGAGATGCTCGCCCCGCAGATCACCGCCGCCGACACTCTGGGCGAGCTCCTCGGCGCGCATCACGATCTTTCGGTGCTGCGCGCCGCGATCCCCGTGCATCTGCCGCCCAAAGCGGCTGCCGCGCTCGATGCCCTGGTGCGTGCGGCTCAAAAGGAACGCGCCGAGATGGCTTTCCATCTCGGCGCGCGGCTCTTCGCCGAAGAGCCCGATGCCGTCACCGCCCGCTGGGGGCGCTGGTATGATCTGTGGCGCGCGGGCTGATCAGCCCGCAAGCTCGCCCGCCAGACCCTTTTCGATCAGCGCGACGGTCTCCTTCACGCCGTAAAGCGCGATGAAACCGCCGAACCGCGGCCCCTGGCTCGCGCCCAACAGCACCTCGTAAAGCGCCTGGAACCAGTCGCGCAGGTTCTCGAACCCGTGGTCCTTGCCGACCGCGAACACCATCGTCTGCAGCGCATCGGACGGGTCCTCGAAGGTGACGTGCAGGTCCTGATCCGGCAGCTCTTTCAACCGCGCGACCAGATCCTCCATCGCCGCGCGCTCCTGATCCGTGGGCAGGCGGAACTTCCGCTCCGGCGCCACGAAATCGTTGAAATAGCGCACCGCGAAGCCCGCCGCCTGATCGAGATCGGGATGGGTCTCGGGGCTCGCCTCGGGCGCATAGCGCTTGATGAAGCCCCAAAGCCCGTCCTTGTCCGCTGCCCCCGCCACGCTCGCGAGGTTCAGCAGCATTGAGAACGGCACCACCATCTTGCTCTCGGGCACATCCCCGCCATGGATATGGAAGACCGGGTTGTCGATCTGCTTGGCCGCATCCTGCCCCGGATAGGCGCGCAGCTGCTGATGATATTCGTCGACCATCTTCGGAATCACGTCCCAAGAGAGCCGCTTCGCCGTCTTCGGCTTCAAATACATGAAATAGCTCAGGCTTTCCGTCGCCGCATAGGTCAGCCATTCGTCGATCGAGAGCCCGTTGCCCTTAGATTTCGAGATCTTCTCGCCATTCTGATCGAGGAACAGCTCATAGGTGAAATGCTCGGGCGCACGCCCGCCGAGCACCCGGCAGATCCCGTCATAGATCGGCGTATTGGTCGAATGGTCCTTGCCATACATCTCGAAATCGACGTCGAGCGCCGCCCAGCGCATCCCGAAATCGGGCTTCCACTGCAGCTTGACGTTGCCCCCGGTGACCGGCAGCGTCCATTCCCGCCCGTCCTCGTCGTCGAAGGTGATCGTGCCGGCCTTGGCATCGACCGCCTTCATCGGCACGTAGAGCACCCGGCCCGTCTCAGGATGGATCGGCAGGAAACAGCTATAGGTCTGCTGACGCTCCTCGCGCAGCGACTTGAGCATGATCGCCATGATGTCATCGTATTTCTCGGCCGCGCGCAGCAGAATCGCGTCGAACTCGCCGCTCTTATAATACTCCGTCGCGCTCGCGAATTCGTATTCGAACCCGAAGGTGTCGAGAAACCGGCGCAGCATGGCGTTGTTATGATCCCCGAAGCTCGCGAATTCCTCGAACGGATCGGGCACCGCGGTCAGCGGCTTCTGGATGTTGGCCTTCAGAAGCTCTTGATTGGGCACGTTTTCCGGCACTTTCCGCATCCCGTCCATATCGTCCGAGAAACACAGAAGCCGGGTCGGAATATCCGAAATGATCTCGAAGGCGCGCCGGATCATCGTCGTGCGCGCGACCTCGCCGAAGGTGCCGATATGCGGCAGACCCGAGGGGCCATAGCCCGTCTCGAAGAGCACATGCCCCTTCTCCGGGTCCTTCTTCTCGTAACGCTTGAGCACCCGGCGCGCCTCTTCGAAGGGCCAGGCTTTGGAGTTCATCGCAGCGTCACGCAGGCTCGTCATGTCATCCCTCTCCGGGCGCCCCTTGCGCCCATCGCGATCCACCTATTGAACGGGGGGCGGATCGTCAATAATTACTCGGGAAACGTACCAGAGGATGATCCCGTGACCGAAGCCCTGCCCTCCCTCTCGCCGCAAGATGCGCTGATCGCCGTGATGGTGGCGGTCTCGGCCTCGGATGAAACGATCCGCACCTCCGAACTCGTCGCGATCGAGCGGATGGTCAACCACATGCCGATCTTCGCCACCTATGACATCGACCGCATCGCGGCGGTGGCGCAGACCGTCTATTCCCTCTTCGAGGAAGAAGAGGGGCTCGAGGCGCTCTTCGGTCTCGTGCGCGAGGGGCTGCCCGAACGCCTCTATGAGACCGCCTATGCGCTCGCCTGCGATGTCGCCGCGGCCGATGGCGTGCTGCGTCAGCCCGAATTGCGCATGCTCGAAGAGATCCGCGGCGAGCTCGCGATCGACCGTCTGCACGCCGTGGCGATCGAATGGGGCGCGCGGGTGCGGCACCTGTCGCTCTGATCGGGGCGAATCGGGGCGCGTTAAGGGGATCTTGACCGGATCGGGCCAAACTGCGGCGCAAGCTGTCAGGATTGCCCGATGTCCCGTCTCCGTCTCGCTCTGCCTTCCCTCGCCTCTGCGCTGTGCCTCGCGCTCGGTCTTGCGCTCGTTTGGGGCCTGCTGCCCTCCCCCGCACGGTCGGCCCCCGTCGCAACGCCCCCCGTGCGGGGGCTCGAGATGCAAATCGACATGGCCGGCCGGCAACGAATGCTGAGCCAGCGGATGACTGCGGCGGCCTGCCTCTTCAATCTCGGCGTCAATCCCGATCAGCAGAAACTCGCCTTGCGCGAATCGATCGAGCTCTTCGATGCCGGGCTCTCGCGGCTCGAGAACGGCTATCCGCTGATCGGAATGCCCGCGGTCGCCGATCCGCTCGGCCGCGCACGCCTCACCGCCGAGCGCAGCATCTGGAGCGAGATGGTCCCGCTGGTCACCGCGATCCGCGACTATGGCCGCAGCCCCGAGACGATGCACCGGATCACCGGGCTCGAACCGCTGTTGCTGCGCGCATCGCAATCGCTCGTGCAAAGCCTGCGCCGCGACACCCTCGACGTGCCCGAGAAAAAGGCACTGCTCAAGGCGATCGACGTCGCGGGGCGCCAAAGGATGCTCGCCTATGCGATGCTCAAGCAGGCCTGCCTGATCACCACCGAAGCGCGCAGCGGCAATGACACCGAAAGCTACCGGCAGGCGCTCGAGGAGGCGCTCGATCTCTTCGAGATGTCCGCGGGGCAGCTCGTCGCCGGCGACGAGGAGGCACTGATCGCCCCGCCCCCGAACGATGAGGCCTTCACCGCCCTCGATGCCGTGCAATTCCGGTGGCAGGACATGCGCCCGATGTTGGAGCCCGCGCTCGAAGGCGAGGCGCTCGGCCCCGCCCTGCTCGGCGATCTCGCCTATGATTACGATGCCCTTCTGCGCGATCTCGAGGATGTCGTGTGGTATTACACCCTCGAGTGATCAGCTCCCGTAGAGCGCCGCCCAGCGCATCAAAAGCTGGCTCTGCAGGATCTTCGAGCGTTTCACCCAGCCGACCGACCCTTCGGGCTGTTCCTGACGCGCGGCGCGCGCCCGCCGCCCGAGATCGCCTGTGAAAATCGCGAAGACGAGTTCGGTCCCGTCGGGCGCGGTCATGTAACCCGCCAGCGTCGAGACGAAATTCAGCGTTCCGGTTTTCGCGTCGATCGCGAAGGGCTGATTTTGTAGCTTGCGCCCGGTCTCGTCGCGCAGATCGAACCCTTTCATCAGCCCGCGCAGTCCGGCCTGCGGCCCAAGCAGGCGCAACGCCCGCACCATATCCATCGCCGAGATCCGCGTATCCGCCCCGAGACCCGAATGATCGGCAAATTTCAGGGTTCCGCCACCCACCCGCGCCTTGAGCCATTCGGCCATCGCCGCCCCCGAGGCTCCGCGCGAGGCATTGACCTTGCGATAGCGGCTCGTCGTCATCCCGACAGCCTCGGCGGTGAGATTGGTCGAATATTTCATCATGTCGCGCAGGATCACGCTCAGCGGCGCCGAAGCATGGCTCGCCACCACCGTCCCTCCGGGCAAAGCCTCCACATTCTGCGGCGCCGGCAGCGGCACGCCTTGCGCGCGCGCGAGCGTCTGGAACACGTCGCCAGCATAGGCGGTCGGGTCGCGCACCGGCAACCAGCGGCTGCCCGCCTTGCCCAGCGCCCCGGCCGCCACCGTCCAATGTTCCTTGCCCCCGCGCTGCTCATAGGTGAAAAGCGGCGCCTTGCGGTTCGAAAGGCTCGCATCGGCGGTATAGGCGCGCGGCTGCACCTTCGCGCCACGCGCATCCATACCGAGCTGATAGCCCGATCCGGCACGGCGCCATTCGAAATGCACCCGGTTGTAGTTCAGGATCATCCCCGAGATCGCCGGATTATACCCGACATGCACCGGCTGCTCGCGGTCGATCTCGCCCGCATAGGGGATCGCGCCGCCCCAGATCAGGAACCGTCCCGAGACCCCGCGCACCCCGGCCCGCGCCAGATCCGCGGCCAGATCGGCCAGATCGTCGGTGCCGAGCGTCGGATCCCCGCCGCCCGCGAGCACCAGATCGCCCTGCACGATCCCGCCCACGACTGGCCCGGTCGCGACGAGCCGGGTCACGAACCGGAACTCCGGGCCGAGCGTTTCGAGCGCGTAGAGCGAGGTGATCACCTTCGCGGTCGAGGCCGGGGCCATCGGTTTGGACGCGCCCCGCTCCTCAAGCACGAGCCCGGTGCGCAGATCGGCCACCACATAGGCGACATCGCCCCCGAGCCCCGCCGCCGAAACCAGGGCCTCGGCCTGACTCTGAGCCTGTGCACGCCCCGGAAGACCGGCCGCAGTGATCAGCCCTCCCGCCAGAAGCCCGTTCAGAAGATCGCGTCGAAACATCCGCCCACCCCGTGACATCGGCCTTCAGGATAACGCCGGCCGTGGCATCTTCAAGAACCCTGCCCGGCTCAGGCCGGCGCTGCGCCCTTTGGCCGCCATCCCCCCGCCGCGCGGATCTCGGAGGAGGAGAGATCCGACATCGGCACATCCACGAAGCACCATGCCGGCGTCGGCGAGAGGGCCAACATCTGTGCATCCTGTTGCGGCAGGCGGGCGGAAGCAAAGATCCGCGCCGTGCGCGAGCGCCGCGCCGCCATCCTCGCGCCCGGCCGCGCCAAAACGCCGACCGGCACCATCTGCAGGATCTCGCGCCAGTTCTCCCAGCGGTCGAATTGCGCGAGATTGTCCGCCCCCATCAGCCAGACGAAATGCACACCCGGATAGAGCGCAGTCAGCCGGCGCAGGGTCTGCGCGGTGTAGCGCGTCCCCAGACGCGCCTCGAGATCGGTGATCTCGACCCGCGGATCGGGCATCACCCGCCGCGCCTCGGCCATCCGCGCCGCCATGGGCGCAGGGCCGCGCGCCTTGAGCGGATTGCCCGGGCTCAGCATCCACCAGACCCGATCGAGCCCGAACCGGCGCAGCGCCTCGCGCGTGATATGCGCGTGCCCTTCATGCGCGGGATCGAACGACCCGCCCAGAACGCCAATCCGCATGCCTGGCACAGCTATGGGAAATCCCTGTCTCATGGCGCAGAGCTAGCGCATCGCCTGCGCCATGGGGAGGGCAAATGTGACAATTCGCCCTTTCACGCCCCGGAAGACGGTGCAACCCCGGCGCGCTGGCCTCGACCGATCACCCGGACGAGTCCGCCTGCCCCGGTTTGGCCAGCGTGCAGCGCCCGCGCCCCTCGCGCTTCGACACGTAAAGCGCCGCATCGGCATCGGCAAGCATCTGCGCCCCGTCCGGCTCCACGTAATCGACCGAGAGTGCGATCCCGATCGAGCCCGAGATGCGGCAGGGCTCGCCCGCATAGAAACAGGGCTGTTCCAGCCGCGAGATCATCCGCCGCCCCATTGCCAAAACGAATTCGGGGTCGCTCACCTCGCGCACGAGCAGGATGAACTCGTCCCCCCCGACCCGCGCCACGACGTCGCCGCGCCGCGCCTCTTCGCGCAGCACCCGCGCCACATATTCGAGCACGATATCGCCCGCAGCATGGCCCAGAGAATCGTTCACGGCCTTGAAATGATCGAGATCGACATGAACCAGCGCGAAAGACGGCCGGCGGCCTTCAAGCCCCGACAGCGTGCGCGACAATTCGAGATCGAAAGCCCGCCGGTTGGCGAGCCCGGTCAAGGGATCGGTCAGCGCCTGATCGAGGGCCGAGCGCCGCGCGTCCTCGAGGCGCATGTTGAGCGCCCGCAATTCCCCCAGAACCGCGGCCTTTGCCTCCTGCAGATAGAGCAGCTCCATCGCCAGATCGCAGGGCGAGAAATCTGCCTCGGTCAGGCCGAATCCGCGCACCGCCTCGGCCAACTGGATCCCGAAGGTCAGGTTGACGAGAACGCCCTCTTCTCCGCGATAGCCGAGCTCGACCGCGCTGCCCCGCAGGCTGACCCCGGGATTGGCGCGCAGCCACAGATGCAACCGGCGCCCGTTCGAGAAATGCCCGGTTTCCTGTGCCCGCGCTCGCGCCCGGCCGAGCCGGAAATGCACATCGAAAGGCGTGCCGATCACCGCCCGGCCGCCAAGGATCCGCGCCAGCGTGGGCCCGACACCGCGAATCGTCCCGCGCGGATCGAGCCAGAGCGCCATCGGCATGAGTTGCCCGAGCGCCCCCGCCGACATCGCGATCAACGGTTGCGGGGGCAGCGATCCGCTGTCAGGCATGATGGGCCTCCACAGCCCCGGGCATCGCAAGATCGAAGCTCCGCCCCTCGGCATAATCGGTTTCCAGAAGGGCGACCTGAACCAGTTCGCGGCCGTCCGCCGTTTCCGAAGGCTCGATCAACGCAAGCGCCCCGTAATCGTCGGCCATCGCGCGCAACAGGCCCGCCATCACCGCACTGACCCCGGGAAGCGGCCCCTCCACTTCGAAGGTGAAGCGACCGCCGTTGGCCGCATTCACGCTGAGCCGGGGCACTTCGAGATCTGGGAGCGCCATCCGTGTGCGCCCGGGCAGCTCGTCGAGCGAGGCGAGAAATTCCCAGTAATCCGCCCCCCCGAAGCGCAAGAGCCGCCGCAGCGGTTCGACCCGCGCGAGATAGGCGCCGATATCCTCGAGCAGAACCACCCTGGGCTTGTCGAGCGCGCCCATTGCAGCCTGCAACACGCGTTCGGTCACATCGTCATCGTAATGCATCATGGCCTCGAACCCGTTCGGGTCGAGACCGGCTTCCTGCACGACATGGCGCCAAAGCGCCGCTCCGTAGTTGTCACGCAGGAAGGTCTGAACAGCCTTGTTGATCAATCCGTGCATGGGGCCTCCATGACACGGAGCTTAGGCGCGCCGAGTTAATAAATGCCCAATCCCGCAGGTCAAATTCCTCGGGCGCCCCCCTCAGGCCCAATCTCTCAGGCCCAATCCCTTACGGACGAATGCCGATCTTCTGACCGCCCGCCTCGAGCGACATCAACCCCGAGGGCACGAGCCGCCCTTCGCCGGCCACGAGCGCGCGCATCACCGCATCGAGATCCGCCCCCGCCTCGAGCCCCGGCGCAAACCGCCCCGCCGCATTCCAGCCACCGCGTCCCTCGGAAAAGAGCTCAAGCCCCGCCAGGCCCCGACCGGCTTGCAGGAAAACCGCGTCCTGGCCCGGCTGCTCCGGCAGGAAATCCGTGAGATAGATGAGACAGGCAGGCAGATCGTCGCCCCGCTGCGCCGCGCAATCGCCTGCCAGCTCGTCGCGCCCGAACCGCAGGATCAGGGTCAGCAATTCGACCGGCACCTCCGCCCCTTCGGGCAACACCCGCAACCCGGCCACGAGCTGCGCGCGGGCATCGGCATCGCCCGCGGCATCGCGCCGCAGCGCCCAACGCGCATCCGGGCGCTCGAGCAACGCGAGCCGCTCGGCCAGCAGGTCTTGCCCCGGTTCGGCCGCCCGCGCCGTCAGACGCTCGAGCGCACGCTGCCCGGCAACACCCCATTCGGTCTTCATCTCCCAGAGCGGCAGGTCGACCGGGTCCGACGCCCCTGCCGCGAACCGTGCCATCTGACTGCGCACGGCGATCGCCTCGGGCGAGATCAGCGGCGAGAGCCAGAGCCCCGCGAGCCCGACGATGCCGAGCGCCATCGCGATATTGGCCCGCCGCAGCCAGCCCATCCAGCCCCGCCCGCTCAGCACCGCCAGCGCATAGAGCACCGAATAGCCGAGCACCACGATGACCCCGGCCGCCGCCGTCACCCGGTCGGGCGTCCAGCCGTAATCCTTCACCCGCAGCATCACCGCCCAACCCGCGAGCCCGCCGAGCACCGGCAGAAGCAGCGCAAGACCCCGCGCCGACCAGCGCAAGACCGGCGTATGCACGGCCTCCTGATCGTCCTGATCGACCGCGATCGAAATCAGCGAGACCGAGGCAAGCGCCACCGCGCTCAGGATGCTCGCTGCCGAGAGATGCCCGAAGAGATGGGTCAGCCCGCGCAGCGGCAGCACCAGAACGAAGACGATCACCACCCCGAGCAGCACCGGCAACATCAGCCGCAGGAGCCGCAACAGAAGATAAGGCGAGACCATGTCCGACATCTCGGTCACCACCGAGAGCCCGAGCCCGAGCGCCGCCCCCGTGATCACCCAGACGCTGAGCGGCTCGCCCAGCAGTTCGGCGAATTCACGCATCCCCACGAGCTTGAGCAGTTCCGCCGACAGCAGCAGCACCGCCCAGACCACGCCCACGAAGAGCCAGGCCGCGGCATAGCGCACCACGATGTTCCAGCTCTCGAGAAACAGCACCCGATAATCGTGCCAGCCCTGCCGCCCCTCGAAGCGCGTCGCCACGAGGAAGGGCACCGGGATCGTCGCCACGACACAGATCGCGATCATCAGATGGCCGGTGTCGAGCATCCGCTCGGCGCTCTCGAAGCCGAGGCTCTTCCACAGTGCAAGCAGCGTTACCGGAAGCCCGAGCCCCGCCGCCGCCATCGCCGCCCGGCGCAACCCGAGCTCGCCCAGCATCGCCAGCCCCGCCCCGAAGAAGATCAGCGCGAAAAGCGCGAGGCCCAAGAGCGGCCGCCCGCCCCAGATCCCGAGCAGGCGATCGCCCAGCAGATCGGTCAGCGCCCAGGCCGCGAGGCCGCCCGCCGTGCCGAGCAGGATGAAACTCAAACGCTGGCTGATCATCGCCCGTCCTCCGCGCCTTTCGCCGAGACCCGAACCTAGACGCGCGCGCCCCGGAAGGCCAGTGCCGCGGTGCTCAGACCGCAGCTTGCCCGCCCTCAGCAGCCCGCGCATCGGCTTCCGCGTCGATCCACTCCGCAAGCGCGCCGATATCGCGCAGCACCACATCCGCGGCCGGGCCCAGCACCTCGGCCCCCGCCGGCCCGCTCAGCACCGCGACCGCGCGCATCCCGGCCGCCCGCGCCGCCGCCATGTCGTGCAGGCTGTCACCGACCATCGCCACCGCGCCGGGCGCAACGCCCATCGCCCGGGCAAAGGCCAGCAGCTGCCCGGGCCCGGGCTTCGCGCCATGACCGCTGTCATAGCCCGCGACGAAGTCGAACCGATCCCCGACCCCGGCCTGTGCCAGATGCGCCCTCGCCGAGCTCTCGGAATCGTTGGTCGCGACCCCAAGCCGCAGCCCCCGTGCCCGCAGCCCCTCGAGACAGGGCTCGAGCGGCACCGCCGCGACCTGCGGCGCCCGCGCCGCCCCCGCATCGAGCGCCGCGATCACCCCGCCGAGGTCACGCCCGGGCAGATGCGGCAGCATCCGCTCCGCCACCTCGGCGACCGTGCCCGCGATCACCAGCGAGTCCGGAAAGAACGTCTCGCGTTCCAGATCGAAGCCGATGGCCGCGGCCAGATCGCGCCGACGGGCCTCCTGCCCGTCCGAGAGCTCGGCCAGCATCGCGCCCGCCCAGGCCGCCCAGGTCGCGTGAAAATCGAAGAGCGTTCCATCCTTGTCGAAAAGAACCGCCGAAATCCTGTCCATCCGTCCGCTCCGCGCTCAGGTCCAATGCATCCGGTCGCCACCGCCGAGCACCGCGCGCGCCTCGGCCACCGCTTCGGGGCGGATCTGCTGGGCCGCGGCGCAGTCCATCACCCAATCATCCTGCATCAACACGAAGTCCAGAACCGAGGCCAGAAGGGCCGGATCATTGGCCTGCGCCCGCACCTGCGCCGCATCGCCGCCCGAGGCCGACAGGAAGGTCTCGAAGAGCGCGTCCTGCCCCGCGAGCCAGGCCAGCGACCGCAAGCCGATCAGATGAGCGAGTTCTTGCGACATGGCCTGTCCCCCGGTTAAAGTGAAAGAGTTTATTAACCTATTCTGCGGAAACTTACAGGTAGAGAAAAGCTGGCTGCGGCGAGGCCCTCGGGCACCCGGCGGCGGCAGACCCGGCCCAAGCCCGGCAGTTGGAAGGAGTTCGAGCGCCCATGGCAGGCAAGATCCTGATCGTGGATGATGTCGCGACCAATCGAATCGTGCTGAAAGTCAAACTTTCGGGCGCGCGATACGACACGGTTCAGGCCGCGACCGGTGCCGAGGCGCTGGCGCTCATCGCGAGCGAAGCGCCCGACCTCATCCTGCTCGACGTCCAGCTTCCCGACATGAACGGGATCGAAATCTGTCGGCAGATCAAGGCCGACCCGCTCACCCGGGGCATCCGGGTGATCATGATCTCGGCCTTCCCCGACAGCGAGACCCGCCTCGCCGCCCTGCACGCCGGGGCGAGCGATTTCATGGTCAAACCCTTCGACGAACTCGTCCTGCTGGCCCGCCTGCGCAGCCTTCTGCGCGCGCGCGAAACCGACGAGGAGCTGCGCCACCGCGAGAGCACCTGCCGCGAGCTCGGCTTCGCCGAACCGGCCCCGACCTTTGCCGCACCGGCGCGAATCGCGCTGATCGCGGCGGGGCGGGACACGGCGATGCGCTGGCGAGCCGAACTGCGCCGCTTCCTTCCCGGCGATTCTTTCGTCGTGGCGAGCCGCGACGAGGCTCTGGCCGAGGCTGACGACAGCGCAAGCCCCGACGCCTATGTGATCGAGGCGGATCTGACCCGCCCGGGCGAAGGGTTGCGCCTGATGTCCGAGCTGCGCTCGCGTCCGCGCTCGCGCCATGCGGTGATCTGCATCGCCACCGCCGATGCCGCGCGCGAGACCGCCGCCGTCGCCCTCGATCTGGGCGCCAACGATCTTTTGCCCGCAACGCTCGACGCCGCCCGCGCCGAAGAGGCCGCGCTGCGCCTGACCGCGCAGATCGAGCGCAAGCGCGTCCTCGACCGGCAGCGCGAGAACCTTGCCGACGGGCTGCGCCTGGCGATGACCGATCCGCTGACCGGGCTCTACAACCGCCGCTATGCGATGCCGCATCTGGCGCGCATGGCACAACGCGCGCAGGCGACGGGGCGGCAATTCGCGGTGATGGTGCTCGATCTCGATCGCTTCAAGTCGGTCAACGACACCTGGGGCCACAGCGCGGGCGACGCCGTGCTCGTCGAGGTGGCGCAGCGGCTGAGCTACAACCTGCGTCAGGCCGATCTGATCGCGCGGATCGGCGGCGAGGAATTCCTTGTGGCGATGCCCGACACCACGCTCGAGATCGCCCGGGCGACGGCCGAACGACTGTGCCGGGTGATGGAGGAAACGCCCGTGACCCTGCCCGGCAACGCGGGCGAGATCCCGGTTACCGTCTCGATCGGCCTTGCGCTCGGCGGTGGCGGGGTGCCCGCCCCGATCGACGCGCTGATCGACCTCGCGGACCGGGCGCTGCTCGGCTCGAAGGCCGGCGGGCGCAATCAGGTGAAAATCTCGGGCCGCTCGACCGCGGCCTGAACGCGGGACGAGCCCCCACGCAACCCCGAGCGGATCACGGCGCGAGGGTCACGCGCATTGAGCTCGTGCCTCGAGCTCCTGCCTGCGGGCCTCAATCCTGCGGCGGGGGCGGCGGATGCCCGCCCCGTTCGAACCGCTCCGTCTGCTCGAGCAGCCGCGCGGCGAAGGCCTTGCGCGCCTCGGGCGTCATCTCGGCCAGCCGGTCGACCATCAGCCGCTCGCCGAGCGCGAAACGCTCCATCGAGCGGGTGCGGAAGCTTTGCAGCATCTCCTGCACCTTCACCTTGTCGAAGGGATCGGCCTCGAGCGCCGCGATCACCTCGCGCATCTCCTCGCTCGCGCGCTTGCGCATGTCCCGCAGGTTGCGGCCCTCGGTCTGGGCGGCCCGCACAAGCGCCGCGCGGTCCTCCTTGGTCAGCGCATCGGTGAAGGGGCCGAGGCTGACATCGCCCACCACCGGGCGCGGCGGACGCCGGTCATGACCGATGATGCCGCCCACGACCACCCCCGCCACCAGCAGGTTGAGCGACACCGAAGCGATCAGCAGGAGCCGCGTCCAGTTGCGCTTGCCGCCCCCGGACCCGTCGCCCGTTGCCATCCCAGCCTTGTCCGCCGTCGTCTGCGTCATCCCGCCTCTCCTATTCCTGCACCGCGAGGGCGAAGATATCCCCCTCGGGCAAGAGCGATACAGTGCCCAGGCTCTCTGTCGTGCCGAGCAAGCCCCCGGTCACCAGACCGAGCTGATCGGCCCCGCTGAACCCGATCCAAATGCCTGCGACCGTTGCCGTCAGCATTCCGCCGAGCGCACCCCAGCCGCCGAACATGCCGCGCAGTGCCGCCATCAGCCCGCCCGAGGGCGCCGCCGACCTGCGCACCGGCACGGCCTCGGCGGCCTCTTGCACCGCCTCGGCATCCGCGATCACCCGCGCCAGAAACCCGGGCGAGGGCTCGGGGGCGGCCCGGCGGGCCGCTGCGAACAGATCGTCGAGGGTGTGTTCCCTTGCATTCCAATCAGTCATGGCCATACCCCAATTCATCACGCCGCCCCTCAAGCAGGGCGGCCAGCGCGCGCTTTCCGCGCGCCGTCAAGCTTTCTACGGCCTCGACACCGATTTCCATCGCTGCCGCGATCTCGGGATTGGACAATCCTTCGAGATGGCGCAGGATCACCGCCTGACGCTGCCGCGCGGGCAGTTGATCGAGCGCGCCCTGCAGCGCGGCGATCCGGTCCGCCGAGATCATCTGATCGAGCGCCGAGGCGCTCTCGTCGGCCATCTCTGGCGCTTCGTCGAGCCCGACCCCGCGGCGCCGGCGCAGCCGGTCGGTCGCGAGATTGGTCACCACCCGATAGAGCCAGGTCGAGACCTTGGCCTCGCCGGTGCGCCAGTCGGGAGCGATCTTCCACAGGCGCAGCATCGCTTCCTGCGCCAGATCCTCGGCCTCGGCGCGGTCGCCGAGCATCCGATAGGCCACCCGGAACGCGAGCGGCCCGAGCCGCAGCGTCAGCGACTGCGCAGCCTGCCGATCCCCATTTCCATAGAGGATCAGAAGAGCCTCATCCGAGACTTCGGTCAGCGCGTCGAGAGCCATGTTCATGTCTCCGCTGGACTAGCCCAGAATCGTCGCGGGCGCAAACCGACCGGGCCCGAAAGCCCGGCCGATCGGCAAATCAGTTCCCGGTGCCCTGAGCCCCGTTGCCCTGAAGCATCCGGCCCCAGCCCGAGCCGTCCTGCGGCCCCTGACCCGGCTGACCCATGCCCTGGCCCATCGGACCTTGGCCATTCGGACCTTGGCCCATCATGCCCTGACCCGGACCCATGCCTTGCCCTTGACCGTTCGGACCCTGCCCCATCGGACCTTGACCCATCATGCCTTGACCCATCATGCCTTGGCCCGGGCCCATGCCGTTGCCCTGCATCGGGCTGGCGCCGCGCATATCGCAGCCGCCCTTGCCGGGGCCGCCCTGACCGCGCTGACCATGACCGCCGCGCATGTCGTGACCGCCACGCATCTCCCGGCCGCCACGCATGTCGCCGCCCATGGCTCCCATCCGGGCCGCCATGGCCTGCGCTTCCTCGCGGCTCACCGCGCCGTCATTGTCACGGTCGAGACGGTCGAACATCCCGTCAGGCCCGCCGCGCAGCGCCAGTTCCGCCGCCGACAGAAGCCCGTCGCCATCGAGATCCTGCGCCGCGATCTGCGCCTTCACGCGCGCCTCGATCCCGGTCTGCACCTTGCGCAGCTCGGCCGCGACCATCTCCTCGGCGCTCAGCTTGCCGTCGCCATTGGCATCGAGCGCCGCAGCCTCGGCCGCGCGCTTGGCCTTGATCTCCTCGGCGGTCACCTTGCCGTCACCATCGGCGTCGAAGGTGTCGAAGGCAAAGCCCATCGGCCCCATGCCCATCGCCCCGCCGGCCTTGCCAAAGGCCATGCCCGGGCCGTTCGGGCCGCTGCCGTCCATCGCCGGCGCCCCCGATTGCGCCCCGGCCTGAGCGCCCGGCTGGGCCCCGGGGCCGGCCTGTTGCGCGATCACCGGAACCGCCGCGAGGGCCGTGCCGGCCAGAAGCGCCGCGATCAGGGTGCGTTTGATACTCGGTTTCATCGTCAATCTCCTCTTGCCTCCGGCACCTCTGGCGCCGTTCACATCGAAAACACGTGCCAGCCCCAGGGTTCCGTCGCCCCCGACGCCCCGCTCACCGAGGCGTGACAGGGCGTGATCGCCGCTTTTGGGCTTTCCCGCGCGGAACTTTGCCCCGATAAAGAAGAAACGCGAAGGGGAGAGCGCGATGCAGGACCAGCCGGACTTCGACCAAGACGACCGTCCCATCGGACGCGCCATCGCCCGCGGGCTGATGTGCCGCTGCCCGGCCTGCGGGCGCGGGCGGATGCTCGAGGGCTATCTGCGCGTGGCCCCCGCCTGCCCGGCCTGCGGCGAGGATCTGAGCCCGCAGCGCGCCGATGACGGGCCGGCCTATCTCACGATCCTGATCGTGGGCCACCTGCTCGCGCCGCTGCTCCTTTGGGTCTTCGTGGCCTTCCGCCCGAGCCCGCTGCAGATGATCGCGGTCTTCGCCACCGGCTCGGTTGCGCTGTCGCTGGCGCTCTTGCCGCGGATGAAGGGACTGATCGTCGCGATCCAGTGGTCGCGCCGGATGCACGGTTTCGGCCCGGGCGAGGTGGCCCATGACTGATCCGAAGACCGCGCCCGCCTCCGGCCCAACCGTGGCCGAAACCGCCGCGAATGCCCCCGACAAGCCCGCGCCCGACAAGACGGCGCTGCGCCACGCCGCCACCGTGCTCGTGGTGCGCCGCGATGCCACCGCCGGACCGCGCGTGCTGATGGGGATGCGCGGGGCGGGCGCGGCCTTCATGCCCTCGAAATACGTCTTTCCGGGCGGTGCGCTCGATACGGGCGATGCCGCGGTGCCGCTCGGCTCGGCCTTGGGCGAGGTCTGCGCCCGCCGGCTCGGCACCGAGGCGCCCACGGGTCTCGGCGCCGCTCTGGCCGCGGCCGCGGTGCGCGAGCTCTGGGAGGAAACCGGACAGGTGCTCGGCGCCCCCGGGGTCTGGCCGGGCACGGTGCCCGACGACTGGACCGGTTTCGCCGCAAGCGGTCAGTTGCCGGCCGCGGCGCCGCTGCGCTTCGTCTTTCGCGCGATCACGCCGCCCGGACGCCCGCGCCGCTTCGATGCGCGCTTCTTCCTGATCGACGCGGCCGACCTGTGCACCGACCCCGACGATTTCGGCGCCGCCTGCGACGAGCTCTCGCATCTGCACTGGGTGCCGATGGCCGAGGCACGCGCGCTCAACCTGCCCTTCATCACCGAGGTCGTTCTGGCCGAGGTGCAGGCCTATCTGAGCGAGCACGGTGAGGGGCCGCTCGGCCCGCCCGCCTCGGTCCCCTTCTTCGACAATTCGGGGCCGTTCTCGGTCTTCCGCCGGATCACCTGAGCTCAGCGCCCGACCGCACCCGGCGGATAGCCGTTGAAATCGAGCACCTCCTGCGCCGCGCGCAACAGATCGCCCCGCGGCGGCAACTCGCGCGAGAGCACCACGCCGAATTGCCCGCCCGGCGTGCCAAGCACCGCCATCCGGTAATCCTGATCGACCCAGAGCACCCAGACCGGCGCGCGGCTGAACCCCTTGTCCGGCATCATCCGCCCGCCCGGCCCGGTCATCACCGCGCGGCCCGTCAGGTAATGCGGCTTGGTGCCGCTGCCGCAGTCGATCCCCGAGAGCGCAAAGGCCCCCTGCCCGCTCCAGACCCAGCCCTGTTCGGCGCCCGCGCAGCCCGGCACGCCCGAGGCGACGACATACCATTTGCCCGCAAACCGCGCCGGATCGAAGAGCACGGCCGAGGAGATCATCGCGCCTGCGCGGCGCAATCCCGGTGCCGCTTCGGGCGCGGGCGTCCGACAGCCCCCCAGCACCGCGAGCGCGATCAGCGCCGCCGCCACCTTCACTCGACGCATTCGGTCACCCGCAATCCGCTGCCGGTCATGATCTCGTTGCAGCCCACGAGCGGCGCGATCGGCGCACAGGTCATCGACCGCGCGAGGCAGGCGCCGATGCAATCGTCGCCCGTGCGGCAGGATTTGCCGCCATCGGCCGGGCGCGTGGCACAGAAGAACCCGCCCGAACCGCGCTGGCTCCATTGCCCGTGGCGCGCCTCGCAGGCGCTTTTTTCGAGCGCCTCGCGCGCCTCGCCCACCGGTTCGAGCGCGGCGGCCGGCTCCGGCTCGCCCCCCGCACCGAGGCTCAGCGGCTTGCAGCCCGCGAGCCCCAGAGCGAGCACCAAAACGAGGGCGCGCGCGCCCTCAGAACGGCATCGGATGGGCATGATGGATCTTTTCGAGCGATTTCAGAAGCGCGGGATCGAGCACCATCCCCGCCCCGTCGAGCGATTTTTCGAGCTGCGCGACCGAGGTCGCCCCGATGATCGGCACGATCGGGAACGGCCGGGTCAGCGTCCAGGCGATCGCCATCGTCACCGGGTCGAGCCCGGCCTCGCGCGCGGCCGCCACATAAAGATCGGCGATCTCGAAAGCCCGCGGGTTCGAGCGCCCACCAAGCTCGCGGTTGATCGACCGGCGCGAGCCCTCGGGCACGGCCCCGCCCGAATATTTCCCGCTCAGCATCCCCACCGCGAGCGGCGAATAGGCCAGCAGCGTCACCGCCTCATGGTGGCCAAGCTCGGCCAGATCGGTGTCATAGAGCCGGCACATCAGCGAATATTCGTTCTGAACCGAGGCCGGGCGCGGGCCATGACCGGCCTCGGCCAGCCGGATCCACTGCGCCAGCCCCCAGGCGCTGTCGTTCGAAAGCCCGAAATGCCGGATCTTGCCCTCGGCCTTCAGCGCCGCGAGCGTCTCGAGGCACTCGACCATATTCGCCTCGATCTCGGCCGTGGCGGGCTGTTTTTGCGCATTGAAGGCCCAGTTCTGCCGGAAGTGATAGCCGCCGCGATTGGGCCAGTGAAACTGATAGAGATCGACGTAATCCGTGCCGAGACGTTTCAGCGAGGCCTCCAGCGCCTTGCGGATCGTCGCGCCCTCGATACGCTCGCCCGGGCGGATGATCTGACCGGGCCCGACGATCTTGGTCGCGATCACCAGATCCCCGCGCCGCCCCGATTTCTTCAGCCACGAGCCGAGGATTTCCTCGGTGCGCCCCGCGGTCTCGGCGGTGACCGGATTGACCGGATACATCTCGGCGGTGTCGAGGAAATTCACCCCGCGCCCGAGCGCCGCGTCGATCTGGGCGTGCCCCTCGGCCTCGGTGTTCTGGCTGCCCCAAGTCATCGTGCCGAGGCACAATTCGCTCACCTGCACCCCGGTGCGTCCGAGTTCCACCTTGCGCATCATTTTCTCCTGCCGCTGCCGATTTTCGCGCACCGTGCCACAGGCCGCGGCCGGGCGAAAGGTGGGCGCATGCGATCGGGCCGAAGCTCAGCCGATCGCCCCGATCAGATCGCCATAGCCCTCGGCGGCCATCTCTTCCTCGGGGATGAACCGCAGCGAGGCCGAGTTGATACAATAGCGCAGGCCCCCCTGATCGCGCGGGCCGTCGGGAAAGACATGGCCGAGATGGCTGTCGCCATGGGCCGAGCGGACCTCGGTGCGCACCATGCCGTGGGTCGTGTCCGTCAGCTCGACGACATGATCCTCGAACAACGGCCGCGTGAACGAGGGCCAGCCGCAGCCGCTCTCGTATTTCGTCGAGGAGGCAAAGAGCGGCTCACCCGAAACGACATCGACATAGATGCCCCGCCGCTTCTCGGCGACATATTCACCGCTCCAGGGGCGTTCGGTCCCCGACTGCTGGGTCACGCGGAATTGCTCGGGGGTCAGGCGCGCCAGCGCCTCTGCGCTCTTGGCATAGCTCTTGGGGGTCGTGGTCATCGGGGCCTCCGGTCTGGATCGGGGAAGATCTAGCGCGCGGCGGAGCCGGGAAAAGGGGGGGAGGCGCCGATCTCAGGTCGCGCCGCTCTGAATACCAGACGGCAGCTCGCGCCCGGCCTTGCGCCGCGGCCGGAGCCCGAGGAACAGCACCGAGAGCAGGTTCGAGCGCAGGATCACCGCCTGCATCGCGATCGGGCCGAGCAGCCCGGCCAGCAGCGCGGGCAGATAGGCCCAGTGGATATCCATCGCGACGGCCTTACGCCATATTTCCGTGGCCACCGACAGAAACAGCACGTGAAAGAGGTAGATCGCATAGGACTTGTCGCCGACCCAGGCCAGAAAACGCACCTTCGGCTGCACCACGAAAAGCGAGAGCGCCGACACTAGCCCGATAACGATGCCGATCACCCGCTTCGCCCCGGCACTCTGGACCTCGATCAGATCGAAAGCGAGCAGCGTTCCAACGACGATCGCCGCGGCGATCCCGGCCCATCCCAGCCACCGGGACCGCGCCGCGAGCACCGCAAGGATCGTCTTGCCACGGAGCGCCACGACATGCCCCGCCATGAAGAACGGCGCGAGATAGGCCGCCTGCGGGATCGAGAAGAACTCCAGATCGCGCAGCGTGCCCCAGGCATAGAACACGCCCCCGATCAGCCCGAGTGCCGCGGCAATGACCGAGGCCCCGCGCGCATCGGGCGCCCGTCCGGAGATCACGCTCCAGAGCCAGTTCCCCGCCAGCAGCACCGACATCAGCACGAAGGTCGCCTGCAAGAACCAGAAGTGCATATAGGGCAGGACGACGATCTGCGGCCAACCCGGCTGGCTATACCCCATGACCGCGCGCAGGCTCCAATAGAGCAGCCCCACGCTCACCAGCGGCAGCAACAACCGGCGCATTTTCGACAGCCACAGCGTGCCCCAACTGCGCCCCGCCGTCGCGAAGGAGGTGAAGACATAGCCGGAAATGAAGCTGAAGAGCGGCATCCGCATATAGGCGAAGCACGCCTGCACCTGCACGAGCCAGTCGTCGGCGGGCAGTTCCAGACCGGTTCTGGAATCGCTTCCGATCGCGTGAAACGACACCAGAGCGACGCAGGCGAGGCCACGGATGGTCTCGACATGCATCTCGCGGGAGGCATTGAGTGTGAAATTCATTCTATGCCTCGCCTCGGCGCGACCACGTTTTCGGGTGTTGTAAGGCGATCATCCCCAACTTTCGCGTAAACCACAACTCGGGCCGGAGCGGGACTATGTTCTCACGTCGATTAACATTGCAAATGCACCCCGCGAAAACGGGGGCGACGGCCTCCGCCGCCTCATTTCTTGAAAGGCGGCTCGTGAAAGACAGGAAATTTCGTCGATAATTTGGGCAAATCGGCGGGTTTGACGCGCGGCGGCCCCGGCGTTCGCCCCGAGTATCGGCCCCTGCCGCCCAGAGGACAGTCCCGGCGGCATACACGGCGAGTCGCCATCCGCCAGCCAGAGGCGCTCTCCGCGCGGCTTCAGACACGAAATAGCCCGACTTTCCTCGTCTGCTGAGGACCATATTGGAGAAAGTCATGCGCCGTTACATCCTTTTGAGCCTCGCCGGCCTCGCCCTCATTGCGGCCGCCATCCTCTGGACCACCCACCGCGGCGCAGATGAAGACGCTCTCGCCAAGCAGCGGACGCTGACCGCGAGGGCGGAAAGCGCGCTTGACGCCGCGGATTACGACGCTCTGGAAGAGCGGCTGTCGCAAGCCCACGCGGCCGCCGTCGCGACCCGGGATTTCAAACCGCTGCGCGCGACCTATGCGACGCTTTTCGTCGTCGCGAACCGCGACCGCTTCGCGCAGACCCGGGCGTGGCGCGCCGCGGTGCCCGACTCGCCCTATGCGGCGACGGCACTGGCCTGGCAGCATTACCAGCGCGCCTTCGAATTCCGCGGAAACGCCCTGTCGCCCTATGTCTCGCAAGAGGCCCGGGCGCATTACCACGACGAACTCGAACAGGCCCAGAAACTGGCGGAAGGCGGATTTGCCAAGCGGGACGACTCCTCCCCGCGCTCGATCTGCTGCTTCGGTTGCGGCGCTCCGGCGTCAACCGGCTGCCCGTCATCCCCCTCGTCGAGCGCGCATTCGAGGTCTCACCGGGGCGTCACGCGCTCTCGCTCGGGCTGCAGGCGCTCGATCCGAAATGGGGCGGCTCCATGACCGAGATCGCCGCGCTCTGCGCCAGCGCGGCGCAGAAGATCCCCGATTACAGCGACGAACTCTGCCTGATCGAAACCGCCTTCCAGTTGGGTCTGACCGGCCCGGTCCGGGCCATGGCGCTCGATCTGCTCGACCGTCACGACGAGGACTTCCTCGATTACGCCCGGCTCGACGCCTATCTCTCCGAATGGTACGGCCGGCCCGAAGCCGTGCAGCAGGCCATGCGGATCGCCCGCGCCGAAGTGATCACCAACACCGTCACCCTGAGCGCGATCGCCACCAGTTTCGGGCAGGAGGCTTTCTACAGCGAGATGAAGGCGAAGGCGCAGGAGGCGCTGCGCACCCGGCTGGCCTATTCGCCGCAAGACAGCGCGGTCCTGATCGAACTCGCCCAGAGCCTGATCCAGCGCCGCTCCCTGCACGAGCCCACCGGCGACCCCGCCGAAGCGCAGGCGCTTTGGCGCGAAACGCTCGAACTCGGCGGTTATCGCGGTGATGTCTGGCTCGCCGGGAGCGAGATCGACGCGCTGGCGAACGGATCGTGGGATTATGACCGGCTTCGCCCCTTCTATGAAAACGCGATCTATTACAGTAACGGCCGCCCCTGGGCCTTCAGCGAATACATGATGTTCCTCGGGCAGCTGCACGACACGGCGAGCAATCCGATCTATCGGCTCCCCAAGGACCTGTCCTTCGACCGCGACGCGGTGGCGGCGGCGACCGCCTGCGAAATGGTGCGGGCGGTGCGCTTCTTCGCCGAGGCCTGTCGTGCCGATCCCTCCGACCGGGGCTGCCGCACCTATGGCGCGGTCGAACCGGTGATCGCCACGGCCCGCGCCCTGATGGATCAGGAGGGCTGCGCGCGCGAACGCACGGCGCCGCTCGACGCGCTGCGGTATCGCCCGGTGCCGATCGCGCAGATCCTGCCCGGCACCGGGGGCTAGGCGCGGCCGTCGCCGGACGGGGTTCCGGGCAGGACCGGCGGCAAGGCCGGGGTGGATCGCCCACGCGTCGATGGCCTGCCGAAACGCTCGCGGTGGCCCCTTCATCGGGCCCGGTTCTCCCGGAAGGTCCCGCAGCTTCCCCTTGCCCAGCGGCGCCGAACTTCCCACAGTGTCGCAAACGCGCGCCCAGGCGCGGCCCCATTGATCGCCTGCAGCCTCTGCAGACCAGCCCCGGAACCCGAGCATGAACGAGACCCGCAAATCCGCCAGCCTGACGCAGGACCCCCACGCTTTGCGCGAAAGCCGCGAGAAAAACCTCGAGGTGGCGATCGGGCGGCAGGTGCGCGAGCTGCGCAAGCGGCAGCGGATGACCGGCTCGGACCTCGCCGCGCAGACCGGGCTCTCGGTGGGCATGCTCTCGAAGATCGAGAACGGGGTGATCTCGCCCTCGCTCAACACGTTGCAGGTTCTGGCCAATGCGCTGCGCGTGCCGCTCATTCAGCTCTTCTCGGGCTTCGAGGAAACGCGCGGGGCGATGCATGTCAAGGCCGGCGAAGGCGTTGAGATCGAACGCGCCGGCACCCGCGCGGGCCATCAATACCACCTGCTCGGCCATATCGGGTCGAACAATTCGGGCGTCGTGGTCGAACCCTATCTGATCGTGCTCACGACCCAGAGCGACCGCTTCCCGGCGTTCCAGCACGAGGGGATCGAGATGCTCTATATGCTCGAGGGCCGCGTCGATTACCGCCATGGCGATCAGATCTATCCGCTCGAGCCCGGCGATACGCTGCTCTTCGACTCGGATGCACCGCACGGGCCGGAGAACCTGCGCGAGCTGCCGGCACGCTATCTGTCGATCATCTGTTATCCGCAGGCGAAATAGCCCGGCGATTCCCCCGGGCGCGCGGGGCCCGCTCCCTGCCCGCCGAGGTCCCGCCACCGACCCAGCCCGTTTTCCCGGCATCCCCCGGCCTGACCGCCCCGAAAAGCGCCTAAATCTTGGGCGCTTTTTTCATGGGCAAATAATTTTCCTTACCGGAAATGAAATGTCTTGTGGGGCAAATAATTTTCCCGCTAGTTAATCCGTGACGGCTCTGGCCGAAACCGAAACGGAGAGAAACATGTGTGGCATCGTTGGCCTGTTCCTGAAAAAGGATGAACTGCGCCCGCAACTGGGCGATCTGCTCACCGACATGCTCATCACCATGACCGACCGCGGCCCCGACAGCGCCGGGATCGCGATCTATGGCGATGAGACGGGCGGGCTGAAAATGACCGTGCAATCGGACACCCCCGCGGTGACCTTCGCCGGTCTCGACGCGGCGCTGGCCGAGGTACTGGGCGGCCCGGTCACCATGAAAGTGGTCGACACCCATGCCGTGCTCGACCTGCCCGAGGGCACCGAAGCCGCCGCGCGCGACTTCATGAAGGCCCGCGGCATCCGCGTGATGGGCGCCGGCGCCTCGATGGAAATCTTCAAGGAGATCGGCCTGCCCAAGGACGTCGCGGCGCGCTTCGGCATCCGCGCGATGGGTGGCAGCCACGGCATCGGCCACACCCGCATGGCGACCGAGTCGGCGGTGACCACGCTCGGCGCGCACCCGTTCTCGACCGGCGATGACCAGTGCCTCGTGCACAACGGCTCGCTCTCGAACCACAACCAGATGCGCCGCGTTCTGACCGAGAAGGGTTTTGCCCCGCAAACCCAGAACGACACCGAAGTGGCCGCCTGCTACATCTCCTCGCGTCTGGCCGAGGGCGCGAACCTCGGCGAGGCGCTGGAAGGCACGCTCGACGATCTCGACGGCTTCTTCACCTTCGTCGTCGGCACCAAGAACGGCTTCGGCGTCGTGCGCGACCCGATCGCCTGCAAACCCGCGGTGATGGCGGAAACCGAGGACTATGTCGCCTTCGGCTCCGAATACCGCGCCTTCGCCAAACTTCCGGGGATCGACACCGCCCGCGTATGGGAACCCGAACCCGCCACCGTCTACTTCTGGGAGCGCTGAGCATGCAGACGATCGACATGGCCACCACGCCGCTGCGCGAGCTGAATTCCGCACTGCAGGCGCAGGCCGAAACCACCAACCAGACCCAATGGGTCATCGAGAACCCGAAGGGCGCCCATGCCGTGGCCGTGGGCCTCGACGCGCCGATCGAAGTGACCGTGAAGGGCTCGACCGGTTACTACTGCGCCGGCATGAACAAGCAGGCGACCGTGCATGTGACGGGTTCCGCCGGTCCGGGCGTGGCCGAGAACATGATGTCGGGCACCGTCATCATCGACGGCGACGCCAGCCAATATGCGGGCGCCACCGGCCATGGCGGCCTTCTGGTCATCAAGGGCAATGCGTCGAGCCGCTGCGGCATCTCGATGAAGGGCATCGACATCGTCGTCCATGGCAACATCGGCCATATGTCGGCCTTCATGGCGCAATCGGGCAACCTTGTCGTCTGCGGCAATGCGGGCGATGCGCTCGGCGACAGCCTCTATGAGGCGCGTCTGTTCGTGCGCGGCTCGGTGAAATCGCTGGGTTCCGACTGCATCGAAAAGGAAATGCGCCCCGAGCATATCGAGATCCTCAAGGATCTGCTCGAGCGCGCCGGCTCGGATGCGAAACCCGAAGAGTTCAAGCGCTACGGCTCGGCCCGCACGCTCTACAACTTCCACGTCGACCACGCCTCGGCGTATTGAGGACCAGAGATATGGACAAGACCCCGCAAACCCTGCCGCGCGACAGCTGGACCTTCTCGCCCTCGATCACGAAACCGGCATCTATGACATCCGGGGCGGTGGCGCGAAACGCCGCGTGCCGCATTTCGATGACCTGCTGTTCCTCGGCGCCTCGATGTCGCGTTACCCGCTCGAAGGCTACCGCGAGAAATGCGACACCTCGGTCACCCTCGGCACGCGTTTCGCCAAGAAACCGATCGAGCTGAAGATCCCGGTGACCATCGCCGGCATGTCCTTCGGCGCGCTCTCGGGCCCGGCGAAAGAGGCCCTCGGCCGCGGCGCCACGATGGCGGGCACCTCGACCACCACGGGCGACGGCGGCATGACCAACGAGGAACGCGGGCACAGCGAGAAGCTGGTCTATCAGTATCTTCCCAGCCGCTACGGCATGAACCCGGACGACCTGCGCCGCGCGGATGCGATCGAGATCGTGGTGGGCCAGGGCGCGAAACCCGGCGGCGGCGGCATGCTGCTCGGCCAGAAGATCACCGAGCGCGTTGCCGGCATGCGCAACCTGCCCGTGGGCATCGACCAGCGTTCGGCCTGCCGTCACCCGGACTGGACCGGCCCCGATGACCTCGAGATCAAGATCCTCGAGATCCGCGAGATCACCAACTGGGAAAAACCGATCTACATCAAGGTCGGCGGCGCGCGTCCGTATTATGACACAGCGCTTGCGGTCAAAGCCGGGGCCGATGTCGTCGTGCTCGACGGCATGCAGGGCGGCACCGCGGCCACGCAGGACGTGTTCATCGAGCATGTCGGCCAGCCGACGCTCGCCTGCATCCGCCCCGCGGTGAAGGCGCTGCAGGATCTGGGCATGCACCGCAAGGTGCAGCTCGTGGTTTCGGGCGGCATCCGCACCGGGGCCGATGTGGCCAAGGCGCTGGCACTGGGCGCCGATGCGGTGGCGATCGGCACGGCGGCGCTGGTCGCGCTGGGCGAGAACGACCCGAAATGGGCCGCGGAATACACCAAGCTCGGCACCACGGCCGACGCCTATGACGACTGGCACGAGGGCAAGGACCCGGCCGGCATCACCACGCAGGACCCCGAGCTGATGAAACGGCTCGACCCGGTGGAAGCCGCGCGGAAACTCCGCAACTATCTTGCGGTGCTCACGCTCGAATGCCAGACCATTGCGCGCGCCTGCGGCAAGAGCCATGTCCACAACCTCGAACCCGAAGACCTCTGCGCGCTTACGATCGAGGCCGCCGCAATGGCGGGCGTGCCGCTTGCCGGCACCACCTGGATCCCCGGTCAGGGCGGGTTCTGACATCGACGGGCGGGGCATGAACCCCGCCCGCCTCTTCAACAGGGAATGACACAATGACCGATCTTGCCGCCTTCGCCCGCGAAAAGGGCGTGAAATACTTCATGATCTCCTACACCGACCTGTTCGGGGCCCAGCGCGCCAAGCTGGTCCCCGCGCAGGCGATTTCCGACATGCAGGAAGACGGGGCTGGCTTCGCCGGTTTCGCCACGCATCTCGACCTGACGCCCGCGCACCCCGACATGCTCGCCGTGCCGGATGCGCCCTCGGTCATCCAGCTGCCGTGGAAAAAGGATGTGGCCTGGGTCGCTTCGAACTGCGTGATGGACGGTGCGGGCCTGGCGCAGGCGCCGCGCAACCTGCTCGCCGGGCTGATCGCCGAGGCCGCCGCGATGGATCTCGAGGTCAAGACCGGGGTCGAGCCCGAATTCTTCCTGCTGACCCCCGAGGGCACGCAGATTTCGGACCCGTTCGATACCGCCGCCAAGCCCTGCTACGACCAGCAGGCGGTGATGCGCCGCTATGACGTGATCGCGGAAATCTGCGATTACATGCTGGAACTGGGTTGGGAGCCCTATCAGAACGACCACGAGGATGCGAACGGCCAGTTCGAGATGAACTGGAAATACGATGGCGCGATGGCCACCGCCGACAAGCACTCGTTCTTCAAGTTCATGGTGAAATCAGTCGCCGAGAAGCACGGCCTGCGCGCCACCTTCATGCCCAAGCCCATCCCCGGGCTGACCGGCAACGGCTGCCATGCGCATATCTCGGTGTGGAACACCAAGACCGGCAAGAACGCCTTCTCGGACGACACCAAGGAGCTCTCGCTCTCGGATGAGGGCCGTCACTTCCTTGGCGGGATCATGAAGCACGCCTCGGCGCTCGCGGTGATCACCAACCCGACGATCAACAGCTACAAGCGCATCAACGCGCCGCGCACGATCTCGGGGGCGACCTGGGCGCCGAACACGGTGACCTGGACCGGCAACAACCGCACCCATATGGTGCGCGTCCCGGGCCCCGGCCGGTTTGAACTCCGCCTGCCCGATGGCGCGGTGAACCCCTATCTGCTGCAAGCCGTGATCATCGCAGCCGGTCTCTCGGGCCTGAAATCCAAGGCCGATCCGGGCCCGCGCTACGATATCGACATGTATGCCGAGGGCCACAAGATCGAAGGCGCGCCGAAGCTGCCGCTCAACCTTCTGGACGCGATCCGTGCCTATGATGCCGATCCGGGCCTCAAGGCCGCGATGGGCGAGGAATTCTCGGCCGCCTATCTCAAGCTCAAGATGCAGGAATGGAACAGCTTCGTGAACCATTTCTCGCATTGGGAACGCGACAACACGCTGGATATCTGATCCAACACCGACGGGCCCGTCCCCGGGCCCGTCCCTCCCTTTTCGAGACGATCCATCATGCGCTTTTCCGGTTTTCGCGTCATCAAGGAGGCCCTGACGGGCTACAAGGGCTGGGGGCCGCTGTGGCGCAACCCCGAGCCGCAACCCTCCTATGATTACATCATCGTCGGCGGCGGCGGTCATGGGCTGGCGACGGCCTATCACCTCGCCAAGGTCTTTGGCGGCAAGCGCATCGCCGTGCTCGAGCGCGGCTGGCTCGGCCAGGGCAATATCGGGCGCAACACCACGATCATCCGCTCGAACTATCTGCTGCCCGGCAACGAGCCCTTCTATGAGTTTTCCATGAAGCTCTGGGAGAACATGGAGCAGGAGTTCAACTTCAACGCGATGGTGAGCCAGCGCGGGATCCTCAACCTGATCCATACCGACGGCCAGCGCGACGCCTATCGCCGGCGCGGCAATGCGATGCGGTTCGCCGGCGCGGATTCGGAATTGCTCGACCACGAGCAGGTCCGCGCGATGTATCCCTGGCTCAATTTCGAAAACGCGCGCTTCCCGATCAAGGGCGGGCTGATGCAGCGCCGCGCGGGCACGGCGCGCCATGACGGCGTGGCCTGGGGCTATGCGCGGGGCGCCGATCTTCTGGGCGTCGATCTCATTCAGAACTGCGAAGTGACCGGCTTCCGCATCGAGAATGGCAAGGTTCTCGGCGTCGAGACCTCGCGCGGCTATATTGGTGCGGGCAAGGTCGGCGTCGCGGTCGCCGGCATGTCGGGCAAGGTCATGGCCAAGGCGGGCATGCGCCTGCCGATCGAGACCCATGTGCTGCAGGCCTTCGTCTCGGAGGGGCTCAAGCCCTTCATCGACGGCGTCATCACCTTCGGTGCGGGGCATTTCTACGTCAGCCAGTCGGACAAGGGCGGCCTCGTCTTCGGCGGCGATATCGACGGCTACAATTCCTACGCCCAGCGCGGAAACCTGCCGGTGATCGAGGATGTGGCCGAGGGCGGCATGGCCTTGATGCCCGCGATCGGCCGCGCGCGGCTCCTGCGCGCCTGGGGCGGCATCATGGACATGTCGATGGACGGCTCGCCGATCATCGACCGCACGCCGATTGAAGGCCTCTATCTCAACGCCGGCTGGTGCTATGGCGGGTTCAAGGCGACACCGGCGAGCGGTTACGCCTTCGCGCATCTGCTGGCCACCGACCGCCCGCACGAGACCGCGCGCTTCATGCGCCTCGACCGTTTCGAACGCGGCTATGTCATCGACGAAAAGGGCGTGGGTGCCCAGCCGAACCTGCACTGAGAACCGAGAAACAACATGCTGATCCCTCATCCTCTCCTCGGCCTTCGCGACGCGCAGGAATTCACCTATCTGGGCGATGCTTCGCTCATCCATCGCCCCGACGGCATGGCCGAAAACGCGGCCGAGACCTTCTTCGACTATGTCTATCTGCGCGACAACCCGGCCGGCGTTCACCGCGAGCTGTGGTTTCACGAACAGGGCGACCGCTCGTGGCTGGTGGTCACGCGCGACACGACCACGCATGAGATTCTGGGCGCCGAACTCGCCCGCGATGTCGCGCTCGCCGCGAAAGGGGGTGCGCAATGAGCCGTCTTTCCGGGGGGCTGATCGACCGCTCGCAACGCCTGAGCTTCACCTTCGATGGCAAGAGCTATTCCGGCCATCCCGGCGATACGCTGGCCTCGGCGCTTCTGGCCAATGACGTGCGGCTGATGGGGCGCAGCTTCAAATATCACCGCCCGCGCGGCGTGGTCTCCTCGGGCTCGGAGGAGCCGAACGCGCTGGTCGAGCTCCGCAGCGGCGCGCGGCAGGAGCCGAACACCCGCGCGACCATGGCCGAGCTCTATGACGGGCTCATCGCCAACAGCCAGAACCGCGTCGGATCGCTCGCCTTCGACCTGCTGGCGGTCAATGATCTCGCCTCGCCCTTCTTCGCGGCGGGCTTCTATTACAAGACCTTCATGTGGCCCAAGGCCTTCTGGGAAAAGCTCTACGAACCGATGATCCGCAAGGCCGCGGGGCTGGGCAGCCTCACCAAGCTTGCCGACCCGGACGATTACGACAAGGGCTTCCTGCATTGCGATCTTCTGGTGATCGGCGGCGGCGCGGCGGGCCTTGCGGCGGCGCTGACCGCGGCGCGCGCCGGTGCCCGGGTGATCCTCGCCGATGAGGATTTCCGCCTCGGCGGGCGGCTCATGGCGGAAACCCATACGCTGAACGACGCCCCCGCGGGCGACTGGATCGCGGCCCTCGAGGCCGAATTCGACGCCCTGCCGAACCTGCGCGTGATGCGCCGCACCACCGTCTTCGGCGCCTTCGATCACGGCATCTATGGCGCGGTCGAGCGGGTCTCGGACCACCTCGCCACCCCCGGCAAGGCGGTGCGCCAGACGCTGTGGCGGATCACCGCGAAACGCATCGTTCTGGCCGCGGGCGCGACCGAGCGCCACATCCCCTTTGCCAACAACGACCGCCCCGGCGTGATGCTCTCGGGCGCGATGCGCACCTACGCCAACCGCTATGCGGTCAGCCCCGCGAACCGCGTCGCGATCTTCACCAATGGCGACGACGGCCACCGCACGGCGCTCGATCTGATGGCCAAGGGTGTCGAGATCGCGGGCGTGATCGACACGCGGACCGAGGCCAAGGCGCTTGGCAAATATCCCCTCTTCGCGGGCGCCGTGGTCAGCAACGCCAAGGGGCGGCTGGGGCTCAAAAGCCTCGAGATCACCCGCGACGGCACCTCGCACTGGATCGAAGCCGGGGCGCTCGGCGTCTCGGGCGGCTGGAACCCGAACGTGCATCTGGCAAGCCACCATCGCGGCCGCCCGGTCTGGGATGAGGCGAGCCTCGCCTTCCTGCCCGGCACCGACCTGCCGCCCGGCATGGTGGTGGCGGGCGCCGCCGCGGGCCGCGGCACGACGCATGGGGCGCTGACCTCGGGCGCCGAGGCGGCCGTGGCCGCCCTGGGTGCGATCGGCATCACCGCCGCCCTGCCCGATCTGCCCCGCGCCGAAGATGCGCCGCAAGCGCAATCCGCCTTCTGGCATGTGCCGGGCAAGGCGCGCGCCTGGGTCGATTTCCAGAACGATGTGACCGTCAAGGACGTGAAACTCGCCCGGCAAGAGAACATGGTTCCGGTCGAGCATCTGAAACGCTGGACCACGCTCGGCATGGCCACCGATCAGGGCAAGACCGCCAACGTCACCGCTCTGGCCGTCATGGCCGAGCTGACCGGCAAGACGATCCCGCAGACCGGCACGACGATCTTCCGCCCGCCCTATACCGGCGTCTCGCTGGCCGTGCTCGGCGGTGGCGATACCGGCGCCCATTTCCGGCCTCGCCGCCTGACGCCGACGCACGAATGGGCGAAATCGCAAGGCGCGGTCTTCGTCGAGGTCGGGCAATGGATGCGCGCGCAATATTTCCCGCGCAAGGGCGAGACGACCTGGCGCGAGACGGTCGACCGCGAGGTTCTGGCGACCCGTGCGGGCGTGGGCCTGTGTGACGTGACCACGCTCGGCAAGGTCGATGTGCAGGGCGCGGATGCGGGCGAATTCCTGAACCGGATCTATGCCAATGCGATGGCCAGCCTGAAGGTGGGCATGGTCCGCTATGGGCTGATGCTGCGCGAGGATGGCCACGCCTATGACGATGGCACCTGCGCGCGTCTGGCCGAGGATCACTATGTGGTCACCACGACCACCGCGCAGGCGGGCCCGGTCTATCGCCACATGGAATTCGCGCGCCAGTGCCTCTGGCCCGAGCTCGACGTGCAGCTGATCTCGACGACCGACGCTTGGGCGCAGATCTCGGTTGCCGGGCCCAACGCCCGCATGCTGCTGGAACGCATCGTCGACGGGTTCGACATTTCGAACGAGGGCTTTCCCTTCATGGCCTGCGCGGAGCTGACCGTCTGCAACGGCCTGCGCGCGCGGCTCTTCCGGATCTCCTTCTCGGGGGAACTGGCCTATGAGATCGCCGTCCCCGCCCGCTACGGCGCGGCGCTGATGGGGCGGATGGTCGAGGTCGGCGCGGATCTCGGCGCCACGCCCTATGGCACCGAGGCTCTGGGCGTGCTGCGCATCGAGAAGGGCCATGCCGCAGGCAATGAGCTCAATGGCCAGACCACCGCGCAGATGCTCGGCATGGGCAAGATGGTGTCCACCAAGAAAGACAGCATCGGCGCGGTGATGAGCCGGCGCGAGGGAATGGTTGCGGAAACCCGCACCCTCGTTGGGCTGATGCCGGTCGATGCCACCGAGCCCGTCACCGCCGGTTCGCACCTCTTCGACGAGGGCGCCGCGCAGAAGACCGAGACCGATCTCGGCTGGATCACCTCGGCCTGCTACTCGCCGCATCTCGCCTCGGGCATCGGCCTTGGCTTCCTTGCCAATGGCAAGGATCGGATCGGCCAGGTGGTGATCGCCGCCAACCCGTTGCAGGGGCAAAGCGTGCGGATGCGCGTCGTCTCGCCCCATTTCGTCGACCCCGAAGGAGGACGCCTTCGTGACTGATCTCGCTCCCATGACCGCCCTTGGCGGATCGCTCGCCCGCGCGCAAAGCTTCGGCGCGCTCGCCATCGCCGAGAATGCCGATCTGGCGCTCGCCTCGCTGGCGCAGCGGCGCGGCGCGGCGCAGCCGGTGCCGATGGGCCTCGCCCTGCCCGGCCCGGGCCTGTGGCATGCCGGCAATGGCATGGCCGCTTTCTGGACCGGCCCCGGCCAATGGATGATCGAGGCCCCCGGCCGCGCCGCGGAGGATTTCGCGGGCGCCGTGAAACAGGCCGCGCCCGAATGCTCGGTCACCGAACAGACCGACGCCTTTGTCGCCTTCGAGATCGCCTCGAGCGCAGGCGCCGCCCCGATCCTTTCGCTTCTGGCGAAACTCGTGAATATCGACGCCGCGGGCTTCGGCCCCGGCTCGGCCACCCGCACCGGGCTCGAACATATGAGCGTCTTCGTGATCCGCCGCGCCGAGGACCGGCTCGCGGTGATCGGGATGCGCTCGGCCGCGGGCTCGATCTGGCACGCGCTGGAAAGTGCTGCTGCACGACTTCAGGGAGAGTGAGATGACCGCCAAGATCATTGACGGCAAGGCCTTTGCGGCCAATGTGCGCGCGCAGGTGGCAAGCCATGTTTCGCGGCTGAAGGCCGAACAGGGGATCACCCCGGGCCTTGCGGTGGTGCTGGTGGGCGAGGATCCGGCCTCGGAGGTCTATGTCCGCAACAAGGGCAAGCAGACCATCGAGGTCGGGATGAACAGCTTCGAGCACAAGCTGCCCGCCGAGACCTCGGAGGCCGATCTGCTGGCGCTGATCGCCAAGCTCAATGCCGATCCGGCGGTGCATGGGATCCTCGTGCAATTGCCGCTGCCCGGGCATCTGAACTCCGATCTGGTGATCAATGCGATCGACCCGGCGAAGGATGTGGACGGGTTCCACATCTCGAACGTGGGCCTTCTGGGCACCGGACAGAAATCCATGGTGCCCTGCACGCCGCTTGGCTGCCTGATGATGCTGCGCGACCATCTGGGGAGCCTCTCGGGCCTCAATGCGGTCGTGGTCGGGCGCTCGAACATCGTCGGCAAGCCGATGGCACAGCTCCTCTTGGGCGACAGCTGCACGGTGACGATCGCGCATTCGCGCACCAAGGATCTGGGTGCGGTGTGCCGCGGGGCGGATATCCTCGTGGCCGCCGTGGGCCGCCCCGAGATGATCCCGGGCGACTGGGTGAAACCCGGCGCCACCGTGATCGACGTCGGCATCAACCGGATCGAGCGCGACGGCAAAAAGAAGCTCGTGGGAGATGTGGAATTCGCGAGCGCCGCGCAGGTCGCGGGCGCGATCACGCCGGTGCCGGGCGGCGTTGGCCCGATGACCATCGCCTGCCTTCTGGCCAATACGCTCACCGCCTGTTGCCGCGCCAACGGCCTGCCCGAGCCCGAAGGGCTCACCGCGTAAGG
>QKJR01000068.1 GCA_003249215.1 Rhodobacterales bacterium
CAGCGCCTGTTTGTCCTCGGGGGCGAAGGGCAGGAGCATCGCCAGCGAGTTGATCAGCAATTCGTTGTCGGCCTCTTTCAGGCTCTCCCAATCGGTCTGCAGATGGGCGATGTCGAAATAGCGGATCAGCAGGCCGAGGAACCCCTCGCGGTCGAACTCCGGGTCTTTCTCGGCGCCGCCGAGATCGCGCGCAAAGCTGTCCCAGCTCACATTGGCGCGCAGATAGGGGGCAAATCCCTCGACCATCTCGCCGATGCGAAACCGGCTGACCCCGGTGAGGGTCACCATATAGCGGTGGTCCTCGGTCTCGGTAAACGAGGTGATCCGCCCGGCGCAGCCGATGGAATGAAGCCGGGTGCCGGCGTCGTCCATCGGCTGGACCATCCCGATCAGCCGCCCCGGCGTCTTCAGCGCATCGTCGAACATCGCCAGATAGCGCGGCTCGAAGATATGCAGCGGCAGCCGGGCGCGCGGCAGAAGCAGCGCCCCCGGCAGCGGGAAGAGGGGCATCACATCGGGCAGGTCGACGCGCACGGGTCGCCTCAGACGAAGAGCATCGACGAGAGCTTGCGCCGCCCGGCGAGCACGATCGGATCGTTGGGCGCGAGCGAGTCGAAGATGGTGAAGAGCTGCGCCTTGGCGGCGCCCTCGTTCCACTCGCGGTCGCGCTTGAAGAGATCCAGAAGCTCGTTCACCGCACCCTGCACGTCGCCCGCCGCATGAAGCGCCTGGGCCAGATCGAAGCGGGCCTGATTGTCGGCCGGATCGGCCGCGACCCGGGCGCGCAGCTCGTCGACCGGGCCGGCGTTGGCGGCCTGACGGGCGAGCGCGATCTTGGCATGCGCCGCTTCGAGCTCGGCGGCATGCGCCACCTCGATCGGCGCACCGTTCAGCACCGCCTCGGCCTCGTCGGCATCGCCCTGCGCCAGCCGCGTATTGGCAAGCCCGGCCCAGGCGGCAGCGACCTTCGGATCTTCCTCGACGATGGCGGCGAAGATCTCGGCGGCGCCCTCCAGATCGCCCGCCTCGAGCATCTCTTCGGCGGTGGCGATGGCGGCGGCCAGCGGGCCCTCGGCGGCCAGCGCCGCGAGCTTGTCGACGAAAGCGTTCACCTGGCTTTGCGGCAGCGCGCCCTGAAAGCCGTCGACCGGCTGGCCGTCATAGAAGGCATAGACCGTCGGGATCGACTGGATGCGCAGCTGGGCGGCGATCTGCTGGTTCTCGTCGACGTTGACCTTGACCATCTTCACCTTGCCGCCGGCGGCGGTGACCGCCTGTTCCAGCGCCGGGCCGAGCTGACGGCAGGGGCCGCACCAGGGCGCCCAGAAATCGACGATGACGGGGGTATCCTTCGAGACCTCGACCACATCCTGCATGAAGGTGGCTTCCGTGATCTCCTTGACCAGCGCGCCCTCGGGGGCGGTGGCACCATTGCTTCCCATTTCAAGCATGAGAGGGCTCCTTCAAATCGGGTTGGCGCTTATATGGGCCCGTGCGGGCGCCACGCCAAGACCGACCGGCCCCGCGCGACGCTTTACCTCGCCACGCACGTTCCCTAGCATCCGCGCGAGGCAGAAAGAAAGGCCCGACCATGACCCGCAACATCCTCGTTTTCGGTGACAGCAATTCCCACGGCACCCCGCCGATCGTCAACCGTGGCCGCTATGAGCGCTATGCCCGCAAGGTGCGCTGGCCCGGCGTGATGGCCGAGGCGCTGGGCGAGGATTACTGCGTGGTCGAAGAGGCCCTGCCCGGCCGCACCGCGCAATTCGACGACCCGGTGATGGGGCCGCATATGAACGGCCGGCCGGGGCTGCGCATGGCGCTCCAGAGCCACGGGCCGCTCGATCTGCTGATCATCATGCTGGGCACCAACGACGCGAAAAAGCGCTTCGCCGCCTCGGCCGAAATGATCACCGCCGGTATCGCCGGCCTCGTCGATATCGCGATGTCCGACGAATACCAGCTGCGCCATCATCATTTCGACGTGCTGGTGATCTGCCCGCCGCCGGTCAAGGAAGCGGGGCTTCTGGCCAGCGAATTCATCGACGGCCCGGCGGTCGGCGAGGCGCTCGCCCCGATGCTCGAAGCCTATTGCGCCCGTCGCGGCGTCGCCTATCTGGACGCCGGCACGCTGATCGCCACGAGCGAGGTGGACGGGGTGCATCTCACCCCGGAATCGCATCGCACCCTGGGCCTCGCCGTGGCCGAGAAACTCCGCACCCTATAGGTCGAAGGTCGCAAAGACCGGCGCGTGGTCCGAAGGCTGTTCCCAGCCCCGGGCCGCGCGCAGCACCCGGCTGCCATGGGCGGCCCCGGCGATGTCCGGCGTCGCCCAGATATGGTCGAGCCGGCGGCCCTTGTCGGCGCTGTCCCAGTCGGGCGAGCGATAGGACCACCAGGAATAGACATTGCCCTCGGGGATGTCGGCGCGGGTGACATCCACCCATTTGCCGGCTTCCTGCACCTCGGCCAGATGCTCCACCTCGATCGGCGTATGGCTCACGACCTTGAGCAAGCCCTTGTGATTCCACACGTCATCGGCGCGCGGCGCGATGTTGAGATCGCCGACCATGATCGAGCGCTCGAAGCCTTCCTGGCGGAACCAGTCGCGCATCTCGGTCAGGTAATCGAGCTTCTGGCCGAATTTCTCGTTTTGCGTGCGGTCGGGAATGTCGCCGCCGGCGGGCACGTAGAAATCATGGATCACCACGCCGTTGGGCAGCCGCGCCGCCACATGCCGGGCATGGCCCAGATCGGCGAAATCCATGTCGCCCATGTCTTCGAGCGGCAGTTTCGACAGGATCGCCACGCCGTTATAGCCCTTCTGCCCGCGCGCCACCATGTGGCCATACCCCAGCGCGGCAAAGCCCTCGGTCGGGATCTTTTCCACCGGGCTCTTGCATTCCTGCAGACAGATGACGTCGGGCGCCTCCTCCTCCATCAGCTTGCGCACCAGCCCCTCGCGAAGACGGACCGAGTTGATGTTCCAGGTGGCGAGGGTAAAGGCCATGACGATCTCCGAAGCGTTTGGCGGACCCTAGCCCCGATCGCCCGGCTTGAAAACCGGCCCCTTCATCTTGGCCGAAATACTCCACGGGGGTCCGGGGGTGTGAAACCCCCGGCGCGGCGCCGGCGATCCCGGCTTGCCCGAACGGCCCCCGGCCCCTAGCCTTGGCGCATTGAAACCGGAGGAATTTTGATGCTCAGAGCCCTTTCCCTTGCCGCCCTCATGCTCCTGCCCGGCCTCGCGACCGCGCAGGATCTGCTGGGCACGATCAGCGCCAGCGTCGATGGCACCGAGATGTCCTGGTATCTCACCGCCGAGGGCGGCGAGAGCCAGTCCGGCGCCCGTGCCACGATGGGCGTGCCGATGGTCGATATCTCGCTCTGGGGCAATCCCGCGCCCGATCAGCTCGCCGCGCTCAAAGGCGCTCTGGTGATCGACTTTCAGGCGGTGACGACGGGCGGCGCCCGGGCCATGACGCCCGAGATCCAGTATCTCGAAGACGGCTATGCCGGCGCCTGGATCGCGCTGACCGACGATGTGGTCAGCGTGAGCCTCACCAGCTTCGACAAGACCGACAGCGCGGTCACGCTCGCCGGCAATTTCGAGGCGACGGCGGCCTTCACCGATGACATGGCGACGATGCAGACGGATCCCACCCGCACCCGGGTGATCACGGGCCGTTTCGAGGCGACCCTGCCGCTGCAATAGCAAAGGCCTGCCCCTAAAACGCTTGCCGGCCGGCACCGTTCAGGCGCCAGCCGGCGTTCAGTCGCGTTCCCAGTGTCGTCCGGGATTCCATCCTGAGTTGATTCATACCCTGAAGAAGGGGCTTCGATCAACCATAAGTGGCATTCTGCATACAGAAATACCCAAAAAGAAAGCCCGGGCAGAAGCCCG
>QKJR01000059.1 GCA_003249215.1 Rhodobacterales bacterium
GCCGCGCTGACACGGCCGTTCTCGCCGATGAGGCGCGCGAGCCCGCTGCCTTCGCGCAGGCCGACGCCGTGCGAGCGGTGCAGAGCGCGCAGGCTTGCCGCCGTTTCGGGGCCTGCGACGCGGGCGAGAATGCGCGGGGCCATCTCGACGAGGGTGACGGTGAGGCCCTTCTTCGCGGCAACCGCCGCCGCCTCGAGCCCGACATAGCCGCCACCCACGATCAGCACGCGCGCGCCGGGGCGGATCTCGGGGGCCATGGCGTCGGCATCGGCGAGGCTGCGCATCGTGTAAATGCCGTCAAGATCGCCACCCATCGCGGCGGGCAGGCGGATCGGATCGGCGCCGGTGCAGAGCGCGATTTGCGCGGCGTCGATCCGGCGGCCATCGGCCAGCGTCACCGCGCGTGCGGCTGTGTCGAGTGCGGTAACCGCGCAACCGGTGATCAGCTCGATCGCGTTCTCGGCATAGAAGCTCTCGGGGCGCAGGAACAGGCGCTCGCGCTCCATCTCGCCGAGCAGGTATTTCTTCGACAGCGGCGGGCGCTGATAGGGCGGCGCGGGCTCGGCCCCGATCATCAGGATCGGCGCCTCTGTGCCCAGAGCGCGCAGCTTCGCCGCGAGCGCGGCGCCAGCCTGGCCCGCCCCCACGATCAGGATGGGTTTCATCGGAAATGTCCTTTCGGGCCGCGCGACGAACCGAGCGGGCGCGGGCAGGCAAGGGCGGTGGGGGCGGCGACCCGAGGGCGCGCCGCCCGGCCCGGATCAGTAGGTCTTGTAGCCGAGGAACTTGCCGTCGAGCACGATCTGCACGCGGTCGCCCTTGGGGTCGGCCTTTCGGGTGATGTCCATCGTGAAGTCGATCGCCGACATGATGCCGTCGCCGAATTCTTCCGAATTCTTCCTCGATCAGCGCCTTCATCGTGGTGCCATAGACGTTCACCACCTCATAAAGCCGGTAGATCAGCGGATCGGTCGGCACCGCGGTCGGCAGCGAGCCGCGATAGGGCACGGTCATCAGAAGCGCGATTTCCTCATCCGAGAAGTTCAGGCCGAGCGCATTGCCCGCCTTCGCCGCCTGGTCCTTGGTCAGCGAGATCTGCCCCATCAGCGCGGCGGTGGTCCATTCCTTGGACTGGCCGACGGCCGCGGCCACATCGGACCATTTGATGCCGTTGAAAGTCTTGTGCGCGACGATCTTTTCCGTCAGTTCGGCACGGGTCATTTCGGTATTCTCCTGTTGGTTTAACGGGTTGATGCGGGTCAGGCGCCGTAGGGCAGGCCCTGTTCGATGGGCAGGGCGGGATCGCGCGACCATTCGTTCCACGATCCGAAGTAGATCGAGACATCCTTCACGCCCGCCTCTTTCAGCGCAAGGAAGGTGTTCGAGGCGCGCGCGCCCTTGAAGCAATAGATCTTGACCGGCGTGTCGGGGGTGATGCCCACGGTCGCGCATTCGGCCAGCACCTCTTCGGAGCTCTTGAACACCGGGCCATGCGCCGAGGGTTTCATCATCCGATACCATTCGATCCAGACCGCGCCCGGGATGCGCCCCTTGCGCGGGCAGAAATCCTTGCCATAGGGCGAAGACGAGGTGCCGATCCATTCGTCGATGTCGCGCACGTCGAGGATCACCGCCTCGGGCGTCTCGAGCGCGGCAAGCATCGCGTCCTTGTCCATCATGATCTTGGCGGCATCCGGGTCGGGGGTGAAGCCGCCGGGGGCCGGCGCGACGGCCGCGGTCGAGGTGGCGAAGCCCTCGGCGCTCCAGCCGGCATAGCCGCCGTGCAGCACCTTGACCTTGGGATATCCGAGGAACGACAGCAGGAAGAAGCCGCGGCAGGACTGGCCGAAGCCGGTGTTCATCGAGGCCTCGTAGATCACCGCGATCTTCTCGCCGTCGAGGCCCGCCGCGCCGAATTCGGCGGCGAATTTCTCGGTCAGTGCGGCCATCCCGGCGCTGTCCGAGGTGGCGAGGAAGGTGAAGATGTCATGCATGTTCACCGCGCCCGGAATATGCCCGGCGGCGAAGCTGTCGGGGTCGCGGGTGTCGATGACGACGGCCAGATCGGCCTCGATCAGCGTCTTGAGGTCCGAAGGTGAGATCAGTGCGGTGTCCATGATCATGCTCCCTGTTGCATGGGGTCCGGGGTTGGGGAGGAAAGGGCCGGGGCGCATTCTGCGGCGCCCCTAGCCGGTCGGCGGGGCTCGGTCAGGCGGTGCCTTCGAGCTCGGCGATCATCTTGCGCAGATGTTTCGTCGCGGGCGTCACGATGGCCACGAAATAGGCCTCGCGCAGGCGGCGCTGGGCGGCGCCGTGGGTGACGTAGCCGCGCGCGCCGCAATGCAGTTGCGCCCAATGCGCCGCCTCGACGGCCAGCTCGCCGCCCGCAAGACGGGCCTTGAGCACACGCAGATAGAAGGCGTCGCTTTCGTCATAGGGCGTTTTCGCCATCTCGAGCACATCGGCCACGAGCGCGTCATAGGCGGCCTCGATGTCGGCGGGCTGCTTCTCGAGGTATTTGTTGACGTGACCAAGCGGCCCCTCGACTTGTTTCATCAGCTCGAGGCAGTTCTTGATGATCCCTGCGGCCATCCCGCATTGCAGCAGCGTGAAGCCCGGGCGGATGCGGCGGATGAAGGCGGGCGCCGGGTCGCCGAGCAGGAAATTGTCCGGCACGAAGACATCGCGGAACTGCACGTTGCAGGTGGCGGTGCCGCCCATCGCGACAAACTCGTGGTCGAGCTTGAGCTTGATGCCGTCCCAGCCGGCATGGATGATCGCCATCACGCGCTTGGGGGTGTCGGAGCCGGGCACCTCGACATGGAACATCGTGCCGAAATAGCCGTCGTCCACGAGGTTCGAGACCCAGGGCAGCAGGCCCTTGACGCGATAGCCGCCCTCGACCCGCTCGCCCTTGAGGCGCATCGGTTCGATCTCGCCCATGGCCTTCATCGGGTTCGACATGCCGGTGCCGCCGAGCGCCTGACCGCGGGCCACCTTGGGCAGGATCTCGGTCTTCAGATAGTCGTTGTCCGAGCTCGCGATATACCAGCCGAGCGTGTCCTGGCACCAGACGCAGAACCCGGTCGAGAGGCATTCCTCGGAGGCGCGCGCCATGGCGAGGATCGCGGTGGTCAGATCGGTGCCGCCCTGCGGGCCGGCCAGATGGGTGCCATAGGCGCCCGCCGCGCCATAGGCGCGCATGATGTCTTCGGGGTAGATGCGCTCGTCGTCGATCTTGCGCACGATCGGGGCGAGCAGATCGGCGCTGACGCGTTCGAGCTCGTCCGGATCATAGACGGTCAGGGGGGCTACGACATTCATCGGATGTCTCCTTGAGAGGCAAGGGGGAGGAAGGGGGCCGCGGCCGAGCGCGTTTCACGCGGCCCCCGGGATGGGATCAGACCCGTTCGGCGACCATGTTCACCGGGCGCTTGAAGGTGTTGAACACCGGCGACCAGTTGCAGACATGGGCGATCAGTTCCTCGACCTCGGCATCGGGGCAGTCGGCCTTCATGTCGACCTTGATGCGCACATCGGTGAAGCCGACGGGCTTGTCGGACACATCGCCCGTGCCCCAGACGGCGGTGATGTTCAGATCACCTTCCAGCGCGATTTCCAGCGATTGGATCTTGATGCCGCGGGCGATGGCGTTGGCGTGCAGGCCGACCGCCACGCAGGAGCCGAGCGCGGCGAGCGACGCCTCGGAGGGGTTCGGCGCGGTGTCGTCGCCCAAGAGTCCCGGCGGCTCGTCGACGATATAGGCGGGCAGGTCACGGATGTAGTTGGCGTGACGGAAGCGGCCCTCGGCGACGGTCTTGCATTTCAGCGTCTTGATCATCTTGGGGTTGGCCTTGCCCGCCGCGATCAGCGCTTCGAGGCCGCTCTTGTCGATCGGGTCGAGGCCCTTGAATTCGTCGGGGATCAGGCAGCCGGTGACGGCGGTGACGGGTTCAGACATGGGATAACCTCCTGATTAGTCTGGATTTCGAATGTCAGTGCGCGGAACGCACCCAGTTGAATTTCTTCACGAGCCGCCCGGCGAGGGCGTCGAGCGCAAAGCCGATGATGCCGATCACGACCACCGTTGCGGCGAGCCGGTCGTAATCGAGCGTGTCGCGGGCGTCGTTGATCGCAAAGCCGAGGCCCGAGGTGACGCCGAGATATTCGGCGGGCACCAGCACCACCCAGGCGACGCCGAGGGCAAGGCGGATCCCCTGCAACACATCGACCGCAATCGCCGGCAGGATGACCGAGCCCAGCATATGCAGCGGCTGGGCGCCGAGATTGCGCGCCACCTTGAGCCAGGCCGGGTCGATCCGGCGCACCCCCGCGGCGGTCGAGAACAGGATCGGCCAGACCGCGGCCATCGCGATGAGAAACACGATCGCCCCGTCCCAGGTGTCGAAGGCCATCACCGCGATCGGCATCCAGCTCAGCGGCGAGATCATCCGCATGAACTGAAACGGCACGTTGGTGACCTCGTGGATCCGCGGCGCCCGGCCGATCAGGATGCCGACCGGCACCCCGAAGGCCGAAGCGAAGAGCAGCCCGAGCCCCACCCGTTCGAGCGAGGGCAGCGCCATCCCCACCACCTCGCCATCGGCGAGCATCTTGGCGAGCCGCTTCAGCGTGGGCTCGGGTGCGAAATTCGCGAAGGC
>QKJR01000031.1 GCA_003249215.1 Rhodobacterales bacterium
GCGCGTGGCGGCCGAGGGATTGCTGATCAAGGGCGGCGGGCACCGGATGGCCGCCGGGCTGACGGTGGCCGAAGACAAGATCGAGGCTGCGATGGAGCGGCTTGCCGAACTGCTGGCCAAACAGGGCGCAGGCACGAGCGGGCCACGGGATCTGCGCCTCGACGGCCTTCTGATGCCGGGCGCGGCGACCCCGCAGCTCATTGAAGAGATCGACCGCGCCGGACCTTTCGGACAAGGCGCGCCAGCCCCGCGCTTTGCCTTCCCCTCGGTAGAGGTGACCTCGGCCCGCCGGATCGGTGAGAACCATCTGCGATTCCTGTTCGGGGACGGCATGGGCGCGCGGATCGAAGCCGTGGCCTTTGGTGCCTTCGACGGACCGCTCGGCCCCGCGCTCTCCGCAGGCGGTGCCGGGCGCTGGCATCTGGCGGGGCGGCTTGAGATCAACACCTGGGGCGGGCGGGCAAAACCCCAGCTGCGCCTTGAGGATGCAGCCCGCGCCTGAGCCGGCTGTCACCGGTGCCCGGCGCCCGAAATTTTGCGCAAAAACCTCTTGCGCGGCCCCGAGGGCTGCCTTATGAACCGCCGCACACCGCGCAAGTGGCCCGTTCGTCTATCGGTTAGGACGTCAGGTTTTCAACCTGAAAAGAGGGGTTCGACTCCCCTACGGGCTGCCACGCGAGGTCTGGAATGGCCCGTTCGTCTATCGGTTAGGACGTCAGGTTTTCAACCTGAAAAGAGGGGTTCGACTCCCCTACGGGCTGCCATTTCCCCTCGAATGCCTCTGTTTTATCGTCGAGACTGCCCGCTCCCTCCCGCCATTCGGGAAGGCCGCGTGACGTTTCCCGAGGTCGGCGGCCCGCTTTCGCCCCGATCCGCGACGCAAGAGCGCGGCCCCGGCAACCATCTTGAAGCCCCCTCCCCCGCGGACACCGCGCAAGGGGGGAAGAGCCCAGGCGCGCAGGCGTCGGCCGGCGAGGATTATCGCGATGCAGGTTCCGGTTGCAGGTTCCGGTGATCGCCACGCGGCGCCCGGAAGGCCCCCCGCCTTTGCAGGGCGTGAGTTCCAAAAGCTTGCCTCGAGGTCACAAAACCGTGCATACTCTAGAGAGCCCGTTCCAGATCCAAGGCATGCTCATGCGAATTCGCTTCCCCACGCGCCTTTCGATCCGCGCCGTTGGCCTCGCTCTTCTTCTGTCCTGCCCCGCGGTGCAGGCCCCGGCTGCAACCCTGACATCGGGCGCAACCTGGACCGAGCATCTGGATGCGGATCTCCTGAGCTATTGGAGCGATGTGCTTCAGGCCTATGAAACGGCCGGATCGCCCGAGAGCTATGCCCTTCCGACGACGCTGCCCGACAGCGGCGCCGTCACGACCAACGCCGACGGGTCCATCGCCAAGGCAAACTCCACCGTCGTCGCCCAGGCCCGGCAGATCTATTCCTATGCCGTCGCGTTCCAGATGACCGGCAATACCGACTATCTGCAGTTGGCCAAGGCCGCGATGCGCTATCAATACGAAAGCCTCTATGACGAGGCGACCGGCCTCTACAAGCAATCGGCCGCGACAGGGGCGGTTCTGGACGCCCAGAAACAGGCCTATGGGCTGCTGGGCGCCTCCTATCTCGCCCATGTCGCCGGAGGGGATACGGAACTGGCCAGCGGCGTGACGCTGGCGGATCACATCGATTCGGTCGCGGGCACGGTCCTGACGACCTTCAGCACGGGTGCTGGACAATTCGGGCAGAGCGGCACCCCCAGCGCAGGGGACGATCTGCGTCTGGTCGATCAGCTTGACCAGCTCAATGCCTACATGGTCCTTCTCGCTTCGACCGCCGCCACGCCAGAGCTGCGCGCGCAGTATCTGGCGCAGGCCCGGGCAACGGCGGATTACATTCTCGACGCCTTCTCCTATGCCGAAGACAGCCCGAATGCCGGGCTGCTGAAGCAATCGAGCGGCGCCAGCGAGGACTCTGCCACAGATTACGGCCATACGATCAAGGCGCTGTGGTTCATCGACCAGATCGCCATCCTGCAGGGCGATGCGGCGCTCTCCGATCAGGTCGAGGCGCAGGCCAAAACCGTCTTGCTGCAAGCCGAGTCGGATGGCCTCTGGAGGACCAGCGTCGACGGCACCAACACCGCCTCCGACATTGCGACCTGGTGGAGCTATGCCGAGATGGATCAATATGCCGCCGCCCTCGCTCTGGCGGGCGACGAGGAGCTCGCGGCATTGGTGGTCAGCGCCCAAACCTACTGGCTCGACACTTTCGTCGATCACGAAGACGGCGGGATCTACTGGTCCGTCGATCTCAGCGATGACAGCATCGTCCGGGCGACGAAGCAGAACGAATGGATCGCCGGTTTCCATGCTTTCGAGCATGCGCTGATCTCCTACATCACCAGCGCGGCGGCCGAAGGCGACGGCGCCGTCACCCTCTATTTCGCCGCCACCGCCGATCCGAGCGTGCTGGGCTATGGGTTCAGCTATGACAGCCTCGTCTCGGTCATCGAGGACGGCATTCAGCAAGTCACCTATTTCGGCGTGACCTACGGGCTGACAGCGGTGCCCCTCCCCTCCAGCGGCCTGCTGCTTATCGGCGTGATTGCAACCCTCAGCCTGCGCCGCCGCAGCTCTGCGCCCCCCCTTCGCGTCCCCCGCCGGGCCTGATCGCACGGGATCGGTCCCGACAGACGGCCCCCACCCCGGATCGCCGCCGCCACCGCGGATGGCCCCTTCTGCGCGCCAGCGCCCGGCGATGTCTGTCTCGCGTCACAGCCGCTTGCGCTGCCGAACGGCGGCGCATCGCACGGCAACGCACCGGGGCACAGGCCGCGAAGAATTTCCGGCCTTCTGTGCGCCGCGATCACGAAGCTGCGACAATTCGCCCGCAATCATATCTCTTTTTCTCATGTTTGCCGGGTCGCCCTGCCCGGTATGCGATGGTATTCCAAAAATGGAATATAACAGGAGATCAGACCCATGTCCGACATGCAGGACTTCCGCCCCTCGCGGCGCGGTTTTCTGGGCCTCGCCGGGGGAGCGGCGGCGCTCGGGCTCGCGGCCCCCGCCCCGGCGCGCGCACAAGCCATCGCCACCAAGGCAAAAATCGTCATCCTCGGCGCCGGAGCCGCCGGTGCCGGCATGGCCAACCGCCTCGTCGAGCGTCTCGACGGTGCCGAGATCACCCTCGTCGATGGCCGCAAGCAGCATTGGTATCAACCCGGCTTCACGCTGATCGCCTCGGGGCTCAAACCCGCGAGCTATTCGGTCTCGGGCACCGGCGACTGGCTGCCCAAGGGGGTGAAATGGGTCGAGGAATACGCGGCCAATATCGACCCCGAGGGACAGGTCATCACCACCGCGGGCGGCGAGAAACTGCCCTATGACTATCTGATCCTCGCCACCGGCCTCACCCTCGACTGGGCCTCGATCGAGGGCTTCTCGCTCGATCAGGTCGGCCAGAACGGGATCGGCGCGGTCTATGCCGGCCCCGATTACGCCGCCGCGACCTGGCGCGCGATGGACGAATTCACTTCGAAGGGGGGCGTGGGCCTCTTTGGCCGCCCGGCGACCGAGATGAAATGCGCGGGCGCGCCGCTGAAATACACTTTCATCACCGACGATTACCTGCGCCGCAAGGGCACGCGCGAGGCCTCGCAGATCATCTATGCGGCCAACAACGCCACGCTCTTCTCGGTGCCGGTGGTGAACGAGAAGGTCAAACTGCTGTTCGGCGATCGCGGTTTCGACACCCGCTGGAACCATATCCTGACCGGGATCGACGCCGAGGCGAAGACCGCGCATTACAAGATCCCCGAACAGCGCGTGCTCAACCCCGACGGCACCGTCACCGTGACGCCAGAGAAAACCACGGCGATCGCCTATGACTTCACCAACGTGATCCCGCCGCAGCGCGCGCCCCAGGTTGTGCGCGAGTCGGGGCTGAGCTGGGCCGACAAATGGGTCGATCAGGGCTGGATCGAGGTCGATCAGGGCAGCCTGCGCCACCTGCGCTATCCCAATGTCTTCGGCGTGGGCGACATCAACGGCGTGCCCAAGGGCAAGACCGCGGCGAGCGTGAAATGGCAGATCCCGGTGGTCGAGGATCATCTGGTGGCCGAGATCGCCGGGCGCGAGGGCACCGCCGTCTACAACGGCTATACCTCCTGCCCGATGATCACCAAGATCGGCCGCGCGATGCTCGTGGAATTCGATTACAAGAACAACCTCACCCCCTCCTTCCCCGGGGTGATCGCGCCGCTCGAGGAGCTGTGGATTTCCTGGCTGATGAAGGAAATCGCGCTCAAACCCACCTATAACGCGATGCTGCGCGGCAAGGCCTGAGGAGAGACCGATGAAGGACCTGACGTTTGAAACCCTGATCGCGGTCTTCGAAGAGATCTTCGGGCGGGGCCTGTTCTGGACGATGGTGGCGGTCGCCGCGGTGGTGACGGTCGCCTATCTCTACGTGCTGATCCGCGACCGGCACCTTTCGGCGCGCAAATTCCTCGCAGCCCAGCTCTTCATGCCGATTGGCGCGATTGCGGCGGTGCTTTTCGTGCAATGGGTGACCCATTCGGGCTTTGGCGACATCGGCGGGCCGGTCGACTGGATCGTGCTGCTGGGTGTGGCCGGGATGGGCGCGGTCGGGATCGCGATCCTCGTCTACACGGTGCAGGCGCTGATCGCGGGAAAGTCCCCGAAAGCGGCCGAGTGACCGCGCCGGCGCAATGCTGAAAATAACGAGGGCGGCCGAAGGGCCGCCCTTTTCGTTCAGCGCAGCGCGCTCAGCTCTGACAGCAGCGCCGCGTTGTGGCACCAGTCGGGCAGCGAGGTCGGCGCCCCCGCGCGCTCGGACAGCGCCGCGAGACAGCCATCCGCCTTGTCGCAGCCCCGGCACCGGGTGATCATATCGGCGAAATCCGCCTGAGAGATCAGCCCGTCATGCATCGCCTCGCTGAGGTTGACGCCAAGCCGCCGCGCCATACCGCGGGTGATCCAGAAATGCAGATCGATATTCCCCTGAACGCCCATTCACTCCCTCCTCTGCCGGGTCATGCCCGTTCGACGGCGATCGCCTCGGCAAGGCGTGCCATCATCAAGCGATTGTTGCAAAACTGCGGGGCCGCCTCGGCGGTGGCCGCGCCGTCGTGATCCTCGGGCGCGTCATGCGCCGCGAGCCAGTGCTGACAGCCCTCGGGGTCCGAGCAGCCGGTGCAACGCACCACGGCGCTGCGCCAATCCTCGCCGGACAGGAGGTTTTGCGCCATCGCCTCGGTCAGGTCGACACCGAGAACCTGCGCCATGCGGTTCATCAGCGCGGCGTGGCGGTTGAGCGTGCGGGCACCGAACATCGGGGGTTCCTTTCGGATCTGGCGGGCTGTGTGGGGCAATGTTGCGCCGCATCGCCGCATGGCACCATGATTCAGATCAACCGCCCCCGGCCCCCCACAATCCCGGCCCCCCTCAATCCCGCGCGCCAAGCGCCTCGGCCATCGCGAGAATACGTGCGCGCTCCTCCTCGAGCGGCAGTGCCTGCGCCGCCAGACGCGCCGCGCGCGCGGCACGCTCGGCCACGGGGCGGGCGAAACGTGCCGGCTCGATCGCCGCAAGCGCCCCCAGAACCTGTTGCAGGCGGACCATCACCTCGATCACCCCGGCCCCGTCGCGCGCGATCGCGTCGAAGGCGTCGCGCAGCAGATCGCAGGGATCGAGCGCACGCAGATACACCGCAGGGAAGCGCGGCTCGGGCGCCTCGGCGGGCGTCTCGCGCCAATCGGCCAGCGCCCGCGCGAGCCGGCTCAGGATATCGAGTGCGGTGCCCGGATCGTTGACCGCCGGCGACAGCGCGCGCTGAGCGATCTCGGCCAGCGCGATCAGGCCGAAGCGCGGATCCTGATCGTAGCTGCGGCCATGCGCGATGGTGAAAGCCGCGGCCAGACGCGCCTCGAGCGCCGCGCGCGCCTCGGCGTCGACGGGCAGCGCGTCACAGCGTGCGAGCGCCCGCCCCGGATGGACGAAGGCCCCCGGATCGGCCTCGATCCAGAGCCGGAAACCGCCGCGTTCCGCAAGGCTCTGCAGCGCACCGAAGTCGATATGCTGGACATGGCCGGTGCGCGGAGCCCCCACCGGCCAGGCGCCCGGCGGTGGATCGCTCCAGCGCGCCGCGCCCAGAGAGGGCGCCGCGATACGCTCGGCCAGCGCCGCCCGCGCCGCGCCCTCGACCCGGTCGATCGTATCCGACAGAAGCCCGAAGCGGGTCAGATGCTGCACCCAGCGGATCAGCGCGACGATCACCACCGCAACGACCGCGATCGAGACCGCAAAGAGCACGACGCGCCCCTCGGCCCCGTAATAGCCGCTCGCAAGCGCGATGATCCCCGCGAGCGCATAGACGAAGGCGCCGATGAAGATCGCGAGCACCCGCTGCGTGGTCGGATCGCGCTGCAAGAGCCCGAGCGCGCGCGGCGTCGCCCCCGAGGCGGCCGAGCCGAAGGCGGTGACCATGACCGAGACCGAGAAGGTGGTGACCGCGAGCATCGAGGAGGCGAGGATCTCGAGGATGGTCTGCACCGAAGAGCCGCCGAAGCGCTCGGCCGCCCAGTCCGGGATCAGCGGCGCGGCCAGAACCGAGCCGAGCGCCGCCGCGAGCGCGACGAGCCCGAAGAGCGCGACGGTGACCCCCACCTCGCCCATCCGCTTCACGAACCGCCATTTCCACGCCGCGATCATCGCTCTCCCCGGTTGCCTCACCCACACACGGCGCCGGCCGCGCCCGGCGCCGCGCCATCGAGTCAGGCTAGCGCCGGGCAGGCGCCGCGCCAACCCCGGCGCCGCCTCACCTCAGCTGGCGCCGGCCCGCAGTTGCGCGACGGTCTCGGCCACGATGTCCATCCGCAGCGCATTGGCCGGATGGGTGCCGAGGAAGGCATTGCCCGGATCGGGCAACCGGCGGAAGAACTGCGCCCCCTTGAGCGGATCATAGCCCGCATTCCAGGTGATGATCGTGCCGAGCCGGTCCGCCTCGAGCTCGTAATTCTTGGCATAGGCGCGACTGCCGAGATCGGCGCCGATGTTCTGGGCGTGCGAGATGCCGGTCTGGCTCGCCCCCGCCGCCGCCGCGAGCACCCCGAGCACCACCGCCCCGCGCAGCGCATCCTCGGTCTTGGCCGCGATATGGCCTGCGATGTGATGCGCCGCCTCGTGGCCCATCACGAAGGCCAGCTCGTCGCGGTTGCGCGCCTCGGCGATCAGCGCGAGATTGAAGGCCACAACCGGGCGGCCCTGCTTGTCCTCGGTCTGAAAGGCATTGGGCGCCTGCCCGGGGCGATCGTCGACCATGATCTGATAATCGCAGTTGCGCCCCGTGGTTCGGGCGCGGCATTCGGCCTCGATCTGCGGCGCCATCGTGCGGGCGACGGCGACGAAATTCTGCGCCGCGACCTCGGGCGAGACCTCCCCCGAGGCGGTGGGCGCGCCAACCGGTGGCGCGCTCGGTCCCTGCGGCGCCTCGCAGGCCGCGAGCGCCACCAGAACGCCGACCAGTCCCATCACGCGCAAGAGCCCTGCCCGCATCGCCTCTCCCTGCCTGTCCTCTGCCCCGCGGCCCAGTCCTTTGGCCCGGTACCGATCCTAGCGGCCGCCCCCGCTTCGGACCAGAGCGCGCGGATCGTGTTCACCGAAATTTGCCCCCTTCCGATGCCGCCCGGCCCGCGCTAGCATGGGGCATGTTTACGATCGAGCACGAATTCGACGCCACCGTGATCACCCTCGTCGACGAGGGGGACGACCCGCGCGACTATCTGCAGGAAGACATCACCATCCAGTCCTTCGACGATTGCGTGGTGGTCGAGCAGATGGACGACAATACCGATATCGTCCAGCGCGTCACCTTCTCTCATGCGCAATTGCGCGAGCTGGCCGCGGCGCTCAATCTGCCCGAAGGGGTCTATCGGCTGCGGCAGGTCGAGAAGAAATAACCGCGCGCCTGTTGCACGCGCCGGGGGCGCTGCCCCCGGACCCCCGGGATATTTGCATCAGGTTGAAGGGCAAGCCGGGCTGCTTTCAACCTGATGCAAATATCCCGGGGTGAATTGCCCGGACCGGGCAAGAGGGGCAGAGCCCCTGCCCTGCAAGTTCCCCCTTCAGTCGATCCGAAACACCTTGTCGCGCGCGGTCTGGCCGCGGATCAGCGTCAGGCGCGATTTCGCGATCCCCAGCGCCTTGGCGAGAAGTTTCATAACCGCGGCATTGGCCTTGCCATCCTCGGGCACCACGGTGACATAGGCGCGCAAAGTCCCGTCCTCGGCCTGCGCGATCTGGTTGCGCGAGGCCTTGGGCGTGACGCGCAGCGCGATCTCGGCGCCGCTCTTGGCAAGATGGGCAAGCTCGGTCATGGTCCCTGCCTAACCCGAATGGCAAGGAAACGACAGATGCGCACGGCCTTCTTCCATGACGAGCGGTGTTTCTGGCATGGCGGCGGCAATTACGCGCTGACCCTGCCGGTGGGGGGCCACGTGCAGCCGGGCGGCGGATTGCCGGAAAACCCCGAGACCAAGCGCCGCCTCGTCAATCTGATGCGGGTGACGGGCCTGCTGGCCGAGGTCGATGCGGGATCGGCGCCCGAGGCCACGCGCGAAGATCTGCTGCGCGTCCATCCCGCGGCCTATCTCGATGCGTTCAAGGCCGCCTCGGATGCAGGCGGCGGCGAATTGGGGCTGCGCACGCCCTTTGGCCCGGGTGGCTATGAGATTGCGGCGCTCTCGGCGGGGCTGGCCAAGGCGGCGCTTTTCGCTGTTCTGCAGGGAGAGGCGCAAAACGCCTATGCCCTCTCGCGCCCGCCGGGGCATCATTGCCTGCCCGACTGGCCGAACGGCTTTTGCCTTTTGAACAATATCGCCGTGGCGGTGCGCGCGGCGCAGGCGGCGGGGCTTGCGCGCCGCGTGGCGGTGGTCGATTGGGACGTGCATCACGGCAATGGCACCGAGGCGGTGTTCCTCGACGATCCCGATGTGCTCACGATCTCGCTGCATCAGGAATGGAACTACCCGCTCGACACGGGCAGCGCGGCCACCCGCGGCGCGGCGGGGACGAATATCAACGTGCCGCTGCCGCCCGGCTGCGGCGAAGCGAGCTATCTCGAGGCCTGGGACCGGATTGTGGCCCCGGCACTGGCCGCCCATGCGCCCGATGTCATCGTCATCGCCTGTGGGTTCGACGCCTCGGCGATGGACCCTTTGGGGCGGATGCTCCTGCGCGCCGAGAGTTTCGCCGCGCTGACCGCGCGGGCGATGGCCGCGGCTGAGGCACTCTGTGACGGGCGCCTGATGATGACGCATGAGGGCGGCTATTCCGAGGTTCATGTGCCCTTCTGTGGCCATGCGGTGATCGCCACGATGGCGGGCAGCCGCGTCGCCGCGCCCGACCCTCTGGGCGCGACAATCGGTGCGCGTCAGCCGGGGCCGCGCTGGATCGCCACGGTCTCGGACCATATCGGCGAATTGGCGGGAGGCTTCGGCCTTTAGGGGCGCAGCACCACCTTGCCCATCGGGCGGGCCTCGGCGAGGAAGGCCTGCGCGGCGCCCGCCTCGGCCAAGGGAAATTCCCGCGCGATCAGCACCTTGAGGCGCCCCACCCCGGCCAGTTCCGCAAGGGCGCGCAGACCCGCGCCATCGGGATGCACCACCATCCGGGTAAAGAAGAGCCCCGCCGCGGTGGCCGCGGCCGCAGCCTCGGGCGCCTCGAGGAGCGAGACGATCCGCCCGCCCGGTGCCATCCGTGCGACCGCATCCCCCGCCTGTGCCCCGCCCTGCGCACTCAGCACCATGTCGAAGCCCGCGGCGGGATCCTCACCCGGCGCGAGCACCCGCGCCGCACCGAGATCGCGCAGAGCAGCGTGCTTGCCCGCCGAGGCGACGGCCGTGACCTCGGCGCCACGCGCCGCCGCGATCTGCACCGCCAGATGCCCGACCCCGCCGCCCGCGGCATGGATCAGAACGCGCGCCCCCTCGGCGACCCGCCCGTGTTCGGTCAAAGCCTGCCAGGCGGTGAGCCCGGCGAGCGGCAGGGCCCCGACCTCGGCATCGGACAGCGCCGCGGGCGTCGCGGCCAGTTCGGTCGCGGGCACCGCCACCCGGGTGGCATAGGCCCCCGCCGCCGCCGGGAACCGCGCGAGGCCGAAGACCCGCGTGCCGGGCGCGAAACCCGCCCCACCGATCACCCGCCCCGCCACATCCCAGCCGAGCGTGAAGGGCGGCGGCCCGAGGATTGGCGCGAGCCCCGCCCGCACCATTGCATCGACCGGGTTCACCCCGGCCGCCGCGACCTCGATCAGCACCTCGCCCGGGCCCGGCACCGGATCGGGCGCGCGCACCAGCCGCAAAACCTCGGGCCCGCCAAAGACCTCTTGCGTGATCATCTCCATGGAACGTCCTTTCAGGATTCGATTGCCCCGCGAGATTTGATCCATTACTTTCTAAATGGAAGTAGGCACTATTATGGGAAGTAGTTACATGGAGGTAAGTATGGACGAAGCCACCCGCACCGCCGCGCTGCGCGCCGCCGCCGACCCAAGCTGCCTGAGCTACAATGCCTTTCGCCGCTCCTGCCCCTCGCACCGCGTGCTCGAGACCTTGAGCGGCAAATGGACCTGGCTGATCGTGGTGGCGCTCGTGCAGGGGCGGCTGCGCAATGCCGAGTTGCAGCGCCGGGTCGAGGGGATCTCGCCCAAGATGCTCGCCCAGAGCCTGCGCGAGCTGGAACGCGACGGGCTGATCCTGCGCGAGGTCTTCGCCGAGGTGCCGCCGCGGGTGGAATACGAGCTCACGCCCCTTGGCATGGAGCTCGCGAGCCTCATGGACCACATCCGCCGCTGGGCCGAGGCCCATGTGCCGCAGATCGAGGCGGCGCGCGCCGCAGCAGTGGCGAAATCCGGCGCAAGTCTTTGATCGGGCGCCGATCCGGCGTTGAAAGCCGGGGCACGAGCGCCGATATGAGGGCAACCGAAGCAGAGAAAGTGTGCCCATGCAGAACGCCCTGACCGAGATCGCGCCCGGCACGATCAACCCCGCCGCCCCCAATGAAGAGGTGCTGCGGTTTCTGCTGACCCGTCGTTCGCGTCCGCCGAAGACGCTCTCCGCCCCAGCGCCGGGGCACTCGGAGGTGATGACCCTGCTCACCGCCGCGGCGCGGGTGCCCGATCACGGCAAGCTCGAACCGTGGCGCTTCGTGGTGCTGGAAAAACCCGCGCTCGCGCGGCTGGCCGAGGCCGCCGCCGCGCATGCAAGCGCCACTCTGATGCCCGCGGATCAGGCGGCAAAGGGGGTTGCGCAATTCGACCAGAGCCCGCTTTGCGTGGCGGTGATCGCCGTGCCACGCCCAACCGACAAGGTGCCGCAGATCGAGCAGACCCTCTCGGTCGGCGCCGCCTGCTACGGCCTCGTCACTGCGGCGCTCGCGGCGGGCTGGGGCGCGGGCTGGCTCTCGGGCTGGGTCGCGCATGATCTGGCCTTCGCGGGCCCGGCCTTTGGCCTGTCCGAGGGTGAATGGGTCGCGGGGCTCGTGCATATCGGCACCGAGACCGTGGCGCCGCCCGAACGCCCCCGCCCGGACATGGAAAAAATCGTGAGCTGGGTCGAGGCATGATTTTCACCGCGATCGCCCGCGGCTGGTCGGATCTGTTCCGGCCGGGCGCGATGAAGGTGCTGCTGAAGGGCATCGCGCTGGCGCTCGGCCTGCTTGTCGCGCTCTGGTTCGGGCTGATGTGGCTGATCGGGCTCTTCGTGCCCGACACGATCACCCTGCCGTGGATTGGCGAGGTGAGCTGGATCGGCTCGGCGATCGGCTTTGCCTCCTTCGGGGTGATGCTGATCGCCTCGGTCTTCCTGATGGCGCCGGTGACCTCGATCTTCACCGGCTTCTTCCTCGAGGATGTGGCCGAGATGGTCGAGGCCGAGCATTACCCGCAGCTTCCGGCGGTGCGGAATCTGAGTCTCGCCGAGAGCCTCGGCGATACGCTGCGCTTTTTCGGGGTGATCCTCGGTGCGAACCTGCTCGCGCTGCTGATCTATCCCTTCGTCATTCCGCTCGCCCCGATGCTGTTTCTGGGGCTCAACGGCTATCTTCTGGGGCGCGAATATTTCCAGATGGCGGCGCAGCGGCGGATGCACCGGGCCGAGGCACGCGCGCTTTATGATGCGAATCGCGGCACGGTCTGGCTGGCCGGGGCGATCATGGCGCTACCCTTGTCGGTGCCGATCGTGAACCTAGCGGTGCCGGTGGTGGGGGCTGCGGTCTTCACGCATCTCTTCCACGCGATCCGCGGGCGGTAAGGCCGGGGCGCTGCCCCCGGACCCCCGGGATATTTGAGCACAGGTGATGGAACGAAGATCAGTCCTTGATCCGGCCGAACCAGTCGAGATCTTCGATGGTGATCATTCCGCTCAGGATCACCGTCGCGATCACTGCCCAGAGCGCGGTCGCCACGCCCGTGGTGATCAGCGCCTTGCGTTTCAGATGCGCCTCATGCGGGGCCGAAGCATGGGTGCCGGGCACCACATGCCCGGCCTCGTCCTGACTGGTCAGACGCAGCGGTAGCACCACGAAGAACACCATGAACCAGATCACGGCGTAAAGGACGATGCCGCCGGTCAGGTTCATCTCAGACCTGCTCGAGTTCGATCAGGCAGCCGTTGAAATCCTTCGGATGCAGGAACAGCACCGGCTTGCCATGGGCGCCGATCTTCGGCTCGCCGGTGCCGAGCACGCGGGCCCCTTCGGATTTGAGCTTGTCGCGCGCGGCGAGGATGTCGTCGACCTCGAAGCACATGTGATGGATGCCGCCCGAGGGGTTCTTGTCGAGAAAGCCCTGGATCGGGGAATTGTCGCCCAGCGGATAGAGCAGCTCGATCTTGGTGTTCGGCAGTTCGATGAAGACGACGGTCACGCCGTGGTCGGGCTCGTCCTGCGGCGGGTTCACCTTGGCGCCGAGCGTGTTGCGGTATTGCGCCGAGGTCGCCTCGAGGTCGGGCACGGCGATGGCGACATGGTTCAGGCGTCCGATCATGGGGTTCCTCCACTGGTTTGAGACAGCTTTAGGGATGCGCAGGGCGCGTTGCAAGCGCGAGGCCCGCCCCGGGAGCACCGAACGACAGAGTTGTCAGCGGGCTTAACGGTTCGTTAGGCAAAAGAAGGCTTAACTCGGATCAGACCCGCGATTCCTCTGCCAAGGTGACGCCCATGACCGACGACCTGACCGACTTCCTCTCGCATCGCCCCGCCACGCCGCAGCGCCCGCTTCTGGGGCTGACGGTGCTCGTGGTCGAGGACAGCCGCTTCGCCTCGGAGGCGATGCGCCTTCTGTGCCTGCGATCCGGGGCGCGGATCCGGCGCGCCGATTGCCTGCGCTCGGCGCATCGGCATCTGCAGACCTATCGCCCCTCGGTGGTGATCGTCGATCTGGGTCTCCCCGATGGCTCGGGCACCGATCTGATCCGGCACATCAAGGCGATGAAGGCCCCCGCGCCCGCCGTGCTCGGGATCTCCGGCGATCCCGGCCTGCGCGAGGCGGCGCTCGAGGCCGGCGCCGATGCCTTCCTTCCCAAACCGCTCGACAGTCTCGCGATGTTCCAGCAGGCGGTGCTCTCGGTCACCGCGCGCGAGGCGCGCCCGACGCTGCTGTCCTGCACGGCCGACGACACGGTCGCCCCCGATCCGCTCGCACTGCGCGACGATCTGAGCCATATCTCGGAGGTGCTGCAATCGGGCACCGAGCGGCCCGATTTCGGTTATGTCTCGCAATTTCTGGCGGGCGTCGCGCGCTCGGCCGGGGACGAGGCGCTCGAAGATGCTGCGGTCGAACTGGGACGCGGGACACAACCGAGCGCGGCGGCGCTCTCGCATCTGAACGGGCTTGTGCAGGAACGGCTCGCGGCGGGCTCGGCTTTCTGAGCGACCCGAGCCCCCGGCTCAGCCGCGCCCTCTCTCAGCCGCGCCCCGGCTCAGCCGAGCCTCCTCTCAGCCCAGCGCGGGATCGGAGGCCACACGCACCAGCCGCGTGAGATCGGACAGGCGTTCGATCTGCCGCCCCTCGGCGTCGAAATTCGCCGGCGCGAGCCAGGCGTCATAGGCGGCCTTCAGTCCCGGCCAGTCCTTGTCGATCGCGGCGAACCAGGCGGTATCGCGGTTGCGGCCCTTGACCACGGTGGCCTGCCGGAAGATGCCCTCATAGCTCAACCCCAGCCGCTGGGCTGCCGCGCGCGAGCCCATGTTGAGCGCATTGCATTTCCATTCGAACCGGCGATAGCCCGCATCAAACGCCCAGCCGATCATCATGATCATCGCCTCGGTCGCGGCACGGGTCCGCTGCAGGCGCGGCGCGAGGTTGATGTGCCCAAGCTCGATCGAGCCCGCCTCGGGGGTGATGCGCAGATAGGACATCACGCCGCCCACCTGCCCGCTTTCGAGATCGCGCACCGCATAGAACCAAGGGTCCTTGAGCGCGGCCATGTCCTTGACCCAGCGGATATATCCGACCTCGGAGGAAAACGGCCCATAGGGCAGATAGTCCCAGATCGCATCGCTCTCGGCATTGGCGCGGTAGAGGGCGTGGGCGTGCCCCTCCTCGAGCCGTTCGAGCCGCGCATAGCGCCCCTCGAGCTCGAGCGCATCGGGCAGACGCGGGGGCACCCAGCCCGTCAGGACCTCGCCGAAAACATCCGATTTCATCCAATCCTCCGCCATTTGGCCCCAAGCTAGCGCCGCCGCGGGCGGGGTGCAATCGGCCAGACCCTGAGCCGGGTGCGGCGGGGCAATGGAGTGTGGTGGTGCGGAGGGACGGCACGGGCGAAGGACCGGAGACCGCCCCCCGACCCGCGCCACGAAAGAGCACGATTGCCATCCCAAAGATGCCGCAATCTCGGGGCAGTGTCGTCTCAACCCCTTCGCTGCCCGGAGAGTTCCATGAGAGACCACGCCCTGCGCCTGATCACCAACCAGAAGCTGATCGACATGACGCATTGGACCATTTTCGGCCTCGGCGCCGCCAGCCTCGCGGTTTCCGTCACCGCGACGGCGGCCCGGGTCTTCTTCTCCTGAAGACTGGCATCGACAGGACGGAAGACAAAGGGCGCCCCTCGGGGCGCCCTTTTCCGTGGCGATTGCGCGGGACCGATCAGGCCTCTTTCGGCAGGACCCGCAGGCGCAGCTCGCGCAGTTGCTCGTTGAGCGGCTCCGACGGCGCGCCCATCATCAGATCCTCGGCGCGCTGGTTCATCGGGAACATGATGACCTCGCGGATGTTGACCTCGTCGGCCAGAAGCATCACCGCCCGGTCGATCCCCATCGCGCAGCCACCGTGCGGCGGGGCGCCGTATTTGAACGCCTTGACCATGCCGCCAAAGCGCTTGTCGACCTCGGAATTCGGGTAACCGGCGATCTCAAAAGCCTTGTACATGATTTCCGGCGTGTGGTTCCGGATCCCGCCCGAGATCAGCTCGTAGCCGTTGCAAGCGAGGTCATATTGATAGGCATAGACCTTGAGCGGATCGCCATTCAGCGCCTCGAGCCCACCCTGCGGCATCGAGAACGGGTTATGCGAGAAGTCGATCTTGCCCTCGTCGTCTTTCTCGAACATCGGGAAATCGACGATCCAGGCGAAGCGGAAGACGCCCTCTTCGGTCAGCCCCAACTCGCGGCCGATCTCGTTGCGCGCGCGGCCCGCGACGGCCTCGAACTGCTCGGGCTTGCCGCCGAGGAAGAAGGCCGCATCGCCCTCACCGAGACCCAGCTGCACGCGGATCGCCTCGGTCCGCTCGGGGCCGATGTTCTTGGCGAGCGGCCCCGCGGCCTCCATCGCCCCGTCATCGCCCTTGCGCCAGAAGATATAGCCCATGCCGGGCAGGCCCTGGCTTTGCGCGAAGGCGTTCATCCGGTCGCAGAACTTGCGCGAGCCGCCCGTCGGCGCCGGGATCGCGCGGATCTCGGTGCCTTCGTTTTCCAGCAGTTTCGCGAAGATCGCAAAGCCAGAGCCCGCGAAATGCTCGCTCACCACCTGCATCTTGATCGGGTTGCGCAGGTCGGGCTTGTCCGAGCCATACCAGAGCATCGAGTCGCGATAGGCGATGCGCGGCCAGTTCGGATCGACCGGGCGGCCCTTGCCGAATTCCTCGAAGAGGCCCTGAATCACCGGCTGCACGGCGGCGAAGACGTCTTCCTGCTCGACGAAACTCATCTCCACGTCGAGCTGATAGAAGTCGGTGGGCGAGCGGTCGGCGCGCGGGTCTTCGTCGCGGAAGCAGGGCGCGATCTGGAAATAGCGGTCGAAGCCCGCGACCATGATCAGCTGCTTGAACTGCTGCGGCGCCTGCGGCAGCGCGTAGAACTTGCCCGGATGCAGGCGCGAGGGCACGAGGAAGTCGCGCGCGCCTTCGGGCGAGGAGGCGGTGATGATCGGCGTCTGAAACTCGTTGAAGCCCGCATCCCACATCCGGTTGCGGATCGAGCGCACCACGTTCGAGCGCAGCATCATCTTGTTATGCAGGCTTTCGCGGCGCAGGTCGAGGAAGCGATAGGTCAGGCGCGTTTCCTCGGGGTAGTCGAGCTCGCCAAAAACCGGCAGCGGCAGATCGCCTTCGACCGGGCCGAGCACCTCGACGCCGCGGACATAGACCTCGATCTCGCCGGTGGGGATCTTCGGGTTGATCAGGCTAGCATCGCGCAGCTTCACCGTGCCGTCGATGCGGATCACGAATTCGGCGCGCACCTTTTCCAGCGCGGCAAAGGCCGGGCTGTCACCGTCGCACAGGATCTGCGTCATGCCGTAATGATCGCGCAGGTCGATGAAGAGAACACCGCCGTGATCTCGCACCCGATGGACCCATCCCGACAGGCGGACATCCGCGCCGGCATCGGCGGCGGTCAGTTGGGCGCAGGTATGGCTGCGATAGGCGTGCATCGTTCTCCCCTTTCGGCGGGCTGGGATCGGTCGGCCCGATCAACCGCTTTGGCCCCGGAAAGTCAAGCGCGCGCGGCGGGGAGAGGGGATTAGGCGGCCAATCAGGCCCGTTCGACCTGCAGAACCGAGCGCCGGCGCGCCGGGACGCGCTCGAACCGGGTCGCGAGCAGCGCATAGACCGTGCCGATCAGCAGGATCGAGGCATAGCCGTCGACCGCGTAATGCCAGCCGAGATAGACCGAGAGAATGACATAGGTCGCGACATAGATCCCCCCGATCAGCCGCGTGCCCCAGATCAGCGCGAGACGGCGGCCCGCCGAGAGGACGAAGGCCCGCGCCGCATCGGCGCCGCGCCGCGCCAGATAGATGCCGATCAGCGTGGCCATGCCGACATGGACCGACGGGAAGGCCGAGATCCCCGAGCCGAGCGTCGGGCTCTCGCCGGTATAGGCGCGCCAGAGGAACATCTTGGTGGCGAGCAGCCGGCGCGCATCCTCGCGCTGAAGCATGTCGAGCGCGCCCTGATGCGCCGCGGCCGGGCCGTTCGGAAAGAGGTCGGCGAAGATCGGGCCATAGGACATGCCGACGATCGCGAAGACATTGCCGAGCCCGATCCAGCAGAACATCCACAGGAGCGTGAACACCCGGCGCCGGTCACGGTCGGCATCGAAGGCGATCAGCAGGACCGGAAAGAAGGTGGCGAGGAACACCCAGGAGCTGAAATAGAGCTTGAGCAGCCCCTCGGTTCCGAAGGGCGAGAGCCAGAGCAGCAGATCACGCGGCGAATGGCCGAAATGCAGCGCCAGATCGACCTGGGTGAAGATGTCATCGGCCCAGAACGGCACCACGAGCGACATCCGGTTCTTGACCAAACCGAACATGAAGGTGAAGAGCCCGCAGAGCATGATCGAGAGCAGCAGCGGCGAGCGCTGCGCCCAGAGATGACGGCGCAACCGTCCGCTGAGTGCGAGCGGCGCGAGCACGACCGGCAGCGCCCACCACGGAATCATCGCGGCCGCCATCCGGAAGAAATTCGAAAACGCGGTCTCGAGCCCGCGGATCACGTCGAGCGGACTTGCGTCCACGGCCAGCAGGAAGAGGCTGCCGAAGGCGAGATAGAGGGCGGTGCCCCGCGCCAGAAGGTCCGAATCGCCCATCACCGAGGCGCGCTTTGCCCGCGGTGTCGCGATCTGCGCGAACTCTTCGCCCTGTGCCATGTCCATCCTTGCCCGTTCCTCTGATGGCGCCCCTCGCGGGCCTGCTCCTGCGGTGCGCGTTGCGGTCTCTCGACCACCGCGCCCGCCTTTCCTTGCGACACTGTCCACAGATTGCGGCCCCAATAAGGCCACCCGGGGAAGTTTTACGGGCTTGCGCCGCGCCGCCGCCTGACTATAACCCCCATCAATTTGCGCGGGGCCTGCCAGCCCTGCGCCTGACGCTGCCAGATACAAGGGGTCCCCCATGCCGAAGAGAACCGACATCAAGTCCATCCTCATCATCGGCGCCGGGCCCATCGTGATCGGGCAAGCCTGCGAATTCGATTACTCCGGCGCCCAGGCCTGCAAGGCCCTGCGCGAAGAGGGTTACCGCGTCATCCTCGTGAACTCGAACCCCGCGACGATCATGACCGACCCGGAAATGGCCGACGCGACCTATATCGAGCCGATCACCCCCGAGGTCGTCGCCAAGATCATCGAGAAGGAGCGCCCCGATGCGCTCTTGCCCACGATGGGCGGTCAAACGGGGCTCAATACCTCGCTCGCGCTCGCCGACATGGGGGTGCTCGAGAAATTCGGCGTCGAGATGATCGGCGCGAAACGCGAGGCCATCGAGATGGCCGAGGACCGCAAGCTCTTCCGCGAAGCGATGGACCGGCTCGGCATCGAGAACCCCAAGGCCACCATCGTCACCGCGCCGAAACTGCCCAACGGCAAATATGACATCAACGCGGGCGTGCAACAGGCGCTGATCGACCTCGATCACATCGGCCTGCCCGCGATCATCCGCCCGGCCTTCACGCTCGGCGGCACAGGCGGTGGCGTGGCCTATAACCGCGACGATTACGAGGCGATCATCCGCTCGGGCCTCGATGCCTCGCCCGTCGCGCAGGTGCTGGTCGACGAGAGCCTGCTCGGCTGGAAAGAATATGAAATGGAGGTCGTCCGCGACAAGGCGGACAATGCGATCATCGTCTGCTCCATCGAGAACGTCGATCCGATGGGCGTGCACACCGGCGATTCGATCACCGTGGCCCCGGCGCTGACGCTGACCGACAAGGAATATCAGATCATGCGCAACGGCTCGATCGCCGTGCTGCGCGAGATCGGCGTCGAGACCGGCGGCTCGAACGTGCAATGGGCGATCAACCCCGCCGATGGCCGCATGGTCGTGATCGAGATGAACCCGCGCGTCAGCCGCTCCTCGGCGCTCGCGTCGAAGGCGACCGGCTTCCCGATCGCCAAGATCGCCGCGAAGCTCGCGGTGGGCTACACGCTCGACGAGCTCGACAACGACATCACCAAGGTGACGCCCGCGAGCTTCGAGCCCACCATCGACTATGTCGTGACCAAGATCCCGCGCTTTGCCTTCGAGAAATTCCCGGGCTCCAAGCCCGAGCTGACCACCGCGATGAAATCGGTGGGCGAGGCGATGGCGATCGGCCGGACCTTCCATGAATCGGTGCAAAAGGCGCTGGCGTCGCTGGAAACCGGCCTGTCGGGCTTCGACGAGATCGCGATCCCCGGCGCGCCCGAGAAGGCCGCGGTGATCAAGGCGATCTCGGGCCAGACGCCGGACCGCATCCGCCTGATCGCGCAGGCCATGCGCCACGGGCTGAGCGATGACGAGATCGTCGCCGCCACCAGCTTCGATCCCTGGTTCCTCGCCCGCATCCGCGAGATCATCGACGCCGAGGCCGCGATCCGCAAATCCGGCCTGCCGCTCGACGAAAAGGGCCTGCGCCAGCTCAAGATGATGGGCTTCACCGATGCGCGTCTGGCCAAGCTGACCGGCCGCGACGAGGCGCAGATCCGCCGCGCCCGCCGCAACCTCGGCGTCAAGGCCGTCTTCAAGCGCATCGACACCTGCGCTGCCGAATTCGAGGCGCAGACGCCCTATATGTATTCGACCTACGAAGCCCCCGCGATGGGCGATGTCGAATGCGAGGCGCGGCCCTCGGACCGCAAGAAGGTCGTGATCCTCGGCGGCGGTCCGAACCGGATCGGTCAGGGGATCGAGTTCGATTATTGCTGCTGCCATGCGTGCTTTGCGCTGACCAAGGCCGGCTATGAGACGATCATGGTCAACTGCAACCCCGAGACGGTTTCGACCGACTACGACACCTCGGACCGTCTGTATTTCGAGCCGCTGACGCTGGAATCGGTGCTCGAAATCCTGCGCGTCGAGCAGGAGAACGGCACGCTGCATGGCGTCATCGTCCAATTCGGCGGCCAGACGCCGCTGAAACTCGCCAACGCCCTCGAGGCCGAAGGCATCCCGATCCTCGGCACCACGCCCGACGCGATCGACCTTGCCGAGGACCGCGAGCGGTTCCAGAAGCTGCTCAACGATCTTGAGCTGAAACAGCCGGTCAACGGCATCGCACATTCCGACGCCGAGGCCTTCGAGATCGCCGGCCGCGTCGGCTATCCGCTGGTGATCCGCCCGTCCTATGTGCTCGGCGGCCGCGCGATGGAAATCGTGCGCGATCTGGAACAGTTGCAGCGCTACATCCGCGAGGCGGTCGTGGTCTCGGGTGACAGCCCGGTGCTCCTCGACAGCTATCTCTCGGGCGCGATCGAGGTCGATGTCGACGCGCTCAGCGACGGCGAGACCGTCCATGTCGCGGGCATCATGCAGCACATCGAGGAAGCTGGCGTCCACTCGGGCGATAGCGCTTGCTCGCTGCCGCCCTATTCGCTCAGCGCCGAGACCGTGGCCGAACTCAAGGTCCAGACCGAGAAGATGGCACTTGCCCTCGGAGTGGTCGGCCTGATGAACGTGCAATTCGCGATCAAGGACGGTGTGATCTACGTCCTCGAGGTGAACCCGCGCGCCTCGCGCACCGTGCCCTTCGTGGCCAAGGCGACCGACAGCGCGATTGCCTCGATCGCGGCACGGCTGATGGCGGGCGAGCCGATGGCGCATTTCCCGCAGCGCGCGCCCTATCCCGAAGGCGTCGGCCCGGAAACGCCGCTGCCCTTCGCCGATCCGCTGACGCTCGCCGATCCGAACACGCCGTGGTTCTCGGTCAAGGAAGCCGTCCTGCCCTTCGCCCGCTTCCCCGGCGTCGACACGCTGCTCGGGCCGGAAATGCGCTCGACCGGCGAGGTCATGGGCTGGGATCGCAACTTCCCGCGCGCCTTCCTCAAGGCGCAGATGGGCGCGGGCACGCATCTGCCGACCGAGGGACGCGTGTTCCTCTCGATCAAGGATGCCGACAAGTCGGACGAGCTCGCGGACGCCGCGCGCGACCTGATCGCGATGGGCTTCACGCTGGTCGCCACCCGTGGCACGCATGGCTGGCTCGCCGAAAAAGGCATCGCCTCGGATCTGGTGAACAAGGTCTATGAGGGCCGCCCGAACATCGTCGACCGCCTCAAGAATGGCGAGATCACGCTAGTGATGAACACCACCGAGGGCAGCCAGTCGGTCTCGGACAGCCGCGCGATCCGCGCCGTCGCGCTCTATGACAAGATCCCCTATTTCACCACCGCCGCGGCGAGCATCGCCGCAGTGGCCGCGATGAAATCCCGCGGCGAGGGCGAAATCAGCGTGCGTCCGCTGCAGGCCTGAGACCGGGAAACAAGGATCCAAAGGCGCCCTCCGGGGCGCCTTTTCAATTGAGCCGCGGGTCGTCCCAGTCGCTGGCGGCGAATTCGAGCGAGACGCCCGGCCCGAACGCCAGAACCCGCGCGCGCGAGACGCGGAAATGCCAGCTCTGGGTTTCGACCGGCGCCGGTGCCGAAAAGGCGGCACAGTCGAGCAGCGCGAGATTGGACCCCTGCCCCGGATCGCGGACCGAGCGGTAGCGGATCGCGCCCGCGCCGAGCGCCCGTGCACTCTCCGCAATCGAGATGCAGGTGGCGTAATCCGCGGGCGCCGTCACCCCGGGCTCGGCGCGCCAGTCGGGGCCACTCAGGTCGAGCACATCGGTCTTGTAACGCGCGGAAAAGGCGGTGAATTCCGAGGCACTGCGCGGCGGCTCGAGCCCCGGGCTCTCGAGGAAGAACAAGAGCCGGTAGAAGGCCATCTCGGCCGCCGCCGTCTCGACCCGCTCGGCCGCATAGAAGACGCCCCGCGCATCGCCCGCCGCCCGGAACCGCGTCGCATGGCGCGCCGGATAGCGGAAGGGCGTGAAGAGAAGCCAGTGCAGATGGGCGCAATCGGCGGGCACCGGCGGTTTGGTCGCGTCGAGCAGCTCCTCGAGCAGGCGCTGTTCGTCGAGCGTATCGACGAGCTTCACGGTGGAAATCTTGTGCTGCGCCTCGACGAAACGCCAGATCAGCCCCGCGCGCGGCGTGAGGTCAAAGGGCGGCCAGCTCACAGCGGCGCGCGCCGCTGATCCAGATAGGCCAGAACCTCGGTCAGCCCGGCAATCGTCTTCATCCGGTCGAGCGGCACCGCGCGCAGCGCCGTATTCTCGCCGCGCAGCCAGGCGCCCGAGACCGCATCATCGCCCCCGGTGATCGCATCGAGCGAGCGATAGATCCGGATCAGCAGTGCGGCGAGTTCGAGCCCCTTGGGATCGGCGGGCAGCACCTTGCCATGTTTGCGGATGCCCGAGATCGTCGCCGTCGAGATACCGAGGATCTCCGACAGATCCTTGGGTGCCAGCCGCAGCGCTTCGGCCACGCGCATCACCGCCTTGGTCAGAACCGGCACCGCCCCGGGCACCATCGCTTTCGACAGTTGCATCATGATCGGCTCCTTTAAACGGGAATTTAGGCGCGATCGCATTCATCGTCAAATTTATTCACGAAATTATTTACGAATGAACAACGCACCACAGAGGCAAATCCTCCAAACCGGCCAAGGCCGCAAATCCGCTCGTTTTCGCCGCGTTTCAGATGAATGGCACCAGCGGCACACTGTCGCCGCAAGCCGCCACGAACAACACCATCGTCAGAGCCAGCAAAAGTTTCATCGCATCCTCCGTCTTTTCCCGAAGGCTACGCCGCGCCGCTGCGTCCGGCAATGAGTCGCCCTTCCCTTCCCCGATCCGGCCGCCTAAGCTCCTGCCATGAAAACCGATTTCCTGATCATCGGCGGCGGCATCGCGGGCGTCTCGGCGGCGGCGCGGATCGCGCCGCTCGGCTCGCTCACCCTTCTCGAGGCCGAGACGAGCCTCGCCTATCACGCCTCGGGCCGCTCTGCCGCGCTTTATGAGCCGCGCTATGGCAATCCGCCGGTGGTGGCGCTCTCGCTCGCCTCGGGCGATTTCTTCCGTGCTTCGGGCACGCTCAGCCCCCGCGGCTTCATGGTGGTCGATGCCCCCGATCAGGAGGCGCGCTTCCGCGAGAACCTGCGCAGCTTCGAGATGGCGGAGATGAGCCTGACCGAGGCCCGCGCGCTCGTGCCGATCCTCAACCCCGAGACCGTCGGCTTCGCGGGCTTTGCCGAGCACGCCTGGGATATCGACACCGATCTGCTGATCCAGAATTTCGCGCGCGAGGCCCGCGCCTATGGCGCCACGATCCGCACCGGCACCCGGGTCAGCGCGATCGAGGCCACGCCCGGCGGCTGGCGCGTCACTGCGGGCGAGGAGGTCTTCGAGGCGGGGATGCTCATCAATGCCGCCGGCGCCTGGGCCGATCAGGTCGCGGTTCTGGCCGGGGTGGCGCCGCTCGGCCTTACCCCCAAGCGCCGCTCGATGGCGCGGATCCCGGCGCCGGGCGGGCATGATCTCTCGCGCTGGCCGATGATCATCGGCGGGGCCGAGGACTGGTATTGCAAGCCCGATGCCGGCGCGCTCATCGTCTCGCCCGCCGAGGCCGACCCGATGGAGCCGCATGACGCCTGGGCCGACGACATGGTTCTGGCCGAGGGGCTCGCGCGCTATGAGGCGATGGTGACCGAGCCGGTCACCCGGCTCATTGCGAGCTGGGCGGGGCTGCGCACCTTCGCCCCCGATGGCGCGCCGGTGATCGGGCGCGACCCGAGCCGTCCGAATTTCTTCTGGCTCGCAGGTCAAGGCGGCTATGGTTTCCAATCCGCCCCCGCCGCCTCGCAACTTGCCGCCGATCTGATCGCCGGGCGGGCGAGTTCGCTCGCACCTGCGACAATTGCGGCACTCGACCCCACGCGCTTGCGGTAAACATTCACATTCCCGCATCCGATTGCTAGAACTCGGGAAATCAAGCCGACGCGACGCCCGCACGGGACATCCACAGGAGACCTCGATGAGCTACAAGGACAAGATCGACGACATGCGCGGCGAACTGCGCGTGATGAGCAAGCTGATCCCCGATCAGATGCGCGGCTTCTCGGCGATGGAAAAGGCCGTGACCGAGGGCGGCGTTCTGGACAAGAAACAGAAGGAATGGCTCGCGCTCGGCATGGCGATGGTCACCCGCTGCGAGCCCTGCATCAACTTCCACGTCGGCGCCCTGATGCGCGCGGGCGGCACCCGCGAGGAGCTCGGCGATATCTGCGCGATGGCGATCCAGATGGGCGGCGGCCCGGGCATGATGTATGCGGGCCATGCGCTGGCCTGCTGGGACGAGCTGGCCGCGGCGCAGGGCTGAGGCGAGCCCCACTCTGCGCGGCGGCCCCTGCGACATTCTGACCTGAGCGGCCCGCGGCGGAAGCTGCGGGCCGGTGCGTTTTTTCAGGAGAACGATCAAAGGACGAAAGTCATGAAACGCAGTCTTCTTCTCGCCGCTGCCCTGGCCCTGCTCGGGGGTGCCGCGACGGCCCAGACCGTCAACCCCGCCGAGAATTTCATGGCGCAATGGGATCTCGACGGCAACGGCGAGGTGAGCCTCGCCGAAGCGCGCGAGCAGCGCGGGAATATCTTCGCGATGTTCGACAGCGACGAAAACGGCGCCTATTCCGCCGAGGAACTGGCCGGTATCGACGAGCACAAGCTGATGGAGATTGAAGCCGGGATGGGCCCGGGCCATCAGCGCCCCGAGGGGATGGAGCCGCCGCCCGGCCGGGGCCCCGGAAACGGGCCCGGCAATGGCCCGGGCAAGGCGGGGCAGGGGCAGGGCCAAGGTCAGGGTCAGGGTCAGGGTCAGGGCTTCTTCCAGCCCGCCGCCCAGGGAATGAAGATGTTCGATGCGAACCGCGACGGCACCGTCACCCGCGACGAATTCATCGCCGGCACCGATCCATGGTTCCAGATGCGCGACCGCAATGGCGATGGCGTGCTGACCCCGGCCGATTTCGGCCCGCCAAAGAAATGAGCACCCGCTCGCGCCCGCTCACGAAGGGCGCACGGATCCGAGATCACAAATGCGTCCCCTGCCCGGCTGCCCTCGTGACAGTCGGGCATTTTTCGGCGAGTCTGGAGCAAATCAGCACCAAATCATAACGAGGGGCAGAAATGCGGCTTTGGGCGGTCGCCGGTGTGGTGACACTGGCTTTGGCAGGATGCGGCGGCGGCGACAGCGGGCCGATGCGGGGGCAGTTGATGCATCCCGAACAGCTCGAGCCCGCAGATTTCGCGACCTCGGGCCTGCCGGCGCATTTCGGCGATCACGATCCGCATGAATGGGAGGGGCTCACCCCCGCGCTCTATTCGGTGCATGGCGTCGATGCCGCGCGCTATCAGGGGCCGATCGACTGGTATTCGGCGCGCGCGCATGGGGTGCATTTCGCCTGGCTCAAGGCGACCGAGGGCGGCAATTACATCGACCCGGGCTTCGAGATCAACGCGCCGCGCGCCCGCGCCGCCGGGGTGCCGGTCGGCGCCTATCACTTCTATTATTTCTGCCGCACGCCCAAGGAACAGGCCGAGTGGTTCATCGAAAACGTGCCGCGGGTCAAGGGCGACCTGCCCCCGGTGCTCGACATGGAATGGAACCACCAGTCGCGCACCTGCAACCGCGTGCCCGATCCGGCCACGGTGCGCGCCGAGATCATGACCTTCGTCGACATCGTCTCGCGCCACTACCGCACCGCCCCGGTGATCTACACCACGCCCGATTTCTACGCCGACAACGATCTGGGCAGTCTGCCGGGCCTTGAATTCTGGCTGCGCTCGGTCGCGGGGCACCCGTCGGAGCGCTACCCGGGCGAACGCTGGTCGTTCTGGCAATATACCGGCACCGGCGTTGCCCGCGGGATCGGCGGTACGGTCGATCTGAACACCTTTGCCGGCACGCCCGAGACCTGGTCCGTCTGGCTCGCGCAGCGGGCGCAATAGCCCGCGCATGATCGGCGGCAGCGCCCGGCCCGGCGGTCGGTTTTTGAGTATTTGAACCAAGAAAAAGCAGACATCCCGCAGAGGCGATTTCCGCTTTTTCTTGGCCTAAATACTCAAATTGAAAACGCGCTCAGCAAAAGGGGCGGAGGTTTCCCCCCGCCCCAAGGTCTCCAGGCAACCCGGATCAGCCGTCGATGCGGATCCGCGCGTTGGTCGGATCATGCGGGCTGTCTTCGGTCACCACCGCGTCCCATTCCTTGAGCTGGATCTTGACCTTGAGCTTGGTGCCCGGCGCGGCCAGATCGGGGCGGACATAGCCCATGCCGATCTGCTTGCCGAAGGCCACCGAATAGCCGCCCGAGGTCAGACGCCCGATCTTTTCGCCATTGAGCAGAAGCGCCTCCTTGCCCCAGGGATCGGTGTCCTCCGGCCCGTCGATCAGCAGCGTCACGCATTTCGCGCGGATGCCGGTGTCCAGCATCGCCTGCTTGCCACGGAAGTCCTTCTCGAGATCGACGAAGCGGTCGAGCGCCGCCTCGAGCGGGGTCGCGTCGCGGCCGAGCTCGGACCCGAAGGCGCGGTAGCTCTTCTCCTGACGCAGCCAGTTCTGCGCGCGGGCGCCGACCGGCTTCAGGCCATGCTTCTCACCGGCCTTCATCAAGAGATCCCAGAGGTAGCGGCCGAATTCGATCGGGTAGTGCAGCTCCCAGCCGAGCTCGCCGGTATAGGCCACGCGGATCGCGCGCACCGGGCACATGCCCAGTTCGATGTTGCGCATCGAGAGCCAGGGGAAGCGCTTGTTCGAGAGCACCGTCTCGGGGGTCGCGTCCTTCACCACCTCGTTCAGGATCGCGCGGGCGGTGGGGCCTGCCAGCGCATAGACGCCCCATTGCGTGGTGACGTCGTGGCAGTCGATATGGGCGCCACCGGCGGCCACGAAATCCTCGATCGACTTGATCAGGAAGTCGCTGTCATAGGTCGTCCAGGCGCCAGCCGAGATCAGGTAATATTCATCCTCCGCCAGACGCACGATCGTATATTCGGTGCGGGTCGTGCCCGCATCGGTCAGCGCATAGGTCAGGTTGATCCGGCCCACCTTGGGCAGCTTGTTGCAGGTGAAGTGGTCAAGGAACGCGGTCGCGCCCGGGCCCCGCAGCAGATGCTTGGTGAAGGCCGAGGCGTCGATGATACCACAGGTCGTGCGGACGGCATCGGCTTCGGCCTTGGCGTATTGCCACCACGCGCCGCGGCGGAAGCTGCGGGAATTATGGTCGAAATCGGCAGGCGCGCCCACCGGGCCGTAGTAGTTCGGGCGTTCCCAGCCGTTCACCTGACCCATCTGCGCGCCAAGCGCGATCTGGCGGTCATAGGCGGGGGCGGTGCGCAGCGGGCGGGCCGCTTCGCGCTCTTCGTCCGGGTGGTGCAGGATGAAGACGTGCTCGTAGCATTCCTCGTTCTTCTTCACCGCATAGTCCGTGGTCATCCACGAGCCGTAACGCTTGGGATCGAGCGACGCCATGTCGATCTCGGCCTCGCCCTCGACCATCATCTGCGCGAGGTAATAGCCGGTGCCGCCCGCCGCGGTGATGCCGAAGGAGAAGCCCTCGGCCAGCCACATGTTGCGCAGCCCGGGCGCGGGGCCCACGAGCGGGTTGCCATCGGGGGTGTAGCAGATCGGGCCGTTGAAATCGTCCTTGAGGCCGACCGTTTCGGTGCTCGGCAGACGGTGGATCATCGACATGTATTCTTCCTCGATCCGTTCCAGATCGAGCGGGAAGAGGTCGGCGCGGAAGGTCTCCGGAACGTCGTAGATGAAGCGCGCGGGCGCGTTGCGCTCATAGGGGCCGAGGATCCAGCCGCCGCGTTCCTCGCGGACATACCATTTCGCATCGGCATCGCGCAGCACCGGGTGCTCGGGGTTGCCCGCCGCACGCCAGGCGACCAGCGCCGGATCGGGCTCGGTCACCACGAACTGGTGCTCGACCGGGATCGCCGGGATCTTGATGCCCAGAAGCCGCGCGGTGCGCTGCGCGTGGTTGCCCGTCGCGGTCACGACATGCTCGGCATGCACATCGACGAGTTCGCCCGAACCCACCAGGTTGCCGCCCTTCTCGATCATCTTCTCAAGCGTGACGATCCATTCCGAGCCGGTCCATTTATAGGCGTTGACCTGCATCTTGCGCACGATCTCGACGCCGCGCTGGCGCGCGCCCTTGGCCATCGCCTGGGTCACATCGGCGGGGTTTATATAGCCATCCTGCGGGTGGAAGAGCGCGCCCTTGAGGTCATCCGAGACCATCAGCGGCCAACGCTCTTTCATCTGCGCGGGCGTCAAGAACTCGTGATAGACGCCCGCCGTCTCGGCCACGCTCGAATAGAGCATGTATTCGTCCATCCGCTCCTGCGTCTGAGCCATGCGCAGGTTGCCGCAGATCGAGAAGCCCGCGTTGAGCCCCGTCTCGGCCTCGAGCGTCTTGTAGAAATCGACCGAGTATTTGTGGATATGGGTCGTCGCATAGCCCATGTTGAACAAGGGCAGCAGACCCGCCGCATGCCAGGTCGAGCCCGAGGTCAGCTCGTCGCGCTCGACCTGCATGACCTCCCAACCGGCCTTGGCAAGGTGATAGGCGACCGAGCAGCCGACGGCCCCGCCGCCGACGACCAGAGCTTTGACATGGGTTTTCATGGACGACTCTCCGAGGATGACTTTTGTCCTGTTGTGCCAGAGTGACGCAGAGCGGGGGCCACGCGCCCGACAATTTCGGGCGAAAAGCGACACGGCGGCGGACTGCCGGACCCGCATCCGGGGCCGATCGGGCCGCAGGTCGGGGGCGCAGCGGCGGCGGCGGAGCGAGTTTACCATGTCTTCAGGCATCGGGTGACCCCCGCGCGGGACCGGGATAGACAGCATTTGAATGAAATGATCGAGACCGCCCGGCCCCGCCATGTTGATCGCTCACTATCTGTTCTCGATGCTGCGCGCGTGGATGGGCAGCCATCACCCCGCCGGCGGTGCGGGCGCGACCGGCACGCCCAGCGGCCAGCCGCAGCAGCCGGGCACGGTGGCCGAACCCGCCGCCCCGGTGGCACAGCCGCTCACCAGCACGCCGACAGAAACGACACAGATCGGCCTTGTGATCGAAAGCGCATTGGGGGCTAGCACCGGCACCTCGGTCGGCAGTCAGGCGACACCCGGAGCCGCAGGCACTGGCGCCGGCGAAGCCGCGGCGGCGGGGGCGGGGGCGGCGGGCAAGCCCAGCGAAAGTGCGGCCCCCGGGGCAAACGCCGCGCTGGATGGGCTGAGCGCCGCGCTTGGCCATGCCGGAACGGCGCAGGCGCTGTCCGTGATCGCCGCTCAGATCGCGGCCCGGCAGGCGGGCACCGCCGAGGACCCCCTTCCCGCCTTCGACGACGCGGACCTTGCCGCACTCGCGGCCCTTGCCTCCGGTCCGCAGGATGCAGAGGCCGAGGCCCGTGCCCTGGCCGAGGACAGCGTGTTGCGCCATCGCCGCGAGGAATGGTTGGCCCGGATCACCGAGGCCGCAGGCTCGGGCGGCGCAGGCGCGCCCAGCGGGTCCGAGGAGGCCGTTGCCCGCGATGCCGCAGGCGCAATCTTCGCCGCCTTGTTCGGCGCGGCGGGCGCCAGCGCCCCGGCGCAAATCGCCTCCGCGGCGGCCCATCGCGGCTATGGTGCGGCGCGGACCCTGTTCGGCTAGACGTCTCTCCCCTCGAAATCGCATCGCCCGCCTGCTACACCCGGGTCAGGCCCAAAGGAACCCGCGATGCCCCGATCCCTGCCCCGCCTGACCGCGCGCCCCGGCTTCTGGCTCGGGCTGTTCGCGGCCTATTTCCTGGCGCAGGCCGTGCTGCGGGTCACGCTCGGCGACCGGTTCAATATCGACGAGGCCGAGGCCTTTCTCTGGGCGCAACACCTCGACTGGGGCTATGGGCCGCAGCCGCCGCTCTATATCTGGGCGCAGGGCGCGGTCTTCGCCCTGACCGGGCCCGGGGCCCTGGGCCTTGCCACGCTCAAGGCGCTGGTGCTCTGGGGGATCGCGGCGACCGGCTTCGCCCTTGCCCGGCGTTGGGTGGCGCCCGAGCGGCTCGCGCTTGCGGGGCTCGCCACGCTCGCGCTCCTGTGGTTGCCCGAGCTGAGCTGGGAGAGCCAGCGCATCCGCACCCATAACACATTGGCCGCGCTGATCGCTTTGGCGGCGGTGCTGGCGCTGTTGCGACTGCGCGCCGATCCGCGGGGGTGGCGTTTCGCGCTGCTCGGGGCTCTCTTCGGGCTCGGACTGCTCGCGAAATGGAATTTCATCACGCTGATCCCGGCGCTGCTCGGCGCGCTGGCGCTGAGCCCGGGCGGCGGGCGGGTGCTCTGGCGCCCCGCGGCGCTCTGGCTCGGACTGCTGCCGCTCGCGCTGATCGCCCCCACTGGCCTGTGGATGGCGCATCACCCCGAGATCGCCTTCGCCTCGGTGGGCAAGCTCGGGATCGTCGCGACCGAGGCCCCCGCCTGGCGGCTCTGGCTTTCGGCTTTCGCGCGCAATTTCGTGGAATTTGCGGGGTTGCCCGCGCTCGTTCTCGGCGCCTTCGCCCTCGTCGCACGCGGGCCTGCGGCGTTCCCCCCGGACGCCCGCGGCGAGATGCGGCTCGTGCTTCGGCTCGTGCTGATCGCGCTGATGCTGGTGCTGATCGGCGGGCTCGTGGGGGGGGCGACCAAGATGACCTCGCGCTGGTTCCTGCCGCTCGCCCTGCCCGCGCTGCCACTGGCCGGGGTCTGGGTCATGGCGCGGCTCGGCGCGCGGGGCCGTGCCGCTTTCGCGGCGCTGTCGGCCGCGCTCGGCCTTCTGCTCCTGATCGCGATCGGCGCGATGCTGACGCGAGATCCGCCGCTGCCGGGCGTGCCGCTCGATGCGATGGCCGCAGCGCTGCCCGAGACGCCGGGCGAGACCGCGATCCTCGCCCCCGTGGCGCTTGCCGCCAATCTGGCGCTGCGCGCGCCCGACCGCGAGATCACCGATGAAGCTCTTCTGCTGGCCGGTCCCTGCCCCGGCGGGCTTGCGGTGATCGACACCGGTGAGGCGCCGCATCCGGGCCTCGCCCCCTTCCTCGCGCGCTGCAACCTGCGCCAGACAGGCGCCCCGCAGCCCCTGTTGCCCGCGGCCCCGGAGCGGGCCCGGATCAGCCGGTATTCACGCTGAGCGGGTTCCCGCCACCCTCTTGAAAACATTGTCATCTGCGCCCCTGGAACGATCCGGGCGGGGGCCGGGTTCTCCTGTCACACAGCGCGGCATTGCCGCTTCCGGCGCCTGCGGGCGCGACACACAAGGGAGAGACCCATGAAACGCATTCTGATCACCACCGCCCTCGGCCTGACCCTCGCGATGCCGGCCGTGGCGCAGGACATTGGCGGCGCGACGATGACGGACGGCACGATCCGGGCCGAGGTTCAGGGCGAAGGCGCCGTCGAGACTGGCGCGATGAACGAAGGCAATGGCGCGCCCGTCGTCCAACTCGAGGCCGATGCCGCGACCGATACCGCCTGGCAATCGCTGACCGCCGATGAGCTGCACGGCAAATCGGTTCTCGGCCCGGATGGCGAAACCGTGGGCGATGTGAGCGATGTCGTCTTCGACGACCGGATGCAGGTGAGCGAAGTGATCGTCGATGTCGGTGGCTTCCTCGGGATCGGCGAGAAATCGGTGGCCATCGCCCCCGAACAGATCGAGCTGATGCAGAACGGCGACGACATGACGCTGCACATCGCCTCGACCGAGGCGGAGCTGAAGGCGATGCCCGAATACAAGGGCTGAGTTTAGCGCAGGTCGGAGTTCCCGCTCTGACCCAAGCACATCAAAAGGCCCGGGATGCGCGTTGCGTCCCGGGCCTTCGTCTTGTTTCAACGGCCCTCAGACCATGCCGGGCACGACCAGATCCGGCGGCCGGTGGCCATCGGCGAAGGTCTTGATGTTGATGATCACCTTCTCGCCCATCTCGGCACGGCCCTCGACCGTGGCCGAGCCCATATGCGGCAGAAGCACCACATTGGGCAGCGCCCGCAGCTCGGGGTTGAAGGCCGCGCCATGCTCGAACACGTCGAGCCCCGCGCCCGCAATCTCGCCCGCCTGCAGGCCGCGGATCAGCGCATTCTCGTCGATCACCTCGCCGCGCGAGGTGTTCACGATCACCGCCGTGGGTTTCAGCATCTTCAGCCGGCGCGCGTTGAGCAGGTGGAAGGTCGAGGGCGTGTGCGGGCAGTTGACCGAGATCACATCCATCCGCGCCGTCATCTGGTCGAGGCTCTCCCAATAGGTCGCCTCGAGCTCGGCCTCGATCTCGGGGCGCAGACGGCGGCGGTTGTGGTAATGGATCTGCATCCCGAAAGCGCGCGCGCGGCGCGCCACGGCCTGACCGATCCGGCCCATGCCGATGATCCCGAGCCGACGCCCGCCGATCCGACCGCCAAGGAAGGCCGTGGGCGACCAGCCGGGCCACTTGCCCGATTGCATCGTGGCAAGCCCCTCGGGGATGCGCCGCGTGACCGCGAGGATCAGCGCCATGGTCATATCGGCGGTATCCTCGGTCACAACACCCGGGGTATTCGACACGAGAACCCCCCGCTGACGCGCCGAGGCCACGTCGAGGTGGTCCACCCCGGCGCCGAAATTCGCGATCAGCCGCAGCCGGTCACCCGCCTGCGCCAGCATGTTCGCGTCAATGTGATCGGTCAGCGTCGGCACGAGCACATCGGCACGCGCCATCGCCGCCACCAGCTCCTCGCGCGTCAGCGGCCGGTCATCCTCACGCAGTTCCACATCGAACAGCTCCTTCATCCGGGTCTCGACGACCTCGGGCAACCGTCGCGTCACGACAACACTCAGCCGCGGTGCGGGCATGGTTGGGCTCTCCTCTCTTCCAAAGGCCTCTCCTTGGGTGCAAAGTGGCCTGCAAAGGGGGAAGACACAAGGCCCCCAAGGTGGGAAAATGGCGTTTTATGGCCGTCAGGCGCAATTTTCTTGCGCGACGGATCAACGCCCCCGAATGAGGCGGCAGAGACGAATGCAAGCGGTGAGGCGTGAATGGGCGCGGGGTCTTCGGGGCGCCGCGGTTCTGGCACTGGTGGTGGGGCTTGGCCTCGGGGCGGGCCCCGGGCGGGCGCAGGAAGAGGACGACGGCCCGCCGCCCGACGATCTGGCGGTCGCGCAATCGGTCGCGATGCAGAAGGGCCGCGGTCCGGTCACCAACCTACCGCTGCCCCGATTCGTCTCGCTCAAGGGCTCGGAGGGCAACGCGCGGCGCGGCCCCTCGCTCAGCCACCGGATCGACTGGGTTTTCACCCATGCCGGCATGCCGCTCAAGATCACCGCGGAATTCGGCCATTGGCGGCGCGTCGAGGATCGCGACGGCGCGGGCGGCTGGGTGCATTATTCGCTCTTGTCGGGGGTGCGATCGGTGATCGTCGTGGAAAACATGCTCGAGCTGCATTCCCGCCCCGATCCGCGCGCCTCGGTCGTGGCCCGTGCCGAGGCCGGGGCGATCGCGAAACTCGAGGATTGCACCCGCGACTGGTGCGAGATCACCGCCGACGAGGCCGATGGCTGGGTCGAGAAGACCGCGATCTGGGGCGTGTTCCCGGAAGAAATCCGTGACTGAATAAATCCGTGACGGGGCGGGCGCTCTGGTCTAGTCAGAGCGCCCGCGCGCCCTCCCCGATTCCCGGCCCCTTCCCGGCGCGTCAGAAGCTGCGAGGACATCCGATGGCCCAGCCCCAACCCGATCACCGGCTGAACCTCTCGGCCGGGCTCGCCTCCGTTTCGGTGGCCAGTATCCTCGTCGCGCTCAAGCTCTGGGCGCTGGTCGCGACCGGTGCGCTCTCGATCGCGGCCTCGCTCGCCGATTCGGCGATGGATCTTCTGATCTCGCTCGCAGGCCTCGGCGCGATCATCTACGCCGCGCGCCCGGCCGACGAGGATCACGCCTTCGGTCACAGCTCGGTCGAGGATCTGGCCTCGCTCGGTCAGGCGATCTTCGTGGCGGGGTCGGGGCTTGCGATCCTCTGGGCCGGGGTGCTGCGCCTCACCGGCGATGCCGCGCCCGAACTGGCCGAGGAGGGCGTTGGCATCTGGGTCATGGCGGCCTCGGCGCTGATCACGCTCGGGCTCGTCGGCTGGCAAGCGCGGGTCGCAAAACGCACCGGCAACAAGGTGGTGGCGGCCGACATGCTGCATTACGTGGGCGATCTGCTGCCCACGCTGGGCGCGATCCTCGCGCTGATCCTCTCGGCGCGCTTCGGCTGGGGCCGGGTCGACAGCGTGATCGCGATTGTCGCGGCCCTCGTCATGCTGCGCGGCGCGGTCAAGATCGGCATCGCCGGCTGGCATGCGCTGATGGACCGGCAGGCCTCGCCCGAGGTGATCGAAAGCCTGACCGAAATCGCGCAGATCTGGCCCGGGGTGCGCGGCTTTCACGACCTGAAGACCCGCACCGCCGGGGCGAAACTCTTCGTGCAGATCCATGTCGAACTCGATGGCGATCAGTCGCTCGAGGCCGCGCATGACATCGCCGCGAGCCTCAAGCGCGCGATCATCGAGGCCTATCCGAACGCCGATGTGATCATCCACATGGATGTCTGGGGCCAGCCGCGGGACTGATCCCGCGGCCGCATCCTCACGCGGTCTCGAGCAGCCCGCGGCCCTTCAGCAGCGCCTCGACCCCCGGCATCTTGCCCCGGAACGCGGTATAGAGACTGTCGGGCGCGCGCGATCCGCCCGCCGAGAGGACGTATTTCTCCAGCCGCGCGGCCGTCGCCGGATCGAAGGGATCGCCCGCCTCCTCGAAGGCCGCGAAGGCATCGGCATCCATCACCTCGGACCACATGTAGCTGTAATAGCCCGAGGAATAGCCGTCGCCCGAGAAGACATGGCTGAAATGCGGCGTCGCATGGCGCATCCGGATCGCCTTGGGCATGCCGAGATCGGCGAGCACCTTGGCCTGCATCGCCATCGGATCGGCGGGCGCGGCGCCCTCGTGGAACGCCAGATCCACCATCGCCGAGGCGACATATTCGACCGTGGCAAAGCCCTGATCATAGGTCGCCGCGGCTTCGAGTTTCTTACGCAGCGCCTCGGGCATCGGTTCCCCGGTCTTCCAGTGGCGCGCGTGTTTTTCCAGCACCTCGGGCACATCGAGCCAATGCTCGTAAAGCTGGCTCGGCAGCTCGACGAAATCGCGCGCGACAGAGGTGCCCGAGATGAACTGATAGGTCACATCGGACAGCATCTGATGCAAAGCATGGCCGAATTCATGAAACAGCGTGCGCGCGTCGTCATGGGACAGCAGCGCCGGATCGCCCTTGGCGAAGTTGCACACATTGACCACGATCGGGCGCACATCCGAGCCGAGCTTGCGCTGCGAGCGCATCGCCGAGCACCAGGCGCCCGAGCGTTTCGAGCCGCGCGCGAAATAATCGCCGAGGAACACCGCGATATGCTTGCCCCCGCGCGTGACCTCCCAGCCGCGCACATCGGGGTGATAGAAAGGCCCCTCGATCTCGCGGAATTCGAGATGGAAGAGGCGGTTTGCCGTGTCGAACATCGCGCCGAGCATGGCGTCGAGCGAGAGATAGGGCTTGAGCTGCCCCTCGTCGAAATCGAATTCGGCGGCACGGCGTTTTTCCGAATAATAGCGCCAGTCCCAGGCCTCGAGATCGCCGTTGATCCCGTCCTCATGCATCATTTCGGTCAGTTTGGCGGCGTCACGCTCGGCCTGCGCGCGCGCCGGCGCCCAGACCCGCATAAGAAGGTCACGCACATGTTCGGGCGTCTTGGCCATCTCGGGCTCGAGCTTGAAATCGGCGAAGCTCTTGAAGCCGAGCAGCTTCGCCCGCTCCTCGCGCAGCTTCAGGATCTCGGCCGCATTGGCGCGGTTGTCGGTCGCACCGCCATTTTCGCCGCGCGCCACCCAGGCCTCATAGGCGATCTCGCGCAGGTCGCGGCGCGGCGAGAATTGCAGGAAGGGCACGATGAGCGAGCGGTTGAGCGTGAGCACAGACCCCTCGGCGCCGCGCTCCTTGCCCGCCCCGCGCGCGGCCTCGACCACGAAATCGGGCAGGCCCTCAAGCTCATCCTCGGCCAGCGGACGGAACCAGTCGCGCTCATCCGCCAGAAGGTTTTGCGAGAATGCGGTCGAAAGGACTGCGAGGCGCTCCTTGATCGCGGCCATGCGCTTGGCCTCATCGCCCGAAAGCGCGGCGCCCGCGCGCACGAACATCTGCCGGTAAAGCTCGAGCACGCGGGCCTGTTCGGGGGCAAGGCCCAGCGTCTCGCGCGCCTCCCACAGTGCCTCGATCCGCGCATAAAGCGCGGGGTTCATCGTCACCTCGGAGGAGAACGCCGCCATCTTCGGCGCCAGATCGCGCATCAAGGCCTCGCGCGCGGGCGTGCTGTCGGCACTCGAGAGATTGTAGAAAACGCCCGAAACCCGGTCGAGCACCTGCTCGCCCAGTTCCAGCGCGTCGATCGTATTGGCGAAGGTCGGCGCCTCGGGATTTTCGGCAATGGCGGCGATATGGGCGCGCGCCTCGGTCAGCGCGGCGTCAAAAGCCGGGCCGAAATCCTCGTCATGGATATCTGCGAAGGGCGGCAGGGCGAAAGGGCCGGTCCAGTCGGTCAGCAGCGGATTGGTCATCGGGGGTCTCCTTTGGGCGACAAGCTAGGCCGGGGGCGCGGGAAGGGAAAGGCAGAAGCGGGGGCCAGCCCCCGCACCCCCGGAGTATTTTCCCCAGGAAAAAGCGAAAAGAGTTTTTCCTGGCCCAAATACTCCCGCCGGAGGCGACCCTATCCGCCCCGCCCCCGCAACCGGGTTTCAAGGCGCCGGAGCGCAAGCGACAGAGTAATGGTCATCGTCAGATAGATCAGCGCGACCATGTTATAGGTCTCGAAATAGCGGAAATTGCCCGCCGCCGTGACCTTGCCGAGCTGGGTGATATCTGCGACGCCCAGCACCGAGACGAGCGAGCTGTCCTTGACCATGGCCACGAAATCATTGCCCAAGGGCGGCAGGATCGTGCGCAGGGCCTGCGGCAGCACGATCAGACGAAACCGTTGCCACGGCCCGAGGCCCAGCGCCTCGGCCGCCTCGATCTGGCCCACATCGACCGAGAGGAGCCCCGCGCGGAACACCTCGGCGATGAAGGCCGAATAGGCGAGGATGAGGGCCAAAACCGCCCGCCACAGCAGCGGAAAACCCCGCGTCGAGGCCTGCGGCAGGCCAAGCGCATTCCAGCCCGCCACCACCATCGGCACCAGCGCGAAGGCGACGTAGAGCAGAAGCACGATGATCGGCACGCCGCGCATCACCTCGATATAGAGCCGTGCCGCCTGCCGCAGCACGATCCACCGCGAGAGCGTGGCGAGCGCGAGCCCGAGGCCGACCACGGTGGCCCCGGCAAAGGCGACGAGCGTCACCAGAACCGTGATCCCGATCCCCTTCGAGAGCGTCGCGAGCACCTTGGCATAGAGCGCATCGCTCAGCACATGGGCGAAGATGAAAAGGCCCGCAGCGATGAGCGCCACGAGCCACCAGGGGAAATCGCGCCCCGGAAGAGCCCTCATTCCGGCGCCCTCATTCCCCCATCTTATACTCGAGGAACCATTTGGTGTTGAGCGCCTCGAGCGTGCCATCGGCCCGCATCGCCGCGATCGCGGCATTGACCGGCGCGACGAGATCCGAGCCCTTGGGAAAGATGAAGCCGAAATCCTCGGTGCCGAGCTTCTCGCCCACGATCTTGAGCGCGCCTTCCGAGGCCGCGACATAGCCCGCCCCCGAGGTGCCATCGGTCAGCACGAGATCGACATCGCCCGCACGCAGCGCCGCGACACCCGCGCCGAAGGTCTCGAACATCTTGATCCGGGGGTTCGCCTCATTGCCGTCGAGCACCTCATAGACCCCGACATAGAAGGGCGTGGTGCCCGGCTGCGCGGCCATCAGCAACGCGGGATCGGCGGCAAACCCGGCGGCATCGGCAAAGCGGCTTTCATCGCCGCGCACCATCATCACCATTTCGGACCGCATATAGGGCTCGGAGAAATCGACCGCCTCCTTGCGGTCGTCGCGAATGGTGATCCCGGTCATGCCGATGTCGAACTGCCCGGCGGAAACGGCGGGGATCATCGCATCCCAGCTCGAATTCTCATAGGTGACCGCCATGTTGATCCGCTTGGCGATCTCGGCCATCGCATCATATTCCCAGCCGACCGCCGCGCCGCTCGCGTCGATGAACTGCAGCGGCGGATAGGCGTTTTCGGTCACGACGGTGACGGCACGACCGCCAAGGTCGGGCATTTCGGCGAGCGCGGGGGCCGCGATCAGCAGCGCGGTAAGGAGGGCGGGAAACTTCATCGGGGGGGCTCCTGTCACAAACTCGCCCCACGCTAGGCGCGCGCTCCGGCCCTGTCCAGCAGGCGCGGCTCTGCGCTTAGTGCGGGGTTCCGCAGACCACGCAATCCGCCCGCCGCTTCACCGCGATCTGCCGGCTTTCGCCCCAGAGCGCGTCGTAGATCATCAGACGCCCGCGCGCCGAGGCCCCCGCCCCGGTAATCGCCTTGATCGCCTCGGCCGCCATCATCGAGCCCACGACACCGGGCAAGGCGCCGACCACGCCCGCCTCGGCACAAGAGGGCGCCAGCTCCGGCGCGGGCGTCTGCGGAAAGACGCATGCATAACAGGGCGCGCCCCGCGCCGGATCGTAGAGCGAAAGCTGCCCCTCCCATTGCGAGATCGCGCCGGACAAAAGCGGCTTGCCCGCCGCCACACAGGCCGCGTTGAGCAAATAGCGGGTGTCGAAATTGTCGGTGCCGTCAAGGATCAGGTCATACTCCGCCACCAGCGCCGCGGCATCTTCGGGGCCAAGGCGGCGGTTATAGGGGCGCACCGTCACGAAAGGGTTGAGCGCCTTCATCGCCCGCTCGGCCGAGAAGACCTTGGGCAGGCCGAGGTCCGCCTCGCGGTGGATCACTTGCCGCTGCAGGTTCGAGGCGCTGACCGTGTCGTCATCCACGACACCGATCGTGCCGACACCGGCCGCGGCGAGATAGAGGAGGACCGGCGAGCCGAGCCCGCCCGCGCCCACCACCAAAACCTTGGCGGATTTGAGCTTCTTCTGCCCCGGCCCGCCGATCTCGCGCAGGAAGATGTGGCGGGCATAGCGTTCGAGCTCAGCCTCGGAAAACGCGCCGGACTTGGCTTGCTGCGGCGCGCTGACCGGTGCCACGGCGCGCACGCGCAGACGCTGCAGCATCGCGCGATAGGCCAGCACGAGCACGGCGACCACCCCAAGCCCGACCCAGGTCGGCAAGCTGCCGCCAACCGCCCGAGCCAGCGCCGACCCCGGCAACGCCAGATGCGCCAGAACGATCCCCGCCCAGATCAGCGCGACCGCCCCGAGCACGAGCCCCCGCGGCGCCTTGAGCCAGAGGCCGAGCCCCACGAGGCCCGCCATGAGGATCAGCCCCGCCAAGGCTCAGCCCCGCCCGGTCGAGCCAAACCCGCCCTCGCCCCGCGCGGTGGCGTCGAGATCCTCGACCACCGCATAGCTCGCCTGCACCACTGGCGCGATCACCGCCTGGGCGATGCGCTCACCATGGGCGATCGTGAAGGGCTCAGACCCGAAATTGATCAGCAAAACCCCGAGTGGCCCGCGATAATCGCTGTCGATCGTGCCGGGCGTATTGGGCAGGCTGATGCCATGTTTGAGCGCGAGGCCGGAGCGCGGGCGGATCTGCATCTCGAAGCCATCGGGGATCGCCACGCGCAACCCCGTGGGCACCACCGCGCGCTGCATCGGCGCCAGCGTGAAGCCGGTTTCGCGGTCCTCGGGCTTCAGGTTCGCGCGAATATCGGCGCCCGCGGCGCCTGCCGTCTCATAGCGCGGCAGGGCGATGCCCGGATCGGCCCACTCCTCGCGCAGAACCTTGATGATCGGTGTGCTCATGCCCTGCCCCTTCGCCGGAACCTTCCATTTCGAGTATTTATGCCAAGAAAAAACATGGGCCTTTTTCTTAGTCCAAATACTCCCCTTTTTGCGCCCTCACCCCGCGCCCAGCGCCGCGGCGATGCGCGCCGCCAGCCGCCGGGCAACCTCGGCCTTGCCCATCCGCTCCCAATGCTCGGCGCCCGTCGCGTCGATGATCGTCACCGCATTCTCGGTGCCGCCCATGATCCCGGTGCCCGGGCTCACGTCATTCGCGACGATCCAGTCGCAGCCCTTGCGCGCACGCTTCTCGGTGGCGTGGCGCTCGACCTCATGGGTCTCGGCGGCGAAGCCCACGACGAGGCCGGGCCGGCCCGCCTTCATCTGCGAGACGATGGCGAGGATATCGGGGTTCTCGGCGAATTCGAGCGCGGGCAGGCTGCCCTTGCCGTCCTTTTTCATCTTCTGCCCGGCGGCATTGGCGACGCGCCAGTCGGCCACGGCCGCGGCAAACACCGCCGCATCGGCAGGCAGCGCGGCCTCGACGGCCTCGAGCATCTCGCGCGCCGTCTCGACGCGGATCACGGTGACCCCTTCGGGCGGCGCAACGCTGGCCGGGCCAGTCACAAACGTCACCCGCGCGCCGAGGTCTCGCAGCGCCGCAGCCAGCGCCGTGCCCTGCGCGCCCGAGGAGCGGTTGGCGATATAGCGGACCGGGTCGATCGGCTCATGCGTCGGGCCGGAGGTCACCAGAACGTGCCGCCCCTTGAGCGGGCCATCGGCCAGCATTGCGGAGATCGCCGCGACGATCTCGGCCGGCTCCGCCATCCGCCCCTCGCCAAACTCGCCGCAGGCCATCTCGCCCGCATTCGGGCCCACGAAGCGGATCCCATCGGCGGCGAGCGTCGCGCGGTTGCGCGCGGTCGCCGGATGCTCCCACATCCGCACATTCATCGCGGGCGCGATCAGCACGGGGGTATCGGTCGCCAAGAGCAGCGTCGAGGCCAGATCATTGGCGATCCCGCCCGCCATCTTGGCCATCAGATCGGCCGTCGCCGGCGCCACCACCACCAGATCGGCCGAGCGTGAGAGCTGGATATGGCCCATCTCCGCCTCCGTCGTGAGGTCAAAGAGATCGGTATGGATCGGGTTCCCCGCCAGCGCCGCAATCGAGAGCGGCGTGACGAATTGCGCGCCCCCCGCGGTCAGCACCGGGGTGACCGAGGCGCCCTGAGCGCGCAGGGCGCGGATCAGCTCGGGCAGTTTGATGGCCGCGATCCCGCCGCCGATGATCAGAAGAATTCGCTTGCCCGCCAGCATGATCGCCCCCGTTGTTGGCTCAGGTTTAGGCGGCCCGACCGCGCGGCGCAAGCGTGGCGCCTAGTTGAACGCTGCGCAGGGATCGGGGCGCTCGGTTGGCGGCGTGACGATCCACCAGTCGAAGGGCTGATCGGGCTCGACCGTCTCCCCCGGGGAAACTTCGAGCTGGCCGAGCGTGACGACCGCAACTTCGGGGCGCGCGGCCCGGATCATCGCGGGCACCGCGCGATCGGCGCGGGCATGCCCCGTGCCGGTGATCACCGCGACCGGCCCGCCGGTGGCGTCGAGCGCAGAGATCGTCGCCCGGGCAAAAGCCGCATCGCGCAGCCTTTGTGCCGCAACCATGCCGGGCAGCATCTCGGGCGGCAGGGCGTTGCAGTGATCGGCTTGCGACTCTGCTTCGAGCGCGGCCTGCAGATCGGGCGCATAGGGCCGGTCGAGGCCATAATCCGCGGCCCCCCCGCCGAAGACATCGGCCAGAGGCTCTGCCATCGCCCGGCGCACCTCGGCGCGCGGCAGGGCGGCGCCGACGATCCGCGCCTCGGGCGCCGCGGCGAAGATCGGCGCATAGAGCGCGAAATCGGGCCAGCCGGAATTGGCCCAGTCGAGCACCTCGGCCAGACGCGCGGGATCGGCGATCAGATCGGGGGTGACCCTGGCCGCCTGCTCGGGGCTCAGCATCTCGAAGACAAGCGCACTGGGGGCCAGCGCCGCAACGCCGGCCGCCTGATTGAGGTGATGCGAGGGATTGTCATGCACCTCGCCGAGCACGAGCACCTGCGGTGCGGCCGCCTCGATCCGCGCGGGCAGATCGGCGGGGGGTATTTCATCGGCAGGAGCCGCCTGCGCCGCCATCAGGGCAACGCAGGCAAGAAGGGACGGGAAGACAGGCAAGCGCATCATGCGAGAAGGCTTGCCACCTCTTCGCCATGGCCTTCAAGGCTTTTGCGCATCTTGCCGAAGGCCTGCGCCTCGAGTTGACGCACACGTTCCTTGGACAGTCCGAGCTCCTGCCCGAGGCTTTCAAGCGTGCGCGGCTCCTCGATCAGGCGGCGTTCGCGCACGATATAGGCCTCGCGGTCGGTCAACCGGCCCATCGCCTCGCCGATCCAGTCGCGCATCAGCGCACCGTCATGCGCCTCGGTCACGTTCTCTTCGGGGCCCGCGCCGTCGTCTTCCAGCGTCTCGACCCATTCGCGGCCATCCTCGTCACCCGATTGCACGGCATTGAGCGAGAAATCCGACCCCGACAGCCGGCCTTCCATCATCTCGACATCGGCGAGCGGCACACCGATCGTGATCGCCACCCGCTCGCGCAGCTGCGAGCCATCGAGCGACAGCCCCTCGGCATCGGCCTCGCGGGTGATCTGCGCCTGCACCCGGCGCAGGTTGAAGAACAGCGCCTTTTGCGAGCTGGTCGAGCCGGTGCGCACCATCGACCAGTTGCGCATCACAAATTCCTGGATCGATGCCTTGATCCACCAGACCGCATAGGTGGAAAACCGCACGCCGCGATCGGGGTCGAACTTGTCGGCCGCCTTCATGAGGCCCAGCGAGGCCTCCTGAATGAGGTCGTTCATCGGCGCGCCATAGCGGCGGAACTTGGCCGCCGTGGCGATGGCGAGCCGCATATAGGCGGTCACCAGCCGGTGCAGCGCCTGTTCGTCGCGCTCGTCGCGCCAGGCCCGCGCCAGCGCGGCCTCGGTTTCCGCATCGAGATATTCCGCGCGCATCGCCTGACGCGGCAAGGTGTCGTCGTTCATGCCTTCGAGTGCCATACCCAGTCTCCTCGGGCTCTCCCGGCCCGCTGTCGGCGTCTCTACAAATCCACTATGCGCCCTCGGGGACATAATGTCTTGCGCTTGCTTTGGTTCCTCACAGAAAAATGTTTAGTGCTTTTCTATGGTATCCGGACCTTGCCGACGCCGGAGCCCCGCCGGATGCGGGCAGGCGCAATGCAGGAACGGGCAGGAACCGAAGGGCCACCAACCGGAGAACTTCGCGCTCGAACGGGGGCGGTAGGGCTAACATAAGCAGAATTAACGCCTTGGCAACCATGTCGGGGTAGCGATTCCTCGTGAATGGCCGCACAGTTGGCCCGCCCGATCTGCACAGGAGCCGGGCCCGAATTCGACAGGGGATGTCTCAGGCATGGTCGCCAAGACCTATACCGTGGCCTTCGAGGGGGTCGAGGCGCGCCTCGTCGAGGTGCAATGCGCGCAATCGGCGGGCATGCCCGGGTTCTCGGTCGTCGGCCTGCCCGACAAGGCGGTGTCGGAGGCGCGCGAGCGGGTGCGTGCGGCGCTTGCCGCGATGTCGATCGCGTTGCCGATGAAGAAGCTCACGATCAATCTCTCGCCCGCCGATCTGCCCAAAGAGGGGTCGCATTTCGACCTGCCGATCGCGCTGGCCGTGCTCGCCGCGATCGGGATCCTGCCGCCCGAAGAGATCGAGGGGATCGTCTCGGTGGGCGAGCTGGCGCTCGACGGGCGGCTGATCGCGGTGCTCGGCGCCCTGCCCGCCGCGATGGCCGCCGCCGAGGAGGATCGCGCGCTGATCTGCCCGCGCGCCTGCGGGGCCGAGGCGGCCTGGGTCGCCGCAACGCCGGTCTTCGCCCCCGCCACCCTCGCCGAGGCGATCCGCCACATCACCGCCCAGTCCCCCTTGCCCCGCGCCCGCCCGGGCGAGGTGCAGGGCGCCCCCCCCCAACGCGACCTGCGCGACGTCAAGGGACAGACCCGCGCCAAACGCGCGCTCGAGATCGCGGCGGCCGGGCGGCATCACCTGATGATGGTGGGCCCGCCCGGATCGGGCAAATCCATGCTCGCGGCGCGGCTGCCCGGCATCCTGCCGCCGCTCTCGCCCGCCGAGGCGCTCGAGACCTCGATGATCCATTCGCTGGGGGGGCTCCTCTCCGAGGGCGGCATCTCGCGGCTCCGCCCGTTCCGCGAGCCTCATCACACCGCCTCGATGGCGGCGATGATCGGCGGCGGGCGCGGCGCGCGGCCGGGCGAGGTGAGTCTCGCGCATAACGGCGTTCTGTTCATGGACGAGTTTCCCGAGTTTCCCCGCGCGGTGCTCGAGACCCTGCGCCAGCCGATCGAGACCGGAGAGGTGGTGGTGGCGCGCGCCAATGCCCATATCCGCTACCCCTGCCGATTCCTCTTGGTGGCGGCGGCGAACCCCTGCAAATGCGGCTATCTCGGCGATCCGGCGCGGGCCTGTGCGCGGGCGCCGCAATGTGGCGCGGACTATCTCGGGCGGATCTCGGGGCCGCTGATGGACAGGTTCGACCTGCGCATCGAAGTGCCGGCGGTCAGTCTCGCGGAGATCGGGCGCCCGCCCGAGGGGGCGAGCTCGGTCGAGGTGGCCGAACGGGTAGCACGCGCGCGGGCGCGTCAGGCCGAGCGTTTCGCCGGTCATCCCGCGACCCGCGTCAATGCCGAGGCCGAGGGGCGGCTCCTCGAGGAGATCGCGACTCCTGATGCCGAGGGCGCGGCGCTGATCGCCCGCGTGGCCGAGCGCTTCGGGCTTACGGCGCGGGGCTATCACCGGATCCTGCGCGCCGCGCGCACGATCGCCGATCTCGAGGGCGCCGATGCGGTGCGGGGGCCCCATCTGGCCGAGGCGGTGAGCTATCGGCTGAGCAGTGGGATCGGATAGGTCGGACAGGCGGGAAGCCGGGGGTCAGGACCGGCCGAGCATCCGGCGTAACGCCCCCGCGGCATCATCGAGCGCGTCGCGCGCCTCGGGGATCCAGCCGTGGAACATCTGCCAGACATGGGGCGCATGCGGCCAGCTCTGGACCGTGACCTCGGCCCCGAAGCCGCGCAGCCGGTCGGCCATGCGCAAGGTGTCGTCGCGCAGGATCTCGCTCTCGGAATGTTGCAGATGGATCGGCGGACAGCCCGGGAAGGCGGCAAAAAGCGGCGAGGCGCGCGGATCGTCGGCCGGCGCGCCCTGCAGGTAACGCTCGACCGTCACGCCGAGGCGCGTGACCGGCAGCAGCGGATCGCGCCGGGCATTCTCGCGCAGCGAGGCGCCGGAGCCGGTCAGGTCGGTCCAGGGCGAGAAGGCCACGAGCCCCGCGGGCGGCGTCCCTTCGGCGCAGAGCCGCGCGAGCAGCGCCAGAGCGAGCCCGCCGCCCGCGCTGTCGCCCGCGATCGCGATCTGGCCGGGCGCAAAGCCGCACGCACAAAGCCCCTGCCAGGCGGCCATCGCATCCTCGAGCGCGGCCGGAAACGGGTGCTCGGGCGCGAGCCGATAGGCCGGCGCGACGTGCTCGATCCGGCTGCGACGCGCCAATTCGCCGTAAAGCGCCCAATGCGACAGCGGCGAGCCGGCCGCATAGGCGCCGCCATGCAGGAACAGGACCGCCACGTCGGGCTCGGCCCCACGCCCCGGACGCGCGCTCAGCGCGCTCACCCTGCGCTCCGCCCCCTGCAGGTGGCGCCAGACAGGCGCGACCCGCGCGGGCGAGCCGAGCCAGGCATGCGAGGCCGCCTCCATCTCGACGCGCGCCCGCAGCGGATCGTCGAGCCGCGCAAGCTCGGGCTTGACCAGAAGCCGCAACCCGAGATTGAGCGCGCTCAGCCGCAGGCTCATCCCGCCGCCCGCTTCGCCTCGATCACCTCCCAGATCCGCGCGGCGGTATTGGTGCCGTCGAAGCGCTCAAGTTCCTGGATGCCGGTGGGCGAGGTCACGTTGATCTCGGTCAGCCAGTCGCCGATCACGTCGATGCCGACGAAGATCTGGCCCTTCTCGCGCAGCACCGGGCCGATCCGCTCGCAGATCTCGCGGTCACGCGCGCTCAGCTCGACCTTCTCGGGCCGCCCGCCGACATGCATGTTCGAGCGCGTCTCGCCCGCGGCCGGAACCCGGTTGATCGCGCCGACCGGCTCGCCGTCAATGAGGATGATCCGCTTGTCGCCCTTGACGACCGCGGGCAGATATTTCTGCGCGATCAGCGGCTCGCGATTGATCCCCGAGAAGAGCTCGTGCAGCGAGGCGAGGTTGCGGTCGTTCGGATCGAGCCGGAAGACGCCCGCGCCGCCATTGCCGTAGAGCGGTTTCAGGATGATGTCGCCGTGGCGCGCCTTGAAGGCACGGATCGTCTCGAGATCGCGCGCGATCAGCGTGGGCGGCGTCAGATCGGGGAAATTCAGCACCAGGAGCTTCTCGGGCGAGTTG
>QKJR01000045.1 GCA_003249215.1 Rhodobacterales bacterium
CTTCGGCCTTCGCCGAATTCACCCCCCGAGGATATTTTTTACACAGATGATGAGAAAACCCTGTTCATCATCTGTGTTCAAATATCCCGGGGTGAGGCCAGGGGCCGAGGGGCAGAGCCCCTCAGACGGTATCCAGATAGAGCTCGGTCTGCTCCTGATCGGAGAGTTCCGCCATGTAGTGGATTTCCTGCCGCTTGGTCATCAGGAAGTTCTCGACGAGTTCGGTGTCGAAGATCCTGCGGATCAGCGGGTCCTCGGCAAAGTTGTTGATCGCCATGTTCCAGGTCGCGGGCAGTTGCGCGAGCCCCTGTGCATAGGCATTGCCGACGATCGGATCGCCCGGGTCGATCTTGTCCTCGATCCCGATCAACGCCGCGCCAAGGATCGCGGCGATCATCAGATAGGGGTTCACGTCTCCCCCCGCGACCCGATGCTCGATCCGCCGCGCCGCGGGTCCCGAGGCCGGGATGCGCAGGGCTGCGGTGCGGTTTTCATAGGCCCAGCCGATGCCGGTGGGGGCATGGGCGTTGGGTACCAGCCGGTCATAGCTGTTCTCATGGGGCGCGAAGATCAGCGTCGAGCCGGGCAGCGCGGCCATGCAGCCGCCGACCGCGTGGCGCAGCGCGTCCGAGCCCTTCGACCCGCCATCGTTGAAGATGTTCTTGCCCTCGGCGTCCAGCACCGAGAAATGCGTGTGCATCCCGTTCCCGGCCCAGATGTCATAGGGCTTGGCCATGAAGCTCGCGGCAAAGCCGTGGCTGCGCGCGAGGCCCTTCACCAGCATCTTGAAAAGCCAGGTGTCATCGGCGGCCTTCAAGGGATCGGCCTGATGCATCAGGTTGATCTCGAACTGCCCCGGGCCCGCCTCGGAAATCGCCGTATCGGCGGGGATGTCCATTTCCTCGCAGGCGTCATAAAGCGCGGTGAAGAAGGCGTCGAAGGTGTCGAGCGCGCGCAAGGACAGCGTCTCGCCCCCGGTGCGGCGCTTGCCCGAGCGGGGGCTGGGCGGCACGCGCAGGGTCTTGCCGGAATCGTCGATCAGGAAGAACTCGAGCTCGGTCGCCACCACCGCCGACAGCCCCGCGGCCTTGTAGCGGTCGACCACACGCGCCAGCGCCTGCCGCGGATCGCCGGCATAGGGGCGGCCGTCCATGTGGAACATCCAGATCGGCAGAAGGGCGGTGGGCGACGAGAGCCATGGCATCGGCATGAAGCCGCGCTCGGTCGGCATCAGGAGCCCATCGCAATCGCCGGTCTCGAAGACCAGCGGGCTATCCTCGATATCCTCGCCCCAGATGTCGAGGTTCATCACCGAGAAGGGAAACCGCGTCCCTTCGGTAAATACCTTGCTTGCAAAGCGTGCGGGTATGCGCTTACCCCGTGCCACCCCGTTCAAGTCGGCCGCTGCCACGCGAATGGTGCGCACCTCGGGGTGTTCCTTCAGCCAGTCCATGTCCTCACCTGATGATTTGCGGCCTGATCCTGAGCTTGGGGCGGGATTGCCCCGGAAGATGCCGGTTCAGGCGGCGGTTGATCACCCCGAAGAGCCCGATCAGGGTGAGCGTCATGCAGACGAAATAGAAGGCCGCGATCGGGTAGGGGATGAATGGGTTGAACGTCTTGTCCGCGAAAAACTTCGCGTAATAGAGCGCGTCGCCGCGCTGCTGGAACGCCGGGAAGCCCGAGAAATAGACAAGCGTGGTGGCGTGGAAGAGGAAGATCGCCTCGTTCGTGTAGGCAGGCCAGGCGAGCCGCAGCGTGGTCGGCCAGAGGACCTTGCGGAACTTCTTCCAGCCGGTGAAGCCATAGGCCTCGGCCGCCTCGATATCGCCCTTGGGCACCGCGCGCAGCGCGCCATAGAAGATTTCCGCCGAATAGGCCGAGGTGTTCAGGAAGAGAACGAAGAGTGCGCCCGCCCAGGCTTTGGTCGTCCATGCGGTTTCGATGGTGAAGCCGAAGATCGGGATGCCGGATTTCGGCAGCAGAACGAGTGCCTCATAGGCGAGGAAGAACTGGATGAAGAGCGGCGAACCGCGGAAGAGGAAGATGAACCATTCCGCGGGCTTGCGCAGCCAGGGGCTCTCGGCCGCTTTGGCGAGCGCCAGCGCAGTGGCGAAGACGAAGCCGAGCGCCAGCGCCAGCACACCGAAATAGAGGTTCCAGATCAGCCCCGAGCCGATCAGCGTAAACTGATGGCAGAGCGTCACGTCGCCCCGCGGCAGCACCCGCTCGCCGATGCCGATCGAGCGCAGGCCATAATCGGCGATGATGTCGATGCAGCTCATGCGCCCGCCTTTCGCATCGCCTCGCCCGCCATCGTCGCCTGACCGCGCGCAAGCCGCGTGGTCAGACGCCCGAGCAGGATCTCGGAAATTCGGGTCATGCCGAGGTAATAGACGAGGAGCGCGAGGAAATACCACACGCGCCAGTCGGGGTGCGGATAATCATAGATCTGCGATTTGGTCGAGCCGAGCTCGCGCGCCCAATAGACGATATCCTCGACGCCGAGCAGGAACAGCAGCGGTGTCGCCTTGATCAGGATGAGCCAGAGGTTCGACAGGCCCGGCAGCGCATAGGTCCACATCTGCGGGATCAGGATGCGGCGGCGCACCTGGGCAGGTGACATGCCATAGGCCTCGGCGGTTTCCAGTTGTGCCCGCGGGACCGCATTCATCGCGCCGTAAAGGACGTTGGCGGCAAAGGCGCCGAAGACGATGGCGAAGGCTACGACGGCGAGCGCGAAACCATAGACCTCGTGCCAGATCTGCGGCGTGGTCGAGAGCGGGATCTTAGCCGCGGCGCAGACGTTGAACTCGCCATTCGACCAGACCGGTTCCCCGGTTGACGGGCATTTATAGAGATGGCGCAGCCATTCGAGGCCCTGATCCATCGCCACCGGCACGAAGAGGAAGAAGATGATATCGGGCACGCCGCGCACCATCGCGGTATAGCCCTTGCCGAACCACCGAAGCGGCGCGAAATGCGAGCGCGCCGCCAGCGCCCCGCCAAAGCCGAAGGCGAGCGCAACGGGCGCCACAATCAGCATCAGCGCGAGTACCACGAAGAACGAGCCATAGAACAGCATGTGCTTGCCCGAGGTCAGGTAGCACATCAGCCAGGCGAGGCCCTCGAGGGTCTTGGGATCGGCGCAGCTTGCGAACATGGGGATGCGCCCGCGGCGGGCGGTCCGACCCGTCAGGGGTCAGACGCGGCCCGCCGCGGGCCTTTCGCTCAGAAGGTCGCGGCGTCGTCGCCGAACCATTTCTTGATCATCTCATTGAGCGAGCCATCGGCCTTCATCTCGGTGATGACGGCGTCGAACTTGCCCTTGAGCTCGGTGTCCGACTGGCGCAGGCCGATGCCGACGCCACCGCCGAGCGGCACTTCTTCGCCGGCCCAGACATAGTCGGCGCCATCGGTCACGAAGGGCGCGAGCGCATCCTTGTCGGCGAAGACTGCATCGGCCTCACCGTTCTTCACAGCCGCCACGGTGTCGTCGAGGGTCGCGAACTCCAGAAGCGTCGCGCCCGATTTGGCAATGTAATCGGCTTGGATCGTGCCGACCTGCGCCGAGACCACACCCTTGAGATCGGCATCCGCCGAAAGCGCCATATAGGCCGAGGCCGCCGGCGGGATGTAGTTCTGGGTGAAGTCGATCGTCTCTTTGCGCTCGTCGGTGATGCTCATCCCGGCGATGATCGTGTCATAGTTGCCCGAGAGCAGGTTCGGGATGATGCTGTCCCATTCGTTGGTGACCCACTCGCAGGTG
>QKJR01000029.1 GCA_003249215.1 Rhodobacterales bacterium
CGTGGTGAAACCGATCTGGTTGTTCACGACGATATGGATCGTGCCGCCGGTGCGGTGGCCGACGAGGCCGGACAGGCCGAAGCCCTCGGCCACGACGCCCTGACCCGCGAAGGCCGCGTCACCATGCAGCAGCACTGGCAGCACCTGGGTGCGGTCGATGTCGTTGAGCTGGGCCTGTTTGGCGCGGGCCTTGCCGAGCACGACCGGGTTCACCGCCTCGAGGTGCGAGGGGTTGGCGGTCAGCGACAGGTGGACCTTGTTGCCGTCGAACTCGCGGTCCGACGAGGCGCCGAGGTGATATTTCACGTCGCCCGACCCGTCGACATCCTCGGGCTTGTAGCTGCCGCCCTGGAATTCGTTGAAGATCGCGCGATAGGGCTTCGACATCACGTTGGCGAGCACCGACAGGCGGCCGCGGTGCGGCATGCCGACGACGATCTCCTTGAGGCCGAGATTGCCGCCGCGCTTGATGATCTGCTCCATCGCCGGCACCAGCGCTTCGGCGCCGTCGAGGCCGAACCGCTTGGTCCCCATGTATTTCACATGCAGGAATTTCTCGAAGCCCTCGGCCTCGACCAGCTTGTTGAGGATGGCGCGGCGGCCTTCACGGGTGAAGGTGATTTCCTTGCCATAGCCTTCGATCCGTTCCTTGAGCCAGGCGGCCTCTTCCGGGTCGGAGATATGCATGTATTGCAGCGCGAAAGTGCCGCAATAGGTGCGCTTCACGATGTCGATGATCTGCCGCATCGTGGCGACCTGCAGGCCGAGCACGTTGTCGATGAAGATCGGCCGGTCCATGTCGGCTTCGGTAAAGCCATAGGCGGCCGGGTCGAGCTCGGGATGCGGCTGGCTGCCGTGCATCCCCAGCGGATCGAGATCGGCGGCGAGGTGGCCACGGATCCGGTAGGCGCGGATGATCATCAGCGCGCGCACGGAATCGAGCACGGCGCGTTTGACCTGCTCTTCGGAAATCGTGACGCCCTTCTCGGCGGCCTTTTCCTTGACCTTCTCGGCGACTTTCGCGGGCTTGGCCTCTTCCGGCCATTGGCCGTCGAGCGCGTTGATCAGATCGCCGCCGGGCGTCGGCGGCCAGTCGTTGCGCATCCAGGACGGGCCCTGGGCCTCGTGCTTGACCTCGAGCTCGCTGTCGCCCAGCGCGCGGAAGAAGACCTGCCAGGCCTCGTCCACGGCGCTCGGGTCATTGGCATAGCGGGCGTAGAGCTGTTCGAGATAGGCCGCGTTCGCCCCCTGCATGAAGCTCTGGGATTTGAACTGGTCGTTGGGGGATTGGTCGTTCATGGACGAACCTCGATAAGTGAGAAATTGTTCCGCAGGGCGATGGAAGCGACGGCGCTGGCGCCGGTGGCGCGGCCGGGGGGCGAGGTCAGCTTGCTCCAGGAGGTCAGCCGAGGGTCGCGCACGACCGGCGGCAGAATGCGCTTATCGGAGCGCGGTTGGCGCTCCGATCGGGCGGACGACCTTGCAGCGCAGGCCGGGTGGGGGTCGGCTGGTCCCATTTTCGTTCCAGAACCTGTGTGTCGGCAGGGCGGTGCTCCGCCCTGCCGTTGTGCACATACGGTCTTATTTGGCCAGTTCAATGGCCTTGAGCACGGCTTGGCCGAGCGAGGCGGGGCTGTCGGCAACGACGATGCCAGCGGATTTCATCGCTTCGATCTTCGATTCCGCGTCGCCCGAGCCGCCCGAGACGATGGCGCCGGCATGGCCCATGCGGCGGCCCTTCGGGGCGGTGCGGCCGGCGATGAAACCGGCGGTCGGCTTCCAGCGGCCCTTGGCCTTCTGTTCCTTGAGGAACTCGGCGGCCTCTTCCTCGGCGCTGCCGCCGATCTCGCCGATCATGATGATCGACTGGGTCTCCGGGTCGTCGAGGAACATGTCGAGCACGTCGATATGCTCGGTGCCCTTGATCGGGTCGCCGCCGATGCCCACCGCCGACGACTGGCCGAGGCCGATGTCGGTGGTCTGCTTCACGGCTTCATAGGTCAGCGTGCCCGAGCGCGAGACGACGCCCACCGAGCCGCGCTTGAAGATCGAGCCCGGCATGATGCCGATCTTGCAGGCATCCGGGGTCATGACGCCCGGGCAGTTCGGCCCGATCAGCATCGACTTGCTGTCCATCAGCGCGCGCTTGACCTTCATCATGTCGAGCACCGGGATACCCTCGGTGATCGCCACGATCAGCGGAATCTCGGCGTCGATCGCTTCGAGGATCGAATCGGCGGCGAAGGGCGGCGGCACGTAGATCACCGAGGCATCGGCGCCGGTGACGGCCTTGGCCTCATGGACCGAGTTGAAGACCGGCAGGCCGAGGTGCTCGGTGCCGCCCTTGCCGGGGGTCACGCCGCCGACCATCTTGGTGCCGTAGGCGATCGCCTGTTCCGAGTGGAAGGTGCCCTGCGAGCCGGTGAAGCCCTGGGTGATGACCTTGGTGTTTTCGTTGACGAGAATAGCCATCGGTTCAGCCTTTCACCGCTTTGACAATCTTCTGCGCGCCGTCGGCCAGATCGTCGGCCGCGATCACGTTGAGCCCGGAGTTCGCGATGATCTCCTTGCCCAGTTCCACGTTGGTGCCTTCGAGACGCACCACCAGCGGCACTTCGAGGCCGACTTCCTTCACCGCGGCGATCACGCCCTCGGCGATGATGTCGCAACGCATGATGCCGCCGAAGATGTTCACCAGGATGCCCTTCACGTTGGGGTCCGAGGTGATGATCTTGAAGGCTTCGGTGACCTTTTCCTTGGTCGCGCCGCCGCCGACGTCGAGGAAGTTGGCGGGCTCGGCGCCATAGAGCTTGATGATGTCCATCGTCGCCATGGCTAGGCCGGCGCCGTTCACCATGCAGCCGATGTCACCGTCGAGCGCGATGTAGTTGAGATCGTATTTCGAGGCCTCGAGTTCCTTCGGGTCCTCTTCGGTGGTGTCGCGCAGTTCGAGGATCTCGGGCTGGCGATAGAGCGCGTTGTTGTCAAAGCCGAGCTTGGCGTCGAGCACCTTGAGATCGCCCGAGTCGGTCACGATCAGCGGGTTGATTTCCAGCATCTCCATGTCCTTCTCGATGAAGGCCTTGTAGAGAATGCCCATCAGCGCCACCGCCTGCTTCACCTGCGCGCCCTTGAGGCCGAGCGAGAAGGCGATGCGGCGGCCGTGGAACGGCTGGTAGCCGGTGGCCGGGTCGACCGAGAACGACAGGATCTTTTCCGGCGTCGAGGCGGCGACCTCTTCGATGTCCATGCCGCCTTCGGTCGAGCAGACGAAGGAGACGCGGCTGGTCTTACGGTCGACCAGCAGGGCGAGGTAAAGCTCGCGCTCGATGTCCGAGCCGTCTTCGAGATAGATCCGGTTGACCTGCTTGCCGACCGGGCCGGTCTGATGGGTCACCAGGGTGCGGCCGAGCATCTGCTTGGCGAGATCGGCGGCTTCTTCCACCGATTTGGCCAGACGCACACCGCCCTTTTCGCCGGCCTCGGGCTCGACGAAATGGCCCTTGCCGCGGCCGCCGGCGTGGATCTGGGCCTTGACCACCCAGAGCGGACCGTCGAGCTCGCTCGCCTTGGTCTTGGCCTCGTCGGCCTTCAGGACCACCCGGCCGTCGGACACCGGCGCACCGTAGCTGCGAAGGAGCGCCTTCGCCTGGTATTCATGGATGTTCATGAACCTATCCCATCTGCTTGCGTTTCGCCGGACATATGCACATCGTGCCCGCGGGAACAAAACTTTTCGGTGGCATCGGCGGGTTTC
>QKJR01000033.1 GCA_003249215.1 Rhodobacterales bacterium
TGAAGATTATGCCGCTGAGGACGCGACGATCATCGACGCGGGGCTTGCCATGGCTCTTGGGAAAGAAAGGCTTCAGACGTTCCATCTGGGCGTCGGTCAGCCAGTAAAGATTGCTCATCGATCAGATCTCCTTGCGGAGCCTGACGCACGCCAATGCTCTGAAATCAATGGGGCCCGACCCTAAATTTCAGTTTGTGCCCCTCAAACCGCAAAAAACCCGGACATCACGTCCGGGCCACTTGGTTTTCATAGTAATATCAATTGCCTGCAGGTGCCTTCTGCGCTTCCGCCTCAATCTTCCGCCACGCCTCGACATTGCGGTTATGCGCATCCAGCGTCTCGGCAAAGGCATGTCCACCGCTGCCATCGGCCACGAAGAACAGATAGGGCGTCGAATCGGGATCCAGCGCCGCCTTGATCGCCTCGAGCCCCGGGTTGCAGATCGGCCCCGCCGGCAGCCCGTCGATGACATAGGTGTTATAGGGCGTCTCGCGGCGCAGCTCGCTCTGCCGCAACCCGCGCCCCAGCACCCCCTGCCCCTTGGTCACGCCATAGATCACCGTCGGGTCGGTCTGCAGCTTCATCCCCTGCTCGAGGCGGTTCACGAACACGCTCGCCACCTGCCGCCGCTCGGTCGGAACGCCGGTCTCCTTCTCGACGATCGAGGCCATCACCAGCGCCTCTTCGGGCGTGGCATAAGGCAGACCCGGCGCCCGCGCCTCCCAGGCGGCCGCCAGCCGCGCCACCTGCGAGGCCTGCATCGCCGCGATCAGCGCCGCCCGATCCGAGCCGCGCTTCACCTCATAGCTGTCGGGCGCAAGGCTGCCCTCGGTCGGCACGTCCTTGATCTCACCCGACAGGAAATCGGCCGATTTCAGCGCCTCGACCACCTGCCAGCTCGTCACCCCCTCGGCCAGCGTCACCCGCAGCCGCACATCGGCCTTCGCCGCTTCCTCGGCAAAGCCCGCCGGCGCCTCGTCCGCCTTGGGATCGAATTTCGCCACTTCGACGAAATCCTTGGTCGCGGGATCGAGTTCGCGCAGCACCATCTGCTGGCCGTTCACCCCGATCCGGAAGTTGAGCTCGGTGCCGCAGCTCGAGGGCCCGCCCTCGGTGATCTGCGCCACGATCCCCTGCATCGAAGCATGCGGCTCGATCAGATAGGACCCGAACTTGAGCTGGCTGCTCTTCTCCTCGTAATCCGCGCCCGCCCGCAGGATATAGGCAGAGCTCACCGCCCCCTGCGCGCGCAGCTGCTCAGAGACCTTGCTCATGCTCGCGCCGCGCTCAACCTGCAGACAGACCGCCTCGGCCAACGGCCCCGGCCCTTCATACTGCCCCTTCGCCCAGGCAATCATCCCCGCAATCCCGATCAGAAGCACGATCAGAACGGTCAGGAAGTTCGAGACGATGTGACGCCACATCAGCCGTCGACCTTGCCCAGCACGAGGCTCGCATTGGTGCCCCCGAAGCCGAAGCTGTTCGACAGCGCGATCTTGATCTCACGCTTGACCGCCTTCAACGGCGCAAGATCGAGCTTCGGCTCGACCGCCGGATTTTCAAGGTTGAGCGTCGGCGGCGCGATCTGATCGCGGATCGCCAGCACGCAGAAGATCGCCTCGACAGCCCCCGCCGCCCCCAGCAAATGCCCGATTGCCGATTTGGTCGAACTCATCGTGGCCTTTGCCGCCGCATTGCCGAGCAGCCGCTCGACCGCGCCAAGTTCGATCGTATCGGCCATGGTCGAGGTGCCATGGGCGTTGATGTAGTCCACCGCATCGGGCGAAATCCCGGCCCGCGCCAGTGCCGCCTGCATGCTGCGGAAGCCGCCATCGCCATCCTCGGAGGGCGCCGTGATGTGATAGGCATCGCCCGACATCCCATAGCCCAAAACCTCGGCATAGATCTTGGCGCCGCGCGCCTTGGCATGCTCGTATTCCTCGAGCACGACGACCCCCGCGCCCTCGCCCATCACGAAACCGTCGCGCTCCGCATCCCAGGGCCGGCTCGCCTTGGTCGGCTCCTCGCCGCGCTTGGTGGACAGCGCCTTGCAGGCGTTGAACCCGGCGATCCCGATCTCGCTGATCGGGCTTTCCGCGCCGCCTGCGAGCATCACATCCGCATCGCCCCACATGATCAGCCGCGCCGCATCGCCAATGGCATGCGCCCCGGTCGAGCAGGCCGTCACCACCGCGTGGTTCGGCCCCTTGAACCCATAGCGGATCGAGACCTGCCCCGACACGAGGTTGATGAGCGAGCCGGGGATGAAGAACGGGCTCACGCGCTTCGGCCCCTTCTCCTTGATCAGCACGGCCGTCTCGGCGATCGTGCTCAGGCCCCCGATCCCCGAGCCGATCATCACGCCGGTGCGCAGACGGCTCTCCTCATCCTCGGGCATCCAGCCGGCGTCGCGCACCGCCTGATCGGCCGCCGCCATCCCGTAGAGGATGAAATCATCGACCTTGCGGCGCTCTTTCGGCTCCATCCAGTCGTCGGGGTTGAAGGTGCCGTCGCTGCCATCCCCCTTCGGGATCTCGCAGGCGTATTTCGTGACCACCCCCGAAGCATCGAACCGCGTGATCGGCCCCGCGCCCGATTGCCCGGCGATCAACCGCGACCAGGTCTCTTCCACCCCGCAAGCGAGCGGCGTGACCATCCCAAGACCCGTGACAACGACCCGACGCATAGGCAGACCCCCTTGGCAAATTTTCGTCCCCGCCCTGATACACGGGCGAAAAGCCCCGTGCAACGCCAAGCGCGCGCCGCAGCGCAGCACTCAGGCGAAGCCCCGCCCGTCGCTCAGGGCATAATCCGCCAGCACCTCATAGATCGGCCCCTCGGCCCGCAGATGCGAGCGGTAGAGCTGAAAGCCGCTCACCGCAAAGCCCCCCGAAACCGCATCGCCCCGCGCCTGCAACAGCCGCCCGACCCGCGCCGCCTCGACCGCGCCCGCCCCGCGCCCGAACCGCGCAAGCGTCACATGCGGCCGAAACCGCCGCCGCGGCAGATCGACACCCGCGCCGCGCACGCCCCCCGCCACCGCCCGCTGCAACCGCTCCAGCGGCGCGGACGCCCGCGCGAGCCACACGAGCCCACCCGGCCAATCACCGCCGATGATCTCGAGCCCGGCAAGCTCCAGCTCGAACACCGGCAGCGCGATCGCCTGCAACTCCGCGTCAATCTCCTCGGCCTCTGCCGGCGTGATCTCGCCCAGAAAGGCCAGCGTCAGATGCAGGTTCTCTTCGGCCACCGCCCGCCCGCAGCCCAAAAGCGCCTGCAGATGCGCCACCTGTGCCCGCACCGCCTCCGGCATCGCAATGCCCACGAACGCCCGCATCTCTCCCTCCCGAAACGAAAACGGCGCCCCGAGGGGCGCCGTTCCGTAACCTTCAATCCGACCGGATCAGGCGGCTTCGGTGATGAATTTCACCGCATCGCCAAAGGTCTGGATGGTTTCGGCGGCGTCATCCGGGATCTCAATGCCGAATTCTTCCTCGAACGCCATGACCAGCTCGACGGTGTCAAGGCTGTCAGCGCCCAGATCGTCGATGAACGAGGCGGTCTCGGTGACCTTGTCCTCTTCCACGCCCAGGTGTTCCACGACGATCTTCTTCACGCGATCAGCGATGTCGCTCATGTCTCTTCCTCACTTGAAGGGCCTTGGCCCGTCCCATCTTTGCTCGTTCGAGCGGCTGTTGCGCCCTGAAAGGCAGGAAAGCCCCGGCCCGTCCTCGCCGCCTATAGCACAGTCTTGCCCCAAGGCAAGCCGTTTCGCAAGCGCGGCGGGATGCCTCAGACCATTGCCATACCGCCGTTCACATGCAGTACGGCGCCGGTCGTATAGCTTGCCTCGGGGCTGGCCAGATAGACCACAGCCGCGGCGATTTCCTCGGGCGTGCCCATGCGGCCCGCCGGGATCTTGGTGAAGATCGCCGACTTCTGATCGTCGGTCAGCTTGTCGGTCATCGGCGTTGCGATGAACCCGGGCGCCACGCAGTTCACGGTGATGCCGCGGCTCGCGACCTCATAGGCCAGCGACTTCGACATGCCGACCAGACCCGCCTTGGACGCGGCATAGTTGCCCTGCCCCGGGTTGCCGATGGCGCCCACGACGCTCGTCACGCTGACGATCCGGCCCCAGCGCGCCTTCATCATGCCGCGCAGCACCCCGCGCATCAGCCGGAAGCTCGAGCCCAGGTTCACGTCCAGAACGCTTTCGAATTCCTCGTCCGACATCCGCATGAACAGGTTGTCGCGCGTGATGCCCGCGTTGTTCACCAGAATATCGAG
>QKJR01000085.1 GCA_003249215.1 Rhodobacterales bacterium
CCCCACGCCGGCCATGCGGTGAGCGAACCGGGCATCTCCGGCGAGCTCGTGCGCATCATGGACCGGCTGGCGCGGCAGCGGGCGACGCTGGGGCTGTGACTGGAACAACACTCTTTTCGGATACCATATGTTCCTGTAATGTTCTTGTGGTGGGTTAGACGGGCTGAACCATGGACGAACCTCAAAACGAGCCAATCCATTTGATTGAAGATGAAGATACGGGGGACCGTTTCCTCGTCTATGGCACCGACCAAGGCATGCGCCTCGACATCCGATTTGAGGGTGAGACGCTGTGGATGACGCAGGCGCAAATCGCCGATCTGTTCGGCCGTGACGTGTCGACGATTTCTCGGCACATCTCCAACATCTTCGAAGAAGGTGAACTTGACGAAACGAATTCTTTGCAAAAAGTGCAAACAATTCGGAGACCGGCAGTGGTCTACAATCTGGATGTGGTGATCTCTGTCGGCTATCGCGTATCGTCTGCTCAGGCAACGACGTTTCGGCGTTGGGCGACAGGCGTCCTCGTGCAATATGCACGAAAGGGTTTTGTGGTCGATTCCATCCGTCTGAAGAACCCCGAGAACTCCGATCGGATCAGGGAACTCCGTGAAATCATCCGGGATATCCGGTCTGACGAGGCGAATGTTCACCGTGAGCTGAAACAAATCTGCGCGATGTGCCAGGACTATGATCCCAAGTCCGTTCACTGGTCGGAGTTCTACAAGACGACGCAGGCGAAGCTCATCTACGCGGTGACAACCAACACACCGGCCGAAATCATTTATGCGCGCTCGGATGCGAGCAAGCCTGACATGGGGCTCACCAATTGGCAGCACGACAACATCCGGCAGACCGACGTAACGATTTCCAAGAACTACTTGGCTGAAGGCGAACTGAGAGAGCTCAACCGGCTGACCTCGATCATTCTCGATATCTTTGAGGATCAGTTTGATCTGGGGCGGATTTCGACGATGCTCGAAGTTGAGCAAGAGCTCGATAGTCGGCTTGCCAGTCTGGGTCGAGCGGTTTTGCGTGGCGGCGGTTCTGTCAGAAAGGCTGTCGCGGACGAGCGCGCCAAGGAGCACTTTGCGGCTTTCAAAGAGGCGAAAAAGCTGGCGCGTCACCGCGAGGCGGATCAGGACATCACTGAACTGACACGCCAGTCGAAAGCGTTGCCGAGATCTCGTGGGCCGAGGCAGGGCTAGAACCTTTCCCTTGCAGACTCGCCCTCATTCCCCTATATGACCCCTCGAAAGCGGCGCTTCGGCCTCCACCCCCGAAGCTCCACCGGATAAGTGTGACGGGCCGCGCGCCCGTTTTTTTGTGCCCGAACGAAGGGACCCGATGTGACCGCGCCGAGATCTGCCGCCCCGTGATCGAGGGGATGGGCTATGAGCTCGTGCGCCTGCGCCTGATGGGCGGCAATACGCCGACGCTCCAGATCATGGCCGAGAAGCCCGATGGTGGCATCGAGGTCGACGATCTGGCCCAGATCAACACCGCCATCGGCGCGACGCTCGACGTCGAGGATCCGATCGCCGAGAATTACACGCTCGAAGTGTCGTCGCCCGGGATCGACCGGCCGCTGACGCGTCTCAAGGATTTCGAGACCTGGGACGGCTATGTCGCCAAGATCGAGACCAGCGAGATGATCGACGGGCGCAAGCGCTTCAAGGGCGTGCTCGCCGGCACCGAGGGCGAAGAGGTGCTGATCGAGATCGAGGATCAGGGCGAACCGGTGACCATCGGGCTCACCTTCGACCTGCTCGCCGATGCCAAGCTCGTGCTGACCGACGAGCTGATCGCGCAATCGCTCAAGGGCCGCAAGGACGCGGGCGCGATCGACGAAACCCAGTTTGACGAAATCCAGACCGACGAAGGGTCCGAGGAGGACTGATATGGCCATTACTTCTGCTAACCAGCTCGAGCTTCTGCAGACCGCCGAGGCGGTGGCGCGCGAAAAGATGATCGACCCGGGTCTCGTGATCGAGGCCATGGAAGAGAGCCTCGCCCGGGCGGCCAAGAGCCGCTACGGCGCCGAGATGGACATTCGCGTGTCGATCGACCGCAAGACCGGCAAGGCCACCTTCACCCGGGTGCGCACCGTGGTCGCGGATGAAGAGCTCGAGAATTATCAGGCCGAGCTGACCGTCGATCAGGCCAAGCAATATCTCGACGACCCGAAGGTCGGCGATACCGTCGTCGACGAAGTGCCGCCGGTGGAAATGGGCCGGATCGCCGCCCAGAGCGCCAAGCAGGTGATCCTGCAAAAGGTGCGCGAAGCCGAGCGCGACCGGCAATTCGAAGAATTCAAGGACCGCGTCGGCACGATCATCAACGGTCAGGTCAAGCGCGAGGAATACGGCAACGTCATCGTCGATGTCGGCGCCGGCGAAGCCATCCTGCGGCGCAACGAAAAGATCGGCCGCGAGAGCTATCGCCCGAACGACCGCATCCGCTGCTACGTCAAGGATGTGCGTCGCGAAACCCGTGGCCCGCAGATCTTCCTGTCGCGCACCGCGCCGGAATTCATGGCCGAGCTGTTCAAGATGGAAGTGCCGGAAATCTACGACGGCATCATCGAGATCAAGGCCGTGGCCCGCGACCCGGGCTCGCGCGCCAAGATCGCCGTGGTTTCCTATGACAATTCGATCGACCCGGTCGGCGCCTGCGTCGGTATGCGCGGCTCGCGCGTGCAGGCGGTGGTGAACGAGCTTCAGGGCGAGAAAATCGACATCATCCCGTGGAACGAGGACATGCCCACCTTCCTCGTCAACGCGCTGCAGCCGGCCGAGGTGTCGAAGGTGGTGCTCGACGAAGATGCCGGCAAGATCGAGGTGGTGGTGCCCGACGAACAGCTCTCGCTCGCCATCGGTCGTCGTGGTCAGAACGTGCGTCTGGCCAGCCAGCTCACCGGGCTCGACATCGACATCCTCACCGAAGAAGAAGAAAGCGCCCGTCGTCAGGCCGAATTCGCCGAACGCACCAAGCTCTTCATGGAGACGCTGGACCTCGACGAATTCTTCGCCCAGCTGCTGGTCGCCGAAGGCTTCACCTCGCTCGAGGAAGTCGCCTATGTCGAACTCGACGAGCTGCTGGTGATCGAAGGCGTCGACGAAAGCACCGCCGAAGAGCTTCAGGCCCGCGCCCGCGACTATCTCGAAGAGCAGGCCCGCAAGGCGCTCGAACATGCCCGCGAACTGGGCGTGCAGGACAGCCTGGTGAATTTCGAAGGGCTCACCCCGCGCATGGTCGAGGCTCTGGCCGAGGACGGGATCCTCACGCTGGACGATTTCGCCACCTGCGCCGACTGGGAGCTTGCCGGTGGCTGGACCACGGTGAATGGCGAACGGGTCAAGGACGAAGGCCTGCTCGAGAAATTCGACGTCGGTCTCGAAGAGGCGCAGAACATGGTGATGACCGCCCGGATCCAGCTTGGCTGGGTCGATCCGGCCGAGCTCGAGGCCGAGGCCGAAGAGCTCGAAACCGACGAGGAGGCCGAGGCCTGATCTCAGGCCTCGGATCCGGCGCATGAGCCGCGGAGGTCAACCGAAGGACAGGGCCGATGGCCCGGAACGGCGCTGTATCGCGACCGGTGAGGTGAGCCCGAAACACGGGCTCATCCGCTTCGTCGTGGGGCCCGACAACATCGTGGTGCCGGATCTGCTGGAAAAGCTCCCGGGCCGCGGCATCTGGGTGGCCGCCGATCGTGCGGCGCTGGAAAAGGCGGTGGCGAAGAACCTCTTCGCCCGGGCCGCCCGCCAGCCGGTCACCGTGCCCGAAGATCTGGTGCCCCGGCTCGAGGCGGCTCTGGCCGACCGGGTCGTCCACCTGATCTCGCTCGACCGCAAGGCCGGCAGCGCGGTGGCGGGCTATGAGAAGGTCAAGGATTGGCTGGCCAAGGAAAAGGCCCGCGTGCTGATCCAGGCCTCCGACGGCTCCGAACGGGGCAAGTCGAAACTCAGCACCCCCTACGGCGGCCGCTTCATCGGCTGCCTGACCGCCGGGGAATTGGGTTTGGCATTCGGTCGGGAAAATGTGATACATGGCGCGCTTGCGGGTGGCGGACTCACGACACGTGTAGTAGAGGAAGCCGCAAAACTTTCAGGTTTGCGCGAAAAAAGCGACGGCGGCACGACTGCTCGCCGGAAAGGTACGAAGACGAGATGAGCGATAGCGACGGCAAAAAACCCCTTGGTGTGCGCGGTGCTGGCGGCGGCCGGCCTGGCCAGGTGAAGCAAAGCTTCAGCCATGGGCGCACCAAGAATGTGGTTGTGGAAACGAAGCGCAAACGCGTTGTCGTGCCCAAGCCCGGTGCCGCCGCGTCCGGGGGTGGCACGGGTGCCGGCTCCGATCCGTCGAAGCGCCCCGCCGGGATCTCGGATGCCGAGCTCGAACGGCGGATGCGTGCCCTTGCCGCGGCCAAGGCCAACGAGGCGGACGAGGCGCGCAAGCGCGAAGCAGACGAAAAGGCCCGCGAGGAAGAGCGCGAGCGCCGTCGGCGTGAGATCGAAGAGAAGGAACGCGAGGAGCGCGAGCGCGAAGAGGCTGCCCGCCGCAAGGCCGAGGAAGAAGAGCGCAAGCGTGTCGAGGAAGAGGAGCGCGCCGCCAAGGCCGCTGCTGCTGCCAAGGCTGCGCCCGCTGCCAAGCCCAAGCCCGCTCCGGCTGCTGCCGCCGCGACCGTCTCCGATCCCGCCGAAGCGCAGGCCGCCGAAGCGCGTAGCCGTCCGGTCGGTGCCCGCAAGCCCGATCGCGAACGCACCGGTGGTGCCGGCGGCGACGACCGCGACAGCCGTGGCCGTGCGCGCGGTGGCGACGATGCCGGCCGGCGTGCCGGCAAGCTCACGCTGAACCAGGCCCTCGCCGGTGGCGACGGTGGCCGGCAACGTTCGGTTGCCGCCATGCGCCGCAAGCAGGAACGCCTGCGCCAGAAGGCGATGGGCGGCAATGCCAGCCATGAAAAAGTGGTGCGCGACGTTCAGGTTCCCGAAACCATCGTGGTTCAGGAACTGGCCAACCGTATGGCCGAGCGTGTCGCCGACGTCGTCAAGGTGCTCATGAAAATGGGCATGATGGTCAACCAGAACCAGGTGATCGACGCCGATACCGCCGAGCTGATCGTCGAGGAATTCGGCCACCGGGTGAGCCGCGTGTCGGATGCCGACGTCGAAGACGTGATCGACACCGTCGAGGACAAGCCCGAGGATCTCGTGGCGCGTCCGCCGGTCATCACCGTGATGGGCCACGTCGACCACGGCAAGACCTCGCTGCTCGACGCGATCCGCCACACCAAGGTGACCTCGGGCGAAGCCGGCGGCATTACCCAGCATATCGGCGCCTATCAGGTGCAGACCGATAGCGGCCAGACGCTGACCTTCCTCGATACCCCCGGCCACGCGGCCTTTACCTCGATGCGCGCGCGCGGTGCCCAGGTGACCGACATCGTCGTGCTCGTGGTCGCGGCCGATGACTCGGTCATGCCGCAGACCGTCGAGGCGATCAACCACGCCAAGGCGGCCGGTGTGCCGATGATCGTGGCGATCAACAAGGTCGACAAGCCGGATGCCACCCCGGACAAGGTCCGCACCGAGCTCCTGCAATACGAGATCGTCGTCGAGAAACTCTCGGGCGATGTGCAGGATGTCGAAGTTTCGGCCAAGACCGGCCAGGGCCTCGACACGCTGCTCGAAGCCATCGCGCTTCAGGCCGAGATCCTCGAGCTCCAGGCCAACCCGAAGCGGGCCGCCCAGGGCGCCGTGATCGAAGCCCAGCTCGACGTCGGCCGCGGCCCGGTCGCGACGGTTCTGGTGCAGAACGGCACGCTCAAGCAGGGCGACATCTTCGTCGTCGGCGAGCAATGGGGCAAGGTCCGCGCGCTGGTCAACGACAAGGGCGAACGCGTCGAGAGCGCCGGCCCGTCGGTGCCGGTCGAGGTGCTTGGCCTCAACGGCACGCCCGAAGCGGGTGACGTGCTCAACGTGGTCGAAACCGAAGCTCAGGCCCGCGAGATCGCCGATTATCGCGAACAGCTCGCCAAGGACAAACGCGCCGCTGCCGGCGCCGGTGCCTCGCTCGAGCAGCTTCTGGCCAAGGCCAAGGAAGATGCCAATGTCGCCGAGCTGCCGATCCTGGTGAAAGCCGACGTGCAGGGCTCTGCCGAAGCGATCGTCCAGGCGATGGAGAAGATCGGCAACGACGAAGTGCGCGTGCGCGTGCTGCACTCGGGGGTCGGCGCGATCACCGAGAGCGACGTGGGCCTCGCCGAGGCTTCCGGCGCGCCGATCATCGGCTTCAACGTCCGGGCCAACGCCCCGGCGCGGGCCTCGGCCAACCAGAAGGGTGTCGAAATCCGCTATTACAGCGTGATCTACGACCTCGTGGACGACGTGAAGAAAGCGGCCTCGGGCCTGCTTTCGGCGGAAGTGCGCGAAACCTTCATCGGCTATGCCGAGATCAAGGAGGTCTTCAAGGTCTCCGGCGTCGGCAAGGTCGCGGGCTGCCTCGTCACCGAAGGCGTGGCGCGTCGTTCGGCGGGCGTCCGCCTGCTGCGCGACAACGTGGTGATCCACGAAGGCACGCTGAAGACGCTCAAGCGCTTCAAGGACGAGGTCAAGGAAGTGCAGTCCGGTCAGGAATGCGGCATGGCCTTCGAATCCTATGACGACATCCGCCCGGGTGACGTGATCGAAATCTTCGAACGCGAGGAAGTCGAGCGTTCGCTCGACTGATCGCGGATCGCAGCATCGGATAAAAAAGGGGCGCCCTCCCGGCGCCCCTTTTCATTTCACTGCTGTTCTGCTGCTGTCAGTGGCCGAGCCCGATCGGGCGGCCGATGAATTCCTGCTGGCCGACACGAACCACGATCCGCCCATCGGCGAGATCGCGCACATGCAGACCCTGCACGGACACGCAGCTTCCAAGTGTGATTGTCCGGACCATGGTTTCCTCCTGAGATTGTTTCATGAAAGCAAAGAAAATGGACGCAAACAAGAGTTTTCGTCACAAATTCTTTGCAATTTAGAAACGATGCGAGTCAGAGCCAGTCGCGCAGGATCGGGATCAGCGGCTCGTCGGCCGGCGGCATCGGATAGGAGGTCAGATCGCCCGCGCGCACCCAGGCCAGCGTCTGGCCCTCGCGCGGCTGCGGCGTGCCTTCCCAACGCCGGCAGGCATAGAGCGGCATCAGCAGGTGAAAGCTCTCATAGCTATGGCTGGCAAAGGCGAGCGGCGCGAGGCATGAGGCCTTGGTGTCGATCCCGAGCTCTTCCTGAAGCTCGCGGATCAGCGCGGCTTCGGGCGTCTCGCCGGTCTCGACCTTGCCGCCGGGAAATTCCCAGAGCCCGGCCATCGACTTGCCTTCCGGCCGTTGTGCCAGCAGGACGCGCCCATCGATGTCGATGAGCGCGACCGCGGAAACCAGAACGATTTTCATGCGTTACGACCGATAATCGGCGTTGATCGAGATGTAGCCATGGGTCAGGTCGCAGGTCCAGACCGTGGCATCCCCCTTGCCGAGCCCGAGATCGACCGCGATCACCAGCTCGGGCTGCTTCATATAGGTCGCCCCCAGCTCTTCGCGATACTCCGGCGAGACCCAGCCGTTTTCGGCCACCAGAATGTCGCCGAACCGGATCGTGAGCTTGTCGCGATCCGCCGCCGCGCCCGACTTGCCGATCGCCATGACGACGCGGCCCCAGTTCGGGTCCTCGCCGGCGACCGCCGTCTTGACCAGCGGCGAATTGGCAATGGCCATGGCGTGGATCTTGGCGTCGCGCTTGGTCTTGGCGCCGGTCACCTGCACCTCGACGAATTTCGTCGCCCCCTCGCCGTCACGCACCACCTGCTGCGCCAGCGAACGCATCACCGCGCCCAGCGCCTCGACGAAGGCGGCGTCACGCGCGCCCACGCTCACCCCGGAAGCACCGGTGGCGGCGAGGATCAGCGAATCCGAGGTCGAGGTGTCGCTGTCGACGGTGATGCTGTTGAAGGTGGTCTCGGTCAGACCCGAGAGCATCTTTTGCAGCACCGGCTGTTCGATGCGGGCATCGGTGAAGATATAGACCAGCATCGTCGCCATATCCGGCGCGATCATCCCCGAGCCCTTGGCGATGCCGGCGATCCTGACAATGCCGCCGGCGGTCTCGACCTCGGCGGTCGCGCCCTTGGCGAAAGTGTCGGTGGTCATGATCGCGCGGGCGGCGCGTTCGATCGCTTCCGGCGCCAGAGCAGCATTGAGCTCTTCGACCTTGGCGGTGATCCGTTCGAACGGCAGCGGCTCGCCGATCACGCCGGTCGAGGCGGAATAGACCCTGTTTTGCGGCACACCGGTGACCCGGGCGACCTCGGCCGTCACCGCTTCGACGGCGCTCACGCCGACGCCGCCGGTAAAGGCGTTGGAATTGCCCGAATTGACGATGATCGCCGCGCCGCCGGCCGGATCGCTGCCCAGCTTGGCCTGGCAGTCGAGCACCGGCGCCGAGCGGGTGGCGGATTTCGTGAAGACGCCGGCGATCGAGGTGCCCGGGTCGCAGACCGCGAGCATCACGTCGAGCCGCCCGGCATAGCGCACCCCGGCCTCGGCGGCGGCAAAGCGCACGCCACCGATGACCGGCAGCGCCGGAAAGCCGCCGGCGGGCGCCAGCGGCGAGACGACCTTGGCCTTGGGCTTGGCCGCCGGCGCCGCCGTCTTCTTCAGACGCCGGCGCAGCTTGGAGACCTTTTTCTCGAGATCGCGGATCTTCGCTTTTTTGCGCATGTCAGGCCTCCTTGGTTCGGATCAGTCGAGCAGACCGAGGTTGTTGAGCACGTTGGGGTCCATCCCCGTCGTGTCGGTGCGTTCGATGGTGGCGGCGTCCATCAGCGTGTTGAGCGCTTCCTGAACGGCATCGTCCTGCAGCTTGGCCACGATCTCGTCGCGCACCTCGTCGATCGCCGGGGCACCCTTGGCGCGCTCGTCGTTGAGCTTGATCACATGCCAGCCGAACTGGGTCTGGATCGGGCCGGCGACATCGCCCACCGACATGCCGGCAACGGCATCCTCGAAGGGTTTCACCATCATGCCCGGGCCAAACCAGCCGAGCTCGCCGCCATTCGGGCCGGACGGGCCGGTGGATTTTTCCTTGGCCAGCTCGGCGAAATCGGCACCGTTGTTGAGCTCGTCGATCAGCGCCTTGGCCTCGTCTTCGGTCTCGACGAGGATATGCGAGGCGTTCCATTCGGTGGTCGGCTCGGCATTGGCGTAATCGGCGTCATAGACCGCCTGGATCTTGGCGTCGTCCACCGCGTCGGTGATCACCTGGTCGAGCTTTTCGGTGGCGACGATGGCGCGCTTTTCGTTGTCGAGCTGCACCTGGGCGCGACGGTTCACCTCGCCCACGGCCTGGCTCAGCACGGTCTGCTGGATCAGCTGCTCGATGAGGCCCGGAAACAGCACTTCGGCGGGAAGTTGCTGATACTGGTCGGGCAGGCTCATCCGCGCGGCGATCACATGGCCGACGGTGATGGCTTCACCGTTCACGGTCGCAAGCACGGTGTCGGCGTCGACCGCGACGGCCGGGGTTTCGGCGGCGGGCGTCTCCGGCGCGGCGGTGTCCTGGGCGCGCGCGATCTGCCCGAAGCCGAGCGAGAGCGCGGCAGCGGTAAGCAGCAAAGCGCGTTTGGCCGTATTCGTCATAGGAATTCCTCCGATTACGCCGGGTTCGGCGACGTTGACTATTCGTTCACCGGCCCTTACATCGCAGGGGTCCGCACGCGCCGGTTCTCGGCGCCCTTGATAGGAGCAGCCGCGATCCCGGGCAAGCGCCAGTCGCGGAAAGATGATGAGGACCCCATCGGGCGGAGAAAGCATGCTGGGTATCGGAACACTCGCCAAAAAGGTTTTTGGCACCCCGAACGATCGCAAGGTTAAGGCCACCCGCCCGATTGTCGAACAGATCAACGCCCGCGAGGAGGAATTCCGCGCGCTGAGCGATCAGGGCCTGATCGACAAGACGGCGGAATTCAAGGGCCGGATCGAAGCGGGCGAAAGCCTCGACGATCTGCTGCCCGAGGCCTTCGCCAATTGTCGCGAAGCGGCACGCCGGGCGCTGGGCCTGCGCGCCTTCGACACCCAGCTGATGGGCGGCATCTTCCTGCATCAGGGTAACATTGCCGAGATGAAGACCGGCGAAGGCAAGACGCTGGTCGCGACCTTCCCGGCCTATCTCAACGCGCTGACCGGCAAGGGCGTGCATATCGTCACGGTCAACGATTACCTGGCCAAGCGCGACGCGGAATGGATGGGCAAGGTCTATGCCGCTCTGGGCATGACCACCGGCGTGGTCTACCCGCAGCAGCCCGACCACGAAAAACAGGCCGCCTACGCCGCCGATATCACCTATGCGACGAACAACGAGCTGGGCTTCGACTATCTGCGCGACAACATGAAGTCGGAGCTCGATCAGATGTATCAGCGCGACCACCATTTCGCGGTGGTCGACGAGGTCGACTCGATCCTGATCGACGAGGCCCGCACGCCGCTGATCATCTCGGGGCCGAGCCAGGACCGTTCGGACCTCTACGTGACGATCGACAAGATCATCCCCGAGGTGACCGAAGAGCATTACACGCTCGACGAAAAACAGCGCAACGTGACCTTCACCGACGAAGGCAACGAATTCCTCGAAGAGCGTCTGCACGCCGCCGGGCTGCTGCCCGAGGGTCAGACGCTCTATGACCCGGAATCCACTACGCTGGTGCACCATGTGAACCAGGCGCTGCGCGCCCATACGCTGTTTCACAAGGACAAGGATTACATCGTCCGCAACGGCGAAGTCGTCCTGATCGACGAATTCACCGGCCGGATGATGGCCGGCCGCCGGCTCTCGGAAGGGCTGCATCAGGCGATCGAAGCCAAGGAAGGCTGCCAGATCCAGGCCGAGAACGTGACCCTCGCCTCGGTCACCTTCCAGAACTACTTCCGCCTCTACGACAAGCTCTCCGGCATGACCGGCACGGCGCTGACCGAGGCCGAGGAATTCTATGACATCTACAAGCTCGGTGTCGTCGAAGTCCCGACCAACCTGCCGGTGGCGCGGATCGACGAGCATGACGCCGTCTATCGCAGCGCCAAGGAAAAATACGAGGCCATCGTCGAAGAGATCCGCAAGGCCCATGAAAAGGGTCAGCCGGTTCTGGTCGGCACGACCTCGATCGAGAAATCGGAATTCCTCTCGGACATGCTGAAGGCGGCCGGGATCGAGCACAACGTGCTCAACGCCCGCCAGCACGAGCGCGAAGCCCAGATCGTCGCCGATGCCGGGCGTCTCGGCGCGGTGACCATCGCCACCAACATGGCCGGCCGCGGCACCGACATCAAACTCGGCGGCTCCGTCGAGATGAAGGTGATCGCCGAGCTCGAGGCCAATCCCGAGGGCGATCCCGAAGCGATCCGCGCCCGGATCGAGGCCGAGCACGCCGAGGAAGAGCGTCAGGTGAAAGAGGCCGGCGGTCTTTTCGTTCTCGCCACCGAGCGTCACGAAAGCCGGCGGATCGACAACCAGCTGCGCGGCCGCTCCGGCCGTCAGGGCGACCCGGGCCGTTCGGCCTTCTTCCTGTCGCTCGAAGACGATCTGATGCGGATCTTCGGCTCGGAACGGCTCGACAAGGTGCTGTCGTCGCTCGGCATGAAAGAGGGCGAGGCCATCGTCCACCCCTGGGTGAACAAATCGCTCGAACGGGCGCAGGCCAAGGTCGAAGGGCGCAACTTCGACATCCGCAAGCAGCTCCTGAAATTCGACGACGTGATGAACGACCAGCGCAAGGTGGTGTTCAGCCAGCGTCTCGACATCATGAAATCGCATGATCTCTCCGACGTGGTCGAGGACATGCGCCATCAGGTGATCGACGATCTCGTCGAGGATTACATGCCGCCGCGGTCCTATGCCGAGCAATGGGACACCAAGGGCCTCTATGCCGCGCTGCTCGAAAAGCTCAACATCGACCTGCCGGTGATCGACTGGGCCAAGGAAGAGGGCGTGGACGACGAGACGATCCGCGAACGCCTCTACGAGGCCACCGACAAGCAGATGGCGGAAAAGACCGAGGGCTTCGGTGCCGAGACCATGCGTTCGATCGAAAAGCAGATCCTGCTGCAGACGATCGACGGCAAGTGGCGCGAGCACCTCCTGACCCTCGAGCATCTGCGTTCGGTGATCGGCTTCCGCGGCTATGCCCAGCGTGACCCGCTCAACGAATACAAGACCGAGAGCTTCCAGCTCTTCGAGGGTATGCTCGACAGTCTGCGCGCCGAAGTGACCCAGAAACTGGGTCAGGTCCGGCCGATGACCAAGGAAGAGCAGGAGGCGATGGTCCAGCAGATGATCGCCCAGCAGCAGGCCATGGCCGATGCGCAGCGCGAGGCGGCGCTGAAGATCACCGGCAAGGCCGAGCTTCCCGCCGGCACGCCGCGCGCCGGCTTCGACGAGACGAATCCCGAGACCTGGGGCAATCCGGGCCGCAACGAGCCCTGCCCCTGCGGCTCGGGCAAGAAGTTCAAGCATTGCCACGGCGCCTTCTGATCGAGGGCGGTTAACGCAATTCGGACCTTTGCCGCGCAACAGCGTGGCCGAAACGTGGCGCCCCTGTGGCGCCACGTATTTTTTCAAACCTTTTCAATGTGTTTGTCGATTTTTCGAAAATCGAAACAAAGCCGCAAAAGGCCACCTTCTGTTCATTCCTTCGGCGCATTGCTGCGGCACCTTGCATCCTGACCGAATGAAGGGAGATCGCCATGTTTGCCGATCTGAAGGAAAAACTTGCGCGCAGTGATGCGCCCGCCGAGCTGCCCGCGCCGCCGGCCCCGCCGTCGGGGCTGAAGGCCAGGCTCGCGCATCTCGACCGCAAGCGCCTCTATACCGCGCTCACCGCCCTCGCCATCGCCGGCGCGGCGGGCCATTTCATGCAGCGCAACAGCGACGCTCCCGCGCCGCAGATCGCCGCCGCCACCGTGGCCGTGCCCGCCCCCGCGCCTGCCGCTCCGGCCGTGCAACTGGCTCAGGCCGACGCGCCGGCCGCGGTGGCCGCCGATATCGCGCCGGTCACGGATGACGAACCCGCCGCGCTCGATCTGGCCCAGGCCGAGCCCGTCGAACTCCCGATCGTCCCCGAGGTGACCCGTTCGGAGATCGATCCGCTGCTCGGCATGATGCTGTCGGATTCCGATGCGCCGGCCCGGAGCCTCGTGATGCCAGCGCTAGCCGAGATCCCGACCGATGCCGCCGATCCGCTGCCCGTCGAGCCGATCCAGCTTGCCGCCGTGACCGATGCCGATCTCGCGACGCCGAGCCCGCTCGCCCCGAGCGAACCCGATCCGGTGCCGCTCGCCGACGATTGCGCCATCGACATGAGCGCGACCCCGGTCGCCGGCGCCCTGCTGTCGCTGTCGATCAAGGCGCCCTGCAATTCCGGCGAGGACGTCGAATTCGCCCAGGGTGCTTTGCAGTTCTCCGAACAGCTCGATCCCGATGGCAGCCTCGATCTTCTGGTGCCGGCGATCTCGCAAACCGCGCGGATCAGCGCGACCTTCGCCGATGGCGCCGCCGTCGAGGCCGAAGCCAGCGTCCCCGATCTGGCCGATTTCGAACGTGTCGCTCTGGTCTGGCAGGGCCCCACCGGGCTCCAGCTCCATGCGCTTGAAAATGGCGCCGGCTATGACGATCCCGGCCATCTCTGGGCCGAGGCCCCCGGCTCGCCCGATGCCGCCATTCAGGGCGAGGGTGGCTTCGTCACCATCCTCGGCAGCACCGCGACCGGCTTTGCCGCCGACATCTACACCTATCCGGTCGACCGGCCGGCCACCGGCTCCGACCCGGTGATCTCGGTCGAGGCTCAGGTGATGGAAAACACCTGCGGCACCCAGATCGCGGGCAGCTTCCTGCAGGTCGTGCCAGGCGAGGCGCCCAGCGTCACCGACATCACGATGACCGAGCCGGGCTGCGACGCCGTGGGCGAATATCTGGTGTTGAAAAACCTGCCTCAAGACCTGAAGATCGCGCGCAACTGACGCGATCTCCGGAGTGAGGCATGAAAATCCTGCGTGCGGCGGCTTTCGCCGCACTCTTTCTTTCGACGCTGACCGCTCCGCTGCGCGCCAATGACGTGACCCTCACCTCGCGCGACGGTGCCATCGCGATCACCGGCAATCTGCTCGGCTTCGACGGCGAATTCTATCGCGTCGACACCGAATTCGGCGTGCTGACGGTGGATGGTTCGGGCGTGAATTGCGAGGGGCCCGCCTGCCCCGGGCTCGGCGCCTATGTCGCCGATTTCACCTTGTCCGGCGCGCGCTCGATGGGCGACGTGCTGATGCCCGCGCTGATCGAGGGCTTTGCCCTCAACGCCGGTTTCGCGACGACCCGCGAAGATCTGCCGGGCGTCGGCCTGCTCTATACGCTCTATGATGCCGACGGCCGGACGCCCGCGGCCCGGATCACCCTGCGGCTCACCTCCTCGGCCGAAGGTTTCGCCGATCTGATCGGCGAAGAGGCCGATATGGTGATGTCGCTGCGCGAGATTTCCCCGAGCGAACGGGCCATGGCGCGCGAGGCCGGGCTTGGCGATCTGCGCGGGCCGCGTCAGAGCCGGGTCATCGCGCTCGACGCTTTGGTGCCGATCGTCTCGCCGGAAAATCCGATCCGCCAGGTGACCCTGGCCGAACTCGAAGCGCTCTATGCCGGCGAGGTCGTGCGCTGGGCCGCACTGGGCGGCGAAGAGGCGCCGGTGACGCTCTATCTGCGCGATGGCGAAAGCGATTTCGC
>QKJR01000081.1 GCA_003249215.1 Rhodobacterales bacterium
CCCTCCACCGCGCGCTTTGGGAAAACGAGTGACCCTGGGGGTCAATCCTGCGCCTCGGCCAGCTTCTGCCGCGCGATTTCCGAGGCTTCGTTGATGTGGGCGTGAACGGCCGCTTCGGCGGCGTCGGGATCGTTCGCGGCGATCGCTTCGAAGATCCGGGTAATGCGCGCATAGCCCGAGCGATGCCGGTCGGTCGTGGACAGCGTCATGCCCCGCAGCCGGCTGATCCGGCCGTTCAGGCGGTTCACCACATCCCAGGAAATATCGTGCCCTGCCGCCTTGAAGATGCGGTGATAGAACTCGGTCGAGGCGGCAAACAGATCATGCGACGAGCCGCTGTCATAGGCGGCCCCCAGCGTGTCCAGTGCCGCGCGCAGATCTGCTTTTACCGTGTCGTCGGCCGTCGCCGCACAATCGCGTGCCGCGTCGGCTTCCAGCAACATGCGGATCTTGTAGATCTGCCGCGCCTGCGGCCAGTCGAGCGGCGCCACGATCGGCCCCTTGTTGGCCAGAAACTCGACCAGGCCCTCGGCCTCGAGATAGCGGATGGTTTCACGCACCACGGTCCGCGACACGCCCAGCTGATCGCACAAACTGCGCTCGACGAGGCGTTCGCCCGATTTGAAATAGCCGTTCAGGATCGCGTCGCGCATCCGCTCAGTGACGATTTCGCGCAGGGTCTGCGGCGGCTGTTCGATCCTCAGGCTGGTCTCGGTCGGAAGGGCCATGGCGCTTTTCTGAACAATCTCTTGGGGGCTACTGGAATTCCATATTATGGGATACGCAAGTCTGCCATCTAAATATCTTCGACAATCACGATCTGAACCTCAGCCGCCCCGGCCCGCAAGGCCCGCGCAGCGCGATACTGCTCTGACGCATAACATGTTTGCGCGGCCTCGATCGACGGAAATTCGATCACGACATGCCGGGCGAATTCGGCGCCTTCCAGCGTCTCCGCCCGTCCGCCCCGAGCCAGAAACCGCCCGCCATGCGCCTCGAAGACGCCGCGTGCCTGCGCCTGATAAGCGGCATAGGTGTCGGGGTCTGTCACGGTGACATGGGCAATCCAGTAAGCGGCCATTCTTCCCTCCGGTGCTTGGAATTTCGGCCTCTTGGCCCGCGTGAAAGCGGCTCGCGAGAAACCGTATTGACATATTGTATGATGGTATACCAACATCCGGTAAACCAGCAAGGGATTCGAAAATGGAAACGCTCATCCGCAAGACGCTGCTGCATGTCGAGACGACGCTCATCGAGGGTGGTCGCGCGGCGCCGGTGCCGCTGAAGCTCATCGCCGCGGCGGCAGTGATCAAGAATCCTTGGGCGGGACGTGGCTTCGTCGAGAACCTCAAGCCCGAGATCCACGCGGTGGCGCCGGTGCTCGGCGAGCTGCTGACGGGGATGATCCTCGAAGCGGCCGGGGGCGGCGACAAGGTCGAGGGCTATGGCAAGTCGGCGGTCGTCGGTCTCGACGGCGAGGTCGAACATGCTTCGGCGCTGATCCACACGCTGCGCTTCGGCAACCACTACCGCACCGCCGTCGGCGCCAAGAGCTACCTGTCGTTCTGCAACACGCGCGGCGGCGCAAATGCGCCGGTGATGATCCCGCTGATGGACAAGAACGACGAGGGGCGTCGCTCGCACTATCTCACCATCAACTTCGCGATCCCCGACGCGCCCGCAGCGGATGAGATCGTTATCGCGCTTGGCGCCTCGATCGGGGGCCGCCCGCATCATCGTATCGGTGACCGTTATCAAGACCTGAAGGATCTGGGCCATGACGTCGAAAACCCTGCAGGCGTCTGACGGCACCCGTATCGGGCTGATCGCGGCCTGCCCGGGCACGCCGCTCGTGCTGCTGCACGGGGTCGGGATGTGCGCCGAGGCCTGGGCGCCGCAGATCAAGGCCTTCGCGCCGACCCGACCGGTCATCGCGCTCGACCTGCCGGGGCACGGCAAGACCGATGCGCTGCCGGGAACGCCGAAGCTGGCCGACTACGTCGCCTGGGCCGCGCGCGCGATTGCCGAGCTGGATCTCGGACCGGTCGCTCTGGCCGGGCATTCGATGGGGGCGCTGATTTCAATGGGCACCGCGATCGAACATCCCGATCTGGTCGAGCGGGCGGCTCTGCTCAATCCGGTCTACCGGCGTGGGGCGGCGGCGCGCGAGGCGGTCCTTGGCCGTGCCCGCGAGCTTGCCCAAGGCCGCAGTGACCCGGAGGCGCCGCTTGCCCGCTGGTTCGGTCCCGACGAGGCGCCCGAGGTGCGAGCCCGGGTCGGCGGCTGGCTGCGCGCGGTGGATGCGCATGGCTATGCTGCGACCTATGCGGCCTTCGCCGAGGGTGACGCGGTCTATGCCGACCGCATCGGTGAAATCCGCTGCCCGACGCTGGTGTTGACGGGCGAGAATGATGGCAACTCCAGCCCCGAGATGACCCGCGAAATCGCCGCAGGTGTTGCGAACGCGCGTGCCGTGATCGTCGAGGGTGAGCGTCACATGACCTCGCTCACGGCACCGGATCGGGTGAATATTGAACTCGCGCGCTGGCTTGGTCTGCCCGAGGGCGCGCTCGGACCGGGGGATGCGGCATGAGCCTTGAGACCACACGTCTGCTGCGCGACGCCTTCGGGTGCTTCATGACCGGGGTCACCGTGGTGACCACGACCGACGAGACCGGCGCGCCGCTGGGATTTACCGCGAATTCCTTCTCGTCGGTGTCTCTCGACCCGCCGCTGCTACTGGTCTCGATCTCGAACCGCTCGGCCAATCTGGCGGCCTATACCTCAGGGCGGGGCTTCGCGGTGAACGTCCTGTCGGAAGGCCAGAAGGCGATCTCGAACGTTTTCGCCCGGCCAAGCGAGGATCGCTTCGACACGATCGACTGGCAGGCGGGTCCCCATGGCTCGCCGGTCATTTCGGGCGGTTCGGCCTGGTTCGATTGCAGCCTCGAGCAGGCGATCGAGACGGGCGACCACACGATCCTGATCGGCCGGGTCGAGGCCTTCGACGCCTCGACCGCCCCGGGCCTCGGCTATTGCCGCGGCGCCTATGTCACCCCGGCCTCGACCGCGCTTTCGGCCGAACATGGCCCGCGCGTGGTGCTGGCCGCGATCGTGGAACACGAGGGTCAGGTGCTTTTGCTTGATGACGGCTCGGGCGGGGTCAAGCTGCCCGAGGCGCGAGTGGGGCAGGGCGGGGCACGCGGCGCCTTTGATCGCCTGCTGGCCGAGACCGGCACCGATGCGACCCCGGGCCTGGTCTATGCGATCTACGACGATGCCGAGCGGGGCTTGCAATTCATCGTGCATCTGTGCCCCGCGGCCTCGAATTCGCACAAGGCCGGTGCCTTCGTGGCGCTGACCGAAGACGCGATGAGCGATATTACCGATCCTGCGCAACAGGTCATGCTGCGCCGGTTCGCCGCCGAATACCGGCAAGGCAATTACGGACAATATGTCGGCTCGCATGTTGCGGGCGAGATCCGTCCGTTCGCGAAGGGATAAGATGATGAAATTCTCGCTGTTCATTCACATGGAGCGCACCGACCCCGCCGAGGATCAGCGCAAGCTCTACGACGAGATGATCGCGCTGTGCAAAATCGCCGATGAGGGCGGGATGCACGCGATCTGGTCGGGCGAGCATCACG
>QKJR01000024.1 GCA_003249215.1 Rhodobacterales bacterium
CAGCCCGCGCGCGCCCACCCCCGAGGTGGCCCCCGGGTTGAACTCGCTCTCGCGCCGCGAAATCGCCATTTCCAGTGCCCGCGGCACGCTACGCGCGCCCCGGCCGATGTCGGGCGTCGGGAAATAGGGCCGGTGCAGCAACTCGCCATGATAGGTGAGCGCATATTTCGCGACCGTAAGCTGCAGGTTCGGCGCCTCCGCCGCCTCGGCCCATTGGGTGAGCTGGCCCAGCCCGGTGCGGTCGAGCCCCTCCGAGAGCTGCACCACGAAGCGGCCCGCCAGATAGAGATTGTCGGCCGCCAGCGCCAGCCGCGCCGCCTCCATCACCGAGCTGCCCCAGAACGCCGCCTGATGGTAATCGGGGAAGGTCTCGTCGCCGACCAGCCGCGCATCCATCGGCATCCCGGCCTTCTCGGCGGCCAGCAGCCCGTAGAAGCTCGTCTGGTTCTGGCCGCCACGGCGATAGGCGGCCATCGCCTCGTCGCCGCGCCCCAGCGCCTCATAGGCGCGGCCTTCCCAATAGCCCGCCCGGCCGAGCGAAATCGGGCTTTCGACGCCGCCGGCGAAATGGCTGAAATGCGCGAGCGCGGTCTGGGCGTCGCCGATCTTGCGCAGCGAGATATAGCCCGCCAGCCATTCGAGCTCGTTCATCGTGTCGCCCGAGGACAGGTGGTGGCTCGCCGCCACCCGATAGGCGAGCTTCGGGTCGCCCTCGCGCATCGCCCAGCGCGCCAGCGTCAGCCGCCAGCTCGCCCAGCGCGCGGGCTCGCCCAGACTCGCGGCCGAGCCGGAGCGTTCGAGCAAAAGCGCGATCGCATCGTCATTGCGCCCCTTGCGGGCGCGCCATTGAAACCGCTCGAAGGCCAGCCCCGGATCATCGGCCAGCGCCGCCGGCACCGCCGAGATCAGCGTATCGACCCCGTCCTTGTCTTCACGCAGCGCGATGCGCGCGCGCGCCAGCGCCTGCCAATCGGCGCCGACCAGATCGAACATCCGCTCGGCCTGGCTGGTCAGCCCGCGCCACAGCAGCATGTCGAGCCGCTTGGCGTGATATTGCGCCGTGGTCTTCGGCCAGTCGACGCGAAACCCCGCCTCTTCGTCTTCGCTCAGCGACAGCGACGTCCAGCCCCGGATCGCCTCGGCCATCGCCTCCTGCTTCGCTCCGGTCTCCCAGAGCGCCTTGGCAAAGCGCAGGCTGCCGGTGCCGGTCTCGGGCTTCTGATTGCGGAAGAAATCGAGCACCGTCGCGTAATCCGCATCTTCGGGAATGGTCACCTCGGCGCGCTCGCGCAGCAGCGCGAGCCCCGGCCAATCGGGCCGGCGACGCAGGAAATCCAGCGCCTCGGCGAAACTGCCCTTCGAGGCGCGCAGCCGGTTCCACTGGATGATGTCGCTCGCGACCGAGCCGCGCGGACCGGCGGCGACGAGCGCCTCGTCCCAGTCTCCGGCCCGTATCCGCTCGAACCCGCTCTTGAGCGCGGCAACGGAACTCGCGTCCTGGGCCTGGGCCGGCAGGGCGATCATGACGAAAAGGGCGATGCGACGCAGGAACTTACCAATCATGCGCCGGTTCTAACTTGGCCCCGATGCCCTTCAACACACATTCTTGGCATTTCGCCCCACTCCGGCTAGTTTCCGCGCGTTTCCAGGCGCCGAGTCAGGCGCCCCACCATCGCAACAGAGGAGCGTGTCATGTTCAAAGGATCCATTCCTGCCCTGGTCACGCCGTTCAAAAACGGCGAGCTGGACCTCGACACGCTCAAACACCTGGTGGATTGGCACGTGGAGCAGGGCTCCTCGGCCATCGTGCCGGTGGGCACCACGGGCGAGAGCCCGACGCTGACCTATGAAGAGCACGAAGCCGTCGTGCGCGAAGTGGTCAAGGCCGCCGCCGGCCGGGTCAAGGTGATCGCGGGCGCGGGCTCGAACAACACCGTCGAGGCGGTGCGCTTCATGGAGCATGCCAAGAACGTCGGCGCCGATGCCGCCCTCGTGGTGACGCCCTATTACAACAAGCCCGGCCAGCGCGGGCTGATCGCGCATTATTCGGCGCTGGCCGAGGTCGGCCTGCCGATCGTGATCTACAACATCCCCGGCCGCTCGGCGATCGACATGTCGGTCGACACGATGGCCGAACTCGCCAAGCTCGACACGATCGTCGGCGTCAAGGACGCCACCGGCGATCTCGCCCGCGTCGCCTGGACCCGGATGGCCTGCGGCCCGGATTTCGTCCAGCTCTCGGGCGAGGATGCCACCGCCGTCGGCTTCAACGCCATGGGCGGCCAGGGCTGCATCTCGGTCACCGCCAACGTCGCGCCGAAACTCTGCGCCGAACAGCAGGCGGCGAGCCTCGCCGGCGATTACGCGACGGCGCTCGCGATCTCCGACAAGCTGATGCCGCTGCACAAGGCGATCTTCCTCGAACCCGGCGTGGTCGGCGTGAAATACGCCATGTCCACCCTCGGGCTCTGCACCACCGAAGTGCGCTCGCCGCTGGTCGAGGCGACCGACGCGACCAAAGCCGCGATCGACGCCGCCATGGCCCATGCGGGGCTGGTCTGATGCCGCCCGAAATGCGTGACGGCGAGGTCGCGCTCGATCGCGACCCCGCCGAAACCACAGATGCGGGTGTGGTCTTCATCGGCCGCATCCGCAGCCCCTGGTCGCGCGGCAATGCCCCGAAGAACATCCGCGCCGCCCGCGAAGAAATGGACGGCGCGACGATCGAGCTCGATCCCCGCTTCGCCCCGGCGCTCACCGGGCTCAAGATCGGCCAACCGATCCTCGTGCTCTACTGGATGCATGACGCCCGGCGCGATCTGGTGATCCAGGCGCCCCGCCATGTCGACGCGCCGCGCGGCACCTTTGCCCTGCGCTCGCCCAACCGGCCCAATCCGGTCGCGCTCTCGGCCGTGCGCATCACCGCGCTCGACCTTGAGAACGCCGTGATCGGCATCGACGCCATCGATTGTTTCGACGGAACCCCGGTCGTCGACATCAAACCCTGGCTCGAAACGGTAGACGTACCGCCCGCGAATACCTAGATCACGGCCATGGCCAAGAAAGACACGAACCCCAATTACAAGATCATCGCCGAAAACCGGCGGGCTCGGCGCGAATACGCGATCGAGGACGATCTCGAATGCGGCATCATCCTCATGGGGTCCGAGGTCAAAAGCCTGCGCCACGGCGGCGCCAATATCGCCGAAAGCTATGCCGAAGTGGTCGATGGCGAGCTCTGGCTGGTCAACAGCCATTTCGCGATCTACGAACCCGCCCGCCAATGGGGCCACGAGGAACGCCGGCGGCGCAAGCTGCTGGCCTCGAAACGCGAACTCGCCCGGCTCTGGAACGCGACCCAGCGCAAGGGCATGACCCTCGTGCCGCTGGTGCTCTATTTCAACGACAAGGGCCGGGTGAAGATCAAGATCGGCATCGCCCAGGGCAAGAAGCTGCACGACAAGCGCGCCGACGAGGCCAAGCGCGACTGGGATCGTCAGAAACAGCGGCTGCTCAAACAGAGCTGACAAGTAGAACGGGCCCCGCCGCCCCACGACCGATCCGCTCGCGGATCGGTCCATCAATAATGGCCCTGCGGGCCATTCACCCC
>QKJR01000058.1 GCA_003249215.1 Rhodobacterales bacterium
GGTGACGCCGCAGCCGATGTAGCAGATCTTCTCGAAGGGCGCGTCCTCGCGCACCTTGGCGAGCGCGATCTCGGGCATCACGGTGTGGTTCGCGAAGGTCGAGCAGCCCATGTAGTGATAGATCGGCGTGCCATCGAGCATCGAAAACCGCGTCGTGCCGTCGGGCATCAGGCCCTGGCCTTGCGTCGAGCGGATCGCGGTGCAGAGGTTCGTCTTCTGGCTCAGGCAGCTCGGGCATTGCCGGCATTCGGGGGTATAGAGCGGGATCACGTGATCGCCGGGCTTGAGCGTGGTCACACCCTCGCCCACTTCGAGCACGATGCCCGCGCCCTCATGGCCCAGAATCGCCGGGAAGATCCCCTCCGGGTCGGCTCCCGACAACGTGAATTCGTCGGTGTGGCAGATGCCGGTGGCCTTGATTTCCACCAGAACCTCGCCCGCCTTCGGCCCTTCGAGGTTCACTTCCATGATTTCAAGCGGTTTTCCCGGGGCAAGCGCCACTGCGGCACGGGTTCTCATCTGGAATTCCTCCCTGTATAAAGTTGCGCGGAGACTGCGGCATGAAGGCCGCGAACGCAAGAATGGGTGCGACATGTTGTTCCGATTTTCCGTCATTGCCGCCGCGGCCCTGACGCTCGCCGCCTGCCAGTCCGAGCCCGCGGTCGAGCCCGCGCCGCTCGAACCCGTGCCGGTGCCGCATATGACCGCGGCCGTCACCGATGGCGCGCTGCAGCAGCGCGAGCCCGACACCTGCCATGCGGTCGATTACGTCTCGGCGCTCGGCCAGCCTTCGAGCGTGATCCCCTCGCTCGGCATCACGCGGCCGATCAACGTGGTCGAATGGCGGGGCATCGAGCCGCAGGAATACAATCCCCAACGGATCGTCTTCCGGCTCGACGCGAGCGGCAATATCTTCAACATCGACTGCGGCTGAGCCGATGAAACGGGCCTGCTGCGGGGCGGCGATGATGATGGCCGGGCTCGTCTCGGGTTGCGTCGATGAGGCGGACCCGGCGCGGGCCGACACCTGCGGGGCTGCGGCGCTCGCGGGCTTCGTCGGCGGCCCGGCAAGCGCGCTCGAGGGGCAGACCGGCACCCATCCGCTGCGGGTGATCGGACCCGATACGATGGTGGCGATGGACGCGGTCCCCGAACGGGTGAATGCCCATACCGATGCCGAGGGCATCGTCCTGCGCATCGTCTGCGGCTGATCGTGGGCCAATCGGCTGGCGCCCGGCCCCGGGCGCCACCGCCTCACATCCGGAACCGGCCGTGGCAATCCTTGCAGGCGGCGCCCAGCGCCTGCATCGAGCTGCCGATCGCCTTGGCCGAGCCGGTCTCGAGCCCCATCGCCGCCTTGTAGAGCCGGTTCACCTTCTGCCGGAACTCGCCCGGGTTGTTCCAGATCTCGGCTAGCGCATCCGAACCCGGATCGAGCGCGCGATCCTCATAGAGCGGTTCGACTGCATCGGCGGTGGCGAGAATCGTCGCGGCCGCCTCTTCGGCGCGGGCCGCATCATAAGGCGCCTTGCCCGCGGCCATGTCGCCCAGAATCCCCGTCTGCTCCTTCAGAAGCTGCATCGCCTCGACGCGCTTCTTGACCACCGGATCGGTCACCTCGGGCTTGGCGAGCGCCGCCCCCGCAACGAGGGCGAGCGCGAGCGCCGCAACCAGCGGGCGGCGGGCGGAGCGGAAACGGGGAAGATGGGACACGGGGACGGCACTCCTTGGCGGGGTCGAAAGGGTTGCACGCAGGATGCCCCGGAACCAGGGGCGGGTGCAACTCGCCCCCATGCCGCACCCGCTCACATTCGCGCAAGCGGCGGCCGGGGACCGCGCCAAAGCAAAACCCCGCCCGAGGGGCGGGGTGCTGGCGGAAGAGTTCCCGGCGGTGCGAACTGGGTGGGGGCTGTTGACCGCACCGCCGGGGCTTAGCGTTTTCCGCTGACACCGTTATCGCCCGGGATCGCGGCACGAAAAGGCAAGGCGTGGGGAATTTCGGCGGTCATTTCATGGCGAAAATCGGGCAGGATGGTCGATCCGTCCCCCCCGCGGCGACGCCCCGGCGGACTTGATTTGAGCGCGCCGCAATGTCACCATTCCGTCATGACGATCCAGTCGTTTCCCCCCGCGCCCGCCTCGCCCGCAGCCCCGCCGCAGGTCGCCTTCGACCGGCACGAGCTCGGGGTGATCCTCTCGCTCTATGGGCGGATGGTCGCGGCCGGGGAATGGCGCGACTATGGCATGAGTTTCCTGCGCGATGTGGCGGTCTTCTCGATCTTCCGGCGGGCGGCGGAGAACCCGCTTTACCGGATCGAGAAGCGCCCCGCGCTGCGCCAGAAACAGGGGCTCTATGCGGTGATCGGGATGGACGGGCAAGTGCTCAAGCGCGGCCATGACCTTTCGACCGTGCTGCGCGTGCTCGAACGCAAGCTGATCCGGCCCGTCGACTGAACCGCCTCACCCCGGGCGCTTGGTCCCGTAGAACGGGCCCTCGCCTGCAGCCTCGATCCGCGCGAGGCAGGGCGCGATGCCCTCATAGGCCACGCTCATCGTATGGCCGTTGGCGTGGATCAGCCGCGCCTCATCGACCACCATCGCCACATGGCCGCGCCAGAACAAGAGATCGCCCCGGGCGGGCGCCGTGCCCTCGGGCAGGAAGGCGCCGAATTCGGCGCGCTGCAGATCCGAATCCCCCGCGCAGGTCCGCCCCGCGGCATGGAAGGCGACCTGCACGAGGCCCGAACAGTCGATCCCGTCATGGCTGTTGCCGCCCCAGAGATAGGGCGTGCCGAGAAACCCCTCGGCGACCGCAACCGGATCGGGCGCGGGCGCCTCGAGCCGGGCGAGATGAACGCGCGGGATGAACCCCTCGGGCGTGCGGGCAAAGGCGCCCTCCTCGGCCAGAACCGCAACCCGCGCCCCGCAAGAGAGGCGCATCACCTCGCCGCGCGTGATCGAGGCCTCGGCATAGACATGGGTTGCGGGCGCGGCCACGCGGTGGGTGGCCGTCTGCGGTGCCCCGAGCGCCCCCTGCACGACCCAACCGCAATAGCCGTCCGCCGCCGCCTGCACGAAAGCATGATCGCCTTGCCGGTCGATCAGCGTGACCTCGGCGCCAAACAGGACCTGCCGGTCGCGCAGCGCGCCGGGGGCGGGGCAGAGATCGGTGACCGGGGCCGCGATCCGCGCCGGCTCTCCGGCAGTGAAGGCCACGGCCTCGACCGCTCCGCGCAGGGCCTCGAGCGCGACACGGCCCGAAAACGGGGTCAGACGCCGGTCGCTCATAGTCCGAGCACCTCGGGCAGTGCGGCGAGGATCGCGCGCGCGCCCTGCCCCACGCCGCCCTTGGGCCGGCCCGGTTTCGCCGCCGGCTGCCAGCCGTAGATGTCGAAATGCGCAAAGCTCGTGGTCTCGGTCACGAAGCGGCGCAGGAAGAGCGCGGCGGTGATCGCGCCCGCCATGCCGCCCGAGGGCGCATTGTCCAAATCGGCAATCCCGGGTTCGATCAGCGCCTCATAGGGCTCCCAGAAGGGCAGCCGCCAGAGCGGATCGGCAACCTCGGCCGACGCCGTCCCGAGCGCCGCGGCGAGATCCTCGTCGTCGGTGAAGAAGGGGGGCACATCGGGCCCGAGCGCGACCCGCGCCGCCCCGGTCAGCGTCGCCATGCACAGGATCAGATCGGGGCATTCCTCATCCGCCGCGGCCAGCGCATCGGCGAGCACCAGCCGCCCCTCGGCATCGGTGTTGTTGATCTCGACCGTCAGCCCCTTGCGCGAGGTCAGAATATCCTGCGGGCGGAAGGCATCGCCCGAGACCGCGTTTTCCACCGCCGGGATCAGCACCCTGAGCCGCAGCGGCAGCGCAAGCGCCATGATCATATGCGCCAGCCCCAGAACGGTGGCCGCGCCCCCCATGTCCTTCTTCATCAGCCCCATCGAGGAGGCCGGTTTCAGATCGAGCCCGCCGGTGTCGAAACAGACCCCCTTGCCGACGAGCGTCAGCTCGGGCGTGCGCCCCTCGGCGTCGGCTGCCCCCCAGCGCAGCTCGATCAGCCGCGGCGCGCGCGGGCTTGCGCGCCCGACGGCGTGGATCAGCGGATAGCCCTCCGCCAGCAAGTCATCTCCCACGACACTCGTCACCGCCGCCCCGTGGCGCGCCCCGAGCGCCCGCACCGCCGCCTCGAGCTCCTCCGGCCCCATGTCATTGGCGGGCGTGTTGATCAGATCGCGGGTCAGCGCCTCACCCTCGGCAATCGCCTCGATCCGCGCGGCCGCGACGCCCGGCGGGCAGACGAGCCGGGCCGCAGGGGCGGCAACCGCGCTGTAGCGGTCGAACCGATAGCCTTCGAGCAACCAGCCGAGCGCCGCCTCTTCCGCCTCGGCCGGGCTCAGCGCACCTTCGATCCGCCAGGCGCCGGCCGGCAAACCCGCTGCCGCGAGACCGAGCGCGAAGCGCCCGCGCGCCCGTTTCGCTGCCGTGCCCATCCCGAACAGCGCCCCGACCGGCGCCCCCGCGGCCCCCGGCAGAAGACAGGTCTGGCCCAGAGCGCCCCGAAATCCCTGTGCCGCCGCCCAGGCCCGCGCGCCCGGATCGAGTGCACCGGGCAACTCCGCCCCCTCGGACAGCAGATAGAGCGGCAGGGCGGCGCCCTCTGACGGGGCAAAACGCAAGGCGGGGGAATTCGGATCAGCGGCGGTCATGGCGGCTCCTATCGGCTTCGCCCCGAGCCTAGCGCGCCGCGCGCCGCCCGCAAGAGCCGAGTGCCGAGAGGGGTCCGGGCGCGGCGCAGGCTCCGGGCGCCACTCAGGATACGGACGCCACGCAGGATCCCGCGGACTGAGCAAGCCCCCGCTGCCCTGCAAGCACCCGGTACATGAGAGCTCGGGCGCACTCGACAAGTTGCGCTGCGGCGCCGCGCGCCGCCCGGCCTCAACCGCGCATGTCGGCGAGATCCCAGACCGCGGTCAGCGACCGCTCGCCGATCCGCTGCAAGCGCGCGAGCACGGCGGCCTGCGCCACCTGATCGCCACGCGCCGCGCAATCACACAGATCGTTGGCCACGCGCATCAGCTGCACCATACCCACTTGACGCGCGAGCAGGCCGAGCGCCTCGGCCCCGCGCCGCATCACCTCGATCTGCCCGCTCCGCGCCGCCGCCTCGATCGCCGCCAGATGCACGGCGAGATCCTCGACCGCCGCACAGATTACCCGCTCGGCCGCGACGTCTCCAAGCTCGGCATAGAGCACGACAAGCCTGTCGGGATCGAGCCGGACCGGCTCTCTCACCCGAAAATTGCAGATCTCCACCACGACAACCCCTCTCGCGAACCCAATCGTCTCAAACCCCATCCAACGCGGTGATCTTGGCCCGCAGGTCTCAAGAAAAGGTTGAAGGCGCCGTTTTCCCCTCTCGCACTTAGGAAAAATCCGGCCTATCTAGGTCAAAATCGTCCGAAAAGGTTTGCCCATGAAAACCCATGTCCGGCCGCTCCCCTCCTATCTCGTGAGTCGTTATCAGGGATGGAGAGCCACCACCTATACCGAGAACAGCGCCTGGTACCGGCGCCTCGCCGACGAGGGCCAGCGCCCGCGCGCGATGATCATTTCCTGCTGCGACTCGCGGGTCCATGTGACCTCGATGTTCGGCGCGGATACCGGCGAGTTCTTCAGCCACCGCAACATCGCGAACCTGGTGCCGCCGTTCAGCCCGGATGGCGATCACCACGGCACCTCGGCGGCGGTGGAATATGCGGTCAAGGCGCTCAAGGTCGCGCATCTGATCGTGATGGGCCACACCCAGTGCGGCGGCGTCGCGGGCTGCCATGCGATGTGTACGGGCCACGCGCCCGAGCTCGAGGAGAAGACCTCCTTCGTGGGCACCTGGCTCAACCTGCTGCGCCCGGGCTTCGAGCGCGTCAAGGAGGTGCCCGAGGCCGAGCGCGTCCGCGCCCTCGAACATGAGGCGGTGGTGATTTCTCTCGAGAACCTGCTCACCTTCCCCTTCGTCGCGGCCGCGGTCGAATCGGGCGACATGACGCTGCACGGGCTGATGAACGACATCGGCGACGGCACGTTGAGCCAGTACAACCCCGAGACCGGCATCTTCGAACCGATCTGACCCCTTTCCGGGGCGCGCGCCCGAGGTGGCGGCGCCCCAACGCCCTCCGGGGCCCTTCGCGCATCTTTACCTTTTTTCAAGCGCGGCCTGCCAAGCTGGCGGAGTTGTTCTGTTCCGGTTGCGCTCATGACCCAGCATCGTCTCGTCACCCTCCGTCTCTCGGCCGATCTGCTCGCCGCGATCGAAACCGAGGCACATCGGCGCGAGATCTCGCCGGCGCAAATGATCCGGACCGCCATCGTGGAAACGGTGCGGCGCAAGGGCGGCGACGAGAGCGGGGCGGCCCCGGGGAGAACGCCCTCGGGGAACTACATGCCCCGGCTCAGCCTGATTGCCGCGACCTTCGACGCCGCCACCGACTGGCTCGATCTGCAGACCCGCCTGCGCGCCGAGCGGCTCGTGCTGCGGCTGCATGAGGAAAGCTGGGGCAGCGAGGCGCGGATCGCGCTGCATGACTGGCCCGCCGACCGCTTCGTCAGTTGGCTCGAGGAAACCGGGCAGAGCCTGGCCGAGCTGATGATGCGATTTCGCGCACCCTTCCCGGGACAGATGCGCCGCGCGCCGATCGCCCTGCCGCCCGGTGCCTTCCGAGCGCTGCGCAGACGCTCGGCCCTGCGACTGGGCGAGGCGGACGCGGCGCAGGACGACGAACGCGCCGCCTGACGAGCGCTGATTGCGCCCTCTGCGAGGGCGCCCGAGGGCGCCGCCCTGCGGGCGGCGCAACCCGATGCCCGACCGTCACGCCGCAGGCCGCAGGTCGCCACCTGCGCGGGCCCGACCGGATTGTCCACCCCCGCCTCATGTTCGCGTGCGCGGCAGACTGCACGCGCAGTGCGGGAGGGCGTGGCGCGCTTGAGCTCTATTGCAGGACCTGTCCCTCGGGCCAGCTCATCGTCGTCTCCATGCGGATCGCCTGGGTTGCCCCCGTGGCAAGCGGCAGATCCCAGGCCATCAGGCCCCGCTTGTCGTCGAAATCCTCCACACTCGGCGCAGGGCTCGCCTTGGTCGCGATCTTCAGATCCTCCTGCTCGGAATAGGGCACACGGTCGATCACCCGCAGATCCCAATCCCGTGCGGTCAGGTTCTCGACCGTGATCTCGACCACCTCGCGCCGCTCGTTCACCTTGGAAATCAGCCCGCGATCGCCCTCCATCGTCTCGGGCTCGAGGCGCTTGAGCCGGATCCCCTCGATCGGCCCGAAGCCGAGCCGCAGCCGGTCACCGCCCGCCACAGGCGGCAGATCGGCGAGCCCGACGACCGCGCCATCGGCCCAGAGCGTGACCGGCCCGGGCAGGATCGGCTCGGGCCCGTTCACACCCTCGAATTCGCGATAGGCGGTCTCGTCGAGCATCGGCACCGCGACGGCGTGCTCAGCCCCGGCAATCTCCAGCGCATCGAGACGCAGCCGCAGATCCTCGACCCCATCGCGCATATCGACCGGAGCGCCATAGACATAGGTTGCGGTGATGCCCTGCATCGCAAGGCCCGCCGCCTCGACCACGACCGGTTCTGCCATTGGCGCCGCGGCAAAATCGGCCTCGACCCGCGCGCTTTTCGAGAACACAACCGGCGCCTCGGGCGGGCCGATCCGCACCGGCCGAGGCCAGAGATCGGAGGCCTCGGTCCGCTCGCTCGGCTGCGCGGTCGAGAGCGTCAGATCGACGCCCGTCCAATCCTCGCCGCTCGCCTGATGCACCGAGACGAACCGCTCGAGCGTGACCGATGTGCCATCGGCGCCGAGGCGCGCATCATAGGCGGGCGACCATCCGGCCTCGGGCACAAAAGTGGTGATCGTCACCGTCCCCGCCCCCTCGACCGCCAGTTGCAGCGCATCGTGATCGGCGCCGGGATGATCGAGCGCGGCCAGGGCCTTGCGCGCAGCCTCCAGCGCCTCACGATCGGGCTTGAGCGCGAGATCAGCCTTCGCCGCCTCGGCCTCGGCCAGCCGCGCCGTCTCGAGCGAGCCGAGCACGCCGACGCCCACGGTATTCGAAAGCTCCGCCATCTGATCGGGCGAAAGCCCCTGCACGTTGAGCCCCTTGAGGAACTCGGCCTGCGCCCGCGCCGCCTCGGCGCGCAGCCGGATCGAGGTAACCGCGCCCTCTTTCTCGCTCAGCGCGGCTTGCAGCCGTTCGACCTCGGCGCGCGCGGCGAGCACCGCCTCGGAGGGCGCGGCATCAGCGGGCGGCGCCCGGTCGGAGATCAGCGTGACCGCCCCGATCTTCACCCCCGCGCCCGCGACGCGCAGGGCGGAGACATCGGTGCCCTCGGGCAGGTCAGGCACGATCACCTCACCCGATCCGCCGACCTCGACCACACGGGTCACCTGCGCGCCCCAGGGAAAGAGGGTGACGGCGCTGACGCGCGAGGGCGCCTCGAGGGGTGCGGCCAGAAGGGCGGCCGGCGCGGTGGAAAACAGCAAAACGAGTGACAATGACAGGGGTTTCATGGGGTCCTCCGGTTACACCCGAAGGCTCGCCGGGGTGGCGTGCAAAAGCAAGAGGGGGGTGCCACGCACCCCCCTCACGTTTCGCTCAGGCCGGCGTGAAGCCGCTCAGCCCTTTTTCAGGCAGCGTTGGCCCAGCACTTCGGCGATCTGCACTGCATTGAGCGCCGCGCCCTTGCGCAGGTTGTCGCTCACGCACCAGATGTTGAGCCCGTTCTCGACGGTCACATCCTGACGGATCCGGCTGATATAGGTCGCGTATTCGCCCACGCATTCGATCGGCGTGATGTAGCCACCGGCCTCGCGCTTGTCGACGACGAGGATACCGGGCGCCTCGCGCAGGATCTCGGTCGCCTCTTCCCAGTCGAGGAAGTCCTCGAACTCGATGTTGATCGCTTCCGAATGGCCCACGAAGACCGGCACGCGCACGCAGGTCGCGGTCAGCTTGATCGCCGGATCGAGGATCTTCTTGGTCTCGGCGACCATCTTCCATTCTTCTTTCGTGTCGCCGCTGTCGAGGAAGACGTCGATATGCGGGATCACGTTGAAGGCGATCTGTTTCGGATAGACCTTGGGCTCGACCTCCTGACCGGGGACGAAGACGCCCTTGGTCTGGTTCCAGAGCTCGTCCATCGCTTCCTTGCCGGTGCCCGACACGGATTGATAGGTCGCCACCACGACGCGCTTGATTTTCGCGCGGTCATGCAGCGGTTTCAGCGCCACAACCATCTGCGCGGTCGAGCAGTTCGGGTTGGCGATGATGTTCTTGTTCTTGTAGCCCACGATCGCATCGGCGTTCACTTCCGGAACGATCAGCGGGATCTCCGGGTCGTAGCGATAGAGCGACGAGTTGTCGATCACCACGCAGCCCTGGCTCGCGGCCTTGGGCGCATAGACCTTGGTCGCGTCCGAGCCGATCGCGAAAAGCGCGATATCCCAGCCGGTGAAATCGAAAGTGTCGAGATCCAGGGTCTTCAAAGTCTTCTCGCCGAAGCTGACTTCAGTCCCGAGCGACTTGCGCGACGCCAGCGCCGCGATCTCATCGACCGGAAACTCGCGCTCGGCGAGAATGTTCAGCATTTCCTTGCCAACGTTGCCCGTGGCACCGACGACGACGACTTTGTAGCCCATCTAGGCCTCCTAGCTCTTCAAGAACGAGGCCGCTTAGCGGGAATCGCCCGAAATTGGAAGGGATTCGGAATTATTTCCGCAAGGTGATGCGGGAATCGCGCGCCATGAGATCGGCGGCCCAATCCGCCTCATTGCTGAAATCATGCGGCACCTGATCGGCGGTGCGCCGCCCCGAAAGCGAGAGCGAGGCGAAGAAGTCGAACCCGTAGAGCGTGAGCGATGCGAGAGGGGCACGCGCGAGCAGCTCGATGAGCATCGCGCCGGTGGTCGGCGGCGCGGCGAGCTTGGCCTTGAGCGCAGCATAATCGGTCAGCGGATGCAGGTAAAAGCCGGGGCTGGTCGCGGTGGCGTAATCGAGCCGCTTGCGCTTTGGGCTCATCCACAGGTAACGCCCGGCACCGATCCGGGCGCGGTCGGCCTGCGACAGCCGCACGGCAAGGCCGAGCCAGTCGGTGCGCGTGCCGTGGCTCCGCGCATCGGGCATCGGCGCGCGGTTGATGCGGATCACCAGGTCGGCGGCGTCGATCTCCGCCCCGAAATCGGTCTCAGCCAGCGCGCGCGCATTGCCGACAAGTGCCACCCGCTTGCCGCCCACGGCCTCGAGCAGAGCCGCCTGCGGCACCGACAGCGCTGCAATCGGCCCTTCGCGGCGCAGCGTCCGCGCGAGGTAGAAGCCAAGCGCGCTCACGCCAGCATCTCGCGATAGATCGCGATCAGGGCGCGGGCCTCGCGCTCGATGGTGAACTGGTCCATCACATGCGCCCGCGCCTGCGCCCGCATCGCGGCAAGCCCTTCGCGGTCGTCGATCAACCCGCGCAAAGCCTCGGTCATCGCGGCGGCATCGTCGCGGGCGCACAGCGCGCCGGTCTGCCCCTCGACGATCTGCGCATCGAACGCCCCCACGCCATGACAGGCGAGCGCCGGGGTGCCGCAGGCCATCGCCTCGATCGGCGTCAGGCCGAAACCCTCCCAGCGCGCGGGCGCAACGAACAGGTCGATCGCCTGATAGAGCTGCACCACCTCGGCCCAGGGCCGTTCGCCGAGGAATTTCACCCGATCCGACAGGCCCGCCGCGGTCAGTTTCGCCTCGAGATCGCGCTGCCAGCCCTCATGCTCGCCCACCGCGCGGCCGGTGAAGACGATCTGCACATCGGGCCGTGTCGGCAGCAATTTCAGCGCCCCCTCGACCAGCAGGTCCTGCCCCTTCTGGGGCCGGATGCGGCCGAAGCAGCCGATCACAAGGCCGCCCTCGGGCAGGCCCAGCGCGCGGCGCAGGGCGGCCCGGTCCCCGGCGGGATGAAAGACCTCGGTGTCGATGCCGTGCATGATCACCGTCGCAGGCCGCTCAAGGTAACTCGCCGCCTGCGGCGAAGTGGCGACGAGCCGGTCCATCCTGGCGATCAGCCGCTTGGTGAAGGGCTTGTGGTGGCGCTGCGCGGCGGAGGTGAAAAGGAGTTTCAGATCCATGCCGAGCGCGCGCAGGATCAGGCCCAGCACCATCTCGTTGTTGCGCCGCGCGTGCCAGACCCGTTTGCGCCGCGACAGGAACGGCAGCCGCCAGAGCGCCACATGTGGCACCGACGCGGGCAGACCCGGCCCGGTCGCCACGATCCCGATCTCGCGCGCCTGCACCGGCACGAGGCGCAGCACGGTGGTGGTCACGCCCGAAAGGCGGCGCTTGAGGTTCGGGGCGATGACGTCGATCTGATCCATGCGGGCTTTTTAGCCCGCCGCCTCCGGCTTGTCGCGGGCGAAAAGATAAACGGCAAGGCCGATCACCAGCGGGATCAGGAAGAAGAGGAACAGCACGCCATAGGCATGGGCCGGATCGCCCGCGCGGCTCGCCGCCTCGAAGACCGGACGCGAGCCGAAGCTCGCGAGCGCCACGCCGGTGATCGAGAACATGTTGAGAAGCGAAACGCCGCGCCCCACAAGATGCGGCGGGAAGAACGCCCGGCCATGCGCGATCAGCACGGCAAAGGACGAGCCGAAGAAGCCGACCAGGCCAAGCAACGCCGTCGCCCCCCAGAGCCCGATGCCGGGGTTGAGCCAGAGCGCGACGAGCGCCCCCGCCAGCACGGTATTGCCGATCAGCGCGACGCGCTTGTGGCTGCCGAAAATCCGGTCCGCCGGGCCATAGGCGAAATTGCCCGACACCATAGCAAACCCCATGATCAGTGTGACCCGTCCGATCAGCGCGGCATCCGCGCCGTGGATCGCGGTCAGCCAAGGCCCCGCCCAGAGGCCGCGAATGCCCGCCGCGGTGGTGTAATTCGCAAGCGTCAGCGGCAGGATGAACCAGATCGCCGGCAGCTTCAGGATATCGAGCACCGAGCCATGCGCCACGCCCTCGGGGCGCGCGACCCGCTCGGGGTCTCGGGTGAAGGTCAGGATCGCCAGCGCCACCGCCAGCGTGATCGCCGCCAGCGCCCAGAGCGTCGCGCGCCAGCCCACCGCTGCGACCACCCATGCCAGCGGCGCCGCCCCGGCGAGGTTGCCGAGGCTGCCGACCCCGATCACCCCGGCCGCAAGCGTACCGAAAAGCGCGGGCGGGAAGCTGCGCGCAAAGATGTAATAGCTGCCCATCAAGACCGGCGAGCAGCCGATCCCGATCAGCACCATGGCAAGGTGAATACCCCATGGCCCGCCGGCCATGGCAAAGGCCGCCGCCCCGCCGCCGCCGCCCAGTGCCAGCAGCCAGCCAACCGTGCGCCGCGGCCCGATCCGGTCGAGCGCCTCGCCCACCGGCAATTGCATCACCCCGAAGGCCACATACCAAAGCCCGAGCGAGACCGCCAAATCCCCGGCGCTCGCGCCCAGTTCGGCCTTGAGGACCGGCGTCAGAACCGCGAGGCACGCGCGGTAGAACTGGCTGAGCACATAGCCCGCCACCAGAAAGGCGATCGACAGATGCATGTGGTCCTCCCAAACCCGGCGCCAAGCTGACGCAAGCGCGAGACCGGTGCAAGGGGCGTTGCGGCCGCGCCGGATCGGCGGTGGCCTTTGCGGGACTGCGGCATCCGGACCTCCCGCGCTGGCTTGAATTCCCCCCGCCCGGGCGACAGGATGCCCGCAAAGCGTGCCGCGGCCCCGTTCCGGCGCCGCCAGAGGAGAAGAGACGATGGACCCGACCCGGCTCATGCTGCGGCTCTATTTCGGCCCGCTGATGTTCGGCCCCGGCAAGGCCGATCTGCTCGCGGCGATCGAGGAGACCGGCTCGATCTCGGCTGCCGGGCGGAAGATGGGGATGAGCTACAAGCGCGCCTGGAGCCTCGTCGAGGCGATGAACGCGGGCTTTGCCGAGCCGCTGGTGCATTCGGCGCGGGGCGGTGCGCATGGCGGGGGCGCGGGGCTGACCGAGGCCGGGCGGCAGGTGCTGGCGGCCTATCGCCGGCTGATCGCGCGGATCGAGGAGGCTGGCGCGGCCGAGATCGCGGCGATCGGGGGGCTTGTCCCGCGCGATATATCCGAAGGGAAATAACCCTTGCCCGGAGCTGAGCTGCACTGTTATGTCCGGCGAAACATATCGCCAGGGAGGTTCCATCCGATGCGTTTCACCGCCCCGCTCGTCTTCGCCGCGGCCCTGCCCTTCGGCGCGCTCACCGCCGCGGCCGACGAGGTCACCGTCTTCGCCGCCGCCTCGATGAAGACCGCGCTCGATCAGGTCGCGGCCGACTGGCAGGCCGAGACCGGCAACACCACCGTGATCTCTTATGCGGGCAGCTCGGCGCTGGCCAAGCAGATCATCGCCGGCGCCCCGGCCGATCTATTCATCTCGGCCTCCACCTCCTGGATGGATACGGTCGAGGGCGAGGGCGCGCTGGCCGAGGGGACGCGGCGCGACCTGCTGGGCAACACCCTCGTGCTGATCGCCTCGGAACCGGGCGAGGTCGCGCTCGCCGATCTGCCGGCCAAGCTGGGCGATGAGCACCTCGCCATGGCGCTGGTGGACTCGGTGCCGGCGGGCCAGTATGGCAAGGCCGCACTCACCCATCTTGGTCTCTGGGACGGGCTCGAGCCGCAGGTGGCGCAGGCCGACAACGTGCGCGCGGCGCTCGCGCTTGTCGCGACAGGTGAGGCGCCCTTCGGCATCGTCTACGCGACCGATGCCGCCGCCGAGCCGAAGGTCCATGTCGCCGCGACCTTCCCGGCCGAGAGCCATCCGGCCATCACCTATCCGGTCGCGATCCTCAAGGACGCGCCCGCCCCCGCCGCGGCGCAGGCGCTCCTCGATTACTTCGGCACGCCCGCGGCGGTCGCAATCTTCGAGGGTCAGGGCTTCGCGGTGAAAGGCGCCGAATGAGCCCACTCAGCCCCGCCGAGCTCTCGGCGCTCCTGCTCTCGCTCAAGGTCTCGGGGGTGGCGGTCATCGCATCGCTGCCCCTCGGGCTTGTCGTGGCGCTGTGGCTCGCGCGCGGGCGCGGGCCGCTGGTCGGCGCGGTCAATGCGCTCGTCCACCTGCCGCTGATCCTGCCGCCGGTGGTGACCGGGTATTTCCTGCTCCTGACCTTCGGGCGCAAGGGGCCGGTTGGCGCCGTCCTCGATCAGGCCTTCGGCCTCGTCTTCGCCTTTCGCTGGACGGGGGCGGCCCTCGCCGCCGCGATCATGGGCTTTCCGCTGATGGTGCGGGCGATGCGGCTCGCCATCGAGGCGGTCGATCCGCGGCTCGAAGCCGCCGCCGCAACGCTCGGCGCCTCGCGCATCGCGGTGTTCGCGCGCGTCACGCTGCCCTTGATCCTGCCCGGGGTGATCGCAGGCGCGATCCTCGCCTTCGCCAAGGCGATGGGCGAATTCGGCGCGACGATCACCTTCGTTTCGAACATCCCGGGCCAGACCCGCACCCTGCCCGCCGCGATCTATACCGCGCTGCAGGTGCCGGGCGAGGAACCGCTCGCCGCCCGTCTCGCGGTGATCTCGGTCGCCGTGGCGCTGGCCGCGCTCTTCGCCTCGGAATTCGTCTCGCGCCGGATCGCCGCGCGGATCCGCGGGGGCGTCTGATGCTGCAGGTCGCGCTCGCCCAGGACTTCGGCGGCTTCTCGCTCGACATCGCCTTCGAGGCGCCGGCAGGGGTGACCGCGCTTTTCGGTGCCTCGGGCGCGGGCAAGACGACGGTGGTCAATGCGGTCGCGGGGCTGACCCGCCCCGATCGCGGCCGGGTGATCTCCGAAGGCACGGTGCTCCTCGATACCGAGGCCCGCATCTTCACTCCGCCGAACCGCCGCCGCATCGGCTATGTCTTTCAGGAGGCACGCCTTTTCCCGCATCTCGACGTGCGGGCAAACCTGCTGTTCGGCGCGCGCTATGCACCCCGCGGCGCGACCGGCCCCGAGTTCGCACGCGTCGTCGAGATGCTCGGCATCGGCCCCCTGCTCGCCCGCCGCCCCGCCAGCCTCTCGGGCGGCGAGAAGGCGCGGGTGGCGATCGGCCGGGCGCTCCTGTCCAAACCGCGATTCCTCTTGATGGACGAGCCGCTCGCCGCCCTCGACGCGCCGCGCCGGGCCGAGATCCTGCCCTTCCTCGAGCGGCTGCGCGACACCGGCCTGCCGGTCCTTCACATCAGCCATTCGGTGGCCGAGGTTGCGCGCCTTGCCGATACGATCATCTGCCTCGAGGCCGGGCGGCTGCGCGCGGCGGGGCCGGCGGCCACGATCCTCGCCGATCCGGGACTCGCCGATCTCTTCGGCGCGGCCGAGGCGGGCGCGGTGATCGGCGCGCGGATCGTCGGGGCCGAAGAGGACGGGCTGATCCGGGCGGAGACGGCGGCGGGGCCGCTCTGGCTCACCGAAGCGCCCAACACGCCCGGCACGGCGGTGCGGCTGCGCGTCCATGCCTCCGATGTGATCCTCTCGCGCGCGCGGCCCGCCGGGCTCTCGGCGCTCAACATTCTCTCCGGCACGGTCGAACGGATCGAGGAGGATGCGCAGGGCCGCGCCTGGGTGCGGCTCGGGCTCGGTCAGGGAGAGGCGCTGCTTGCCCGGATCACGCGCCGCTCGGTCGCAGCGTTAGGCCTCGCGCCCGGGGTCGCCTGTCATGCGGTGCTGAAATCCGTGGCGCTCGCGCGCGAGGATCTCGGCCCCGGCCGCTGAGCCCAGTCGGCACATGCAAAAGCGCGCGGGGGTTCCCGCGCGCTCCGTCTTCGTCATCCTTCGGGGATCAGCCCTCGACGGTCTCGACCGCCTTGGCCTCGACGGTCGACGGACCCGCAATCTCGATCCGGCGGGGTTTGAGCGCCTCGGGCACCTCGCGCACGAGGTCGATATGCAGCATCCCGTCGGCATGAGTCGCGCCCGCCACGCGGACGTGATCGGCCAGAGCGAAACGGCGCTCGAAGGCGCGGGTCGCGATGCCGCGATGCAGATAGGTCTTGGCCTCGGCCTCCTCGGCCTTCTTGCCCGCCACGATCAGCGCGCCCTCGCGCAGCTCGACCGCAAGTTCATCCGAGCCGAAGCCCGCGACGGCGACGGAGATGCGATAGGCATTCTCGGCGGTCTTCTCGATGTTGTAGGGCGGATAGGTCGGCTGGGCGACGTCGGCGGCGAGCGCCCGGTCCATCATGTCGGCCATCCGGTCAAAGCCGACGGTGGCGCGATAGAGGGGGGAAAAATCAAAGTTACGCATGTCTCATCCTCGCTTGAGCGATGTGGTTTGCGCCCGCCCATCCGGGCCGGGCATCGGGTTCCACCGGGGCCCGTCACGGCACCCCGATGCCTCAGATTTGGGAAGGGTTTGACGCGTTTCAAGAGGGGGCCGCGCCCGATCTCGCGGCTCAGGGGCGCAGAAATTTCGCCCCGCCCGCCGAACTCACGGCCGCCCCGCCGGTTCCGGTCGCGGGCGCCGTGCGGCTGCCCAGCGCGGCGCGCAGATCGGCCACGCCCTCGACCAGCGCGCCGAGCGAGACGATCTCGCCGCGCAATTCGGCCTTGGCCGAAACCACCGAAACGATCCGCGGCGCACCGCCCCGCATCGCGAAGACCGGCGCCCCCGACGAGCCGAAATCCGCCGCGCAATCCATCAGCACGACGCCCTCGCCCCGCTGCAACACCCCGCAGGCCTTTTGCAGCGCGGGCGCCTCGGCCCGGTCATGCGCATAGGAAACCACGCCGACCGTGTCGCCCTCCTCGGGCGGCGAGGACAGATCGAAGGGCGTGACCGAGGGCAGGCGGATCGGCTGATCGAGCTCGATCAGCGCCAGATCCCAGGAGATCCGGTCGAACCGGTCGGGCCCCTGATAGCGGTAATCGGGATGGGCCATCGCCCGGCGCGCATGGCGATAGGCCACCGCGCGCCCGTTGCGCCACCCCGCGCGAAACTCGATCTGATCGGCGCCGACCATCTGCCCGGTCGCGCGGTTGAACAGGCAATGGCCTGCGGTCAGCACCAGATCGGGCGCGATCAGCGTGCCGGTGCAAAAGCTGTCGGTGCCGATATTGAGCCGCCCGACCGCCTCCCAGCCACGGCTGTCGTTGCCTGTCGAGAGGGTCTTGAGCGCGCTCTCGAAACCGGCCGCGGGCAGGGCCGCGAGCGTGCTCAGGATCAGGGCGGGAAGCAGGCGGCGCATTCGGGTCCCTTCAAAGGCGTCGTCCCTTCCTAGCGGCGGGCTGCGGCGAATTTAAGGCAAATTCGCAAGGGCCCGCGGTTTCGGCCCGCCTGTTGCCCAGTCGAGCAGCTCGACGGTGTGGACGACCGGCACGCCGGTGCCCGAGCCGATCTGGATCATGCAGCCGATATTGCCCGCGGCGATCACCTGCGGCTTGCGCGCCTCCAGCGTTTCCACCTTGCGGCGCTTGAGCTCAGTCGAAATCTCGGGCTGCAACAGGTTGTAGGTGCCCGCTGAGCCGCAGCAGAGATGACTGTCCGCGGGTTCCACCACCTCGAAGCCCGCGGCCCTCAGCAGATCCTTGGGCGCGGTCTTGACCTGCTGGCCGTGCTGCAGCGAACAGGCCGCGTGATAGGCCACGCGCAGGCCCTTGGGCGCGCCTGCAGGCAGGCCGATCCTGACCAGAAATTCCGAGATATCCATCGCGAGCCCGGCAACCTTCGCTGCCTCCGCCGCCATCGGATCCGTGCGGAACATATGCCCGTAATCCTTCACCGTGGTGCCGCAGCCCGAGGTGTTGATGATCACCGCATCGAGATCGCCCTCGCCGAGATAGGCGCGGATATTGCGCGCAGCCTGGGCATGGCTCTCGTCCTCGCGGCCCATGTGATGGCTGAGCGCACCGCAGCAGCCGAGGTTCTTCGGGATCACCACCTCGCAGCCGAGCCGCCGCAGCAGGCGGATGGTGGCATCGTTGATATCGGTGTTGAGCGCGCGCTGCGCGCAGCCGGTCTGCAGGGCGACGCGGTATTTGCGGGTGCCGATCGCCGGGAAGGTCTGGGCATCGTCGTTGCGGCTGACCGGCGGGATCTCCTTCGGCGCCATCGACACCATCGCGCGCAGCCGCGCATCGGGCAGGAGCCCTGCGAAGGGCCGCGCCAGTTTCGCGCCCTGCATGGCGAGCCGGAACCGCCCCGGATAGGGCACCACCTTGGCCAGCGTCCAGCGCAACATCCGGTCCATGAAAGGCCGGCGATAGGTGCGCTCGACATGGGCGCGCGCATGGTCGATCAGATGCATGTAATGCACGCCCGAGGGGCAGGTGGTCATGCAGGCAAGGCAGCTCAGGCAGCGGTCGATATGCTTGACCGTCTTCTCATCCGCCGGCCGCCCGGTCTCGAGCATTTCCTTGATCAGGTAGATGCGCCCGCGCGGGCTGTCCAACTCGTCGCCCAGCACCTGATAGCTCGGGCAGGTCGCAGTGCAGAACCCGCAATGCACGCAGGCGCGCAGGATCTCATTGGCGCGGGCGATCCCGGGATCGGCGAGCTGTTCGGCGGTGAAATTCGTCTGCATCAGCCCATGACCCCCGGGTTGAGAATGCCGCGCGGATCGAACCGCGCGCGCAAGCCGCGCGACAGCGCCGCAACGCCCGGCGCCTCGAGCTCGAAGCGGGGGCTTGCCCCGCGCAGACAGGTCGCATGGCCGGTATAGGGCGCGGCGAGCGCCCGCGCGTCGGTCCCCTCAGGCACGAGCGCCCAGATCAGCCCCCCGCCCAAGTCGAGCACCACCTCGCCGCCCAGCCGCGCCGCGATCCCCGGCGCCTCCGAGGGCTTGACCGAGAAGCGCCACAGATCGCCGACCCTGCCCTGCAGCGGCCGCACAGCCGCCAGATCGGCCCAGATCGCGGCCGAGCCGTCGCGCTCGATCCGCGGCGCGTAACACGCGAGCAGCTCGATCAGCCGCCCGGCCCGATAATCGACCGAAGCCCCAAGCCCCTCGACGCGCACGACGGCACCGAGCCCCGGCAACCACCCTGCCGCGCTCACATCAAAGGGCGATCCGAGCGCCGCGCTCACCGCCGCAACACCCTCGACGATCGGCAGATCCATCACCAGCGTGGCCTGCGTGGGCGCGGCCGGAAGCAGCTTGAAGGCCACCTCGGAAATCACCCCGAGCGTGCCCCAGCTCCCCGCCATCAGCTTCACCAGATCATAGCCGGTGACATTCTTCATCACCCGCCCGCCGTTCTTCACCACCACGCCCGAACCATCGACAAACCGCACCCCGATCAGGCTGTCCCGACAGGCCCCCGCCTGCACCCGGCGCGGCCCCGAGGCATTCGTGGCCACCACGCCGCCGATCGTGCTCGCCCCCGCAAGGCCCAGAACCGCCCCCCAATGCGCGGGCTCGAAGGGCAGCCGCTGTCCCTCGGCCGCCACCGCCGCCTCGATCTCGGCGAGCGGCGTGCCAGCGCCCGCGATCAGCGTGAGCGCCCCGGGCTCGTAAAGCGTGATGCCGGAAATGCCGACCTCCAGCCGCTCGCCCACCCCGGCCCCCCGCCGCGTGCCCCCGCCGCGAATATCGAGCGGCCCTGCGGCCCCGCGGATCGCCTCGGCCAGCTCTGCCTCCGTCGTCACTCTCATCGCTTCGCCTTTTCTTGGCAGAAATACTCCGGGGCCCGGGGCAGAGCCCCGGTCCGCACTCAACCGCGCCGCGCCGCGCTTACCCTTAGCGGAAACACCTTGGCCGGATTGAGCAACCAGCCCGGATCGAACACATCCTTGACCCGCATCTGCGCCTCTAGATCCTCCGCGCCGAACTGCACCTCCATCAGGTCGCGCTTCTCGATCCCCACGCCATGCTCGCCCGTCAGGCAGCCGCCCGCCTCGACACAAAGCGTCAGGATCGCGGCGCCAAGCCGCTCGCAGAGCTCCTGCTGCCCCGGCTCGTTGGCATTGTAGATGATCAGCGGGTGCATGTTGCCATCGCCCGCATGGAAGACATTGCCGACCTCGAGCCCGTATTCGGCCGAGAGCTCGCCGATCCGGCGCAGCACCATCGGCAGCGCGCTGACCGGGATCGTGCCGTCGAGGCACATGTAATCGCCCTTCTGCCCCATCGCGCCGAAGGCCGATTTGCGGCCAAGCCAGATGCGCTTCGCCTCGTCGGCCGATTGCGCCTCGCGGAACTCGACCGGATCGTGACGCGCGGCGATCTGGCGGATCAGGCCAAGTTGCTCGGCGATCTCGGCCTCCGATCCCTCGCATTCGACGATCAGCAGCGCCTCGCAATCGGGGTAGCCCGCATGACAGAAGGCCTCGCAGGCCTCGAGGCAGGGGCGATCCATGAATTCGATCGCCACCGGCAGGATCCCCGCGCGGATGATATCGGCGACACAGGCGCCCGCGATCTCGTTCGAGGAAAACCCGATCAGCACCGGCCTTGCCCCTTCGGGCGCGCGCAGGATGCGCAGGGTCGCCTCGGTCACGACGCCCAGTTGCCCCTCGGACCCGCAGATCACGCCCAAGAGATCGAGCCCGCCCGCGTCACAGAACGGCCCACCGATCTCGATCACCTCACCCGCCATGGTGACGAGCGTGACCCCCATCAGGTTGTTGGTGGTGACGCCATATTTCAGGCAATGCGCGCCGCCCGAATTCATCGCGATATTGCCCGCGATCGCGCAGGCGAGCTGCGAGGAGGGGTCGGGGGCATAGAACCATCCCTCGCCCTCGATCGCGCCGGTCACCGACAGGTTCGTCCGCCCCGCCTCGACCCGGATGAAGCGGTTGTCGTAATCGACCTCGAGCACACGGTTCATCCGCGCGAGGCCCAGGATCACCCCGTCCTCCTGCGGCATCGCGCCGCCGGCAAGCGAAGTGCCCGCGCCCCGCGGCACGACCGGGACCGCCATTTCGGCGCAGGCCCTGAGCACCGCGGCCACCTCGGCCGTGGTGCGCGGCAGCACGACCGCGAGCGGCTGCCGCCGATAGGCGGACAGCGCGTCGCATTCATAGGCGCGGGTCTCGGCCGGATCGTCGATCACGGCGTCAGTGGGCAGGATCGCCCGCAACCGCGCGGTGATCTCGGCCTTGCGCGCGAGAATCGCGGCGCTGGGAACGGGCATCTGCATCGGATCCTCCCTGATCTGGTCAGAAAATATAACCACATACTCCATCTGGCAAGCCCGCATTCACCGCGCTACTCTGCCGCAATGATCACCTCGTTTCATATCGGGCCGCTCGGCCTTTCCGATCTCGCCGCTCTGGTGGCGCTCGTCGGGTCCTGGCTCTGGATCGGATGGCGGTCCGAGCATCCGCCGGCGCACCGCCCCTCGGTCGGCAAGCTGATGGAGGGCTATCGCCGCGAATGGATGCGCCAACTGGTCACGCGCCAACCGCGGATCTTCGACGGTGCAATGATGGACGGGCTGCGGCAATCGACGACCTTCTTCGCCTCGACCGCGCTGATCGCCATCGGCGGCGGGCTCGCGCTGATCGGCAACCCCGAGCAACTGACCGTGCTCGCGCGCGATTTCGCGCTGGGTGAGAGCCCGAAACTGCTCTGGGAGACGCGGATCCTGACCGCGGTTCTGTTCGGGGCCAATGCCTTCCTGAAATTCGTCTGGTCGCATCGGCTGTTTTCCTACGCGGCGATTGCGATGGCCGCGGTGCCGAACGATCCCAAGGACCCGCTCGCCTATCCGCGCGCCGCGCAAGCGGCACGCGTGCAGATCAATGCCGCGAAAAGCTTCAACCGTGGCCTGCGCGCGGTCTATTTCGCACTGGCCTCGCTCGCCTGGCTGCTCGGGCCGCTGGTGTTGCTGGCGGCGGTGGCCTTTACCACGGCGATGCTGTGGCGGCGAGAATTCGCCTCGACCTCGCGGCGGGCCCTGCTCGAGAACCCGCCCGAATAAGGGGCTCTGCCCCCTCGGCCTGCGGCCTCACCCCCGGGATATTTTCCTCAGGTTGAAGGGCAAGGGCCGTCAGCTTGCCGGACGGCTGCGGCCCCGACCTTCGATCAGCCAGGCGGCCAGCACGAGGGCAGCCGCGAGCGCGAGCCAGGCCCAGGCGGGCAGGATCGGCGTGATGCGGATATCGGTCGTGGCCGCCGCCCCTCGCGGGGTGAGGCCGATCCAGCCGCGGCCCGCGCTCGGGCGGCCCGGGCGGATGTCGCGGATCGCGGGGATGCCGTCTTCGAGGCGCGTCACGCCGCCGCCCGAGGCCACAAGCGCCGCACCGAGCGGTTCGGCCGAGGCGATGGTGCGCTCGAATTCGCGGGGACTCGCCGGGCCGAGCGCCACGACGCGGGTCAGATCGCCGTCCTTGAGCCGGTAGAGCCCGGGCGCGGGCGCCGTATAGCGCGCGGTGAAGCGCCCCGGCGCCGTCTCGGTCAGCGGCAGCTCTTCGATGGTGCCGTCGGGATGGGTGATCTCGACCGGCGGCACGGCTTCCTCCATCGAGCGGCGCACGAGGGTCAGCGTCATCGAGCCGGGCTCCAGCTCGGCATAAAGCGCCTCTTCCTCGAGCTCGGGCTCCTTCATCTCCCAATGCGCGATCCGGCGCAGCAGTTCGAGCTGCGGCCCGCCGCCCTCATAGCCGCGATCCCAGAGCCAGGCGTGATCCGAGGCCAGAAGCGCCACGCGCCCCTCACCCTTGCGCGCGAGCACCAGAAGCGGCGCGCCGCGTGCGCCTTGCATCACCACCTCGCCCTCGGGGTTCGAGAGCTCGATCTGACGCAGCCAGCGACCCCAGTGCTCGGCCCCGGCCTCAGTCTCGGCCGCACCTTCGACGGGCGGCGCGCCGGTCAGGCCCGCGGTCACCGGATGGCGCAGGCCAAGCGCGGTCGGGCGCGGCAGGAAGGGTTCGGAGAACACGCGCCCCGTCGGCCGCGCGGGCAGGATATCGGCGAGCGCGGTCTGCCAGAGGCTCTCGACCGTCGCATATTCGGGCCCGGCAGAGACGAGAACCGCGCCGCCGCGTTCGACGTAATCGCGGATGTTGCGGAAATAGCTCGCGGGCAGGATCCCGCGCTCGGCGTAGCGGTCGAAGATGATCAGGTCGAATTCGTCGATCTTGTCGATGAACAGCTCCTGCGTCGGGAAGGCGATCAGCGAGAGCTCCGACACCGGGGTGCCGTCCTGTTTTTCCGGCGGGCGCAGGATGGTGAAATGCACCAGATCGACGCCCGCGTCGGATTTCAGCAGGTTGCGCCAGGTGCGCTCGCCCGCGTGCGGCTCGCCCGAGACGAGGAGCACCCTGAGCCGGTCGCGCACCCCGTTGATCTGCACCACCGCCTCGTTGTTGAGGGTGGTCAGCTCGCCCTCGGTGGGCGTGACCGAGAATTGCACGACGTTCTGCCCGCCATGTTCGAGCGTGAGCGGCAGTTCGAGATCCTGCCCCGCCTCGAAGCTGTAGCGCCGCATCTCGCCGCCGTCGATGGCGACGCCGAGCTCGGCCCGGGTGCCAACGCTGCGCGGCACGGCGCCCTCGTCCTCGATGCGCAGGCGGATCGTCACCGGCTCGCCGATGATGCCGAAGGTGGGCGCGGTCTCGATCACGATGCGGCGATCCCAGTCGGCGGCGCGCCCGGTCTGCAAGAGCTGCAGCGTCGCGGGCAGATCGGGGATCAGGGGTGCATCGTGGGCGAGCCCGTCGGTCACCGCCAGAATGCCCGCGACGCGTGCCCGTGGCTCGGCCGCGAGCGCCTCGGCAATCGCCGCGCCGAGCGCGGTGCCGGTATTGCCCGCGCCATCGGGCAGGGTGATCTGCCGAACCTCGGTATTGGGGCGGGCGGCAAGGCGGGCGGCAAGCCCCGCCATCGCTTCCCCGGTCTGCGCGTCCCGGCCCGCGAGCCGGTTCGAGGCGCTCTGATCGGCGATCATCAGCACGATATCCGAGAGCGGGCTCTTGTCCTCGCGCTGCAGCGCGGGTTGGGCGATGGCGGCAATCAACACGAGCGCCGCGAGCCCGCGCAGCGCCCAGCCGCGCAGCCCCCGCCAGAGCGAGAGCGCGAGGATCAGCGCCGCGAGCGCGCCCAGAACGGCGATCACCGGCCAGGGCAGGAGCGGCGCGAAGGCGAGCGAGAGACCGGTCATTGCCCGAGCCTTTCCAGCAGAGCGGGCACATGGACCTGATCGGATTTGTAGTTGCCCGTCAGCACATGCATGATCAGGTTGACGCCGAAGCGCAGCGCCGTCTCGCGCTGGCGCTCGCCCGCCTGACCACGCCCCACCGGCAGCATCGGGCGGCCATTGGTATCCACCGCCCAGGCCGCGGCCCAGTCATTTCCGCCGATCACCACCGGCGTCACCCCGTCGTTGAGATTGCGAAACGGCATCCCCTCGGCGGCCTCGGTCGCATCGGGCGTATCCTCGACCCAGATCGTGCCCTCATAGCGCCCCGGGAAGGCCTGCAGCAGGTAGAAGGTGCGGGTGAGCACATGATCGGGCGGGATCGGCGCGAGCGGCGGAATGTCGAGCGGGGCCGCCAGCGCCTGCAGCCGGCGCCCGGCATCGGTGGCGGTTCCCATCCCGGCGAGATCGGCATCGCGCGTGTCAAAGAGGATCATGCCCCCGCCGCGCAGATAGCGGTTGAGCTTGGCATAGGCCCGCGGCGAGGGGGCGGGCTGATCGGCGGTCACGGGCCAGTAGATGAAGGTGAAAAGCGCCAGATCGTCGGTTTCGAGATCGACTACCATCGGTGCAGAGGGCTCGACCGTGGTGCGCGCGGCGAGCGTCGCGCTGAGCCCTTCGAGACCGGCGAGTGCCACCCGGTCGACGCCCGCATCGCCCGTCGCGATCGTGGCGAGAACCACGTTCGAGGCCGCCTCGATCGCGCGAAGCTCGGGCATCGTGGCCTCCGGCGCGGCGGCGGTCTCCTGCGCGCGCGCGCCCTGCGGCATTGCGCCAAGCGCGATGGCAAGCGCCACAAGCGCCACACCGGCCCGCGCCCCACGCAACCGCCCCGACAGCGCGAGAGAGGCCAGCGCATCGAGGAGGAGGAGCCCGAGCCCGAGCGCCAGAAGCGCGCCCTTGAGCGGCATCTGCACGGGCGCCGCGTCGCCCTCGATCACCTGCCCCGCGGGCCATTCGGCGGGCGCGAGGACCCGGCCGCGCGCGAGCGCATTGAGCGCGACGGCGCGATCCTCGGCGACATAGAGCCCGGGCGGGGTCTTCGGCCCCGGCACGGCGAGGGCGAGCTCTTCGCCCGGCACGCCGGCCGCCTCCTCGGCCCCCGACAACCGGCCAAATCCGTCGATCAGTTTCTGCGGCACCCAGGTCGTGCCCGCAAGGTCGCCCGCCTCGGGCGCCGCCGCCCGCGCCGAGATCGCGAGGCGTTCGAGCATCTGCGGGAAAAGGCCCGAGAGCGGCAGGCTCGACCATTCGGCATTGGCACTGACGTGGAAGAGCACGATCTCGCCCTGACCGAAGCGCGACCGGGTCACCAGCGGCGTGCCATCGGCGAGCGTCGCGATGGTGCGCTCGGCCAGTTCCGGCGCGGGTTCGGCCATGACCTGCGTGTTGATGGCCACATCGGGCGGCACCTCAAGGCCCGCGAAGGGCGATCCCTCGGGGAAAGGCGCCAATCCCCGCGGCTCGCCCCAGCTCATCGTGCCGCCGACCGAACGCCCGCCCGCGCGCAGCCGCACCGGCAGGAACATGTCGCCCTCCTCGCTCGCCGCGGCCATCCGCGGCCCGGCGAAGCGCAGAAGAAGTCCCCCCTCCTCGAGCCAGTCGGCCAGCCGGTCGGCCTCGGGGATCTCGGCCAGATCGGCCAGAACGATCACATCGGGCTTCGCCGCCAGAACATCCTCGAGCGTGCCCTCGATCAGATCGGCCGTGGGCGCCAGAGCCTTGTCGAGATAATAGGTCGGGCTGAGCAGCTCGAGCCCCTCGCGCGCGGTGCCCCCGGCAATCAGCGCGACCTTGCGCCGCCGCGTCGCGTCATCGGTCAGGCTGACCGCCCCGGCCGAGCGCAGCCCGGCGATCTCGAAGCGCCCGACCCGGTTGCGCAGCTCGGGCGGCAGCTCGAAGCGCAGCTCGGTCGCGCCGGGTGCGGCGGTTTCGCGGGCAAGCTCGCGCTCGATCCCGGCCGGATCGGGGCCGATCGCGGCCACCTCGATCGGCAGGGTGAGCGGCGCAGAGGTCACGAGCGGCACGGTGACCGCGCCTTCGTCGATCTTCGCCGGGCCAAGCGCCAGAACCGGACCGCCGCCCTGCCAGACGGTGAGCGAGCCGCGCGCATCGAGCGCCGCGGCGAGATCGGCGCGCCCCTCCCGCGCGAGCCCATCCGAGAGCCAGAGCGTGTCGAAATCGCCCGCGGGCAGCGGCGGCAGCGTGGCCGCGGGCTCCCAAGGTTTGGGGGCGAACCCGGGCAGACCCGCGGCCAGATCGGCGGCCGGGGCGAAGCTGGGCGCGACCGGCGGCGGATCACTCAGCGAGAGGAGCGCCGCGGGGCGGCCGGCGGCCGCGGCCTCGCTCAGCGCGCGGTCGATCCGGGCGATATGGCGGCTCCAGTCGCGGGCGGAGGCCCAGCTCCCATCCTCGACGATCAGGAGCGGCCCGCGCGCCGGGCCGGTGGTGACCGGGTTCAGCACGGGGCCGGCAAAGCCGAGGATCGCCGCGGCGAGCGCGGCCATGCGCAGGAGAAGCAGCCACCAGGGCGTGCGCTCGGCCTGGACTTCTTCGTCCGAGAGGCCGAGGAGCAGTGCCACGCCCGGAAACCGGCGCCGAATCGGCGCGGGCGGCACGGCACGCAGCAAAAACCACAGAATCGGCAACGCCACGAGGCCCAGCAAAAGCCAGGGCGTGGAGAAGCCGAGGGGGCCGATCAGTGTCATCGCGCCCCCCGTTCGAGGGCCGCCCAGAGCCACAAGAGCGCGCCCTGCGCGGGATCGCCGGTGTGATGGGTCGAGAATTGCCAGCCGGCCGCGCGTGCTATGCCGGCAAGACGGTCGCGCCGTTCGGCCAAGCGCGCAAGATAGCGCGCGCGCAGATCGCCCGCCTCGCGCGTCTCGTGGCGCAAGGCGCCGGTCATGCTCTCGAAAATGGTGCGACCGTCGAAGGGAAACTCCTCCTCCGCCGGGTCGAGCACCTGCAACAATACGCCGGTGACGCCGCGATCGGCAAGCGCGCCAAGCGCCGCCTCGATCGCGCCGAGATCGCCGAAGAAATCCGACAGGAACACCGCCCGGGCATGGCCCGAGATCCCGGCCACGTCAGGCGCGCCGTAATCGGGCGCGTCCTCCTCGGCCGAGAGCATCTGCGCCAGCATCAGCAGTTGCGCCCGCCCCGGCCGCGGCGGCGCGAGCGGCCCGGTGAGGCCCACACGCTCGCCCGCGCGGATCATCAGAACGCCCAGCGCCAGCGCCAGAAGCCGCGCGCGGCCTGCCTTGGCCGGCCGCGCGCGGCGCCCCTCGGGTGCGCCGGAAAACCGCATCGAGGCGGCATCGTCGACCCACAGATGCACCGATTGCGCGAGCTGCCATTCGCGGTCGCGCACGAATTGCTGATCGGCGCGCGCCGAGCGGCGCCAGTCCACCAAACGCGCCTCGTCGCCCGAATGGGCGGGGCGATATTGCCAGAATTCCTCGCCCGGGCCCGCGCGGCGCCGGCCATGGCCCCCCATCTGCACGGTGGCCGCCAGTTGCTCGGCCGCAACCAGAAGCGGCGGCAGCGCGCCCGCGGCCCCCTCCGCCTCGCGGCGCAGGCCGAGGGCCGCGACACCGGCCCCCGCAGTTTCGGGCGAAACGCTCACTCGGCCGCCTCGGTCAGCCCCGTGACCTCGGCCGAGACCCGCGCGATGACGGCGGCGAGGGTCTCGCCGCGGGCGCGGGCCGCGAAATTGAGCGCCATCCGGTGGCTGAGCACCGGGCGCGCCATGGCGAGCACGTCCTCGACACCCGGCGCCAAGCGCCCATTGAGCAGCGCCCGCGCCCGCACCGTCAGCATCAGCGCCTGCGCGGCCCGCGGCCCCGGGCCCCAGGCCAGCGCCTCGCGGGCGATCGCCTTCGCCTCGGGTTCGGCCGGGCGGCAGGCGCGCACCAGATCGAGGATGAGCTCGACCACCGCCTCGCCCACCGGCATCCGCCGCACCAGCGCCTGCGCCGCGATCAGTTCCTCGGGCGTGAAGACCTGCAGCGCCTCGGCGCTCTCGGCGCCGGTGGTCGCAAGGAGGATGTCGCGCTCGGTCTCGCGGGTCGGATAATCAACGTCGATCTGCACGAGGAAACGGTCGAGCTGCGCCTCGGGCAGCGGATAGGTCCCCTCCTGCTCGATCGGGTTTTGCGTGGCGAGCACGTGGAAGGGCCGCCCGAGCGCACGATGCACGCCGGCGACGGTCACCTCCTTCTCCTGCATCGCCTGCAGAAGGGCGGATTGCGTGCGGGGGCTGGCGCGGTTGATCTCATCGGCCATCAGGAGTTGGCAAAAGACCGGCCCCTCGAGGAAGCGAAAGGCGCGGCTGCCATCGGCGGCGGTCTCAAGCACCTCGGAGCCGAGGATATCGGCGGGCATCAGGTCGGGGGTGAACTGGATGCGCGAGCCCTTGAGCCCCATCACGGTCGAGAGCGTGTCGACCAGCATGGTCTTGCCCAAGCCCGGCAGCCCCACCAGAAGCGCATGCCCGCCCGAGAGCATCGCGGCCAGAACGAGCTCGACCACCCGCTCCTGCCCGATGAAGCGGCGGTTGACCGAGGCGCGCGCGGCGCCCAATTTGTCGCTCAGGGCTTCGATTTCGGTGATCAGATCGGCAGGCTCGGTCATGACATCGGCTCCTTGGGCGCTATAATGGGAGCAAAGCAGATATCGGCCCTCGACCCAATGGCAAAGATCGGATGAGCGAAAACACCGACCCACAAAATGCCGTGAAGCCCCCCGCGACCGAGGGGATATTGCAGGCTGCGCGGCGCGAGGGGCGGCGCGGCCCGCCCCCCGTTCACCTCTGGAATCCGCCCTTCTGCGGCGATCTCGACATGGAGATCCGGCGCGACGGGACATGGTTCTATCTCGGCACACCGATCGGGCGCGAGGCGCTGGTGCGGCTGTTCGCCTCGATCCTGAAGCTCGAGGATGGCAAATATTTCCTCGTCACCCCGGTCGAGAAAGTCGGCATCCGGGTGGTCGATGCGCCCTTCGTGGCGGTGGATTTCACCGCACGCGGCGCCGAGGAGGCGCAGATGCTGACCTTCACCACCAATGTGGGCGATACGGTCACCGCGGGCCCCGACCATGCGATCCGCGTGAGTTTCGACGCGGGTGGCGAGCCCTCGCCCTATATCCATATCCGCCGCGGGCTCGAGGCGCTGATCGACCGCAAGAGTTTTTACCGGCTCGTCGATCTGGCGGTGACCGAACGGCGCGCAGGCGTCGACTGGCTCGGGCTCTGGTCGGGCGGGCAGTTCTTCCCGATCACCCGGATGGATGCGCTCTGAGCGATGAAACGCGCGGCCAACCTGAGCGTGATGTTTCAGGAACTGCCGATGCCGGCGCGCTTTGCCGCGGCCAAGGCGGCGGGGTTCGACGGCGTCGCGCTCTCGGCGCCCTATGACCACCCCGCGCAGGAGATGCGCGATCAGTTGGTGATGAACGGGCTCGGCTTTGCCACGATGCCTGGGCCGCCCCCGAATTACACCGGCGCGCCCCCGGGTTTCGCTGCCCTGCCCGGTGGCGAGGACCGGTTTCGCCGCGATTTCCGCCGGATGCTGCGCTATGCCGAGGTGCTCAAACCCGCGGTGATCCGGCTCGAGGCGGGCGATGCCGAGGGCCCCGAGGCCGAGGCGGCGCTGATCGCCAATCTGACATGGGCTTGCGCCGAGGCGCCGAAATGGCGCTTCGCGATCGGGCCGCGGGCGGCGGCGGATCAGCCGGGCGGGTTCCTGACCGGCTATGATCAGGTGGCCGAGGTGATTGGCACGGTCGGGGCGGAAAATCTCGGCCTCGCCTTCGACAGTTGCGATGCGCAGCGGATCACCGGCGATGCGGCGGCAGTCTGGGCCGATCACGGCGCCCGCGCCTGCGTCGTGCAGCTTGCCCAGAGCCCCGGGCGCGACGATCCCGGCCCGGGCGAGATCGACTTTCCCGCGCTTCTGGCGGCGATCACGGCCTCGGGCCATGCGGGCTGGATCGTCGCGGATTACACGCCGCGGCTGACCACGCAGGCCGGGCTCGGCTGGCTCTCGGCCTGAGGCTCAATGCGCATGGGCGTGTGGATGCCCGGGCGCCGCCGCAAGCGGTGTCTTGCCCAGACATTCGGCCCGATCCGCGCAACCCGCCGCCGCCGTCTCGGGTTCGAGCGTGGCATGGACAAGATCGAATTCCGCCTCGAGCATCGCCTTGGCGCCTGCGATCACGGTGGCGAAATCCGCACCCTCGGCGATGACCAGATGCGCCGAGAGGACCGAGCGCCCTTCGTCGACCTGAAAGAGATGCAGGTGATGCACGCCCTCGACGCCGGGATGGGCGCCGAGCCGCGCGGCCACCGCCTCGGGGTCGGGCCCTTCGGGGGCGCCGAGCATCAGTATGCGCAGGATCGGCCCCAGATCGCCCGCGACATGCCACAGGATGAAGACCGAGATGCCGATGGTGAGCACCGGGTCGATCACCCGCAGATCCCAGAGCGCGATCGCAATGCCCCCCGCGATGACGGCCACCGAAGCGCCCGCATCGGCCAGATTGTGCAGGAAGGCCGCGCGGATATTGAGGCTCTCGCGCGAGAGGCGATAGGTGAGCGCCGCCGTGCCGAGGTCGATCACGAGGGCCAGAAGCGCGAGCCAGATCACGATGCCACCCTGCACCTCGGGCGGGTCGGCCAAACGCCCGGCCGCCTCGGCCATCAGCCAGAGCGCCACGAGGATGAGCGCGACATAATTCACCAGCGCGGCGACCACCTCGGCCCGCGACCAGCCGAAGGACATCGCCGCACTGGCCGCCCGCCGCGCGAGCCTCCGCGCCCCGAAGGCGAGCACCAGCGCCGCCGCATCGGAGAAATTATGCACCCCGTCGGCAATCAGCGCGACCGAGCCCGCGATCATCCCGCCCGCGACCTGCGCAAAGGTCAGAAGGACGTTGATCGCCACCGCCCAGCCCATCGCCCGGTCGCCGACCGGGGCGTGATGGTGATGGTGGTGGCCATGATCATGCGGCATCGCGGGCGTCCTCGTCTTGTTTTGAGTATTTAGGCCAAGAAAAGCCCCACTTTTCAACAGTGCCCAAATATCCCCGCCGGAGGCGCCTCACCTTCCGCCCGTGGGGATCCAAGGTCAATGCGCCTCGGCCCAGCTCGCCCCCTGCCCGGCATCGACGACGAGGGGCACCTTGAGGCGCAGGACCGGATCGCAGGCGCCTTCCATCACGGCGCGCGCAGCCGCGATCAGCGGATCGACCGCACTTTCCTCGACTTCGAAGATCAATTCGTCATGCACCTGCAGGAGCATCGTCGCGGGCAGATCGGCGATCGCCGCAGGCATCCGGATCATCGCGCGGCGGATGATATCGGCGGCGGCGCCCTGGATCGGCGCGTTGATCGCGGCGCGCTTGGCGAAACCGGCGGCGGGGCCCTTGGCGCCAATCTCCGGCGTGTTGATCTTGCGCCCGAAAAGGGTCTGGACGAAGCCGTTCTCCTTGGCGAAGGCCACCGTCTCGTCCATATAGGCGCGGATGCCGGGGAAACGCTCGAAATAGCGGTCGATGAAGCCCTGCGCCTCGGCCCGCGGGATGCGCAGGTTGCGCGCCAGCCCAAAGCCCGAGATGCCGTAGATCACGCCGAAGTTGATCGCCTTGGCCTGCCGGCGGATCATCGGATCCATCCCCTCGATTGGCACGTTGAACATTTCCGACGCCGTCATCGCGTGGATGTCCTGCCCCTCGCGGAAGGCCTGTTGCAGGGTCGGGATATCGGCGACATGGGCCAGGATGCGCAGCTCGATCTGACTGTAGTCGAGGCTGACGATCTTCATCCCCGGCCCGGCCACGAAAGCCTCGCGGATGCGGCGGCCTTCATCGCTGCGCACGGGAATGTTCTGCAGGTTCGGGTCGGTCGAGGCCAGACGCCCGGTGTTCGCACCTGCAATCGAATAGCTCGTATGCACGCGGCCCGTCTCCGGGTTCACATGGGTCTGCAATGCGTCAGTATAGGTCGACTTGAGCTTCGAGATCTGGCGCCAGTCCAGCACGCGCGCGGCGAGCTGCGCGGCGGTCGGCTGGTCCTCCATCGTGGTGATGTCTTCGAGCACGTCGGCCCCGGTCGAATAGGCGCCGGTCTTGCCCTTCTGCCCGCCCGGCACCTGCATCTGGTCAAACAGGATCTCGCCCAGTTGCTTGGGGCTGCCCACGTTGAAAGGCTGCCCGGCGATCTCCTGAATTTCCGCCTCGAGCCCCGCCATCCTTTGCGCGAAAACATTCGACATCCGCGCGAGAACCGAGGCATCGACCCGCACGCCCGCCATTTCCATATCGGCCAGCACCGGCACCAGAGGGCGCTCCAGCGTCTCATAGACCGTCGTCACCCGCACCTGATGCAGTATCGGCTTGAACCGGCGCCAGAGGCGCAGGGTGATATCGGCATCCTCGGCGGCGTAGGAAACCGCCTTGTCGATGGCGACCTTATCGAAGGTGATCTGGCTCTTGCCCGAACCCAGAAGCTCCTTGATCGGGATCGGACGGTGGCCGAGGTAGCGCTCCGAGAGCTCGTCCATCCCGTGATTGTGCAGCCCCGAGAACATCGCATAGCTCATCAGCATCGTGTCGTCGAACGGGCCGACGCGGATGCCATGACGGGCGAAGATCTTGAAATCATATTTCATATTCTGTCCGATCTTGAGGATCGCTTCATCCTCAAGCATCGGCTTCAGCATCTTCAACGCAAGATCCGGGTCCATCTGCCCTTCGGCGCGCTCGGTGCCACCAAACAGATCGTCGCCCCCGGTCGTGTGGCCCAGCGGCAGATAGGCCGCGCGCCCGGGCGCCACGGCCAGCGACACGCCGACCAGATCCGCGCGCATCTCGTCGAGGCTCGTGGTCTCGGTATCGACCGCGACCACGCCCGCGACCGCGGCCTCGGCGATCCATTGGGCGAGCGTCTCGGCATCGCGAATGCAGCTATAGGCGGCGGTGTCGATCGGCGCCTCGGGCTCGGTCTTGGGCGCCGAAGGAGCCGAGGGCGCGGCGCCCTTGGCCCAGTTCGCCGCGGCCGCATCCGAAGCCCCGCCCGCGGGCGGCGCCATCGGCGCCTCGACGCCGTATTTGTCGGCCACACGCTTCGTGAGCGTGCGGAATTCCATCAGGTTGAGGAATTCCATCAGCGTGGCGGGATCGGGATCCTGCACCTCGAGCCCCTCGAGCGGAACCTCGAGCGGAACGGTATCGCAAAGCGTCACCAGCTCCTTCGAGACCCGGATCTGATCGGCGAAATTGATCAGCGTCTCGCGGCGCTTGGGCTGCTTGATTTCCTCGGCACGGGACAGAAGCGTTTCGAGATCGCCGTAATCGTTGATCAGTTGCGCGGCGGTCTTGATGCCGATCCCCGGCGCGCCGGGCACGTTATCGACCGAATCGCCCGCGAGCGCCTGCACGTCGATCACCTTCCCGGGCGGCACACCGAATTTCGCCACCACCTCATCGGGGCCGATCGAGAGGTTCTTCATCGCGTCGAGCATCTCGACGCCACCGCCGACGAGCTGCATCAGATCCTTGTCGGAGCTGATGATGGTGACGCGCCCCCCGGCCTCGCGGGCGACGCGGGCATAGGTGGCGATCAGATCGTCGGCCTCATAGCCCTCGGCCTCGATGCAGGCGAGGTTGAAGGCGCGCGTCGCATCGCGCGTCAGGGGAAACTGCGGGCGCAGATCCTCGGGCGGCGGGGGGCGGTTTTCCTTGTAGGCGGGGTAGATCGCGTTGCGGAAGGTCTTGGAACTATAATCGAAGATCACCGCGGCATGGGTCGGCGCGTCCGGCCCCTTGGCGTCCTCGATATAGCGGAAGATCATATTGGCGAAACCCGCAACCGCACCGACCGGCAGACCGTCGGATTTGCGCGTGAGCGGCGGCAGCGCGTGATAGGCGCGGAAGATGAAGGCAGAGCCGTCGATCAGATGCAGATGGCATCCCTTGCCAAAGCTCATGCCCGGCCTCCGTAGCTATGGGCAAGCGGGGGCGCGCAAGGCTCGCCTCGCGCGCCCCCGCCCCGGCCGTGCCGAAAGTCTCAGTGATCGTCCTGCGCGTGGTCGCGGTCGATCACGAATTTCTTGTCGCAATAACCGCATTCCACGAAACCCGTATCCTGCGGAATCGTCAGCCAGACCCGCGGATGCCCGAGCGCGCCCTGACCGCCATCACAGGCGACCTTCCATTTGGTGACGACTTCGGTCTCGGGTGCGGTGGCGGTCATTCTCGGCTCCGTCTGGAATCTGGCCGTCGCGGCCAAGCTGTCGCGCATTCTAGCCATTGCGCGAGGCGGGGCAAGACGGATCGGCGCGCGCCCCTCGACCGGTGCGCCCCTGCAAGGCGGTGCCTGCCTTCGGCGGGAGTATCTGGACCAGGAAAAACCTTATCTTTTTCTTGGCGAAAATACTCCCGCCGGAGGCGAAAGTCTCACTCTGCCTCGGACATGTCGAGCATCCGCCCGAGCGGGCGCCCGGCGAGGATATGCAGGTGGAAATGCGGCACTTCCTGCACGCCATGCTCGCCAGCATTGGTGATCGCGCGCGACCCCATCTTGCCGGCATCGGCCGTGGCGCCGACCATCTCGCAGACCTTGGCCACCGTGCGCGCGAAATCAAGGATCTCGGCATCCGAGGCCGCCGCGAAGAAATGGTCATAGGTGACGTAGGCACCCTTGGGGATCACCAGCACATGTTGCGGCGCCTTGGGGAAGATGTCGCGAAAGGCGAGCGTGTGCTCGGTCTCGAGAACGGTGGAATTCGGGATCTCGCCGCGCAGGATGCGGGCAAAGATATTCTGCGGATCATAGGCATAGGCCATGAGGGGGCTCCTTAATCGACGAAGAGATAATCGAGCGAGGCGATCTCGAGCGCAACCGCGGTCTCGACGCCGAGGAAGGCCGTGAGCGCCGCGGCATTCTCGGCCGCGCTCGCGCTCTGGCTGATCCGGGAAAAGCCCGAGAACCCGGCCTCGCGCATGCGGTCGCTCTCGAATTTGAGGTCATAGCGGATCGTGGGCAGCATCCGGTCGATCACCTCGGGGGGCGTGCTCTCGCCCGCAAGACCCACGCGGCGCGCATGCCCGATCAGATAGTCTTCGGTAAATTCGCAGTCGATTTCGAGCATCCGGGTGGTGGCGCGATCCGAACAGAAATCGCGCATCATCTCGATATCGGCCGGATCGAGACAGATCAGCAGACGGTCGCTCTGATGCCAGTCGAAGAGCATCCGCACCAGCGCCCGGCGATGGCGCGTGCGCTTCTCCATCGTCTTCTCGATCCCGCCGAGATCGGGCAGCCCCTCCATCTCGTGGAACAGATATTCCGCCGCCGGCACGATGTCGCGGGCGCGCAACTGCTCGACCAGCCGCTTGGCGACATGCCATTTCTTGCTCACCACCATGAGGAGCGTGCGCTCGTGGCCGAGGCTCGCCTCCGTCTCCCAGAAGCGCGGCGCGAACCGCCGCCCGACCCGGCCGCGCCCGGTCAGAAAGGTGAAGAGCCGCCGCCCCTCGTTCGAGATCGGGAAATTCACCCCGGTCTCGCACCACAACAGGCCCAGCCGCTCCTTGAGCTCGCGCGCCTCGGGGCTGATCTTGCGCGCGAAGAGGAAATCCTGCGAGAGCAGCAGGTCGTAGTGATCGTTGTAGAAGGTCACCGGCATCCCGTAATCGGTGAACATCAGGAAGGTGAGCGCGCGCGTCCGGATCTCGCGGTCGGGCACGAGATGACGCACCAGGGTCTGGAAGAAGGTCTCGTCCGGGATCCATGTGGTGGCGAAGAAGCGCATCACATCGGGGCGTTCGTCGCAGAAGGCGATCAGCTTCTCGACGGTCGCGCGGCGCAGGCACCACCACTGGCTGCCGATCATGATCTGCAGATCGGCCGGGATCTCGCGCTGCAGGCCGAAGCGTTTCTGCAGATCGAGCGAGAGATAGAAGAGCCGCTTGTGCCGCCGTTCGTTGATGTAGTGACGGTAAATCAGCCGCTCTTCCTTGATCCCGGTCTTGATCCAGTCCGAGGTGAAGAAATCGAAGCTCTCGATATAGTCGACGTCTTGCGCATCGAGGAAGGCATGGGCGAATTCGGCGGTCTTGATCTGCATGCAATCGCCCGAGAGCATGTAGAAATGCGTGGCCTCGGGGAAGGTCTCATAGGCCGCGCGCAGGGCCTCGAGCGAGGCCGCGACGAGGCTCCATTCCCCCCAGCCACATTTGTGCCGCTTGCGCGCGAAGGTGATCGCGGGATTGCCCGCGAGCGCACCGGTGATGCGCGCATAATCCGCGGGCCGGGCGCGGGCATCGAAATGGATCGAGACATAATCGCCCGCCGCGGTGAGCCGCTCCGCCTGCCGGATGATCCCTTCGGGATCCTTGTGGGTCAACAGGATGAAGGCGATCTTTGACATTGCGGGAAACGGTTCATTCACAGGTTCACGGGTATCTGTCTAGATAGCGTCGATAGCCATTGAAAAGACAGAGCTTCTTTGCTCTTTAAAGGGAAATTGTTATGCGAGGGCAACCGGATCCGAGGGCGCCCCGTCTTGGAGGCGAGTTTCATGGGGTTTCCCGGCACCTGGATGACCGAGAGCGAGAGCGTCGTCTATCGCGTCGTACCGAAATGTGCCTGTTCGTCGATCGGACAGATCATGTTCTATTCCGATCACGGGCGTTTCTTCGACGGCGACATCCATGACAGCACCTCGGGCCTGCACAAATGGTCGCAGGCCGAGAGCCAGCCGCTCATCGAGGCCAACGTCAAGGGCCACAAGAGCTATGCCTTCACCTGCGTGCGCAATCCCTATGCGCGGATCCTGAGCTCGTTCTTCGACAAGATCGCCGGGATCCAGCGCAACGGGAAACGCTATCGCGGCAATCTCGTGCCGCAACTCGCGCAGAAATACGGCATCGAGGTCGGCAGCCCCGAGGACAATTTCGACTTCGACCAGATCGCCTCGTTCCGTCGCTTCCTCTTGTTCGCGCGCGACACCATTCGCTGGCGCCGCCCGATGGAGCCCGACATCCACTGGTCGGCGATGTCGGGTCACATCTCGACCTTCATCGTCAACGGCGGGCGCTACAACCACATCTTCTTCACCGAGAAATTCAACGAGGGGATGCAGGTGGTGCTCGATCATATCGAGACGCCGGTCGCGGTCGATCTCAAGGCAATCCCGAAATTCAACGAGAGCGAGGGGCACGGCCCCAAGCGCGCCCACCCGGTCAGCGCCTATTTCGACGATCTCTCGCGCCATCTCGTCTGGGAAATCTACAAGAAGGATTTCCAGCTCTTCCGCTACGACTTCGACGACCCGGACAACAAGATGCCGCTCGGCGAGGTCGACCTGAACGAAGTCCACGCCAAGCTCGGCAATTGAGAGCGCAGCAAGGGGGGCCGTCTGCCCCCCTCTTCGGCTGGCGCCGAATGCACCCCCCGAGGATATTTTTGCACAGTTGAGGGGAGAAGAGCTCTTTTGCCCCTCAACTGTGCTCAAATATCCCGGGGGTGAGGCCGAAGGCCGAGGGGGCAGCGCCCCCTGCCGGGCCGGTCACACCGCGATATTGTCGATCAGGCGCACATCGCCCAGCCAGATGGCAGCCAGCATCCGCACCGGCTCGCTCAGATCCTCCGCGGGAGCGAGGCTCTCGGCGCGGCGCAGATCGAGATATTCGACCGTGCCGAAGCCCGCCGCAGCGATCGCCGCCCGCGCCGTGTCGAGCGCCTCGGCGACCGGGGTGCCCTCGCGCATCGCCGCCGCCGCTGCCTGCATCGCCGCGTGCAGCGCGGGCGCCGTCTCGCGCTCCGCCGCGCTCAGCCGCACATTGCGCGAGGACATGGCAAGCCCGTCCTCCTCGCGGATCGTCGGGCAGCCGATCACCCGCACCGGGATGTTGAGATCGGTGGTCAGGCGGCGCACCACCTGCAATTGCTGCCAGTCCTTCTCGCCGAAGAAGGCGCGCCCCGCCTGGGTCATGCCGAAGAGCTTGCTGACCACCGTCGCCACGCCGTCGAAATGCCCGGGGCGGAAGGCGCCTTCGAGCGGCTCGGAGATGCCCGCGACCGAGACCTTGGTCGCGAAGCCCTGCGGATAGACCTCGTCCACCCCCGGCGCAAAGAGCACATCGACCCCGGCCGCCTCGAGAAGCGAGAGATCATGGCCCTCGTCGCGGGGGTATTTCTCGAGATCGGAGGCGTTGTTGAACTGCATCGGGTTGACGAAGATCGTCACGATCACCCGATCCGATTGCGCGCGGGCCGCGCGCACGAGGCTGAGGTGCCCGTCATGCAGCGCGCCCATCGTCGGCACGACGCCCACCAGCATCCCCGAGCGTTTCCAGGCCGCGACGCGTTCGCGCAGCTCGGCCGAGGACCGGATCACTTGTGTCATTTCTTGACCTCGTCGGCGAAGACATGTTCGGCCGCGGGGAAGGTGCCCGCGCGCACCTCGGCGGCATAGGCGGCAATCGCGGCCTCGGCGGCCTGCCCGAGCTCGGCATAGCGTTTCACGAATTTCGGGCGGAAATCGGTGAAGAGGCCGAGCATGTCGTCGACCACGAGCACCTGCCCGTCACAGCCCGCGCTGGCGCCGATGCCCACGGTCGGGATCGCGATCTCGGCGCTGATCCGGTCGGCAAGGCTCGCCGGCACCTTTTCGAGCACCACGGCGAAGGCGCCCGCCTCGGCCACCGCCTGCGCGTCGCGCGCAAGCCGCGCGCCCGCCTCGCCACGGCCCTGCACCTTGTAGCCGCCGAGCGTGTTCACCGATTGCGGCGTGAGCCCGACATGCCCCATCACCGGGACCCCGCGTTTCGTCAGGAAGGCGATGGTTTCGGCCATATGGGTGCCGCCCTCGAGCTTGACCGCCCCGGCACCGGTGTCCCGCATCAGCCGCGCGGCATTGCGGAACGCCTGCTCGGGGCCTTCCTCATAGCTGCCGAAAGGCATGTCGATGACCATCAGCGCGCGTTTCAGCCCACGCGCGACCGCCTGGCCGTGCAGGATCATCATCTCCATCGTCACGCCGAGCGTGGACGGCAGCCCGTGCAGCACCATGCCCACCGAATCGCCCACGAGGACGAGATCGGCGTGAGCATCCATCATCCGCGCCATCGGCGTGGTATAGGCGGTCAGGCAAACGATCTTGGCGGCCCCCTTGCGGGCCAGAATATCGGCGGGCATCAACTGCCGCTGATCTGCGGTGGCGCTCATCGCTCCCCCTTGAGTTCCGGCGGGCCCCCTCCGGCCCGCATTGCGCGCCGGTATAGCCGCAGCACCCGGCCTTGCAAATGAAAGAATGCCGCGGGGCAGCGTCAAGGCCGGGCTTCGGGGGAAAGGCCCCGCACTTTCCCCCTTTGCGATTGCCGCGCAAATTCCTTGATCGAAAGGAGGCGCGCCCCCAACATGGGCCGTCCCCCCGGAGCAGCCCCGAAAGGAGCCTCGATGAAGACCCTGATCCCCGCCGCCGCTTTCGCGCTTTGTGCCGCCCAGGCCATGGCCGCCCCCGATGCGATCACGCTCGGCATGGTGCTCGAGCCGCCGAACCTCGACCCGACCGCCGGTGCCGCGGCCGCAATCGACGAGGTGGTCTATGCCAATCTCTTCGAGGGGCTGACCCGGTTCGGCCCCGATGGCTCGGTGGCGCCGGCGCTCGCGCGGAGCTGGGATGTGAGCGAGGGCGGAAGCGTCTACACCTTCCATCTCGTCACCGGCGCGACCTTCCACGATGGCACCACCTTCGACGCGGAGGATGTGAAATTCAGCCTCGACCGCGCCCGTGCGGCCGACAGCGCGAACGCGCAAAAAGCGCTTTTCGCGGGCATCACCGAGGTCGAGGTGATCGACCCGGCCACCGTCAAGGTGACCCTCGCCGCCCCCGATGGCGCCTTCCCCTTCAAGATGGCCTGGGGCGATGCGGTGATCGTGGCGCCCGAGAGCGTGGACACCGAAGCGACCCACCCGGTCGGCACCGGCCCCTTCCAGTTTGCCGACTGGCTGCAGGGCGATCACGTCACACTGACCGCCTATCCCGGCTATTGGGGCGAGAAACCGGCGCTGAGCACCGCCACCTTCCGCTTCATCTCGGATCCGACCGCGGCCTTCGCGGCGATGATGTCGGGCGATGTCGATGCCTTCCCGAACTTCCCCGCGCCCGAGACGCTGATCCAGTTCCAGTCCGATCCGCGCTTCAAGGTGATCGTCGGCTCGACCGAGGGTGAGACGATCCTCGCGATGAACAACCGTGTTGCGCCGCTCAACGACATCAAGCTGCGCGAGGCCATTGCCCATGCCATCAACCGGCAGGAGATCATCGACGGGGCGATGTTCGGCTATGGCACGCCGATCGGCACCCATTTCGCGCCGCATAATCCCGATTACGTCGATCTGACCGGGCTCTCGGCCTATGACCCCGAGCTTTCCAAGAAATTGCTGGGCGAGGCGGGGCTCGAGGATGTGACCCTGCGTTTGGCGCTGCCACCGCCGACCTATGCACGCCGCGGAGGCGAGATCGTGGCAGCCCAGCTTGCCGCAGTGGGCATCAAGACCCAGATCACCAATCTCGAATGGGCGCAATGGCTCGAACAGGTGTTCAAGGGCCATGACTTCGACCTGACCATTGTCAGCCATACCGAGCCGATGGATATCAACATCTATGCCCGCGACGACTACTACTTCGGCTACGCGACGCCGACCTTCAAGGCGTTGATGGGCGATCTCGAAGGCACCACCGATCCCACCGAACGCAGCACCAAGCTGAAAGAGGCGCAGAAGATGATCGCCAAGGATTACGTCAACGCCTATCTCTTCCAGCTTGCCAAGACCGGCGTGGCGAATGCCAAGATCGAAGGCCTCTGGGAAAATGCGCCGACTCAGGCCAATGATCTGACCGGGGTGCGCTGGACCGACTAAGTCCTCTCACCTGTGTCAAAATATCCTGGGGTCCGGGGTGAAACCCCGGCCCTCGCCAACCGTTTGCGAAAGACCCGACATGTTCCTGCAACTGCTCACGCCCTCTGCGGCGGACCCCGAAATCACCCGCCCCGAGCCCGAACTCCTCGTCGAGGGCGATCCCGTCCACACCACCTGGAGCCTCGAGGAAGATGGCGGGCTCTACTGCGGGATCTGGCAATCGACGCCGGGCGCGTGGCGCTGCACCTATGAGGAATGGGAGTATATCTACGTCCACGAGGGGCGCGCGGTGCTGACCGGCGACGATGGCGAGCAGCTCGAATTCAAGGCGGGCGACAGCTTCATCATCCGCCCGGGCTTCACCGGCGAATGGCGGGTGCTCGAGACGATCCGCAAGGATTACGTGATCCTCTTCCGCTGAGCGATACGGCCCCGAAAGAAAAAGGCGCGCCGAGGGGCGCGCCTTTCTCGTTGTGGAGGGCCAAGGGCCTCAGTTCAGACCCTGCAACTGGCGCTCGCGCGCCTCGGCCATCTCGACCGAAGCGGCGTGCTGCTCGGCCTCGGCCACGGCCAGATCGGGGATTTGCCCGGCTTCCCAGGCGGCCTGATCGGCCTCGATTGCCGCGGTATCGGTCGCGGAGACCAGATAACCAGTGTGCAGCTCGACCATCGGCCCTTCCATCGCGAGGCTCTCCTCGCGCGAGCGCACCTTGACCTGCGCGCCCAGATCCATCTCGTCATACATGTCGATGATGTCCTGGTTGAACAGGCGAATGCAGCCCGCCGAGGTCGCCTTGCCGATCGAGGCCGGGTCCATCGTGCCATGGATCCGGTAATAGGTATCCTTGCCCCCGCGATAGAGATAGAGCGCGCGCGCGCCGAGCGGGTTGTCGAGCCCGCCGGGCAGACCGCCGGCCAGCGGACCATAAAGCTCGGGGTCCTGCCGGACCATGTTCTTGGTCGGCGTCCAGCTCGGATATTCCTCCTTGCGCCGGATCACCGCATTGCCCTTGAAGCCGCGACCTTCCTTGCCGACCGCCACGCCAAAGCGCATCGCAAGGCCCGGCTCCTTGATGTGGTAGAGCAGCCGCGCATAGGGATCGACGACGATGGTGCCAACAGGCTCGGGGCCGTCGTATTTCACCCATTGCCGCCGGTTGCGCGCCGAAAGCAGGCTCGCGGGAACCGCGGGCACCAGCGTATCGCCGTCCTGACGCGCCTGATATTCCGGCGGCACGTTCGAGCTCGACATCGAGGTTTGCGCGCCGGGCGGCGGCGCGCCACAGGCGGCAAGAGCGGCGAGCACGAAAACGAGCGCCGCGGGGCGGCACAGGCGGGCGGTCATTTGAAGCACGGCAGCAGTCCCTTGAAACAGCAACGAATCCCGGGGGCAGATCCCGGGCGATCTCCGTAGAAGCCAAGGCCCGCCCCATCCCGTCAAGTCCCGAGATCCGGTTTCGGTTCCATCACGCATGAAAAGGCCCGGGGTGTTGCGCCCCGGGCCCCGCGTTTTCGTGAAGCGTCCTCAGTCGAGCTTGCCGACCGAGAAGAAGAAGGTTTCGCCCGAGCTGTCATCGACCCCGTCATTGTCGGTCACGACGAAGCCTTCGCCCGCCGCGTCGATGGCAAAGCCCTCGACCTTGTCGACCACGTAACCACCGTAGCTCTTCAGATCGGGGATCAGGTCGCGGACCTCTTCCTTGGCCACGACCGGCATCTCGGTGCCGAGCTTGGCCGGCACGAGATCGGCGAGTTTGACGCGGAAGAGCTTCTTCACCACCGCCTTGTCGCCGATCTGGTTGTCGCGCTCGATGACATAGGCGTAATCGCCGTGCATGGTGATCTCCGAGAGCCCCATCCAGCCCGCGCCCTTGGGCTCGAGCGGGTAGTGCACCGCGCCCCATTCCTTGGCCTTGGTGTCATAGGCCACGAGCTTGACCATCCCCTTGGGATCGTCGCCCCATTCCCGCTGCGTCGCCATCCAGAGCACGTCGCCGATCTTGGCGATGCCCTCGAAGCCGAAGCGGGTTTGCACCGCGGTCAGCGCATCGGGCAGGCCGATCTGCGTCTTGATCTTGCCGCTCGCATCGACGTTGAGGATGCCATGCGGCACCATCTTGTCCGAACGCCCCTCGGTCGAGAGCCAGAAGCCTCCCTTGCCGTCCAGCGTGATCCCCTCGAGGTCCATCAACTGCGCGGGCGCACCGTCGCGGGTGATCACGGTCTTGGCGATGATCCGCGCGGGCTTTTGCGTCGCGTCGATCGTGTAGATCGCGGGCTCGGCCGAATAGATGCTGTCCGAGATCCCATAGAGCAGGCCCGGTTTTTCGGCATCGGCCACAAGACCCGAAAGCGCGCCCCAGCCGATCAGCTCCTCGGTGCCTTCCGAGGTGATCGTCGGATATTGCGCGGGCGCATCCTGACGCTGATAGATCATGACGTGGGCGCGGGCGGCACCATCCTCGCCCAGATCGGTCTCGTTGGCCGAGATCAGCAGGTTGCGCGCGGGGATCGCGACATAGCCTTCCGGCCCGATGCCCGAGGGCAGGATCTGCAGCAGTTTCGGCGCCGAGAGGTCCGTCGCGTCATAAACGCCCACGACCGAGCCGCGCTCGGAACCGATGAAGATCAGCGGCGTGCCGTCGAAGGTGCCCACCTCGACCGACTCGGGCTCGACGCCCTTCTTGCCGGCGCGGCCTTCGGGGAAATGGCCGATGGCCGCGACCGCGCGCTCAAACGTGTTGCCGCTGTCATAGACCACGGTGCCGTCCTTGGCGAAGATCGTCCAGCCGCGCGAGCCGCCCTTCCAGTCGCCTTCGTTGGCGGTGGCGAAATGGTCGGCATCGACCCATTTCACCGCATCGGGTTCGCGCGGGATGTCCGTCAGGCTGCCGGTGAAGTCGAGCTTGCCGTCCTTCTTGATGTCGAC
>QKJR01000015.1 GCA_003249215.1 Rhodobacterales bacterium
TAACTTCCTGAATGGCGCGCTGCGCAACCCGTCGGCCGCCGCCGGCCAGACCGCCACGCTGTTCATCGGCATGGCCTTCGCCGAAGCCCTCGGCATCTTCGCCTTCCTCGTCGCTCTGCTGCTGCTGTTCGCGGTCTGATCCCGGACGCTTCCTTTCGGTCGGATGGGTCCATGATGGGCCCATCCGGTTATCCAAGGGGTCCAGGGGGACGAAATGGCCAACGAACACCAAGCGGCTGAAATGGTGCACGATGTGGCGCATGGCGCGGCGGAAGCCGCAGGTCATGCCGCGTCGAGCCCGGGCATGCCGCAACTCGATCTGACGACCTTCCCGAACCAGATCTTCTGGCTTCTGGTCTCGCTCGTCGTGATCTACTGGGTGCTCTCGCGCATCGCGCTGCCGCGGATCTCCGCGGTTCTGGCCGATCGCAGCGGCACCATCACCGGCGATCTTGCCGCCGCCGAGGATTACAAGCTCAAGGCCCGCGAGGCCGAGGCCGCCTATGAAAAGGCGCTGGCCGATGCTCGCGCCCAGGCACAGAAAATCGTGGCCGAGGCCCGCGCCGAGATCCAGAAAGATCTCGATGCAGCGACCGCCAAGGCCGATGCAGAGATCGCGGCGCGCGCCGCGGACTCCGAAGCCCGGATCGCCGAGATCCGCGCCGGTGCGCTTGAGGCGGTGGAAACCGTCGCGAAGGACACCGCCGCAGAACTCGTCGCGGCTCTGGGGGGCAAGCCGGATGCCGGCGCGATCACCGCGGCGGTGGGCGCCCGGCTGAAAGGGTAAGATGATGAAGAAACTTTCGCTCCTTCTCGTGCTTGCCGCTCAGCCCGCTCTGGCCGCTTCGGGTCCGTTCTTCTCGCTGCGCAACACCGATTTCGTCGTGACGATCGCCTTCCTGGTCTTCGTCGCGATCGTGCTCAAGGCCAAGGTTCCGGGGCTGCTCGGGCGTCTGCTCGACAAGCGCGCGGTGGAAATCCGCCGCGAGCTCGAAGAGGCCCGTGATCTGCGCGACGAGGCTCAGTCGATCCTCGCCACCTACGAGCGCAAGGCCCGCGAAGTTCAGGCTCAGGCCGACGACATCGTGGTGGCCGCCAAGCGCGATGCTCAGGCTGCGGCCGAGGCTGCCAAGGTGGAACTGCGCGCCTCGATCGCGCGTCGCCTGAAGGCGGCCGAAGATCAGATCGCCACCGCCGAATCCTCGGCGCTCAAGGCGGTCAAAGATCGCGCGGTTTCCGTCGCCGTTGCCGTGGCGGGCGAGGTGCTCTCGAAGCAGATGTCGAAGGCCGAGCAATCGGGCCTGATCGACGCGTCGATCGCCGAGGTCGAGACCCGGCTGCACTGAGCCGCTCGCCTCTCTCGAAATCGAAAACCCGGCCCTTGGGCCGGGTTTTACTTTGCGCGGACGACCTTCTGGGCGCGGGCGATCCGGGCAGGGCTCAACCCGTCTTCTCCGTGCCAGCCTTCTCCGTGCCCGCCTTCTCGCTCTCATGGCGCAGCCGCATCTGTGCCAGGGCCTCGTTGCGTTCGGCCTTGCGTTGCTCGGCCAGAGCGATCTCCACGAAATCCATATGCCGGGCCACCGCGGCGCGCGCCGCCTCGCCGTCGCGGGCCTGCACGGCGGTGTTGATCGCGCGGTGCTGTTCGAGCAGCGCATCGCGGGTCGAGCGGTTGCGGAACATGATCGAGCGGTTGTAGAACACCCCCTCGCTCAGCAGATCGAACATCGCGCGCATCATGTGCAGCATGATGATGTTGTGCCCGGCCTCGATGATCGCCATGTGAAATTGCGCGTCGAGGGCTGCCTCATCCGCCGGATTGCGCTTGGAATGCGCGGCCTCCATTCGCCGGAAGAGCGAGTCGATCACCTTGAGATCGGTGTCCGAGGCGAGCCGCGCCGCGCGTTCGGCCGCCAGACCCTCGAGATCGCGACGGAAGGCGAGATAGTCGTAGACCGCTTGCTCATTCGCGGCAAAGAGCCGGATCAGCGCCGGCGAGAAAGCCGAGCCGAGCACATCTGCCACATAGATCCCGGCGCCCGCGCGGGTGGTCAGAAGCCCCGCGGCCTGCAGTTCGGCCACCGCGTCGCGCAGGCTCGGGCGCGAAACGGCGAGGCGTTCGGACAGCTCGCGCTCCGACGGCAGTCGCTCGCCCGGGCGCAGAATGCCCTGCAGGATCAGGCCCTCGATCTGACGCACCACCGCCGCGGCAAGCTTCTCGGATTCGATCTTCTGAAACGGCATGTGGTTCCTCCCTCTGGTCAAAATCTATGACCACCTTTGGGGAGGGGCAATCAAAATCACGAAGGCCGGGTAGACCCGGCCTTCGACATTGGGAGAATTGACTGCCCGCGCGTCAGCGGTTCGGCGTGATCACGAATTCCACGCGCCGGTTCTGGGCGCGGCCCTCGGGCGTCAGGTTCGAGGCGATCGGCTGATCCTCGCCACGGCCCACCGCGACGATGCGCGACGCGGGCACGCCCGCGCCGATCAGGATCGAGGCGACCGAATTGGCGCGCTGCCGCGACAGGTTGAGGTTGTAATCGGCCGAGCCGGTGTTGTCGGTATGGCCGACGACCTGAACCGTCGTGTCGGGATAGTTCCGCAGGCTCGAGGCCAGCGTGTAGAGATCTTGCTGCAGATCGGGGCGCACTGCGGCGCTGTCGGTCGCAAACAGGATGTCCTGCGGCATCGTCACGATCAGCTGGTTGCCGGTGTTCACGACCGAGGTGCCATTGCCGCCGATGTCGCGCTGCAGCTCGGCCGCCTGCCGGTCAAGCGCCGAGCCGATCGCGCCGCCGATCGCGCCGCCGACGATGGCGCCGGCCACCCCCTTGGTCAGGCGTTCGTCGCCACCCGAGGTCGCGCCGAGCAGACCGCCCACGAGCGCGCCCGCGACGGCCCCGCCGGTGGCATTCGCATTCGGATTGGCCGGGTCATAGCTGCTGGTGGTGGTGCAGGCGCCAAGCGCGGTCGCCGCGGCCAGCGTCAGGAAAAGGGGGGTCTTGTTACGCATTGCTCTCGCCTTTGGTCTTGGCCCCTCGGGGCCTCTCAACGGAGATTACGCGATGCGCGGCGGTTTGTTCCAGATGATCTGCGAGCCCGGGCGGGTTCTTGCCCATCACCTTGCCGAGAGGGGGGGCTCGGTCTCGGCGGCGAAAAGCGGGCCGGGCCGCGCTGCGGGGGCCACAGCCTCGACGCGGGCCGCCTCCCAACCGAGCATGGCGCGTTTGACCGGCAGGCCCCAGTGATAGCCGCCCAAGCCGCCCGATTTGCGCAAGGCCCGGTGGCAGGGGATCAGGAACGAGAGTGGGTTGCGCCCGACCGCCGTGCCGACCGCGCGCACCGCGCGGGGGTGGCCGATCGCCTCGGCCAGTGCCGAATAGGTGGTGACATGGCCGGTGGGGATCTGCAGCAGCGCCTCCCAGACCTTGATCTGAAACGGTGCGCCGATCATCAGCATCGCCGCCTCGCCGCGCCCGCTCAGCGCGGCTTCGACCCAGGGGCGGATGCTCTCGGGGGCCTCGACGAAGCGTGCGCCGGGCCAGCGCGCTGCAAGATCGGCATGGGCCGCCTCGACACCGGTTTCCGCGGTGAAGGCGAGCCCGCAGAGCCCGCGCTCGGTCGCCATTGCAAGCGCCGGGCCGAAGGGCGAGGGGAAAAGCCCCCAGTGAATCGTGAGCCCCGCGCCGCCGCGCGCGAATTCGCCCGGGGTCATCGCCTCCCAGCGCAGCACGAGATCATGGAGCCGCCCCGATCCTGACAGGCCGGCATGATCGGCGACCGCCTCGAGAGGCACCTGCCGCGCGAGCAGGTCGCGCACGAGGCCGAGGCTCAGATATTGCTGATAGCGTTTGGGCGAGACCCCGACCCAGGTCGAGAAGAGCCGCTGAAAATGCGCCTGACTGAGGCCAAGCTCGCCCGCGAGCTCGGCAAGGGACAGCGCGCGTCCCTCGGCCTGGGCTGTGTCGATCCGTTCGAGCGCGCGCGCAATCAGGCGGTAGTGATAGGCGTCTTCGAGGGCGTGTGTCGGGGGCGAGGTCGCGGTCATGGTCGGGCTCCTTTCCGGCAGTCTAGGGCCCAAGCCGCAGGCCCGCGACCCGAAAGCTGCGCAAAGGGCAGGGTATAGGCGGGGGGCTGCGTTATCGACGGGTGTTTCGGTGGCCACCGCCCCGATCCACATGCAGAAGAGCGCAAGCCGCGCGGTCGCGGCCAAGACCGAGGTGCCCGTCACCGCGTCGCCGAACGCGCAGCCGCCATCCCCGTGCGCATTGCTTCGCCGGCTGCATCCCGACCGGCATGCCTGTCGGCACTCCTTGCCCCTGCATGGCCCCGGGGGCCGAGCCGCCGTTGAGGCGCGGCGCGCCGGGGCAAGGCGCGCCGCGGCCACTCGGCGTCAAACGTCACGGGCCGCGCGCGTCGCAGGGATCGTCCGGGGGGCAGCTCCAGACCCTGCGCATCCGGACCGCGGTCCGTGCGGTTTGTTCGGTCCGTGCGGTTTGTTCGATCCGTGCGGTTCGGTCTGCGCGGTCGGTGGCCAGCGGGGCCCTCGGGCGGCGTGAGTCGCGGGCAGGTGCCGGGCTGGCATCCGCGCAACCTGCTTGCGCCCGGACGATCCCGGGCGGTGCCGCCTCACGTCGCGCCGCTTCAGGCCGCGATGCGGGCCTTGCGGGCGCCGCGGGCGCGGGCGAACATCGCCACCTCCCAGCTTTCCATCCAGCCCCGGGCGGGTTCGCGATGACCCTCGGCGAGCCGGGGCGCGAGGGCGCCACGGACGCGATCCGGCAGTTGCGTGATGAACCCGGCATCGGCCTGCACCGAACTGACCCAGAGCCCCTCGGCGAGGATCACCTCGGGGGCCGCAAAGAGCAGGCTGTAGAGGATCTGGCGGCCTTCGAGGGCTTCGGTCACGGGCGAAATGTCGTGCAGCGCCGCGAGCATTTCCGATTCCGCGAACCACAATTCGAGCTCGTGCCCCGCCAGCAACACGCCAAGCCCGGGAGAGGCCACGATCTGACGTTCCGGCAGGGCCTCGCCGAAACTGTCGGGGGGCACGATCCGCGGCCGGGTCTGCGCCGGGCTACGCCGCGGGATTATGTGCTGACCGAGCCAGAGGAGCGGCTGATAGCCGTTGTCGCGGGTCAGCACCCGATCGCCCGGGCGCAGCCAGTCGATCGGTTGCGGTCCCTCGTCGGTCGCGATCATCGTGCCCGTGCCGAGGCCAGGTAAATGGGCGATTTCCTCGGGGCTCGCCGGGCGCTGGCCGAGCGTGGAGGGCGGCGCGGGCCGGTATTCATGCCCTGCCAGAAGCGGCTCGCTCGGCAGATAGAGCACGAGCCGCCCGTCGATCTCTATCCGGTCGAGACGGATCGTGCCGCCGCCCGGGCGTTCGAGCAGAAGCGGAATATCTCCGGTCATCGTGCCCTCGGCGATCACGCGCCCCAACCCGTCCTGCACGCGCGTCCCCTCAGGCAGATGCTCCATCGCCCAAAGCTGCGTCGCGGCGTCGAAGCCGTCATCGAGCACCCAACAATCGCGCGCCCGGTCATGGGCGATCACACCGACGGGATAGCCATGGTTCATTCTGCCCTCCTGCCGCGGACGTGATGCCTCATCCTGGCGCGCACGCGGCAAAGAAAGTCTTAAGGGAGGCTCGGAAAGCCGCTCCAATTGCCTAAAATGCGATTTATCCCCCGCGGCGCCGGCTGGCCCCTCTTGTCGTGCCTGTGTCGGCCCGGCATAGGTGGATCATGGCCCGCCAACTCGATTACCCGACCCTGCACGAGATCTTCCGCCGTTTCGAGGCGGCCGAGCCCCATCCCAAGGGGGAGCTCGAGCATACCAACGCCTATACGCTCCTGGTGGCCGTGGCGCTTTCGGCGCAGGCGACCGATGTCGGCGTGAACAAGGCCACGCGGGCGCTCTGGCCGGTGGCCGACACGCCCGAGAAGATGTTGGCGCTTGGGGAAGAGGGGCTGATCGAGCATATCAAGACGATCGGCCTGTTCCGGCAGAAGGCGAAGAATGTGATCGCGCTGAGCCGGATCCTCGTCGAGAAATACGAGGGCCAGGTGCCGAGCTCGCGCGCGGCCCTCACCGCGCTGCCGGGCGTCGGGCGTAAGACGGCGAATGTCGTTCTCAACATGTGGTGGGGCCACCCGGCGCAGGCGGTCGATACCCATATTTTCCGCGTCGGCAACCGCACCGGCATCTGCCCGGGCAAGGATGTCGAAGCGGTCGAGCGCGCGATCGAGGACAATGTCCCCGTCGAATACCAGCGCCACGCGCATCACTGGCTGATCCTGCACGGCCGTTATATCTGCACCGCACGCAAGCCGCGCTGCGCCGATTGCCTGATCCGCGATCTGTGCCAATTTGAGGAGAAAACCGCGTGAAACGCTACCAGATCGTCGGCATCGGCAACGCAATCGTCGATGTGATCGCGCAATGCGACGAAAGCTTTCTCGACCATATGGGGATCGAGAAGGGGATCATGCAGCTGATCGAGCGCGAACGCGCCGAGACGCTCTATGCCGCGATGAAAGAACGCACGCAGGCGCCCGGCGGCTCGGTCGGCAATACGATCGCGGGGCTGGGCAATCTCGGGCTGACCACGGCCTTCATTGGCCGGGTGCGCGACGATGCGCTGGGGCGCTTCTACGAGGCGGCGCTGCATGCCGAGGGCACCGATTTCCCGAACCCGCCGGTCAAGGACGGGAAACTCCCGACTTCGCGCTCGATGATCTTCGTCACGCCCGACGGCGAGCGCTCGATGAACACCTATCTGGGCGAGGGCGCCGATCTGGGCACGATGGACGTGGCGCTCGAGGTGGTCGAGAACACCGAGATCCTGTTCCTCGAGGGCTATCTCTTCGACAAGGATCACGGCAAGGCGGCCTTCCTCAAGGCCGCGCAGGGCTGCCACCGCGGCGGCGGCAAGGCGGGTATTGCACTTTCGGACCCGTTCTGCGTCGATCGCCACCGGGCCGATTTCCGGCGCCTCGTGCGCGATCAGATGGACTATGTGATCGGGAACCAGCACGAATGGGAATCGCTCTATCAGACCGATCTCGACAGTGCGCTCGCCCAGGCCTCGAGCGAATGCGGGATGATCGTCTGCACCCGTTCCGGCGCCGATGTGGTGTTGATCCGCGGTGAGGAGCGCGTCGAGGTGCCGGTGCATCGCGTCGTCCCGGTCGATGCGACGGGCGCGGGCGATCAGTTCGCGGCGGGCTTCCTCTATGGCTATGCGACGGGACAGAGCCTTGCGACCGCAGGCGCGATGGGTTGCACCGCCGCGGCCGAAGTCATCAGCCATTACGGCGCGCGCCCGGAAACCGACATCAAGGCGCTGTTCCGCGCGAAGGGCCTGATTTGAGAGGGGGGACAGGGGGCTCTGCCCCCTGAGGGCCTCGCGGCCCTCACCCCCGGGATATTTGGATCAGGTTGAAGGGCAAACGCGCTTCATTTCAACCTGACCCAAATATCCCGGGGGCTGAATTTCGGGCGCAGCCCGGAAGAGGGGGCAGCGCCCCCCTGCGGCTTTCAGCCTTTCACCGCAGCCGCCGCCTCGACGATCGCATGGGCGATGAAATCGAGGTCCGGTTGCTTGAGCCGCGCGGGCAGGCGGGTATCACAGGCGCGCATCAGCATCGCGCGCGTTTTCGGCAGGTCGGGCTGCTCGCCTAGGAACTGCCAGTTCCAGAAGGCGCGGGCGTTGTCTTTCGACAGGCCGAAGACCTGCACCGCCACGCCGCGCGCCTTGGCCTCGTCTTGCAGGCGCAGGGCCTCGGCATCCGACCATTCGCCGATCAGATTGAACTGCAGGCTGTCGGGCGCGCGGGTCTCGGGCGCCAAGGGCGGCGGCACGTCGAGCCAGGGCGAGGCATTCAGGATCCCGGCCACATAATCATGGTTCGCGCGGCCATCGTTCACGCGGCGGTCGACTTCACCGAGCTGCGGGCGGATCACCGCGGCCGAGAGGTTCTGCATCCGTGTGTTATAAAGCGGCAGCTTGTTCTGCCAGTGGTGGAAGGAGTTCTGCAGGCCCGGGTGCTTCTTCCAGTTGTGCTCATAGGCGCCCGACATGATGATCGCGCGCGCGGCCAGCTCCGGGTCATCGGTGACCAGCACCCCGCCTTCGCCCGCGTTCACGAGCTTGTAGCTCTGGAAGCTGAAGCAACCGATCTTGCCGATCGTGCCGATCTTCTTGCCGTGCCAAAGCGTGCCGAGCGAATGCGCCGCATCCTCGATCACCGGCACGCCGCGCGCATCGGCCAGTTCCATGATCGCATCCATATCCGAGGTATGGCCGCGCATGTGGCTGATCATGACGGCGGCAATGCTGTCGTCGAACTTGGCGCGGAAATCCTCCATGTCGATGCGGAAGTTCTCGCCCACCTCGACCAGCACCGGCTCGCAATCGGCATGGACGATCGCCGACGGCACGGCCGCGAAGGTGAAGGCCGGCACCAGCACGCGCGCGCCGCGCGGCAGGTCGAGCGCCTTGAGCGAGAGGAACAGCGCCGCCGAGCAGGAGGCCACGCAGACCGCATAGCGGCTGCCCATGAACTCCGCGAATTCGGCCTCGAGGAGCGCCACCGGCGCATTTTCGGAGGTGTAGCGGAACAGATCCCCCGAGGCGAGAAGCCGGTCGATCTCGGCGCGGGCGGCCTCGGGGATCGGTTCGGCGTCGTAGCAGTTCGGGGCGGGCTGACCGTCGCGGGGCATGGCAAGACTTCCTGAATGTGACTTTCAGGTTTTCTTTACGCCTTCCCCGCGCCGGCCCCAAGTGAAAGTTTCGTGTCGCGCCGCGATCCGTCGCCGATGCGCGGTCAGATGCCGATCCGGTCGCGCAGCGCGAACCAGCTCATCCCAGCCACCAGCATCGGCCAGCGCAGATGGGTGCCGCCCGGGAAGGCGGGTGAGGGCAGCGCCGCCATCACGTCAAAGCCGTGGCCGGTCGCCGTGATCGCCTGCGCCATCAGTTTCCCCGAGAGCGTGGCGAGCGCCACGCCATGCCCGGAAAAGCCGCTTGCCGTCAGGCAATTGGCGGCCGGGCGCGCGAAATAGGGCATCCGGTTCACGGTAATCGCCAGCGTGCCGCCCCAGGCATGGGTCAGCCGCACGCCCTTGAGCTGCGGATAGACTTGTTCCAGCGGTGTGCGCACCTTGGCGGCAATGTCGCGCGGGAAGCGGTAACTCACCGTCTCGCCGCCGCCGAAGATCAGCCGGTCCTCGTGCATCCGCCAGTAATTGACCACGAATTTCGTGTCATGCGCCGCGATGTTCTCGGTCATCACCTCGCGCGCGCGGGCGCCCAGCGGCTCGGTCACGGCGATGTAATTGTTGATCGGCAGGACATGCGCGGCGATCTTCGGCTGCAAGAGATCCAGATAGCCATTCGCAGCCAGCACCACATGATCGGCGGTCACGCTGCCCGCGGCGGTGGTGATCCGGCTGGGGGTTGTGGCGCTGCCATGCTCGATGCCGGTCACGACCGAGCGTTCATAAATCGTGGCGCCCGCCGCCTCGGCCAGTCGCGCCATCCCGAGCGCGAGGTTGAGCGGATGCACATGGCCTGAGCCGCGGTCGATGTCGCCGCCCAGATAGATCGGCGAGGGGATCAGCGCTTGGAGCCCCGCGCGGTCTAGGGGCGTGATCTGGTCATAGCCGTAATTCTTCGCCAGATACTCGGCCATCTCATGGGCGTGGCGCACCTCGGCCGCCTTCACCGCCGCATGGGCAATGCCCCGATGCGTCGGCACGCCCGCGCGCGCCGCCAGATCATAGGTCAGCGCCTTGGCCTCTTCGGCCATGTCCCACATCCGCCGCGCGGCCGGCTTGCCCGCCATCTTCTCGAGATCGGTGATCTCGAGCCGCTGACCCGAGCCGATCTGCCCGCCATTGCGCCCCGAGGCGCCGAAACCGGCGCGATGCGCCTCGAGCAGGATCACCCGCCGCCCCGCCTCGGCGAGATGCAAAGCCGCGGAAAGCCCGGTGTAGCCGCCGCCGATCACGCAGACATCGGCGCGCGCATCGCCCGCCAGCGCGGGGCGCTCGGGCGAGGCGTCACGGGTGTCGGCATAGAAGCTGGCCGGGTATTCGCCCGGCCGGTCATTTGCAAAAAGCAGGTTCATGGCTTAGACATTCAACAGCAGGTGCTCACGCTCCCAAGGCGAGATCACTTGCAGGAATTCCTTGTATTCATTGCGTTTCACGGCCTCGTAGACCGAACAGAACTCGATGCCGAGCACCTCGCGCACCGGGGCGCAATCCGACAGCAGATCGAGCGCATCGCCCAAGTTGTAGGGCAGGTCGGTATCGCCCATATAGGCGTCGCCCGTGCATTCGGCGCGCGGCATCTTCTTTTCCTTGAGACCGAGATAGCCGCAAGCCATCGAGGCCGCGAGCCCGAGATAGGGGTTGCAATCCATCCCCGCGAGCCGGTTTTCCAGCCGTCGCGCCGCCGGCCCCGAGATCGGCACACGCAGCCCGGTGGTGCGGTTGTCGCGGCCCCATTCGAGGTTGATCGGCGCGGCAAAGTCGGGGACGTAGCGGCGATAGCTGTTCACGTAAGGCGCGAGCAGTGCGATCACCGCGGGCAGATAGGTCTGCATCCCCGCGACGAAGTGCAAAAACGCCTCGCTCTCGCCGCCGTCCGGGTCCGAGAAGATGTTCTCGCCGGTCTCCATGTCGAGCACCGATTGGTGGATATGCATCGCCGAGCCCGGCTCACCCTCGATCGGTTTCGCCATGAAGGTCGCAAAACAGTCGTGGCGCAGCGCCGCCTCGCGGATCAGCCGCTTGAAGAAGAAGATCTGATCCGCCAGATGCAGCGCATCGCCATGCGCGAGGTTGATCTCGACCTGACCCGCGCCGCCCTCCTGCAGGATGCCGTCGATCTCGAAGCCCTGCGCCTCGGCGAAGTCATAGATGTCGTCGATCACCTTGCCATATTCGTCGACGGCGCTCATCGAATAGGCCTGCTTGCCCGCGGCACGGCGCCCCGAGCGGCCCATCGGCGGGATGATCGGCTGGTTCGGGTCGAGGTTGCGCGCCACAAGGAAGAATTCCATCTCGGGCGCCACGACCGGGCGCCAGCCCTCGGCGGCATAGAGGTCCATGATCCGTTTCAAGACGTTGCGCGGCGCGGTCGGCACCGGATTGCCCTGCTGATCCTGCGCGTCATGGATCACCTGAAGCGTGATGTCTGCGGTCCAGGGCGCGGCGGTCGCCGTGGCCCAGTCGGGCTTCAGGATCATGTCGGGCTCGGTGAAGGCGCCGGTCGGGTTGTCGGTCCATTCGCCGGTGATCGTCTGCAAAAAGATCGAGTTGGGCAGGAAGAAACGGTCCTGATGGGCGAATTTCGAGGCAGGCATCGCCTTGCCGCGGGCGACGCCCGCGATATCGGCGACGATGCATTCGACCTCATCGAGGCGGCGCCCGGCGATATAGTCGCGCGCGGCGGGCGGAATGAGGTCGGTCCAGTTGCTGGGTTGATCGGTCATGATGAAAATCCGTTTGGTGTCAGGGCAGGGCGGCGGTCGGGCGCCTCATCCCGGGTCGGGCATCAGCCGCGCGAGCGGCTCCCCCTCGGCCATCAGTCCCATGCGCACGCCAGCACGATCCTCGGCCGAGCGGTTCTGCGAGAGCTTGAGCTTGCCCTCCATCCGCTCGACGGCGATTTCGAGCCCGACGATGCCGCGCATCTGTGCTGCGATGAAGGGCGCTGGCGCGTCATCGACCGCCCAAGGGGCGGTGCGCTCGGCCTCCTGCGCCTCGGTCAGCCGCGCGATCTGCGCGCCCATGAATTCGACGCTGTCGTCGAGCCGCGCCGTGCCGCGCACCTGCACCATCGCGTAATTCCATGTCGGCACAACCCGGCCATGCGCGGCCTTGGAGGGATAAAATCCCGGGCTGACATAGGCGTCGCCGGTCTGAAAGGTCACCAGAACCTGCGGTGCGGCCGCCAGCTCGGCGAGCTGCGGATTGGCCCGCGCGAGATGCGCACGCAGCCGGCGTTCACCATTTTCCTCGATCAGCTCGAAGGGCAGAAGTCCCGCCATGATCCCGCCCGGCCCCGCCGTGATCAGCATCCCGAGCGGGCGCGCGGCGATCAGCCGCCCGAGCACTTCGGGATCGTCCTCGGCAAAGGCGGGGACGCGATACATGGATCAGCCCCGTTTCTTGAGGAAGAAGGCCGCGATCCGGTCGGCAATGTCGCCCGACTGGTTCGGCTGGCCGAGGCGCATCCGCGCGGCGTCCATCAGCGGCGCGGGCACCACACCCTTGCCGCGGGTGTCCATCAGCCCCTGGACGAAGCCGTCCTGAAACTCGGGATGGGCCTGCACGGTATAGGCGTCGTCGCCATAGACAAGCGCCGCGTTCTCGCAAAAGTCGTTGCAGGCGGCGACTTCGGCCCCCGCGGGGCGCGCCGTGACCTGATCTTGATGCCACGCGTTCAGCGTGACCTTCTCGCCACCGAAATCGTAATCCTGCGCACCCACGGCCCAGCCGCCCGTGTATTTCTCGACACGGCCGCCCATCGCCTGAGCGATGATCTGATGGCCGAAGCAGATGCCGACCATCGGCACATGCGCGGCGATCGCGCGGCGGATGAAGTCCTCGAGCGGCTTGATGAAGGGATGATCCTCATAGGCGCCGTGGCGCGAGCCGGTGATCAGCCAGCCGTCGCAGTCATGAACGTCGGCGGGAAATTCCATCGCCTCGATGTGATAGGTGCGAAAGGTGAACTCGTGGCCTGCGAGCAGGCGCTCGAACATGGCGGGATAGTCGCCGGCCTCGGCCCGAAGACCTTCGGGGGCTTGGCCGGTTTGCAGGATGCCGATCAGCATGGGGCTCTCGTGGTGGTGAATGGCCTCAGCCTAGACCCGCGCCCCGGGCCGGGCAAGGGGGGCGGCGTGGCCTTTCTGGAAATTTGATCAAATTTTTGGATGCAGGGGCGGAGGGGCCGGAAAACAGGGCCGGTAAAAAAGCAGGGGGGCTTTCCGCCCCCCTCTTCGGCCTTCGCCGAA
>QKJR01000013.1 GCA_003249215.1 Rhodobacterales bacterium
TGACTGCTCCGGCCGCGCGGCCGGCCAATGCGCGCTTTTCCTCGGGCCCCTGCTCGAAGATCCCCGGCTTCTCCCTCGACATGCTTGCAGACGCGCCGCTCGGCCGCTCGCACCGTGCCGCCGTTGGCAAGGCCAAGCTGAAAGAGGCGATCGAAACCACCCGTGAAATTCTGGGCGTGCCCGCGGATTACCGCATCGGCATCGTCCCCGCCTCGGACACCGGCGCCGTCGAAATGGCGCTCTGGTCGCTTCTGGGCGCCCGCAAGGTCACCATGTGCGCCTGGGAATCGTTCGGTTCGGGCTGGGTCACCGATGTGGTGAAACAGCTCAAACTCGACGCCGAAGTCAAAGAAGCCGGTTACGGTGACATCGTCGACTTCGCCGATGTCGATTTCGACACCGACGTCGTCTTCACCTGGAACGGCACCACCTCGGGCGTGCGCGTTCCGAACGGCGACAAGATCCCCGCCGACCGCGAGGGCCTGACGATCTGCGACGCGACCAGCGCCGCCTTCGCCATGGACCTGCCCTGGGACAAGCTCGATGTCGTGACCTTCTCTTGGCAGAAGGTGCTCGGCGGTGAGGGCGGCCACGGCGTGCTGATCCTGAGCCCCCGGGCCGTCGAACGGCTCGAGAGCTACAAACCGGCGTGGCCGCTGCCGAAGATCTTCCGCATGACCAAGGCCGGCAAGCTGATCGAAGGCATCTTCGTCGGCGAGACGATCAACACCCCGTCGATGCTCTGTGTCGAGGATTACCTCGTTGCGATGAACTGGGCCAAGACGATCGGCGGGCTCCAGGGCCTCGTCGGCCGTGCCGCGGCGAATGCGCAAGTGGTCTGGGATTTCTGCGCGGCGAAACCGTGGCTTGCCAACCTCGCCAACGATCCGGCGACGGCCTCGACGACCTCGGTGTGCCTGAAGTTCACCGATGAGCGCATCAAGGACGGCGCGGCCTTCGCCAAGGCCGTTGCGAAACGCCTCGAGAAAGAGGGCGTGGCGCTCGACGTCGGTGCCTATCGCGACGCTCCGGCCGGTCTGCGCATCTGGTGTGGCTCGACCATCGAGAAAGCCGATGTCGAGGCGCTGATGCCCTGGATCGAATACGCCTTCGAAGCGGAAATCGCGGCGCAAGCCTGATTTGGCAAAGTGGAGGGGCGCAGCTCGGCGCCCTTCCTTTCCCGAATTACCGAAATTTCAGGAGCCCCAGAAATGGCCCCCAAGGTTCTCATCTCCGACGAACTCTCCGACGCCGCCGTCCAGATCTTCAAGGATCGCGGGATCGAGGTCGACTTCCAGCCGAAGCTCGGCAAGGACAAGGAAAAGCTGGCCGAGATCATCGGCAACTATGACGGTCTCGCGATCCGCTCGGCCACCAAGGTGACCGCCGCGCTGCTGGAAAAAGCCACCAATCTGAAAGTGGTGGGCCGCGCCGGGATCGGTGTCGACAACGTCGACCGCGAAGCCGCCTCGAAGAAAGGCGTGATCGTCATGAACACGCCCTTCGGCAACATGATCACCACCGCCGAACACGCCATCGCGCTGATGTTCGCCGTGGCGCGTCAGATCCCCGAAGCCTCGGCCTCGACCCATGCCGGCAAATGGGAAAAGTCGAAATTCATGGGCGTCGAGCTGACCGCGAAAACGCTCGGCGTGATCGGTGCGGGCAATATCGGCGGTATCGTCTGCGACCGTGCCAAGGGCCTGAAAATGAAGGTCATCGCCTATGATCCCTTCCTCTCGGAAGAGAAGGCCGAGAAGATGGGCGTGGAGAAGGTCGAGCTCGACGAACTGCTCAAGCGCGCCGATTTCATCACGCTGCACGTGCCGCTGACCGACCAGACCCGCAACATCCTTGGCCGCGAGAACCTCGCCAAGACGAAACCCGGCGTGCGCATCATCAACTGCGCCCGCGGCGGTCTCGTGGATGAAGAGGCGCTGGCCGAACTGCTGAAATCGGGCCATGTCGCGGGCGCCGCCTTCGACGTGTTCGCGGTCGAACCCGCCACGGAAAACGTGCTCTTCGGTCTGCCCAACGTCGTCTGCACCCCGCACCTCGGCGCCTCGACCTCTGAGGCACAGGAAAACGTGGCGCTGCAGGTGGCCGAGCAGATGTCGAACTACCTGCTCGACGGCGCGGTCGAGAACGCGCTCAACATGCCCTCGATGACCGCCGAAGAAGCCAAGGTCATGGGCCCATGGGTGAAACTCGCCGAATATCTCGGTTCGTTCATCGGCCAGATGACCGACGAGCCGATCACCGCGATCAACGTCACCTATGACGGCGTCGTCTCCAAGATGAACCTCAAGGCACTCGATTGCGCGGTGATCGCCGGTATCATGAGCCGCGCCAATCCGGATGTGAACATGGTCTCGGCCCCGGTCATCGCCAAGGAACGCGGCGTGCAGATCTCGACCACCACGCAAGACAAGTCGGGCGTCTTCGACGGCTACGTCAAGGTGACCGTGGTGACCGAGATCCGCGAGCGCTCGATCGCCGGCACGGTCTTCTCGGATGGCAAGCCGCGCTTCATCCAGATCAAGGGGATCAACGTCGACGCCGAGGTGGGCAGCCATATGCTCTACACCACCAACAAGGACGTCCCCGGCATCATCGGCAAGCTCGGCACGCTTCTGGGCGATCACAAGGTCAACGTGGCGAACTTCACCCTCGGCCGTGCGGCCGCCGGTGGCGAGGCGATCGCCATCGCCTATCTCGACGCGCCGCTCGATACCGCGGTTGTGAACGAACTCGAGGCGACCGGGCTCTTCCAGCAGGTGAAACCGCTGGAATTCGCCGTCGCCTGAGCTACACAAGGCCCTGATAAAAGCCCCTCGCCCCGGCGGGGGGCTTCCAATTTGAGGGATCGGCAATGCGGACCTACGCAATCGGTGACATCCACGGGCAATATGATCTTCTGCGCATCGCGCAGGATCTCGTCGAGGCCGACCGCACGCGCGAGGGCGACGCCACCAGCCCGCTGGTCCATGTCGGCGATCTGGTGGACCGCGGCCCGAAATCGGCGCAGGTGATCGACCATCTGATGCGCGGGCAGGCGGCGGATCAGCCCTGGGTCGTGCTCAAGGGCAACCACGATCGCCTCTTCTCGCTGTTTCTCGCCGATCCCTTCGTGCGCGATCCGATGCTGCGCGCGGAACGGCCCTGGCTGCATCCGCGCGTGGGGGGCGGGCCGACGCTGGCCTCTTATGGCATTCGCGCGCCCGAGGATCGGCCGGTCGCGAAACTCCATGCCGAGGCGATGGAGGCCGTGCCGCCCGCGCATATCACCTGGCTCGCGGCGCTGCCGCTCTATCATTTCGCCGACCAGTCGCTCTTCGTTCATGCCGGCATCCGCCCCGGCGTCGATCTGCGCAATCAGACCGAGGATGATCTGCTGTGGATCCGCGCCGCCTTTCTCGAGGACCGGCGCGAGCATGGCGCGCTGGTGGTGCATGGCCATACCGCCATCGACGACGTCACCCATTACGGCAACCACCTCAATATCGACAGCTCGGCGGGCTATGGCGGCCCGGTCTCGGCGGTGGTGATCGAGGGGCGCGACGCCTGGCTTCTGACACCGCACGGCCGCGTCGCCCTGCCGCCCTCGCCCGGCGCGCCAACCAGCGTGCCGCACTGATCCCCCCACACCCGGAGCCGTGACGCCCCGTCATTTGCCGCAGCGGCAACTGGCGCGCTCTGCCGCGCCGCGCTAGGCTGCGGCAAACTTCAGGAGGGGTTTCACATGACCGGCATCGTTTTCCTTTCGGGCGCGCGCACCGCAATCGGCACTTTCGGCGGCAGCCTCGCGGGCTTCTCGCCCATCGAGCTCGCCACCATCGCCGCCAAGGCCGCCATCGAGCGCGCCGGGATCGCCCCGGAAAAGATCGGTCAGGTGGTCTTCGGGCATGTGCTCAACACCGAGCCGCGCGACATGTATCTGAGCCGTGTGGCGGCACTCGAGGCCGGCATTCCGAACGGCACGCCCTGCATGAACGTGAACCGGCTCTGCGGCTCGGGCGCGCAGGCGGTGGTCTCGGCCGCGCAGGCGCTGATGCTGGGGGATGCCGATTTCGCGCTCGCCGGTGGCGCCGAATGCATGAGCCGCGGCCCCTATATCCTGCCCGCCGCCCGCTTCGGCCAGAAGATGGGCGACACCAAGGCGATCGACATGATGACCGGCGCGCTGACCTGCCCCTTCGGCACCGGCCACATGGGCGTAACCGCCGAGAATGTGGCAGCCGAATGCGGCATCTCGCGCGAGGATCAGGACGCTTTCGCGCTGGAAAGCCAGCGCCGCGCGGCGGCGGCGATCGAGGCGGGCCTCTTCAAGGACGAAATCACCCCGGTCGAGATCGTCTCGCGCCGCGCCACCGTGATCTTCGACACCGACGAACACCCCAAGGCCACCGATGCGGGCAAGCTCGCGGGTCTGAAGCCCGTGTTCAAGAAGGACGGCTCGGTCACCGCGGGCAACGCCTCGGGCATCAACGATGGCGCGGCGGCGCTCGTGCTGGCGCGGGCCGAAGCGGCCGAGGCGGCGGGCCTCAATCCCCGCGCCAAGCTCTTGGGCTATTCGGTCGCGGGTGTGCGCCCCGAGGTCATGGGCGTTGGGCCCATTCCGGCGGTGCAACAACTCTGCGCCAAGCTCGGGATGAGCGTTTCTGATTTCGACGTGATCGAATCGAACGAGGCCTTCGCCGCGCAGGCCCTCGCGGTCTCGAAAGAGCTCGGCCTCGATCCGGCCAAGGTCAACCCGAACGGCGGCGCGATCGCGCTCGGCCATCCGATCGGGGCGACCGGTGCCCTGCTCACCGTCAAGGCGATCCATCACCTCGAGCGCACCGGGGGCCGCCTCGCCCTCGTCACCATGTGCATCGGCGGCGGACAGGGCATCGCGCTCGCCATCGAACGGGTGTGAGCCGGTTTTCCGACACCGAGCGCGCGGCCCTTCTGGCCGCGCCGCTGGTCGGCCCGACCGTCTTGCAACGGTTCGAAGAGGTCGGCTTCGGCTCGGTTCCGGCCTTGGCCGGGGCCGAGGCCGAGGATCTCTGCCGCCTCGTCGCGGCGCATCTGGGCACCACCTGCTGGGCCAATGCGCCGCGCGCGCGTCAGGCGGTGGTGAATGCCATCGAGACCGCGCGCCGCTTGCGTGAGTCGCCCTAGCGCAGCCGGATCTGCGCGCTGGCGCTGCGGCCCTTCACGTCAAGAACCGTCAGCGTGACGAACCCCGGACCGGGCATCGGCAGCGTGGTCTCGCGCAGCCGCGACGCCACGGCGACCGGCACACCATTGGCAAGCCATGTAAAGGGCGCGGTGCCGCCCGCGAGCTTCACCACCAGCGATCCATCAGGCAATTCCAGCTCCGCCCCATCGGGCGGAAAACGCAGCTCGGGTGCATCGGGCGCTGCTTCAGCAAAGGCCGCATCGCGCGGGCGGAACCGCTGCAATGGCAAGGGCAGCCGGGCATTCGGCAAGATCAGCGCGGCGGGCGGCGGCCCGGGCAGGGGATCGGCCGCGGTCTTGGCGCGCTCAAACAATTCGAACAGGACCGGCGCCGCGACATCCCCGCCAAAGGCGCCCGGCACCGGCGTACCATCGGGCCGGCCAAGCCAGACCGCCCCCACATGCCGCCCGTCGAACCCCACCGCGAGCGCATCGCGGTGGCCATAGGAGGTGCCGGTCTTGTAGGCGATCCGCCCCGGCGCGGCACCCGGCGGGGGCGCCAGATTTCCGAGAACGTCGAGCACATACCAGGCCGCGACGGGACCGAATAGCCGCCCCTCGATGGGCGCCGCCCGCCCGGCCTCGGCGCTGAGCCGCACCGGCCGGCCAAGGCGCGCGAGCCCGGCATAGGCCTGCGCCAGACCTTCCAGACTGACGCCCAGCCCCCCGAGACTGACGGCGAGGCCCGGCTCGCCGCCGGGCAGTTCGGCCGCAACGCCGGCGCGTTTCAGCGTGCTCAGCAGCCGCGCGGGGCCGAGCGCCTCGGTCAGGCTGACCACCGGGATATTGAGCGAGAGCACCAGCGCGTGGCGCAGGCTGACTGTGCCGCGAAACTGCCGGTCGAAGTTTTGCGGGCGCCAGCGGCCGAAGGCGAGCGGGCGATCCTCGATCAGTGTCTCGGGATGGGCGAGGCCATCGTCGAAGGCCAGCGCGTAGACGAAGGGTTTCAGCGTCGAGCCGGGCGAGCGCAGGGCCTGCGTCATGTCGATGAAGCCCGCGCGCGCGGTATCGGTCCAGTCGGCGGCGCCGACCTCGGCCAGGATCTCTCCCGTGCGGTGATCGGCGAAGACCATCGCCGCCGAAACCTGCGCCGGCAGGCCCCCGATCGCGCGGCGAGCAAGGCGTTCGGCCGCGCGCTGCAGTTGGGCGTCGATCGTCGTCTCGATCCGCGCGCCGGGCGGCGCCGCGCGGGCCAGACGCTCGGCGAGCAAGGGCGCCAAAGCGGGGAAATCGCGGCGGGTCCGCGGCACGGGTTCGGTCGCGGCGGCCTGCGCCTCGGCCGTGTCGATCACGCCCTCGGTCGCCAGCCGGTCGAGCACCCGGTCGCGCGCGGCCTGCGCGATGCCGGGCGCGCGGTCGGGGCGCCGCGCCTCGGGCGATTGAGGAAGCGCGATCAGCAGCGCGATCTCGGCGGTGTTCAGCCGCCGCGGCTCGTGTCCGAAATACGCGAGCGAGGCCGCCCGCACCCCTTCAAGGTTCCCACCATAAGGCGCAAGCCGCAGATAGAGATCGAGGATCTCCGCCTTGCTCAGCCGCCGCTCGAGCGCGAGCGCAAGGCGCGCCTGCCGGATCTTGCCGGCCACGGTGCCGGTCGGCCCCTCCTCCAAGAGCCGCGCGACCTGCATGGTGAGGGTCGAGGCCCCCGAGACCACGCGCCCCGCAGCGATCCCCTGTGCGGCCGCGCGCAGCACCGCCCACGGATCGACCCCGGAATGGTCGTAAAACCGACCATCCTCATAGGCGACCAGCGCCGCGACAAAGGCGGGATCGACCGGCCCGGGCGCGAGCCGCCAGCGCCCGTCCGCCACCGGAAAGGCGCGCAGGAGCGAGCCGTCACGCGCCAGAACCTCGGTCCCGGTCGCGCCCTCGAGACGCGGCAGATCGGTCGCGCCGATCCAGGCGTCAAACCCGTCCCGCGCCCCGGCCCCGAGCAGGGCAACGCATGCGAGCGCAGCGATCAGGCGGTGCATCTAGTCGATCACCACCTGCCCGGCCGCACTTTGCGCGCGGTAATCGGGCCGATACATGTCCTCGACCGAGGCGGCCGGCTGATGAAACACCCCGGGGCTGACCGCGCGCAGCAGATAGGCGAGGCGGAAGGGACGCTTGCCCTCCCAATCCACGGCGGCACGGAAGGCGTCCTCGCGGAACTCGACCATCTCGGGCTCGATCTCGACCGTCAGCCAGTCGAGCGCCGCGACATCGCCGCCCTGCAGCAGATGCGGGTTGTCGATCTCAAAGCCCGCAGGCAGCGGGTCGTTGATCATCAGACGTGCGCGCGTGGTCTCGAAGGGCGTGACCTCGATCACCGCGACAAGCCGTGTCCCGGCACTCAGTCGCGCGGGATCGACCCGGTTGCCCTTGAGATCGTAATAGCTGCGCGCAATCGCATAGCCCTTGCCGCCCGCGGGTTCGGGCACCTCGGGCACACCGAGCGTGGTCAGCGTGAGCACCTGAGCCTTGCCGCTGTCGTTGCGGACCTGCAGGCTCGCCCCCGCCGTCTCGGCGTCGATCACCCGCAAAAGCGGCCCCTCGACCGGGGCGCCGTTCACGCTCAGCCCCTCGGTGCCGGGCCGGTCGATCAGCGCATTCGCCGCCAGGAGCGTCCAGACCGCCTCCTGCGTCGAGAGCCTGCGCGCGGCCATCCGGCGCGCCACGCTCTGCCCGAACGTATCGAGCGGAACGGCCTGCGATCCGGCCTCGGCCGCAAGCGCGAGCACCGCAGCCCGGTCGCGATAGGCGCTGCCGTAATCCGCGCGCCAGACCCGGGCGTCATCATCCGACAGGAGCCGGGCGGCGCGGGCGAACATCGCATCGGCCCGGGTCTGATCGCCATACATGGCGAGCGCCGCACCGATCTGCGCCCGCGCGAGCGGGGTGCCGAAATCGTCACCCTTGATATCGGCGTAATAGCGCAGATCGCTGATCGAGGCCGCCCCTTCGCGCGCCAGCACCATCAGCGCATAGGCCAGCGCCGCGCCGCCGCCATTGCTGTCGGCGTCAAAGCCAGCGGCGTAATTCACCCCGTTGCGCAGATTGTCGAGCGCCATGCGGAAGGCATGGTCCGGCACCGCATGGCCCGTCGCCCGCGCGCGGCTCAGGAAATCGGTGACATAGGCATCGAGCCAGAGATCGCCCGACGCAGCCGACCAGAGGCCAAAGCCGCCCGAGGCATCCTGATTGGTCAGAACCCGGGTGATCGCTCCGGTGATCCGATCCTCGAGCCCTGCGGGCGTCACGAGGCCCATCGCCTCGGCCACCGACGAGAGATAGAGGAGCGGCAGCGCCTTCGAGGTGGTCTGCTCGGTGCAGCCGTAGGGATAGGCGTCGAGCGCCTGCAGAAGGCCCGCCGTGTCGAATTGCGCGAGCGGCCCGGCCGCAAGCGTCGCGCGCCCCGAGCCCGGCACCAGCCCGGCGAAAACATTGGCATCGAAGGTGAAGCTCTCGCCCGCGGCGAGGTCAAAACGCGACTGCCGCGCGATGGCGGGATCGTGGCGCTCGACCCGCAGGCTCAGCACCTTGTCGAGCACCCGTCCCGCGGGGGTGGTGAGCGCGATCCTGATCTCATGCACGCCCTCGGCCATCGGTGCCGTGATCGGGAGCTCAAGTCGCGCCGTCGCCCCCTCGGCCAGGTCGATCCCCGAGGGTGCATCGCGTGTCTCGATCCCGGCCGAACTGACATCGAGGCCCATCCGCCCGGCCGGACCGCTGGCATGGACGATCTCCAGGAGCAGCCGCGAGCGATCCCCCGGCGCGAGGAAGCGCGGCACCGTCGCGGTGACCACCACCGGATCGCGCACCAGAACATCCGTGCTCGCCTGTCCCACACCCTTGCCGGACCACGCCACCGCCATCAACCGCACCGTCCCGTTGAAGGAGGGCAGATCGAAGCTCGTGCGCGCATAGCCATCGGCATCGACCCGGATCGGCCCCGAGAAATAGGCGACCAGTTCCTCCGTCGGAGGGGGTGCCTGTATCCCCATCTCGCGCGCCGCATCGCCGCCCGAGCGGATCACGCCTGGATCGCCCGCCTGCCCGTCGATGAGCCGCCCGTAGACGTCGCGCAACCCGACACCAAGCCGCCGCTGACCGAAGTAATGCGCGGACGGATCGGGGGATTTGAACCCGGTGAGGTTCAGGATACCTAAATCCACCGCTGCAATCGTCACGAAAGCTTCATCGCCCGGCGCGACGCCCTCGAGTTTGAGCGCAACGGGCAGCGGCCCGCGCGGATCGACCTCGGGGGCGACCTCGAAGCTCACCGACAGCTTGCGGTCACCCGGATCGACGGCAGCATGGGCCAGACCCAGCGCGCGATTGGGCGCATGATCGGGGGCCTCCGCGCCAAGCGGGCGGATCACCGAGGCCGCGACATAGGCGCCCGGGCCCCAGTCATCGGTCACCGGCAGTTCGATCACCGTCTCGCCCGCCGCAACCTCGACCGCCTTGAGCGCAATCAGCCGGTTCGACAGGACCGAAACCTGCGCCACCCCGGCTGCGGGTGCCACGATCCGCAGATGCGCCGTCTCGCCGATCCGATAGGCGGGCTTGTCGAGCGCGAGCGAGAGCTTGTCGGGCGAGGCCAGAACATCGGCCGGCGCATACCAGCCCGCGTCGAACCGCACCGCCGCCGCGGCATAGGCGCCCTCGACCCGCTCGGCCACCAGCTCGTATTCACCCCAGGTGACCGGCGCGCCGATCTCGACCGGGCCTGCGGCCAGATCGGCCATACCCTCAGTGAGACGCGTGCGCCGGGTGATCGCCTCCCAGTTCCACGACCCGTCCAGCGCATACCATTGATAGCGCGTCTCGATCCGGTTCAGCACCCAATGCACCTTGGCCGCCACCGGCGCGGCATCGGACCCGAGCGCGATCAGCGAAAACCGCGCCTCGGCATTCTCGGGCAGATCGCCCGCGAACATCGGCTTGATGCCCACGACCGGATCAGCGGGCAGCACGAGCCGGGTTTCGGAGCGCTCGACCGGACGGCCCGAGCCCTCTTTCACACGGACCGTAAAGCGCGCCTCGAGCGGACGCGCGCCGCCCTCGCCCGGATCGGGCAGGGGGGCGGGGATCACCGCCGCGCCGCTTGCGTCGGTCACCTCGGGGTCGAGCATCATCGTCGCCGGATCGAAAGGCTCGTCATAGCGCGCGAAGGCATAGCCCGCGAAACCGGGCAGGTCCTTCGCCGCCGAGAGCCGCACCTCGCCCTCGGTCTCGAGCCCCGCGCCGGGCGCCCCGAAGAGATAGCGCGCGGCGAGGTCGATCTGCGGCACATCGCGCGCCGACAGGATCCCCTCGGGCAGGGTCAGGTCGAAGTCGATCCGCTCGGGCAGGAAATCCTCGACCAGCAGTTTCGACGAGGCCAGTGGCGGCGCCTTGGGATCGGCGAAGACATCGAGCCGCCATGTGCCGCGCGGCGCCTCGGCGGCAATCGGGAAGGCGGCCGTAGCGCCCCCCGCGCCCGCCTCGGGCGCGATCTGGCGGGCATATTCGACGCCATCGGGCCGCATCAGAACGGCGGTCAGCGGCAGACCGGGCAGGGCCCGCGCCGCGCCGTCGCGCGCGAGCAGCGTCGCATTCACCGTCTCGCCCACGCGATAGGCGTCGCGATCGGTGGTCAGGAACAGGTCGATCGGCGGCGCGGGCGGCAGCCCCTCAACACCCCGGTCAGAGAGATCGAACTCGGGCTCGGTCAGCGAGAGGAACGCCATGTCGTCGCCTTGGGAGACACTGATCAGCGCAGGCGCGGCGGCCCCCCGCCCGGCGGTGAGCCCGGCCTCGAAATGCGCCACACCGCTGGCATCGGTGCTCACCGTGCCGATCACGGCATTCGCCCGGTTCACCAGTTCGACCGCAACGCCCGCCCGCGGGCGCGCATCCGAGAGGCCGCGCACCACCACACTGAGCCCATCCGCCCCGGAATAGCTCGCAAGGCCCAGATCCGAGATCACGAACCACTGCGTCGCGGGCGGATTGTCATAACCTTCGGTGCCCGGAACCCGGGCCTGCAGCGCATAGATGCCGGGGCCGAGCGCGCCTGTCACCTCCTGCACCGGCAGGCGTGTCGTCACATCGCGGTTCACCTGAAGGCCGACATCGGCCGTCCCCTCCCAGACCTTCTCGGCCAGTTGATCGGTGAAATACTCGGCCTGCCAGTAATCGAGCGAGCGGGCGAAATAATCATCGCGCATCGCCGCCACGAGATTGCGGTCGGAAATTCGGTAGAGCACCAGATCGAGGTGTTCGGTGTTCACCGTCTCGACCGGCAGCCCCGCATCCGCCGCGCGCGGCAGGATATAGGCGCGCCCCGGGAAGCGCGCGGCAGGCGACCGGTCGCGGATATAGGAGGTGATCGTGACATCCTTGCCCAGCACCTCGCCCGCGGCCGAGGGCAGGCCCTTGCGCAGCGTCACCTGATAGCGCTTGCCATGTTCGAGCCCGGCGACACAAAGCTGATTGTGCTCGGCCTCGACCGAGAGCCCGGACTCAGGCAATTGCACGAAGCTGGAATAATCGACGCCACCCCGCGCCAGATCCTCGGAGAAGACCGCACAGAGCCGGGGCGCGAGCGCATCGGCCTCGACCTGATCGTCGGTGATCCGGAAGCCGTATTTGTCGAGCGCATCGGCAAGCGCCTCGGCGATATCCGTGCGCGGCGAGAGATCGGCGGCGCGGCGCAGCGCGGGGATCATCAGGCGCGTGCGCTCATCGCTTTCCAGCGCCCGGGCCAGTGTAACGAGCGCCTCGGCCTCGGTCGCATCGCTCGGGGCGCGCAGAACGGCATTGAGCGCCGCCGCCACCGCCTCGCGCCGCTGCGGATAGCCGCGGGTGCGCAAGAGATCGGCATAGGCCGCCCATTGGTCGGCGGCGTCGCTGAGCACCAAAAGCGCGCCCTGCAACCGCAGCGTCGCATCCGCGTCCCGCGCCGCGCGCGCCTGCGCCAGCGCCTGCGCGATGTCCTCCGAGGTGGCCCCGTTGACGATATGGCGCCGCGCGAGCCCCGCGGCGAGGTCATAGGCCTCGTTGAAATCGCCCGGTTCGAGGAAATCGAGCGCGGCCTTGCGATCACGCGCGCGCGCCTCGGCGCCCGGGGCCGCGCCCATCGCGAAGCCCGAGAAGGCGCCCTGAAACTCGGTCATCTGCTTGAGATCGGTTTTCGGGAAACAGGAATTGTTGCGCGCGTTGAAGGTCAGCCCCTGACAGGCGGGATTGGCGAGACAGGCCGCCTCGCAGGCGGCGAAACTGGTGTCGAAGATCTGCGCCAGATCGCGCCCGGCCAGATCGCGATTCTCGATCAGCACCATCCGCCGCTCGGGGATCAACGGACGATCCTGTGGGCGGTCCTGCGCCAAAACACCATGACCGCCCAGCAAACTCACCGCGGTCAGGGCACCCAGAACGAAACCACGCATCTCAATCCTCCTCGTCATCGCGCCCGAGAGTTTCACGCCCCCCGAGTCGAGGCAAGGCGCGATCCCCTTACCCGGCGCCCGGATCACGCCGGATCGGGGTTAAACCTAAATTCATCCCGCTTTGCCATTCTGCCGGACGCAAGCATTGGAAGGTGCCCGGATGAGTGCCGGTATCACGGAAAAATTGGCGCAGGAACGCCGGGCGCGCCTCGCCGCCGAGCGTCTTCTGGAACAGAAGAAACGCGAGTTGTTCGCCGCGAACCAGAAGCTCGCGCTGCACGCCCGCGCGCTCTCGGATCAGATCGTCGAGCAACGGCATGGCCTGCAGCGCGCGCTGACCGAGGCCGAATCGCTCAAGGGCGAGAACAGCCGGGTGCGCACCGATCTCGAACAGGCGCATTCCGCCGCCATGATCGCGCAGCGGCGGCTCTGGGACGCGCTCGAGACGATCCGGGATGGTTTCGCGGTCTATGATGCCGACCTGCGGCTGGTGGCGGCGAACGGCGCCTATCTGTCGTTCTTCAGTGGCGAGATCGTGGTCGGCCGCGGCGTGACCTATGATTCGGTCCTGCGGCTGGTGGCCGAGCATGGCATGGTCGACATGGAAGGGCGTGACCCGCTCGACTGGCATCACGACATGATCGCGCGCATCCGCCGCGATCAGATCGAGCCTTTCGTGCTGCACACCCGCGATGGCCGCTATATCAAGCTGATCGACCGCTGGGGCGCGGGCGGCGATCTCGTCTGTCTGGCGCAGAACATCACGCTGACCATCCAGCGCGAGGAGGAGCTTGAGGAGGCGCGCCGCCGCGCCGAGGCCGCCAACCGCGCGAAATCGGCCTTCCTCGCGAATATGAGCCACGAGATCCGCACGCCGATGAACGGCGTCGTCGGCATGGCCGAGCTCTTGTCGGAAGGCGATCTGACCGAAGAGCAAAGGCTCTATGCCGATACGATCCGCTCGTCGGGCGAGGCGCTGCTCACCATCATCAACGACGTGCTCGACTATTCCAAGCTCGAGGCCGAGCGGCTCCGGCTTTACCCCGAGGTCTTCGATCTCGAACGCTGCATCCACGAGATCATGGTGCTCCTGCAGCCCAGCGCCAAGGACAAGGGCGTCAAGCTGCTCGTCGATTACGACATGTTCCTGCCGACCCGTTTCCTGGCCGATCCGGGCCGGATGCGGCAGATCCTGACCAACCTGATCGGCAATGCGGTGAAATTCACCGCCTCCGGGCATGTCCTCGCCCGCGTGGTCGGCTTCGAGCGCGGCGAGGGCCGCTACGAGCTGCATATCACCATCGAGGATACCGGGATCGGCATCGCGGCCGAGAACATCGAGCATGTCTTCGGCGAATTCAACCAGGTCGAGAGCGAGTCGAACCGCAAATTCGAAGGGACCGGCCTCGGCCTCGCCATCACCCATCAGCTCGTCGAACTGATGGAGGGCAAGATCTGGGTCGACAGTGCGCTCGGCGAGGGGTCCTGCTTCGGCTTCCAGATCACCGTGCCGCGCGCCGAGGCGCCCTCGCGGATGGATGCGCCGAGCCCGCCGATCACCCTCAAGGCGGCCATGGTGATCGACGATCTGCTGGTCAACCGCGTCATCCTCGAGCGTCAGCTCGAGACCTTCGGCCTCGAGGTCACGCTTTGCCGCAGCGGCGCCGAGGCGCTGCATGTCCTCGATGAGGGGGCGAGTTTCGATGTGGTGCTGACCGACCACCGGATGCCGCAGATGGACGGGCTCGAACTGATCGAGCGGCTGCGAGAGCGCGGGGTCGACACGCCGATCCTGCTCCTGACCTCCGACCCCGATGCCTATGAGGCGGCGAATGCCGAATATGGTTTGGCGGGGTGCCTCGAGAAACCGGTGCTGCGCTCGGATCTGCTGCACACGTTGCAGGCGCTGTCCGGCACGGCGGTCGCGGCACCGAGCCCTCCGCCGCCCGCGCCGAAACCGCCGCCCGCCCCGACCGAGATCCGGACGATGAAGGTGCTCGCGGCCGAGGATAACCGCACCAACCAGCTCGTCTTCGGCAAGATGGTGAAGGATTTCGACATCGAGCTGCGCTTTGCCAATAACGGCCGCGAGGCGGTCACGATGTGGGAAGAGTGGCAGCCCGACCTGATCTTCATGGATATCTCGATGCCCGAGATGGACGGGCGCGAGGCGACCCGCGCGATCCGCACCGCCGAAGGAATGCGCGGCACTCATGTGCCGATCTGCGCGCTGACCGCCCATGCGATGGATGGCGACAGCGATTCGATCTTCGCCGCCGGGCTCGATCAATATCTGACGAAACCCCTGAAGAAGAGCGCGATCGCCGAGAGGATCGCCGCCCATGCGCCGCCCGATGCGCGCCCTCCGGTCCCGGCCCCGACCCCGGCACCCAATGCCGCGCCAAAGGCCGAATCGGCCTGAGACAACGCCACGGGGCCGACCCGCAGCGTCAGCGCTCGGTGCCTGCACTCAGTGAGAATGCCCGGTGCTATCGGTAATCCGCAAGGATCTGCAGGAAGGCCGCCCCGAACCGTTCGGCCTTCTGCTCGCCCATGCCGGCGATGCGCATCAGTGCCGCGAGATCACGCGGCTTCGCTTCGGCGATCTTGCTGAGCGTGCCGTTGGGGCAGTTCAGATAGCGGTCGTGCCCGTCCGCACCCCGTGCCAGTTCGAGCTGCGCCGCGGCCAGCCGGTCGAACAATTCGCCTTCGTCGCGCCCGGCCAGCTTGCGCCGCGCGGGATGCACCGCCTCGGTTTCGGCTCCGGTGATCACCTCGAGAAAGGCCGCGCCGTAGCTCTCGAGCTTCTTCGCGCCAACCCCGCCGATCCGCGCCATCTGATCCATGCTCGCGGGCCGCACCTCTGCCATCTCGATCAGCGTCTTGTCGGGGAAGACCATATAGGCGGGCAGGCCGGCGGCCTCGGCCAGCGCGCGCCGCTTGGCCTTGAGCGCCGAGAGCAGCGGCGCGTCTTCCTCGGAGACGAGCGCCTTGGCCACCGTTTTGGCGCGCGCCTTGCGCACCAGATCGCGGCGCAAGGTGATCGTCTCCTCACCGCGCAGGATCGGCCGCGCGGCCTCGGTCATCACCAGCGCGCCGTGCCGCTCGACATCGGGGCGCACCAGATCATGGCCGAGCATCTGCCGGAACACCGCCTGCCATTGCGGCCGGCTGAGATCGCGCCCGACCCCGAAAGTCGGCAGCTTGTCATGCCCGCGCGCCGCGATCCGATCATTCGTCTGCCCGAGCAGGATCTCGATCAGATGACCGGCACCATAGCTTTCGCCGGTGCGCAGCGCGGCCGAGAGCGCCTTGCGCACCGCTTCGGTGCCATCGAAGAGCTCGGGCGGCGTCTCGCAGAGATCGCAATTGCCGCAGGGCTCATGAGCCTCCTCGCCGAAATAGCCGAGCAGTTTCTGCCGCCGACAGCCCGTCGCCTCGGCCAACCCCAGAAGCGCATTGAGCCGCCCGTGATCGGCGGCCTTTCGCTCGGGCGGCGCGAGGCCCTCGTCGATCTGCTGGCGGCGGAAGCGGATATCGTCGGGGCCGTAAAGCGTCATGGTCTCGGCCGGCGCAGCGTCGCGCCCGGCGCGGCCGATCTCCTGATAATAGCTCTCGATCGACTTCGGCAGATCGGCATGGGCGACCCAGCGGATATCGGGCTTGTCGATGCCCATGCCGAAGGCGACGGTCGCGGTGACGATCAGCCCGTCCTCGCGCTGAAACCGCGCCTCGACCGTGCGGCGATCTTCGGCCTCCATGCCACCGTGGTAGAAACAGGCGGGGTGCCCGGCCTGCGAGAGCGCCGCGGCGAGGCTCTCGGTGCGCGCGCGCGAGGCGCAATAGACGATCCCCGATTGCCCCCGGCGCGCCGCGGCGAAGCGCAGGATCTGTTGGCGCGGCTGGTCCTTGGGCTCGAAGGCGAGGTGAATATTCGGCCGGTCGAAGCCGCGCAGGAAGGTGGCCGGCGCGCGCCCCTCGAAGAGCCGGGTGACGATCTCGGCGCGGGTTTCCTCGTCGGCGGTGGCGGTGAAGGCGGCGAGCGGCACGCCCAGCGCGCGTTTGAGTTCCCCGATGCGCAGGTAATCGGGGCGGAAATCATGGCCCCACTGGCTCACGCAATGCGCCTCGTCGACCGCGATCAGTTGCGTCCTGGCGCGTTTGAGCAGAGCCACGGCCGCGCCCGAGGCGAGCCGTTCGGGCGCCATGTAAAGGAGCTTCAGCCGCCCCTCGTCGATCGCGGCAAAGACCTCTTCGGTCTCTTCCTCGGTATTGCCCGAGGTGAGTGCCCCGGCCTCGACGCCCGCCTCACGCAGTGCGCGCACCTGATCGCGCATCAGTGCAATCAGCGGCGAGATGACCACGGTCAGCCCCGGCAGGCAGAGCGCAGGCAGTTGATAACAAATGGACTTCCCGCCACCCGTCGGCATGATGGCGAGCGTGTCGCGCCCGGCGATCACGGCGCGGACGATCTCTTCCTGACCGGGGCGGAAGGCGTGAAAGCCGAAGATCTGCGCGAGCAGCTGCGCGGGATCGGGCTCGGCTCGCAGATCCATCGGCTCAATATCCGTAGAAGAAGCCTGCGTTGTTCGCGAGCGCCTGTTGCAGGATGATCAGCACGATGAAGGCCACGAGCGGCGCAAGGTCGAGCCCGCCGGTCGAGGGCAGGAAGCCGCGGATCCGGCCATAGATCGGCTCGAGCAGGTTGTTGAGCCCATACCAGAGCTGCGCGACGAGCGGCTGTCGCAGGTTCAGCACCTGAAAATTGATCAGCCAGCTCATGATGATATGGGCGATCATGATGAACCAGACGACGTTCAGGATCAGGGTGAGCGCCTGATAGAGCGTGACCATGCGAAACCTCCGGGTGATGCGGTGACAGAGGTAAGGCAGGGCGCGCGCGCTTGCAACCGCCGCATCCGCGGTATTTGCCGCAACGTAGCGGTTGACGCGCCTGCTGCAGCGCGGCACGGCTTGGGAAATCAGCCCGGAGGCCGCATGTATCCAGTGATCCGCATGATCAAGGCGCTTGCCAAGGGCCGCAGCCGCCAGATCGACATCCTCGACACGGTCATCAGCCAGCATATCGCCTGGCCTTGGGATATCGACCCGTGGAAGGATCTCAACAACGGGCGCACGCTGACGCTCTTCGATCTGGGGCGGATCGAGCTGGCGCAGGCGAGCGGGCTCAACGGCGCGCTCCTGCGCAACCGCTGGGGCATCGTCGTCGCGGGCAATACGACGCGCTACCGCAAGCGGATCACCATGTTCCAGCGGTTCGAGATGCGCACGCGCGTGATCGGCTGGGATCATCGCTTCGTCTATATGGAACAGGCGATGTGGCGGGGCGAGGAGTGCTGCAACCATATCCTGGTGCGCGGCGCGGTCACCTCGCGCGCGGGCATCGTGCCGCCCGAGCAGGTGGTCGCGGCGCTTGGCGCCGATACGACGAGCCCCGCGCTGCCCGACTGGGTGCGCCACTGGACCGCCGCCGATCACGAGCGCCCCTGGCCGCCCACGATCTGAGCCCCCGCACGCCGCCGGCTGACCTGCACGTCATCCGCAGCCGGGCTTGTGCGACGCTCCGATTTCAGGCTTGATCTGCGCAAACGGGGGCAGCCGGGGCGGGTCATGATCACCACACGCAAACGTATATGGGGCTGGTTCTTCTTCGACTGGGCGAGCCAACCCTACAACACGCTCCTGATCACCTTCATCTTCGCCCCCTTCATGAAGGATCTCCTGGGCGACGGATCGAGCGCGCAGACGGTCTGGGGCTATGGCGTGGGCTTCGCCGGGCTCGTGATCGCGCTGGCCTCGCCCTTCCTCGGCGCGATCGCCGACAAGACCGGGCGGCGCATTCCCTTCATCTGGCTGTTTTCGCTGATGTATGTCGCGGGGGCCTGGGGCCTCTGGTATGCGGTGCCCGGGAATTTCAGCCTGCTGCTGATCATGACCTCCTTCGCAGTGGGCCTGATCGGGATGGAATTCGCCACCACCTTCACCAATGCGATGCTCCCGGGTCTCGCGCCGCGCGAGGAGATCGGCAAGGTCTCTGGCTCGGGCTGGGCCTTCGGCTATGTGGGGGGCGTGCTCTCGCTGATCGTCATGCTCGGCTTCCTGCAGATCAACCCGGCCACGGGTCACACCCTGATCGGCCTGCCGCCGATGTTCGGGCTCGATCTGGCCACGCGCGCCGATACCCGCATCGTCGGGCCGCTGACCGCGGTCTGGTATGCAGTGTTCATGATCCCGTTCTTCCTCTGGGTGCGCGAGCCGCGTCAGCCCGGTGCCGTCTCGGTCGCGCGTGCCGCCCGGATGGCCTGGCCCGAGCTGCGCACCACGCTGCGCGGCCTGCCCGCGCGGCGCAGCCTGATGGCCTTTCTGCTCAGCTCGATGTTCTATCGCGATGCGCTCAACGGCATCTATACCTTCGGCGGGCTCTATGCGGCCGGCGTGCTGAACTGGTCGATCACCCAGATCGGCATCTTCGGCATTCTCGGCGCGGTCACCGGGGCGATCTTCGCCTGGGCCGGCGGCAAGGCAGATGACCGGTTCGGCCCCAAATCGGTGATCGTCGTCAATGTCCTGATCTTGACCGCGGTGGTGGTCGGCGTCGTCTTCATCTCGCGCGAGAGCGTCTTCGGCCACGCGGTCGGCCCCGAGAGCGCGCTCCCCGATATTGCCTTCTACGTGATGGGCGGGCTGATCGGCGCCTGCGGCGGGGCGCTGCAATCGGCGAGCCGGACGATGATGGTGCGTCAGGCCGATCCCGAGAAGATCACCGAGCATTTCGGGCTTTATGCGCTGTCGGGCAAGGCCACCGCCTTCATCGCGCCGCTCTCGATCGGGGTGATGACGCAGATCTCGGACAATCAGTCGATCGGCATCACTCCCATCATCGTGCTTTTCGTTCTGGGCTTCGGGCTGCTAGGCTTCGTGAGATCGGGGGGCGATCCGCGCCCCGCCGCCTCCGCTGACCCCTCCGCCGCCGCAGGCGGAACCGACCCCGAAGGAACCCCGAGCTGATGATCCGACGTATCGTGACCGCGCTGGCGCTGCTGCTGGCGCCTGTTCCGGGCATCGTTGCGCCCGCCAGTGCCGACCCCCTCGCCCGCCAGCTCTTCGGCGCGAAATCCACCCCCTCGCAACAGGCGCCCGCCGCGATCGGCACCTATGCAAAGGGCTGTGCCGCGGGGCTCGTGGCGATGCCCGAGAGCGGCCCGACCTGGCAGGCGATGCGGCTTTCGCGCAACCGGATGTATGGTCAGCCCGAGATGCTCGCCTTTCTGCAGGATCTGTCGCGCTATGCGGCGACCCTGCCGGGCTGGAAGGGGCTCTATATCGGCGACATCAGCCAACCGCGCGGAGGCCCGATGACCGGCGGCCACGCGAGCCACCAGATCGGGCTCGATGCCGATGTCTGGATGCTGCCGCCCAAGCGCCTCGATCTGAGCCGGGCCGACCGCGAGAACCTCAGCTCGATCTCGATCCGCACCGAGGATCAGACCCGGGTGAACGGCAACTGGACGCCCGCGCATATGGCGCTGCTGCGTGCGGCCGCCTCCGATCCGCGCGTCGACCGGATCTTCGTCGCCGCCGCCGCCAAGATCGCGATGTGCAATGCCAGCCCGCGCAATGACCGGGCCTGGCTGCAGAAGATCCGCCCGCTCTATGGCCATAACGTGCATTTCCATGTGCGCCTGAAATGCCCGCCCGGCTCGCGCCTGTGCGAGACGCAGACGCCCACGGTGGCCGAATTGTCGAAGGGCGGCGATGGCTGCGACGAGAGCCTGAACTGGTGGGTGACGACCTATCTCGAGGAACTTCGTCACCCGCCCAAGCGCGAGAAACCGACGGGTCCGCCGCCGAAAACCGCGAAAACCTATGTGATGTCGGACCTGCCGCGCCAATGCCAAGACGTGCTCTCGTCGCGCTGATCGCGGCGCTGGCAGGGTTCGGGGCTTGGGCACAGGCGCCCGAACCGCCGGGCCGGGCCGAATTCGTGCAAAGCTGGCGCTGGTCGCGCCCCGAACCGGCCTTCGGCGGGTTCTCGGCGATCGAGCTCGACCCCGCCGGCACCGCCCTCACGGTGGTGTCGGATCGTGGCACGATCTGGCGCGGCACGATCGCGCGCGATGCCGCGGGCCTGATTTCCGGGATCGAGATCGCCCGGGGACCGACCGTGCTGCGCAGCCCGCGCAGTCTCGAGACCGAAGGCACGACGCAGGATTCAGAGGGCCTTGCTCTGGCCGCCGACGGCACGGCCTATGTCTCCTTCGAAGGGGTTGCGCGGGTTGCGCATTTTGCCGACGACGCCGCGATGGCCGACCCGATGCCGCGGCCGCGCGAATTCATGACGCTGCAGGACAATTCCGCGCTCGAGGCGCTCGCCATTGCCGAGGATGGCACTCTCTACACTCTGCCCGAACGCTCGGGCGCAAAGGACCGCGCCTTTCCGGTCTACCGTCTGAAACCCGGGGCGGCGCAATGGGATCAGCCCTTCGCGATCCCGCGCGACGGCGACTGGCTCCCGGTCGGGGCGGATTTCGGACCGGACGGGCGGTTCTATCTGCTCGAGCGCGACTTCTGGGGCCTGCTCGGATTTCTCAGCCGGGTCCGGGTCTTCGACATCGCGGGCGATACGGTCTCGGGCGGCGAGGTGGTGATGCAATCGCGCGCGGGTCGCTTCGACAATCTCGAAGGCCTCGCCGCCTGGCGCGATGACACGGGGGCGATCCGGCTCACGCTGATCTCGGACGACAATTTCATCCCGCTGCAACAAACCCAGCTCGTCGAATTCCGTCTCGCACCGCAATGAGACCTTGACCGGCGGGTCGCTCGGGGCTATCCGCCGCGCTTGCCCGGAAACCCGGGCCATGTCCCCGCGACCATGTAAAAACGGTGAACCAATGAAACGCTATCTGCCTGGCATCCTTGCCATGGCCGCGATTGTCGTGGCCTCGAATATCCTGGTGCAACATCTCTTCGGCCAATGGCTGACCTGGGGCGCCTTCACCTATCCTTTCGCCTTCCTCGTAACCGACCTGACGAACCGCCTGCAGGGCGCGCGCGCGGCGCGCATCGTCGTGGCGGCCGGTTTCGTCGTGGGCATCGCCTGCTCGCTCGTCGGCTCGCAGATCATGGGCGAGTTCGGCCCGCTCGTGAGCTTCCGCGTGGCGCTCGGCTCGGGTCTCGCCTTCCTCGCGGCGCAAATGACCGACATTACCATCTTCAACCGCCTGCGCCGCATGGGCTGGTGGAAGGCGCCGCTCGTTTCGACGCTGATCGGCGCCTCGCTCGACACGGCGATCTTCTTCTCGGTCGCCTTCGCGGCCGGCCTGAGCTGGCTCGAACCGGGCAACGATGTGGCCTGGGCCAACGAGTCGCTGCCGCTTCTGGGCACGGGGCCGATGGCACCGCTCTGGGTGTCGCTGGGCACGGCGGACTGGCTTGTCAAACTTGCCCTCGCAATAATCGCTTTGATACCTTTTCGGGCAGTTGTCACGAAACTATCGCCAAAGCTTGCGTGAATTTACTGGACATACACCAAATCTGTGGCAGCCTGTGGATAACGGCAACGCATTGAAAGGAGGTGGTCCAGTGTCTAGAGTGATATTGGAGAGAGGTGTCGGGACAGTTAGGGGGGCCGTGGCCTGAGGGCAAACCCAAGGGCAAATAACCCTGGCTGGGACGGAGGATCTGACCCAAGACCCTAACCGGACCATCTCCGTAGATCTCGGGGGCCGCTGGCTAAGCCAAGCGGCCCTTTCTATTGCCCGGAAGGCCCTGCGCGGGGCTCCGCCGGGCCTTCCGGGCTGGACCCGGGCGCCGAAAACTGGCATTCCGGGCCTTGAATTGAAGGAGCGAGCGGATGAGCGACAGCGGGCCGGACATTGCAGGCATGAGCTTCGAACAGGCGATGGCCGAACTCGAACAGGTCGTCGGTCAGCTCGAGCGCGGCGAAGTGCCGCTCGACCGCTCGATCGCGCTCTACGAACGCGGGGCCGCGCTGCGCGAGCGCTGCGCGCAGCTTCTCAAGGAGGCCGAGGAGCGGGTCGAGAAGATCACCCTCGGCGAGGGCGGCCAGCCCCGCGGCACGGTTCCGGTCGAAGGGCTCTGATGTTTCCCGAACGTCTGGCGGAGGTGCAGCGCGCGGTGCAATCCGCGCTGGATGCAGCGGTCGGGCAGCTGCCCGAGGGCGAGCTGCGCGCCGCGATCGGCTACGGCGCGCAGGGCGGCAAGCGGCTCCGGGCCTTTCTCGTGCTCGAATCGGCGGCGCTCTTCGGCCTTCCGGCAGCTCAGGCCATGCCGGCCGCGGCGGCGGTCGAGGCGCTGCATGCCTATTCGCTCGTGCATGACGATCTGCCCTGCATGGATGACGACGATCTGCGCCGCGGCCTGCCAACGGTGCATGTGAAATGGGACCAGGCGACCGCCGTGCTGGCGGGCGATGCGCTGCAGACGCTTGCCTTCGAGCTCTGCTGCGATCCCGCGCTCGGGGCCCCCGAACGGCGCGTCGCACTGGTGGCGGCGCTGGCGCGCGCCTCGGGTGCCGCGGGCATGGTCCATGGTCAGGCGCTCGACATTGCGGCAGAAACCGCGGCCGCCCCCCTGACCCTCGCTGAGATCACCGAGTTGCAGGCGGGCAAGACCGGGGCGCTGATCTCCTTTGCGGCCGAGGCGGGCGCGATTCTGGCGGGCGCCGATCGCGCGCCGCTGGCGCGCTATGCCGCGGCGCTCGGGCTTGCCTTCCAGATTGCCGATGACATCCTCGATGTCGAGGGCAGCGAAGAGGCCGCGGGCAAGCGGCTGAACAAGGATGCCGAGGCGGGCAAGGCCACCTTCGTGTCGCTTCTGGGCCTCGAAGGTGCCAAAGCGCGTGCGGCGGCGCTCGTGGCCGAGGCCGAGGCGGCGCTTGCGCCCTATGGCGCAAAGGCGCAGACTTTGATCGAGGCGGCGCGGTTCGTGATCGCGCGTGACATGTGACGGAAAGCAGATGAGCCAGCCCCCCTCTACCCCGATCCTCGACCGTGTGAGGCTGCCCTCGGACATGAAGGCGCTGAGCGATGCCGAGTTGAAGAAGCTCGCGGGTGAATTGCGCGCCGAGACGATCTCGGCCGTGTCGGAAACCGGTGGGCATCTGGGCGCGGGTCTCGGGGTCGTCGAGCTGACCGTGGCCTTGCACGCAGTGTTCGACGCGCCGCGCGACAAGATCGTCTGGGACGTCGGCCATCAGTGCTATCCGCACAAGATCCTGACCGGGCGGCGCGACCGGATCCGCACGCTGCGGATGAAGGGTGGGCTGTCGGGCTTCACCAAGCGCTCGGAAAGCCCCTATGACCCGTTCGGCGCGGGCCACAGCTCGACCTCGATCTCGGCGGCGGTGGGCTTTGCCATGGCGCGCGAGCTCGGCGCGGAAACCGGCGACGCGATTGCGGTGATCGGCGACGGGGCGATGTCGGGCGGCATGGCCTTCGAGGCGATGAACCATGCGGGCCACCTCGGTAAGCGGGTCTTCGTGGTCTTGAACGACAACGAGATGTCGATCGCGCCGCCGGTCGGTGCGCTCTCGTCCTATCTCACCCGGCTCTATGCCGAAGGCCCGATGCAGGATCTCAAGGCGGTCGCCAAGGGCGCGGTCAGCCTGCTGCCGGAACCGTTTCAGGAAGGCGCGCGCCGCGCCAAGGAAATGCTCAAGGGCATGGCGATGGGTGGTACCCTGTTTGAGGAGCTCGGCTTCACCTATGTCGGGCCGGTCGACGGGCATGACCTCGATACGCTCCTGCCGCTTCTGCGCACGCTGAAGGCGCGCGCGACCGGCCCGGTGCTGATCCATGCGCTGACCCGGAAGGGCAAGGGCTATGCCCCCGCCGAGGCCCGCGCCGACCGCGGGCACGCCACCGCGAAATTCGACGTGGTGACCGGGGCGCAGGTGAAAACCCCCTCGAACGCGCCGAGCTATACCAAGGTCTTCGCCGAGAGCCTGATCGCGCAAGCCGCGAATGACGAGAAGATCGTCGCGGTCACCGCGGCGATGCCCGACGGCACGGGCCTCAACCTTTTCGCCGAACGCTTCCCGCGGCGCTGCTTCGATGTGGGCATCGCCGAACAACATGCGGTGACCTTCTCGGCCGGGCTTGCCGCCGCCGGGATGCGCCCGTTCTGCGCGATCTATTCGACCTTCCTGCAGCGCGGCTACGATCAGATCGTGCATGATGTGGCGATCCAGCGGCTGCCGGTGCGCTTCGCAATCGACCGCGCGGGGCTCGTGGGCGCCGATGGCGCGACCCATGCGGGCGCTTTCGATGTGGGCTTCATGGCGAGCCTGCCCGGCATGGTGGTGATGGCCGCCGCCGATGAGGCGGAACTGGTGCATATGGTCGCCACCGCGGCCGCGCATGACGAAGGCCCGATCGCCTTCCGCTATCCGCGCGGCGAGGGGATGGGTGTCGAGATGCCCGAGCGCGGTGAACCGCTCGAAATCGGCCGCGGCCGGATCATTTCCGAAGGCGCGCGGGTCGCGATCCTGAGCTATGGGACGCGGCTCGCCGAGGTGCTCAAGGCGCGCGAGGCGCTCGCGGCCCGCGGCTTGGCGCCGACCGTGGCCGATGCGCGCTTCGTCAAGCCGCTCGACACCGATCTGATCCTGCGGCTGGTGGCCGAGCATGAGGCGCTGATCTGCATCGAAGAGGGCGCGGTCGGTGGCTTCGGCAGCCATGTCGCGCAATTCCTGTCCGAGCAGGGCGTCTTCGACCGTGGCTTCAAGTTCCGCTCGATGGTGTTGCCCGATACGTTCATCGACCATGCGAGCCCCGAGGACATGTATCGCTCGGCCGGCATGGATGCGCCGCAGATCGAGGCCAAGGTGCTCGAGCTGCTGGGCGTGGCAGTCGCGAAACGGGCCTGAGGGCGCGCCGGTCCGGGCCTTGGTTTTTGAGTATTTGGACCAAGAAAAAGCCATGTCTTTTCCTGGTGGAAATACTCCCGCCGGAGGCTCTAGCCTTGGGCCGCGCGCCACATCTGCAGGATATATTGCGCGGTGATCAGATCGAGATGCGCACCGCCGCCGTTCTTGCACAGGGTGATCTCGTCCCGGGTTTGCCGCGCGAATTTGCCTGACGCAATGTCGTAGTAATCGGCGACGATATCGGCCTCGGCCATCACCCCGCGCGCGATCGGATCGCGAAACTCGCCGATATGGTGCACCGTCGTCGCGCGCGCATCGCAGAAGATCCGCGCACGAGAAATCGCCGTGTCATCCACCTCGCGCATATCGGGGCGATAGGCGCCGATCAGGTCGAGATGGGTGCCCGGCTGGATCCAGTCGCCGTTGAGCCACGGCTCGATTGCCATCGTCGTCGTCGCCACGATCTCGGCGCGTTTGAGCGCGGTTTCGAGGTCGGCCTCGACCCCCACCCCCATCCGCGCGGCGAGCGCCTCGGCGGTCACCACCGTGCGGTTCCAAATTGTGATCCGTGCGTCCGGAAAACCCGCGCGATAGGCCGCAACCATCGAGGCCGCCACCTTGCCCGCGCCGCAAACGAGGATCTCACGCGCATCGGGCCGGGCGAGCTTGCGCGCGGCGAGCAGGCTGTCTCCCGCCGTCTTCCATTTCGTCACGAGACCGAAATCCACGACCGCCTCGAGTTCACCGGTCACGTCGTGGAGCAGGTTGACCGCGCCGGTCACGCTCTCGATGCCGCGCTCGGCATTGCCCGGAACGATGGCGGCGGCCTTGACCGCGATCCCGAGCCCAGAGATCCAGGCCGAGCGCGTGAGCAACGTATCCGCGCCGCGATAGAGGAAGGTATCGGCGACCTCGGCGCGCGGCAGACGGTGCCCGGCCTCCAGCGCCTCGCTCAGTTGCACCCAGTCGAGCAGCGCCTCGGCCTCGGGCCCGATGAAAACCGGTTTCATTCTGCCTCTCGTTCCGTCAGCAACCCCTCGGAGACAAGCCGTCCGGCCCAGCCTTCGGGGCCGTCGAACAGATGCGTCTTCCAACCGAAGGTGTGGGCGGTGGCGATATTGTCGGCGCGGTCGTCAGTGAAGAGGATCTGCGCGCCGCTCAGCCCGCATGCTTCTTCGACCATGGCATAGATCTGCGGGTCGGGTTTCGTCACGCCCATGTGCCCCGAGACGAAGCCGCGCTCGAAGTCGCGCAGGAAGGGATAGAAGCCACAGGCGTAATCGAAGCTCTCGATCCCGAAGTTCGTGAGCGAAAACACCGGCACGCCGCGCGCCTGCAAGGCCTTCATCAGCCGCACCGAGCGCGGGATCGCGGGCGCCGCCATCTTGATCCAGTCGTCGAACCAGAGCCGGATCATCGGCGTCCAGGCCGGATAACGCTCGGCCCAGTCATAGATCGTTTCTCGGAACGGGCCGCCACGGTCGATGATGTCGTTCATGCCGTGCAGGTCGACCTCGGCGAACATCGCCTCGCGCGCCGCGCGCGGCATGATCGTGTCGTAATGCCGCTCGGGTTGCCATTCGATCAGCACATTGCCGATGTCGAAGATCACCGCCTCAACCATTCGCTTCCCTCATCGCCGCGCGTGCGGTCCGGTCCAATGCCTCGAGAAAACGCGCCCGGTCCGCCTTTGTAAAGGGCCGCCCGCCGCCTTGGCGAAAGGGGTCGGCCGCGCGCAGATCGGCCATCAGGTCGCGGGTGGCCAGCACATTGCCGATATTTGCGGGCGTCAGCGCCTCGCCATCGGGGCGCAGGACCCGCGCGCCTGCCTCGACGCATTTCGCGGCCAAGGGGATGTCGTTGGTGATCACCACGTCGCCCTTGCCCGCCCGCTCGGCGATATGCTTGTCGGCCTCATCGGGGCCTGCGGCCACATAGACCATCTGCACCAGCGGGTTTTGCGAGGGCCGCAGGCCCCCGTTCGAGACGAAGGCGAGCGGGATCTGCAGCCGCGTCGCCACGCGCTCGGCCTCGTCCTTCACCGGGCAGGCATCGGCATCGACCCAGATCACCGCCAGAGCGCCTCGGCATGGAAGGCGATGTGATCGGGGATGAAGGTCGAGACGAAGAAATAGCTGTGGTCATAGCCCGCCTGCATCCGGAAGGTGCCGGGCTGGCGGCGCGCGGCCATGGCTTGAGAGAGTGCCTCGGGGCGCAAGAGATCGAGGAACTGGTCGCTCGCGCCCTGATCGATCAGCACCTCGCCGTCAAAGCCCACCTCGCGCATCAGATGGGTCGCGTCATGCTCGAGCCATTTCGCCTCATCCGCGCCCAGATAGGCGGTGAACTGCTTGCGGCCCCAGTCGCTCGCAGCCGGATTGGCGATCGGCGCGAAGGCGGAGACCGAGCGGAACCGCCCCGGCAGCCGCATAGCGAGCGTCAGCGCGCCATGCCCGCCCATCGAATGGCCGGTGATGCCCTGACGATCCTCGTCGATGTCGAAGGCGGCGGTCACCACGCGGGGCAGCTCGTCGGCCACATAATCCCACATGCGGAAATGCGGCGCCCAGGGTTCCTCGGTCGCGTTCACGTAGAACCCGGCCCCCTGCCCCAGATCATAGGCCGAATCGTTTGCCACCCCCTCGCCGCGCGGCGAGGTATCGGGGAAGACAAGCGCAATGCCGGCTTCGGCCGCGAATTTCTGCGCGCCCGCCTTGGTCATCGCATTCTCATGCGTGCAGGTCAGCCCCGAGAGATACCAGAGCACCGGCACCGGCGCATCGGCGGCCTCTGCCGGCAGGAAGAGGCCAAAGGTCATCTCGCAGCCGGTCGCCTCGGAGGCATGGGCATAGACGCCCTGCACGCCACCAAAGCACTTGTTTTCCGAAATCGTGCGCATCGCGCCCCCCTATTTGCTTATCCAGTGGATCACCGCGGGAATGCTCAGGACGCTGAGCGCGGTGGAAATCAGGATCGAGGTCGAGACGCGGGCCGGCGCCACCCCGAAATGCGCCGCCAGAATGTAGACATTCCCGGCGACGGGCAAGGCCGCGGCGGCGACCATCACACCCGCGGCGAAGGGCTCGACCCCGAGCCCCCAGGCCGCAAGGCCCACCGCGAGCGGGTGCAGCACGAGCTTGGCCCCCGAGAGCCAGAGCGCCGGACCCACCCGCTCGGCCGAGCGATCGGCCAGCGAGGCACCAATGGCAAACAGCGCCCCGGGCGTGGCGGCCGCGCCGAGGATCGCGACGAACTCGGCAAGTGGTGCCGGCATCGGCAGCGAGAACCCCGCCCATGCGAGGCCCGCCGCCATCGAGACGATCATCGGGTTCTTCACGAGGCCGAGCGCAATCGGCCCGAGCGCGACCCGGCCATGCCGCGCCGCGGTGATGATGATCGTGATCAGCGAGGAAAAGACGATGAGATCGACGGCGAGGACCATCAGAACCGGCCCAATCGCCCGCTCGCCCAGAAGCACGACGAGCATCGGCACGCCGAGAAAGCCGGTATTGCCGATCATCGCGGTATGGGCCTCCATCGCGGCCTCGGTCACCGGCCGCCCGCGGAGTTTCGCAATGGCGAAAGCCAGCCCCCAGACAAAGGTCGAGCCCGCAAGATAGGCCGCGAAGAAGGCAGGATCGAACAGCGCGCCGAGTTCCAGCGTCGCCGTGAAGCGGAAGATCATCGCCGAAAGCGCGAAGTAGAAGACGAATTTCGTGAGCCACGCGCTCGCCTCGGCCGGGAAGAACCGGGTCCACCCGGCAAACCAGCCGAGCCCGATCAGGCCGAAGAAGGGCAGAACCTTGAGGAAGATCTCGAGCATGCGCCAGCGCTAGCACGCCGGGTTGCGGCGCACCAGCCCGGGCGCGATCAGCCGCCGCCGATCAGGGCGCCAGCCGCGAAGACGAGCGCGCCGCCGACAACGACTTGCACCACCGCGCGCAGGATCGGGGTCTCCATGTATTTGTTCTGAATCCAGGCGATCGCCCAGAGCTCGATGAAAACGACGATCATTGCGATCGTGGTCGCGGTCCAGAAATCCGGGATCAGATAGGGCAGCGCGTGGCCGAGGCCCCCCACCGCGGTCATGATCCCCGAGGCGAGACCGCGCTTGAGCGGCGAGCCGCGCCCCGAGATGACGCCGTCGTCATGCGCGGCCTCGGTGAAGCCCATCGAGATGCCCGCACCCGTGGCCGCCGCAAGACCCACGAGCAGCGTGGTATGCGTGTTCTGCGTGGCGAAGGCGGTGGCGAAGATCGGCGCGAGCGTCGAGACCGAGCCATCCATCAGCCCCGCGAGCCCCGGCTGCACCCAGGTCAGGATGAACTGCCGATGCGCGGCGCGGTCTTCCTCGTCCTTGGCATCCTCCCCCAGATGCTCGGCCTCGAGCTCATGGGCGCGGTGTTCGTGGCCCTGCTCGGCCGCGGCGAGATCGCCCAGCAGCTTGCGCGTCGCCGCATCCTGGGTGCGCGCGGCAGCCGCGATGTAGAATTTCTCGGCATCGCGCTCCATCGCCTCGGCCTCGGCGCGGATCGCCTCGAGCGTGAGGTTCTTGGTCAGCCAGACCGGCTTGCGCGTATAGAAACCCGAGACATGTTCGCGCCGGATCAGCGGGATCATCTCGCCGAAACGCGCCTGATGCCGCTCGATCAGCATCCGGCGGTGGCCATCCTCTTCCTCGGCCATGCCATCGAAGACCGCCGCACTTGAGGGATAATCCGCGCGCAGGATCTCGGCATATTGGCGATAGATCCGCGCATCATCCTCTTCCGAGGAGATCGCAAGCGCGAGCACCTCTTGTTCGGACAGCTCCGAAAAGCGGCGGCGAGAGGCGAAACCGGGGATCATGGCATCTCCTTTTCTGGAATCATTCTAAATTACGCATTCGGCACGCCGACGCAATCGCAATTTCCGAACCGAACGGTTCATTTTGCGCTTGAAGAACTGAACGACTCGGTTCATATTCGGAAACTGAACGGATTGGTTCAGTTTTGAGGTCTGTCATGAAACGCATCGCTCTCGCTCTTGCTCTGGTCACGCTGACGGCTGTGCCGGGTCTGGCCGATTCCTTCGGCGTCGATCTTCCGCGTCTCGACTTCCCGACCCAAGGCGGGGAAGTGACGCAGGATTGCAATCCGCTGGTTCAGCTCTGCCGCGAGTGATCGGCCCCCAGATGCGCCTCGCCCCGTTCGGCGGCGAGCCGCATCTGCCGCTCGCGCTCGCGGAACCGGTCACGATCGGCCGCGCTGTATTCCCCCTTGCAGCGATGGCATGACACCCCCGGTTCATAGTCGGCATGCAACAGGTCGGCGGGCGCGAGCGGACGACGGCAGGCGTGGCAGGTGGTGTAATCGCCCTGCACGAGGCCATGGCGCAGGCTGACGCGCCCATCGAAGACATAGCAATCGCCACGCCACAGGCTCTCGGCCTCGGGCACCTCTTCGAGATATTTCAAGATCCCGCCCTGCAGGTGATAGACCTGCTCGATCCCCTGCGACATCAGATAGTTGGTCGATTTCTCGCAGCGGATACCACCGGTGCAGAACATCGCGACGCGCTTGTTGTGAAAACGCGCGGCATTTTCGGCCCACCACTGCGGAAATTCACGAAAGCTGCGGGTGTGCGGGTCGATGGCGCCCTCGAAGGTGCCGATCTCGACCTCGTAATCGTTGCGGGTGTCGATCACCACGACATCCGGCGCGGAAATCAGCGCGTTCCAATCGGCGGGCGCCACGTAATGGCCGACCGCGGCGCGCGGGTCGACGTCGGGCTCTCCCATCGTCACGATCTCGGCCTTGAGCCGCACCTTCATCCGGCCGAAGGGCATGACCTCGGCCGTGCTTTCCTTCCAGATCAGATCCGCGCAGCCGGGCAGCGCCCGGATATGGGCAAGGACCGCGTCGATCCCCGCGCGCGGCCCCGCGATGGTGCCGTTGATCCCCTCACGCGCGAGCAGGAGCGTGCCCTTGACCCCGGACCCACAGGCCAGTTTCGCCAGCGGCCCGCGCAGCGCGGCGGGGTCTTCGAACCGGGTGAAGTGATAAAGCGCGGCCACGGTGAACATGATCCCCCTCTAGTCCCGCCCCCGCGATCCCGCAAGCGCGATTGACCCCGCGGGCCGGGCACCCTACCCATTGTGCAGTGACAGGAGGAATACCATGGCCGATGCCACCGAAGCGCTGATCGTGATCGACGTGCAGGTCGATTTCTGCCCCGGCGGGGCGCTCGCCGTGACCGGTGGCGACGAGATCGTGCCACGGATCAATGCGCTCATGCAGGAATTTCCGGTGACCGTGCTCACTCAGGACTGGCACCCCGAGGATCACGCCTCCTTTGCCGACAACCACCCCGGCGCCGCCCCCTTCAGCCAGATCGAGATGCCCTATGGGGCGCAGACGCTCTGGCCCGCGCATTGCATCTGGGGCAGCCCCGGCGCCGCGTTTCACCCTAGGCTGGCGATCGACCCGGCCGATCTGATCATCCGCAAGGGCTTCCGGCCCGAGATCGACAGCTATTCGGCGTTTTTCGAGAATGATCACACGACCCCCACCGGCCTTGCCGGTTATCTGCGTGAGCGGGGGATCACCGATCTGACCTTCGTGGGCCTCGCGCTCGATTTCTGCGTGGCGTGGTCAGCGATGGATGCCGCGAAGCTCGGCTTCAACGCCCGCGTCCTCGAGGGCGCCTGCCGCGCGATCGACCTCGATGGCTCGCTCGAGGCCGCCCGTGCCGCGATGCGCGCCGCGGGCGTGACCCTCGCACAATGAGCTGGAGCCCCGAGATGGTCGATATCGCCACCCGCGTCTACAATCACAAATGGCAGATCGACCCGATCGTCCGTTCGCTGATCGACACCGATTTCTACAAGCTCCTGATGTGCCAGTCGGTGTTTCGCAACAAGCCCGAGACGCGCGTCACCTTCAGCCTGATCAACCGCTCCAAGAGCCTGCGACTGGCCGAGATGATCGACGAGGGCGAGCTGCGCGAACAGCTCGATTACGCGCGCGACCTGCGGCTGCGGCGCGGCGAGAGCACCTGGATGCGCGGCAACACCTTCTATGGCAAGCGCCAGATGTTCCGCCCCGATTTCATGGAATGGTTCGAGAATTTCCAGCTCCCGCCCTATCACCTCGAAAAGCGCGACGGGCAATACGAGCTGACCTTCGAGGGCGCCTGGCCCGAAGTCATGCTCTGGGAGATCCCGGCGCTCGCGATCCTGATGGAGCTGCGCTCGCGCGCGGTACTGCGCACGATGGGGCGGTTCGAATTGCAGGTGCTCTATGCCCGCGCGATGACCCGCGTCTGGGAGAAGATCGAGCGGCTGCGCGCCCTGCCCGGGCTCAAGATCGCCGATTTCGGCACGCGGCGGCGCCATGGGTTCCTGTGGCAGGACTGGTGCGTTCAGGCGATGCTCGAGGGCCTCGGCGATGTGGCCAAGGGCGGCGCCTTCACCGGCACCTCGAATTGCCTGATCGCGATGCGGCGCGACATCGAAGCGGTGGGCACCAACGCCCATGAGCTGCCGATGGTCTATGCCGCGCTCGCGCAAAACGACGCCGAGCTCGCGCAGGCGCCCTACAAGGTCCTCGCCGACTGGCACGAGGAGCACGAGGGCAATCTGCGCATCATCCTGCCAGATACCTATGGCACCAAGGGCTTCCTCGATCGTGCGCCCGACTGGCTCGCGGGCTGGACCGGCATCCGCATCGACTCGGGCGATCCGGCGGCGGCGGCGGAGAGCGCCATCGACTGGTGGCGCGCGAAGGGCGAGGACCCGCGCGAGAAACTGGTGATCTTCTCGGACGGGCTCGACGTGGCCGAAATCGAGCGTCTGCACGCGCAGTTCACCGGCCGGGTGAAGGTGAGCTTCGGCTGGGGCACGCTTCTGACGAACGACTTCCGCGGGTTGGTGCCGGGTGACGCGCTCGCGCCCTTCAGCCTCGTGTGCAAGGCGATCTCGGCCGATGGGCATCCGACGGTGAAACTCTCGGACAACCCCTCGAAGGCGATGGGCCCGGCCGATCAGGTCGCGCGCTACAAGCGCGTTTTCGGGGTGGGCGATCAGACCGCGATGGATGTGATCGTCTGATCAGGCCGCGAGCCAGAGCATGACGATATAAAGCAGCGCCGAGAGCGCGGCCGAGGCGGGCACGGTCACCACCCAGGCCGCCGCCACAGTTAGCATATGCGAGCGCCGCACCAGCAGCCGGCGCGAGCGTTCCTCGGGCGGCACCGGCTTGCCCTTTTGCAGGCCGAGCAGCCGCGCGCGCCGCTCGGCGTGCCATTCCCGATAGAACCCCACGCCGAAGATCGCGCCAACCGCGATATGGGTCGAGCTGACCGGCAGGCCGAGCCAGCTCGCCAGGATCACGGTGACCGCGGCCGAGAGCGCCACGCAATAGGCGCGCATCGGATTGAGCTTGGTGATTTCCGAGCCCACGAGGCGGATCAGCTTCGGCCCGAACAGCAGCAGGCCGACCGAGATGCCGATCGCGCCCACGATCATCACCCAAATCGGGATCGCCACCTGATCGGCGAGATCGCCCGCCTCGACCGCATGGACGATCGCGGCGAGCGGCCCGACCGCATTGGCCACATCATTGGCGCCATGCGCAAAGGAGAGAAGCGCCGCCGAGACGACGAGCGGCACCGAGAAGAGTTTCTTGAGCGATTTCTTGCGGTTCTCCATCCCTTCCGACTGGCGCCGGATGAAGGGCACCGAGATCGCCCAAGTCAGGAAGGCCGCGACGAGGCCGATCATCAGCGCCTCGCCGAGCGACAGATGCACCAGCTTCTTGAGCCCCTTGATCGCCAGATAGGTCGCGAAGGTCCCCGCCATGATACCGATGAGCACCGGCACCCAGCGCTGCGCCGCCGCGATCCGGTCCTCGACATAGATGATCTGCGCCTTGATGAAGGCGAGGATCAGCGCCGCGATCGCCCCGCCCAGCACCGGCGAGATTACCCAGCTTGCCGCGATCTTGCCGATCGAGGGCCAGTTCACCGCCCCGAACCCCGCCGCCACCACGCCCGCACCGACAACGCCGCCGACGATCGAATGGGTGGTCGAGACCGGCGCGCCGAGCGCGGTCGCCAGATTGAGCCAGAGCGCCGCAGCCAGAAGCGCCGCCATCATCGCCCAGATGAAATGCGCGGCATCGGGCACCGCATCGGGCGCGAGGATCCCGGTCGAGACCGTCTTGACCACATCGCCGCCCGCGACGAGCGCCCCCGCCGTCTCGAAGATCGCGGCGATGACCAGCGCACCGCCGAGGGTCAGCGCATTCGCCCCCACCGCCGGGCCCATGTTGTTGGCGACGTCATTCGCCCCGATGTTGAGCGCCATATAGGCGCCGATCGCGGCGGCGGCGATCACGATGAGCTGCCCGGGCTGCGCCCCCATCAACAGGCCCGCGCCAAGCCCCGCAAGCACGATGAAGGCAAGCGCGATCCCCGGCGCGATCAGCGGGCGCGAGATGAACATCGTCGCCTCTTCGAGGCGCCCGATCCGGCCGAGATCCTTGTCGAGCGTCTTCCACTGGTTCACCGGCTGCGTCGCCACATCTGCCCCCTGCAGTCCACGGGCGGACTGTCATATTTCATTCGCGATTCCGTTACATCCGCGGCGCGGGGTAGCCAATTTTCGGCGTTCGCACAACCGGCGCCGTCACAGGGCGCGCAGAATTGCCTGCAGGCCCTCTTCGGCGACACAGGCCGCGGCCTCTTCGGGGGGCATCCACTGCCGGTCGCGCTTGCCCGCCTCGGGGTAATGCTCGCTCAGGCTGTCGGTCTCGATGCCATAGACCTGCACCTCGCAGCGCAGCGCCATGCCGCCCGATTGCTGCTTGAGATAGGCATAGCTGCCGATCGGCTCATGCGTGACCTCGCCCTTGACGCCCGCCTCTTCCCAGGCTTCGCGCGCGGCCGCGCCCGCAAGGCTGCGGCCCTTCATCGGCCAGCCCTTGGGAATGATCCAGCGCCCGGTGTCGAGCGAGGAGATCATCAGCACCTCGCGCCGGCCCTTGCGGTTGCGCAGACAGACCGCGCCGACCTGCAGATAGGCCGGGCGCCGCCCGAGCAGGCTTTGCAGGATTTCGACGATCTTGTTCATGGACTCCAACGCGTCTCAGGGGCCGTAAGTTGCGCGCAAATGCCCGGCGAGCGCAAGGGCGCGTTCGGCATAGGCCCGCTGACGCGCGCGGTCCTCGGCGGCACGGGTAACGATCCAGCCCGCCGAGGCAAAGCCCCTCAGCGCGACGAAAAGCGGCAGGAGCGCAGCCTGATCCTCCGGCAACTCACGCCTGCCGCGGTAGCCCGCGACGAGCGCCGCAGCCTGCGCCTCGTAGAGCGGATCACCGCAACTCTGGATCAGGGCCGCCGCAAGGTCATAGAGCCGCCATCCCGGCCCGCAATCGTCGAAGTCGATCAACGCAAGCCCCCCGGCGCCCAGCAATACATTGCCCCGGAGCGGATCGGCGTGGATCGGTCCGAAATCCTGCGCCCGGGGCAGCAGGCCATGCGCCAGATCACGCGCGGAGAGCAAGTCGGCCGCCTCCTCCGGCGCAAGCGTCGGGTTTTCCCAGAACCGGCCCCAACGCGGAGTGTCCCCGAGCAAGGCCTCGGTATCCCACGGCGCGCGCGGGAAGGGATCGGGGATCGCACCCGCATCGCTCGCGTTGTGAAGATCGGCCAAAATCGCGCCCAGCGCCCCGGCCTGTGCAAGCACCGCCGAGCCCGCAAGCGGCAGATCGGCAGCACCGAGCGGCGCCCCCTCGATCCATTCAACGACCGAGGCCACCCGCCCGCCAAGCCCCGCCGTCATCCGCCCGTTCACCGCCCGCACCGGCCGCACGACCGCGACCCCGGCCGCTGCAAGCCGCGCGCACCAGTCCAATTCGGCCTCGATCGCCGCGCGCCCCTGATAGCCCGGCCGGTGCAGGCGCAGGGCGGCGCGGGTGCCATCGCGCAGGGTCGTCGCGAAGACCACATTCTCGCTTTGCCAGATCAACTCGAGCGGCGCCCCGAGGCTGCCCCAATGCGCCAGCGCAGTTTGCGCCATGGCCAGATCGCGGCTCGTGCCCCCACTCTGGCCCCAGCTCATTCCGGCATCTCGCGCAGGATCGCGTCGAGCGTCTCGGCCAGCATCTCGGCATGGGCGCCGGCAAAGGGCAATGGCGGACGCATCTTGAGGATATGCTGCGCGCGCCCGACCCGCCCCAGCAGGATCCCGCGCGCCTTGGCGGCCTCGACCACCCGGCCGCAGAAGTCGCCATCCGGTTGGCCATCGCGGGCAAATTCGATCCCGAAGAAGAGACCAAATCCGCGCGTGTCGGCGATCAGCGGATGATCGAGCCCGCGCAGCAGATCGAGCGCATGGGCGCCGACCTCGCGGGCATTCTCCATCAGCCCCTCGTCGTCGATCACCTGCAGCGTCGCCATCGCCGCCGCACAGGAGACCGGATTGCCTGCAAACGTGTTGAAATAGCCGAAGGCCTCGCGGAAGGCCGCCATCACCTCGGGCCGCGCGACGAGCCCGGCGACCGGATGGCCGTTGCCCATCGGCTTGCCCAGCGTGACGACATCGGGCGCGAAGCCCAGAAGCTCGTGCCCCCAGAAATGGCTGCCGATGCGGCCAAAACCGGGCTGCACCTCATCGCATAGGATCATCCCACCGGCGCGGCGCACCACCTCGACGGTCGGATCGAGGAAGCCGGGGCCAACGCCGGGCGTGCCCTCGTTGGCGAAGATCGGGCAGAGCATGATTCCCGCAAAGCCATGCCCTGCGGCCTCCAGCTCGTCGATGGCGCGCGCAACCCCATCGGCAAAGGCCTGCGGCTGCGCCGCCAGACTTCCGCCCAGCGGCGCGAGGCTGTCGGGCGCGGGCACCCGGCGCACATGCGCGGGCCAGCCACCGATCGGCGGGCGTCGGGTCGAGAGATACGCGACCGCCGTCGTGTTGCCGTGATAGGTGTTGTCGGTGGCGATCAGCCCGGCCTTGCCGGTCGCCGCCTGCGCCATGCGCAGCGCCACATCATTCGCCTCTGACCCGGTGCAGGTCATCAGCATCTGGCTCAACCCATGCCCGAAGCGCGTGGTCAGCGCCTCGGCATACTCGAGCAGACCACGGTGCAGATAACGGCTGTGGGTGTTCAGCACCGCCGCCTGATCGGCGATGGCGCGCACCACGCGGGGGTGACAATGGCCCAGATGCGCGGTGTTGTTGTAGCAATCGAGATAGCGCCGCCCCGCCGCATCCCAGAGCCAGACGCCCTCGCCGCGCACGATCTCGACGGGCTCGTCGTAGAAGATCGGCACGTTCGGCCCAAGCAGGCGCCGCCGCCGCGCCATCAGATCACTCGTCATCGCCCACCTTCCCGCGCAACGCCTTGACCTCGCCGCGCACCGTCTTGGCCTTGAGCCGCCGCCGTTGGCTGCCCAGCGTCGGTTTCGTCGCCACCCGGCGCTTGGGCGCCACGAGGGCCGCGCGGATCATCTCGGCCAGCCGCTCGCGCGCGAGTTCGCGGTTGCGCAATTGGCTGCGCGTCTCCTCCGCACGGATCACGATGGCCCCTTCGGCGGTCCATTTCCGACCCGCGATCCGCTTCAACCGCGCCTTGACCACGGGCGTCAGATGCGGCGAGCGTTCGGCCTCGAACCGCAGCTCGACCGCGGTCGAGACCTTGTTGACATTCTGCCCCCCCGGCCCTTGCGAGCGAGTGAAGCTCTCCGACAATTCCCAGTCGGCAATCGCGAGATGTTCGTCGATCCACAGCATGGCCAGACCATATTCCCCCACGCACAGAAGAAAAGGCCCTATCATCTGTGAAAAAATATCCCGGGGTGCGGGGCAGAGCCCCGCTTCTCACGCCGTCAACCGCGCTCCGTCATGGCCGGTAATGCGCAGGCTCATCAAGCTACCCTCGGGCATGTCGCGGTCGAAGGCCACTTCGGTGAAAAACTCGGTGCGCCCGATCCGCGGCCCTTCGGTCAGGATCATCCGCTCCTGCCCGACCTCGGCGCTCAGGTGGCGCAGCAGCGCCTCCTCACCCTTGGCGCGCAGCCGCGCGGCACGTTCCTTGATCGCCGGGCCCTGCACGCGGGGCATCCGCGCCGCAGGCGTGCCCTTGCGCGCCGAATAGGGGAAGACATGCAGGAAGGTCAGCCCACAGTCATCCACGAGTTTCAGCGAGTTCTCGAACATCGCCTCGGTCTCTGTCGGGAAACCGGCGATGATATCGGCGCCAAAGACGATGCCGGGCCGCAACCGCCGCGCCTCTTCGCAAAAGCGGATCGCATCGTCGCGCAGGTGGCGGCGCTTCATCCGTTTCAGGATCATGTCGTCGCCCGCCTGCAGGCTCAGGTGCAGATGCGGCATCAGCCGCGGCTCGGTCGCGATCGCCAGCATCAGGTTTTCGTCCGCCTCGATCGAATCGATCGAAGAAATCCGCAGCCGCGCCAGATCCGGCACCAGCCGCAGGATCCGCATCACCAGATCGCCAAGGCGCGGCTCGCCCGGCAGATCGGCCCCCCAGCTGGTCAGATCGACCCCGGTCAGCACGACCTCGTTGAAGCCGCGATCGACCAGCCGCTTGATCTGCTCGACCACGACGCCTACGGGCACCGAGCGCGAATTGCCCCGCCCGAAGGGGATGATGCAGAAGGTGCAGCGGTGATCGCAGCCGTTTTGCACCTGCACATAGGCGCGATGGCGGCCGAAGCCGTCGATCAGGTGGCCTGCGGTCTCCTTGACCGACATGATGTCATCGACCATCACCCGCTCGGTCTGGCCGATGAAATCGGGGCCTTGCGGCGCGAGGCCGGCCCAGGTCTCGGCCTGCATCTTCTCGTGGTTGCCGATGACGCGGGTGACCTCTGGCATGACGGCGAAGGTCTCGGGCTCGGTCTGTGCGGCGCAGCCGGTGACGATGACCGCGGCGCCCGGATTGTCGCGCGCGAGCCTGCGGATCTCCTGCTTGGCCTTGCGCACGGCCTCGGCGGTCACCGCGCAGGTATTGACCACGACGGCGCCATCAAGGCCGGCCTGTGCGGCCAGCTCCTTCATCGCCTCGGTCTCATAGGCATTGAGGCGGCAGCCGAGGGTCGAAAACACCGGCGGCTTCATAGCGCGGCCATAAAATCAGCAGTCAGTTCGGCCGTGAAGACCAGCGCCGTCGGCCCGGTCATCCAGACGCCATCCTCGCGCCAGTCGATCTCGAGCCGCCCGCCGTCCACGTCAACAATGACATGCCGCCCGGTCAGGCCCCGCAGATGCGCGGCAACGGCCGTGGCGCAAGTGCCAGAGCCGCAGGCCAGCGTGATGCCCGCACCGCGTTCCCAGACCCGCATCCGCAGGTGGTCGGGCGCGATCAGCGAAGCGAATTCGACATTCGTGCGCTCGGGGAACAAGGGATCATGCTCGATCCCCGGCCCGATGCCCGCCACATCCACCGCCTCGGCATCGGCGACGAAATAGATGCAATGCGGATTGCCCATGCCCACCGCCACCGGATCGCCCGCCAGCGGCAGCGCCATCGGATCGGCGGAGACGGGAATCGCCGCGGCCTCGAGAATCGGCGCGCCCATGTTCACGGAAACGAGCCCGTCCTCGCGGCGAAGCGCGTGCAACGTGCCCCGTTCGGTCGTGAGGCTCACCGCATCGCGCCCGAGCTGCCCCATCATCCAGTCCGAAACACAGCGCGTGGCATTGCCACAGGCGCCGGCCTTGGACCCGTCCGAATTCCAGAATTCCAGCGTGAAATCCGTGTTCTGCCCCGGCAGGATCACCGCAAGCTGATCGAACCCCACCCCGCGATGCCGGTCGCCCACCGCCCGCGCCAACGCAGGCGTAACCGGATCGTGCCCCTCTCGGGCGTCGATCACGACGAAATCGTTGCCGAGCCCATGCATCTTCATGAAGCTCAAGCGGGTAAGGGGGGCGCGCGTCTGGTCCATGGCGCCGATATACGCGCGGAGAAATGTTTTTTCCAGTAGTGCGATTTTTTCGCGCTTACGCCCTTGACCCCCCCCACGCAGGTTTGTAGAGAGCCGTTCACAGACGTGGGCCGTTAGCTCAGTTGGTAGAGCAACTGACTTTTAATCAGTGGGTCGCAGGTTCGAATCCTGCACGGCTCACCACTGAACCTTCTGTCAGGTGACACCTGATTTGTCCATTTGTGACAGGGTTCTGTCCATTCGTGACAGATCTTTCGTCCACCGGACTATGCCTTGGCAGAAAATCTCGTCAGGGACCGCTCTCAGGTCGGCATCTGTTTTCTTGCGTCGGATCCGCGGCTAAAGTCTCGCGACCTTCGCACGAGACCGATCCCCATGACCTTCTGGTACACCGCCGACCTCCATTTCGGGCATGAGAGCATCATCCCCAACGCCCGGCGCCCGTTCCGCGACACCGCGCATATGGATACCGCGCTGATCGAGGCACTTTGGCAGAAGGTCGGCCCCGAAGACGACCTCTGGATCATCGGCGATTTCGCTTTCGGGCCGAAGGCGAAGGACCCCGACTGGCTGCTCGCGCTCTACTCTCAGCTTCCGGGCGCGCGACGGCACCTGATCGTCGGCAATCATGACGGCCCGCTGACGCAGGCGCTGCCGTGGGACAGCGTGTCCCTGCTCGCCGAAGTGCAGGACCCCGCCGCGCCCCTGCCGGTCACGCTCTGCCATTACCCGATGATGACGTGGAACGGCGCGAGGAAAGGCGCGCTGCACCTGTTCGGGCACGTTCACGGAAACTGGCAAGGCAGCGCCAACAGTATCAACGTCGGTGTCGATGTCTGGAATTATGCGCCTGTCACGATTGCAGAGGCCGCCCGGCGCGCAAAGGCATTGCCGAAGCACAAGCACTGGAAAGACGTGGAGCCGAGAGCGTGAGGGATAGCGGCGCTTCCTAGAATGTACATCGGCGACATACCCAGCCCACCGCGGCCGTTCGCCAGGCTTGGCGATCGCTGCGGTGCAGCTTCACCAAACCGGCCATTCGAGGCATTTTGCAACGTGGCCCTGCAGGCGGAGGTCAGCAACGCGGGACCAAGCTAACCTTCGACGAACGGCAGCTTCCGGTGCGGAACATAAACGGTCGTTATCGCCGGTGACAGACACGTACGAGTTTTGTCTAAGACGGCGACTAGTTGCTCGCAATCTGCGATGTTTATCAGTCAGGAAAACCATCGGCGGGTTTTCCCGGTTGGTTCTGGAGCAGGGGTGTAGGGCATCTTGAGAGGGCCAATACATGTTTGATCACCTCCAAGCCGTTTTGCTTCCTGCATGCCAACACAAGCACGAATAACCGTGTCCACGCCTTCTTCAGTTGGCAGATTTAGGGCGTACCCAACACTGCAAGTTACCCAGAGATCATGAGCTATCTTGCCCCATTCATGATCCTTAATTGAGCGTCGAAGCCCATCCACAAAGTCAAATGGCGTCACGACCTTGTCTCCTTCCCAATAATCGCGCCACTTTCGCTCCACGCCGTAAATTACAGCGTAAAACGTATCGTCTCCGCACCTGCCAACGTCCGCGGTATTATCGCGAAGCTCCAACTTCAGAGACTTTTGCACTCTGCCTAAAACTAACTCTCCCACCTCGTCTCCAAATCGACTGTTGATTCTTGTAAGGCCATCAATGTCGAACATAACGACTGATGCTCGCCCCTTCTTTCTTTTTTGAAATATACGTGTCGTGAGCTTTTCTTCGAGAAACCGACGCCCCTCTTCTCTTTCTGAGAGGCTGTCCCGAAATCTAGCGGCTGTCTCGTCTCCGAGAGCTCTTTTGTTGAGCGCGCGAGCGATTGCTTCAGCACACCGTTCAACACCAGATTGACTATTCAGCGCCAATAGATCGGTCAAAAGGGGAGAAAATTCGTTGACATTCTTCCGGCTAACGCCATGCCAGATTGGTATTAACGAGCTCTTTTTCTCCAACATCGCACTAAAAAGTGCTGCCAGCTCAGCGCGGGTCCAACCACTTTCGAAGAACGCCTCACTGAGGATAACAACGCCAAGTTGGGACTTCCTAAGGCCGTCACTTATCTGGCTGAAGATGCTGTCTCCAGGTGCAATAACGTACTCATCATACCATACTTTCAACCCAAACTTACCTAGCTGATCAGCAAGAGGTCGAACAAAATTCACCTTGTCAGTGAACTGATGCGGTGGATGCCCCCACCCAACGGCATCACGTATGCCATGATGGTTTCATCGGAACCGAAAGGGAGGGCACATCGATGACGACACCGATCAGCATGCTGGCGATCGACTTGGCGAAGGGCAGTTTCCAAGTCTG
>QKJR01000091.1 GCA_003249215.1 Rhodobacterales bacterium
GGCTCACGTTGCCGGAGTGGCAGGCCGAAGAGCACCTTCACCATCAGGCGAAACTGGCTGGCATTCGTCGGGAAATCAGTCCCCCGGACTGATGTCTTGTCCTCCTCATTCGGAGACCACGGGCGGACGCCCCGGTGTGCCGAATTTCGGAGCGAGCCAGGCCATGTTCCGGTCCAGCCAGACGAGCCGCGACCCGCGCCGCTTCAGCGCGTCGTTGCAGGATTTCCAGTTCGTCGTGCGCTAGCGGGCAGGCTCGGGCTTCCTCATCGCAGCGTCTTAACCCACCGGATTCACGCAGTGAAACCCGGAAGCCGATGAGTTCTGCAACAACGCCAGAGCGATCTCCAGCGTTTTCGAATGCCTGACGTGCGCAGATTTCCTAATGAAATGGGCAATCTTCCGTCATCAATGGAAGATCTATCCATCACTTTTCAGGGTTTATTTGGTGGAGCCAAGGGGAGTCGAACCCCTGACCTCTTGAATGCCATTCAAGCGCTCTCCCAACTGAGCTATGGCCCCACCGGAGGTCTCGCTGGCGTCGCCGCCTGCGTGGGGGGTCGTATACGGTGCCCCCCGGATGCGCGCAAGAGGAATTTCGTGTCGCGACGAAAAACTTTTCGAGGGCATTTCTCTTCGGCGCCGAGTGCCAAAATCGGAGGGCCGGGGAGGTGCGATCGGAATCGGCAGGAGGTAGGCCGACCGCTGGACATGCACAGCGGATGGCGCCCTCTCGGGGTAGGGATGCGGCGGGATCAGGGGCAGGATGAGGGACGAGGAAAACCCTCTGGGGCCTTCGGAATGTTCCGGCGCACCGTCGCCACCCGCACCGGGGCACCCCGAAACGAAAACGGCGCAGGAGGCCCCGCGCCGATCCGCTCGCAACCCTCGGGCCTGCGTTCAGCTCTCGTCGTCGTTGCTGCTCACATCGGCAATATCGTCGAGCGAGACGTTGTCGTCCTCGTCGTCTTCGAGCAGATCATCGTCGATATCGACGTCGTTGCTCTCTTCTTCGAGATCGTCATCGGCCAGATCGTCCACATCGATGTCGCGCTCGCGCGTCGACGTCTTGTCGGCAACCAGCACCCGGCCGCGGCCCGCGGTCAGGCTCTCGAGCGAGAAGCTGTTGGCACAGACCGGGCAGGTCATCGGATCTTGGTTCAGGTCGTAGAACCGGCTCGCGCAGTGCGGGCAGAGGCGCTTGACGCCCCATTCCTCTTTCGGCATGGAATTCTCCTGACATCGCTCTATCGCAGAGAGTCGCAGCCGATTGCCACAAGCGGCCGGGGGTGTCAAAGCCTTTTCGTGCCCATTTTCGCCCATCCCGGCCTCAGCCCGCAAAGGAGTGCCGATTGCGCCGCCCGAGCCTCTTCCGATCCGCCGATCCGGACCCGCAGGGGATCGAATTGCCCGAATTGCCGGGGGTCGGCATCGTGCTGCGGCGCTCGGCGCAGGCGCGCCGGTTCAGCCTGCGGGTTTCGCGGCTCGACGGGCGGGTGCTGCTCACGCTGCCGGCGCGGGCGCCGCTGGCCGAGGCGATGAGCTTCGCACGCGCCCAGAGCGACTGGCTCGCGCGCACGCTGGCCGCGATGCCATTGCCCGAACGGCCGCGCTTCGGTGGCACGTTGCCGGTCGAGGGGGCGAGCCTGACGATCGAGGCGGGCGCGGTGCGCAGCCCGCGGGTCGAGGGCGGGCGGCTGATCGTGCCCGCAGGCGAGGAGCGGCTCGGGCTGCGGCTCGAGACCTGGCTCAAGCATTGCGCGCGGATCCGCCTGCAGGCGGCGAGCGAGCGCTATTCCGGCGCGCTCGGCCGGCCGTTCCGGCGCATCACCCTGCGCGACACGCGCTCGCGCTGGGGCTCCTGCGCGGCGGATGGCTCGCTCAGCTATAACTGGCGCCTGATCATGGCGCCGCCCGGGGTGCTCGACTATGTCGCGGCCCACGAGGTCGCCCATCTGGCCGAGATGAACCACTCGCCTGCCTTCTGGGACGTGGTGGCACGGCTGCGCCCGGAGTTTGCGCCCGAACGGGCCTGGCTCAAGCGCCAGGGGGGGGCGCTGCACGCGATCCGCTTCCGGGATTGAGCGGGCGGATCCGAGGGCGATTGACGGGGGCGCAATTTGTGATCACATGGGCGCATGACCACGATCACCACCCGCCCGATCGAGACCGCCGCGCATGACCGGCTATACCGCACGCTGCGGCTGCAGATCATGCATGGCGAGATCATGCCGGGCCAGCCGATGACCCTGCGCGGTCTGGGCAAGCAGTTCGGTGTCTCGATGACGCCCGCGCGCGAGGCGCTGCGGCGGCTGGTGGCCGAGGGGGCGTTGATGCTGTCCTCGTCCGGCCGGGTGACGACGCCCGAGCTTTCGAACGAGCGGATCGAGGAGCTTGCGGCGTTGCGCGCGCTGATCGAGCCCGAGCTCGCGGCCCGCGCCCTGCCGCGGGCGCATCTGGCGCTGATCGACCGGCTCTCGGCGATCAATACGGCCAATGCCGAGGCGGTCGCGAAACAGGATGCGGTGGCCTATATCCGCACCAATCTGGAATTTCACCGCACGCTTTACTTGCGCGCGCAGGCGCCGGCGATGCTGGCGGTGATCGAGACGGTCTGGCTGCAGCTCGGGCCGACGATGCGCGCGCTCTATACCAAGCTGCGCCGCAACGAGCCGCCGCGCCATCACCGGATGATCCTCGCGGCGCTGCGTGCGGGCGACGAACCCTCGTTGCGCCTTGCGGTGCGCACCGATGTGACGCAGGGTCTGCGGCATCTTGCAGGGTAGGGGCGCCGGCCGCAGGGCGCCCGGGAGTGGGTGATGGCGGAGTATCGCAATGCCTTTTGCGTGACCGGGGCGCGGATCGACCGCAAGACTACCGGCTTCGGGGTCTATGATGCCGCGGGCCATCCGCTGCCCGATACCGCGATTTCCACGCCCGACTGGACCGCCCGCCCCGAGCCGCACGCCACCCCGCCCGCCGAGGCCACGCGGCTCTTTGGTCCGGCGCTGTTTGCCGGGATCGCCGACAAGCAATTCGGCTTCGTCCTGCTCAATGCGATGGGCCGGCTCTGGGCGCTCGAGGACCTGCCGCCCGAGACGGTGATCCTGTTCGCGGCCAAGCCGATTTCGGGCCAGCCGGGTTATGGCTTCGTGCCGGTGCTGATGCGGGCGCTCGGCCTGCCCAATCCGGTGATGATCACCCATGGCAACGTCATCTGCGAGGCGCTGCACACCGCCGAGGAGCGGTTCGGCGAGAGCCGCGGCGGGACCGGGACGGATGCCTTCTACGACTGGCTCGACCGGCGCTGGCCCGCGGCCGCCCCGCCCGATCCCGAGCGGCGCGTCTACGTCACCCGCAGCCGGCTCGGCCAGGCCACGGGGCGCTTTGCCTGCGAGGACCATCTCGAGGCGCTGCTGGCGGCCGAGGGCTATGAGATCTACGCCCCCGAGACCCATCCGCTCGCGCATCAGATCGCCACCTTCCAGAGCGCGGGGCGGCTCGTCTTCGCCGAGGGCTCGGCGCTGCATCTCTTCGCGCTGGTGCGCCGCCCCGGTCAGCTTTCGGCGGTGATCCTGCGCCGGCCCGAGCTGCCGGAGGTGATGCACCGGCAGATGGCCGATCGCGCTGGCACGCCGACCCTGCCCCTCACTGCGATCCGCGAGATCTGGTGGCCGCCGCTGCGGGGCGAACATCTGAGCCTTTCGGTGCTCGACGTCCCGGCGCTTGGCACGCAGCTCGCGCAGGCCGGGCTGATCGAGGGCGGGGATCGCTGGGCCGATCCGCCGCGTGCGCAGATCGAGGCTTCGCTCTGCGCGGGGCTCAAACCCGGCGAGGCGCTCGTTTCGGATGCCGAGCGCCCGGCTTGGCTGCGCGCGCTGCGTCAGGCGCGGCGACGGGCCAAGGCCGGCTGAACCGGTGCAACATGATCAACCTGCGGGGACCGCGATGACCGACCAACTGACAGACGAACAGCGCCGCACGCTCGAAATGACCGTGCTGATGACACCGGAAATGGCGAATTTCTCGGGCAAGGTGCACGGGGGCGCGCTTCTGAACTGGCTCGACCGGGTCGCCTTCTCGCTCGCCTCGCGCTATTCGGGGCGCTATGCGGTCACGCTCTCGGTCGATCAGGTGACCTTCAAGCAGCCGATCCATGTCGGCGAGCTGGTGATCTTTCGCGCCGCGGTGAACCACACCGGGCGCAGTTCGATGGAGATCGGCATTCGCGTCGAGGCCGAGAACATCCGCTCGGGCACGCGGCGCCACACCAATTCGTGCTATTTCACCATGGTCGCGGTCGATGACGAGGGGCGCTCGGTTCCGGTGCCCGCGCTCGCGCCCAAGACCGAGGTCGAGCGTCGCCGGGCGCGGGCGGCCGAGCTGCGCCGGTCGCTGCGCCGGGAGTTCGCGCAACGCCATGCCGAGGCGGCGGCGGGCGAGCAGGGATAGCGCTTTCAGGTGCGGAAAATCGCCTGAGAAAGCACCGCAGAAAAGTTTTGAAAAATTTTCACGATCTTCGAAAAATCTGCGACGGAGTGCCGCGGAGGGGGCGTTTAACAGAAACTCCGTTGCGGAAAGACTGGCCAAGTAAGTCCATGATGCGAGAGAGAGCGGCCCGGCTCAGGCGTCCCCCAGTTCTGCGCCGGGTTTCCAATGGAAAAGGGCGGTCCCAAATGGACCGCCCTTCGCCGTTTCGGGGATCGGTTCGCCTCAGGCGTGGATCGCGCCGTCGCCGCAGGCGAGAGCCGCCTCGCGCACCGCTTCCGAATAGGTCGGGTGGGCGTGGCAGGTCAGCGCGACATCCTGCGCCGAGGCGCCGAATTCCATCGCGACGCAGATCTCGTGGATCAGGTCGCCCGCGCCCGGCCCGATGATGTGGCAGCCGAGGATCCGGTCGGTCGCGGCGTCGACGATCAGCTTGACGAAGCCCTCGCCCTGGAACACCGCCTTGGCGCGCGCGTTGCCCATGAAGGGGAACTTGCCGACCTTGTAGGCGCGGCCTTCCTGCTTCAGAACCTCTTCGGTCTTGCCGACCGAAGCGACCTCGGGGGTGGTGTAGATCACGCCCGGGATCACGTCGTAGTTGACGTGGCCATGCTTGCCGGCGATCACCTCGGCCACCGCCATGCCCTCATCCTCGGCCTTGTGGGCGAGCATCGGGCCGACGATCGCGTCGCCGATGGCGTAGATGCCCTTCACATTGGTCGCCCAATGCGCGTCGGTCTTGATCTGGCCGCGCGGCAGGATCTCGACGCCCACGCCCTCAAGCCCGAGGCCCGTGGTGTAGGGTTTGCGGCCGGTCGCGACGAGCACGACTTCGGCCTCGATCGAGGCCTCGCTGTCATCCTTGCGCAGCTTGTATTTGACGGTGTTCTTGCCCTTGCCCTTCTCGACACCCTGCACCGCGGCGCCGAGCACGAATTTGAAGCCCTGCTTGGTCAGGAGCTTCTGGAAGGCCTTGGCGATCTCGCCGTCCATGCCGGGGGTGATCGCGTCGAGATATTCGACCACGGTCACTTCGGTGCCCAGACGCGCATAGACCGAGCCCATTTCGAGGCCGATCACACCGGCGCCGATCACGACCATCGACTTAGGGATCTTCGGCAGGGCGAGCGCGCCGGTCGAGGTGACGACGGTGTCCTCGTCGATCTCGATGCCCGGGAGCGAGGCAGCTTCGGAGCCGGTCGCGATGACGATCGACTTGGCGGTGTGAACTTCGTCACCAACCTTGACCTGACCGGCTGCCGGGATCGAGCCCCAGCCCTTGAGGTAGGTCACCTTGTTCTTCTTGAAGAGGAACTCGATCCCCTTGGTGTTGCCGTCGACCACATCCTGCTTGTAGCCCTGCATCTTGGCCCAATCGACCTTCACCTTGGCGCCGGTGAGGCCCATCTTGTCGAAGTTCTCGTGGACCTCGTGCAGGTGGTGGGTGGCGTTCAGGAGCGCCTTGGAGGGGATGCAGCCCACGTTGAGGCAGGTGCCCCCGAGCGTGCCGCGGCCCTCGACGCAGGCGGTTTTCAGGCCCAGTTGCGCACAGCGGATCGCGCAGACATAGCCGCCCGGGCCGCCGCCGATCACGATAACGTCGAATTCAGCCATTGGAGTTTTCCTTCCGGTCAATCTGGTGGTGAAGGGGCAGGGCGCCCCGCCGGGGATGGCGCCCGCGCGGGCGTTCCCCGAAGATGAATTGCATGTGACGGGCGGCGCGCATCTTAGCCTACCTCGCCGGGCTCATAGTCGAGCCATTCGAAATCGCGCGCATAGAGATCTTGGATGCGCGCACGCGCGGCGGATGATAGCCAATCGTCGCGCAGCGTGTAGCTTTGTTGGTTGGAGGGCTCGAGGTCGAAATCCTCGGGTAGCGGGCGCTCAAGGCGTGCCGCCGTCGAACGGAAAAACGACGGCATGTCTTCCAGCCGACCGATGATTTCGGGCCGGTAGAGATCGGGAAGAACATTGTCGATCTGCGGACGCCAGTGCGCGTTGATCGCAAGCGGGCCCAACGTGTCGCGGCTCCAGAGAATATACTCGAGAAATATCTCGAATCCACGCGCGGTGCGCGGATCTTCGTTCCAGTCGAAGCCGAAGATTGCGTTCATGCGCAGGCGGTCGGGCGCGAACCAGCTATGCGCCAGGTCGTTCGACTTGCACAGATATTCGAAGGCGGACACAACGCGTGCGAGCGGATGGCGCACGGTTGTAAGCCGCAGCGCGGCTTTGAGCCGAGGCCAAGGCTCGGGCATCGCACTCGCCGCCCGCAGAAGGTAGGTGTCGCCTTGAAGGTTGTGAACCACCGCGTCTGAGTTGATGTCATGAGGCACGTTCCAGCGCACTGTCAGAGGCCACCCGAACTCGATCAGGAAGAGAAAGCGGCGGGCCGACGAACTTCCCGCCTTGCCGTTGTTCAGGAAGGCCCAGCTCAGGCTTGCCGGAAGATGGATCGAGCTGAAAAACCTCGCGGCGTCTTCGGGCTGTCGGAAGATTTTGGGGTATTTTTCGACCATACGCTCTTGGAAGGCGCGGCGCTTGGGCGGAGGAAGTTCCTGTTCCTCGAAAATGCGAGCCGTTTTCAAAGGCATCGCCAAGCTCCTGTAGTGCCTTGGCCCATCTCGCTCGATGCAGCACCTGGTTGCAGGTTCAAGACCTCCAAAGTGCGGTGGTTCGGGACGTGGAGCAAGGGACGAGCGAGGGGACACATGAGATTTTGAGGTGCGTTTCGCGGTCAGGCGGATGTGAGCATAGCTTGCGAGTGCGGATCGGGAAGGGGCGACGGCGCCGCTCCTTCCCAAAGTTCTTCGAGCGGACGCCTCAGAGATCCAGCAGCAGGCGGCGCGGATCTTCGAGCGCTTCCTTGACGCGGACGAGGAAGGTCACCGCGCCCTTGCCGTCGACGATCCGGTGGTCGTAGCTCAGCGCCAGATACATCATCGGGCGGATCACGATCTGGCCGTTGACCACGACCGGGCGGTCCTGGATCTTGTGCATCCCCAGGATACCCGATTGCGGCGGGTTCAGGATCGGCGAGGACATCAGCGAGCCATAGACGCCGCCGTTCGAGATGGTGAAGGTGCCGCCCTGCATCTCGGCCATCGACAGCTTCCCGTCACGGGCGCGCTTGCCCTTCTCGGCGATGGCTTTCTCGATATCGGCAAAGGACATCTGATCGGCGTCACGGATGACCGGAACAACGAGGCCGGTCGGCGTGCCCGCAGCCACGCCCATGTGGACGTAGTGCTTGTAGACGATGTCGCCGCCGTCGATCTCGGCGTTCACTTCCGGCACTTCTTTCAGCGCGTGGACGCAGGCCTTGGTGAAGAAGGACATGAAGCCCATCCGCACGCCGTGCTTCTTCTCGAAGGCGTCCTTGTATTCGTTGCGCAGCGCCATGATGCCCGACATGTCCACCTCGTTATAGGTGGTCAGCATCGCGGCGGTGTTCTGCGCATCTTTCAGGCGGCGGGCGATGGTGGCGCGCAGGCGGGTCATCTTGACGCGCTCTTCGCGGGCCGCGTCATCGGCCGGAACCGGCGCGCGCGGGGCCGAAACCGGCGCGGGCGCGATCGAGACGGCGGGGGCGGCGGGTTTCGCCGCGGCCGCGGCCACGTCTTCCTTCATGATGCGGCCATCGCGGCCCGAGCCCTGAACCTGAGCAGGCGAGAGGCCCGCTTCGGCCATGGCTTTCTTGGCCGAGGGCGCATCCTCGACATCCTTGCCAGCGGGGGCCGCGGTCGGAGCCGCGGCGGGGGCGGCAGCGGCGGCCGGGGCGGCAACCGCACCCGCGGCGCCTTCGGCCACGACGGCGAGTTTCGCTGAAGCGCCGACGGTGGTGCCTTCGGGCGCGAGGATTTCGGTCAGGACGCCCGCGACCGGCGAGGGAACCTCGACCGAGACCTTGTCGGTTTCGAGTTCGCAGAGCATTTCGTCCTGCGCCACCGCGTCACCGACCTTCTTGAACCAGGTGGAAACCGTGGCTTCCGACACCGACTCGCCCAGGGCGGGCACCATAACATCCGTCATTTTGACCTCTTGAGATTGCGGCGCGGCCGATTGAGGGGCAGGCGCGCCTTCGGATTTGGCGGCGGGGGCGGCAGCAGCCGCGCCCGCTTCGTTGATCATGGCAAGGAGCGCGTTCACGCCCACGGTCTCGCCTTCCTTGGCGACGATCTCGGCCAGGACGCCGGCAGCGGGAGCCGGGACCTCGACGGTCACCTTGTCGGTTTCGAGCTCGCAGAGCATCTCGTCTGCGGCAACCGCGTCACCCGGCTTCTTGAACCAGCTCGCGACGGTCGCTTCGGAAACGCTTTCACCCAGCGTGGGCACACGGACTTCGGTGGACATGGATCAACCCTCCAGCGCGTCGTGAACGAGCGCTTCCTGTTCTGCTTTGTGGCGGCTCGCGAGACCCGTCGCGGGCGAGGCCGAGGCGGCGCGGCCGGCATAACGCGGACGGCCGTGCTTGGCGTCGATCTTCGAGAGCGCCCATTCGATGTTCGGCTCGACGAAGGTCCAGGCGCCCTGGTTCTTCGGCTCTTCCTGACACCAGATCACCTCGGCATCCTTGAAGCGCGAAAGCTCGGTCACCATCGAATGCGCCGGGAACGGATAGAACTGCTCGAGGCGCAGGATGTAGACGTTCTCGAGGCCGCGTTTGTCGCGTTCCTGCAGCAGATCATAATAGACCTTGCCCGAGCAGATCACCACGCGGGTGATCTTGTCATCCCCGGCCAGCTCGAATTCGCTGTTGCCGTGGTGCTGGCTGTCGGCGTCGTCCCACATCACCCGGCGGAAGAACGATCCGGTGGTGAATTCCTCGGCCTTCGAGGTGCAGAGCGGATGCCGCAGAAGCGATTTCGGCGTCATCATGATCAGCGGCTTGCGGAAGTTGCGGTGGATCTGACGGCGCAGGATGTGGAAGTAGTTCGCCGGGGTCGAGCAGTTGGCGACGATCCAGTTATCCTCGGCCGAGAGCTGCAGGAAGCGCTCGAGACGCGCCGAGCTGTGCTCGGGGCCCTGACCTTCGAAGCCATGCGGCAGCAGGCACACGAGACCCGACATCCGCAGCCATTTGCGCTCGCCCGAGTTGATGAACTGGTCGAACATGATCTGCGCGCCGTTGGCGAAATCGCCGAACTGGGCTTCCCAGAGCGTCAGCGCGTTCGGTTCCGCCAGCGAATAGCCATATTCGAAGCCCAGCACCGCATATTCCGAGAGCATCGAGTCGATGACCTCGTAACGCGCCTGACCGGGTTTGATGTGGTTCAGGGGGTAATAGCGTTCCTCGGTCGACTGATCGACGAAGGCCGAATGCCGCTGCGAGAAGGTGCCGCGGGTGCAGTCCTGACCCGCCAGGCGGGTCGGGAAGCCCTCGGCCGCGAGCGAGCCGAAGGCCAGTGCCTCGGCCGTGGCCCAGTCAAAGCCCTTGCCCTCTTCGAACATCTTCTTCTTGCCTTCGAGCTGGCGCGCGACGGTCTTGTGGATGTCGAAGCTCTCCGGATAGGAGGTCAGCGCTTTGCCCACTTCCTGCAGCAGCTCGGGCGAGATCGGGGTGACACCCGCGTCATAGTCCGAGCTCTGCCGGTCGAGATGTTTCCAGCGACCATCGAGCCAGTCGGCCTTGTTCGGCTTGAAGACCTTGCCCGCCTCGAACTCTTCGTTGAGCATCGACTGGAAGGCGGCCTTCATGTCCTCGATCTCGCCCTCGGGGATCAGCCCGTCGGCAACGAGGCGCTCGGTATAGAGCTGCAGCGTGGTCTTGTGGCCCTTGATGTTCTTGTACATCGCCGGGTTGGTGAACATCGGCTCGTCGCCTTCGTTGTGACCGAAGCGGCGGTAGCAGAAGATGTCGAGGACCACGTCCTTGTGGAACTTCTGGCGGAACTCGGTGGCGACCTTGGCAGCGTGAACCACGGCCTCCGGGTCATCCCCGTTCACGTGGAAGATCGGCGCCTCGACCATCAGCGCGATATCCGTCGGATAGGGCGAGGTGCGCGAGAAATGCGGCGCGGTGGTGAAGCCGATCTGGTTGTTGACGACGATATGCATCGTGCCGCCGGTGCGGTGGCCCTTGATGCCGGAAAGCTGGAAGCATTCCGCCACCACGCCCTGACCGGCGAAGGCCGCATCGCCATGCAGCAGGATCGGCATGACCGCGATGCGATCATGGTCGTTGAGCTGGTCCTGTTTGGCGCGGACCTTGCCGAGCACGACCGGGTTCACCGCCTCGAGGTGCGAGGGGTTCGCGGTCAGCGACATATGCACCTTGTTGCCGTCGAATTCACGGTCGGCCGAGGCGCCGAGGTGGTATTTCACGTCGCCCGAACCGTCCACGTCATCGGGCTTGTAGCTGCCGCCCTGAAACTCGTGGAAGATCGCGCGATAGGGTTTCATCATCACGTTGGCGAGAACCGACAGGCGGCCGCGGTGCGGCATCCCGATCACGACCTCCTTGAGGCCGAGCGCGCCGCCACGTTTCACGATCTGCTCCATCGCCGGGATCAGCGCTTCGCCGCCGTCGAGGCCGAAGCGTTTCGTGCCCATGTATTTGACGTGCAGGAATTTCTCGTAGCCTTCGGCTTCCACGAGCTTGTTCAGGATCGCGCGGCGGCCTTCACGGGTGAACTGGATTTCCTTGCCGTAGCCCTCGATCCGCTCCTTGAGCCAGCCGGCTTCCTCGGCGTTCGAGATATGCATGTATTGCAGCGCGAAAGTGCCGCAATAGGTGCGCTTGAGCACGTCGATGATCTGACGCATCGAGGCGATCTGCAGGCCGAGCACGTTGTCGATGAAGATCGGCCGATCCATGTCGGTCTCGGTGAAGCCGTAGCTTTTCGGGTCGAGCTCGGGGTGCAGCGAGTCGTCACGCATCTTCAGCGGGTCGAGATCGGCCGCGAGGTGGCCGCGGATCCGGTAGGCGCGGATGATCATCAGCGCGCGGATACTGTCCAGAACGGCGCGTTTGACCGCCTCGTCCGACACTTCCACACCGGCGGCCTTGGCGGCGGCCTTGATCTTGTCGCCCGCGCCCTTGGCCTCTTTCGGGGCGGCGGCCGGCCATTCCCCGGTCAGCGCCGCGGTCAGATCGTCGGCGGGCATCGGCGGCCAGTCCGGGCGATCCCAGCTCGCGCCCTGGGCTGCGTGCTTCACGTCGAGCTCGGCATCGCCCAGCGTGGCGAAGAACGCCGCCCAGCCGGCATCGACCGAGGTCGGGTCGGCGGCGAAGCGGGCGTAGAGCTGTTCGACGTAATCGGCATTCGCGCCTTGCAGGAAGCTCGAGGCTTGGAAGGCGTCGTTCGGGGATTGGTCATTCATGACACGTTTCCTTGGTTCGGCTGAGGGGCCAGTTAGGGCGCCGGGGTCGCGCGGACGCGGCCGGGGCAGATCTTGGGGCGGCTCAGTTGCCGCTCAGATAGGGCGTCGAGGCCGCGGGCTGACCGGCGGCATAGGGGCAGGTGACGGTGTAGCCGGTGCCCTGGTTCGCCGCGCCGCAGGCGGCGGCGCTGCCGGCGACGATGGTCGCGTTCGAGCGTTCGGAATTGGCCACGGCATAGCCGGTGCCGCCGGTGGGCGTGGTGCCCGCGGGCACCTTGTACTGGCCCACGATCGGATGGGTGGTGATCGGCCCGTAATTGGAATGCACGGTCTGCGGGGCGAAGTCGACGGGGGTGCCGACCGCGGTCGGGGTGCCATAGGCGCCACCGCCACACCCGGCCAGCGCCGCAAGTGCGGCAATACCGGCCACCGATGTCAGGGTCTTCTGGACGTTCATCATCACTACCTCCCGCAAAGGGCCGCGTCCGGCCCGGTCAAGTGCACTCGAACAGGCGAAAGGGGTGCGACGCACCCCTTTGGCGCATTCGAGGGGGAGGGCCGCGGCGGACAACCGCCGCGGCCCCGGTTCAGGGGGCGATCACTCGCCCTTGATCGCCTTCATCACGGCTTCGCCGAGGTGCGCCGGGCTGTCCGCCACGACGATACCCGCCGATTTCATCGCCTCGATCTTCGAGCCGGCATCGCCCTTGCCGCCCGACACGATCGCACCGGCATGGCCCATGCGGCGGCCGGGAGGAGCCGTGCGGCCCGCGATGAAGCCCGCGGTCGGTTTCCAGCGGCCTTTTTTCTTCTGTTCCTTGAGGAACTCTGCCGCTTCCTCTTCGGCCGAGCCACCGATTT
>QKJR01000006.1 GCA_003249215.1 Rhodobacterales bacterium
GATCCAGATCGTGATGATCTACGGCACGATCTTCTACGCGACCCGCGCCACCCATCTGAACGGCTGGGAAAAGCTCGGCGTGTTTTTCGGCGTCGGCGTGCTCTCGGGCTCGGTCGGCATCGTCTATGCCCATGAGCTCATGCACCAAAAGAACCGCTTCGAACGCTGGCTGGCCGATCTGCTGCTCGCCACCGTGCTCTACAGCCATTTCCGCACCGAACATCTTCTGGTGCATCATCCCTGGGTCGGCACCCGGCGCGACGCGGTGACGGCGCGCTACAACGAGGGCTTTCATCGCTATTTCCTGCGGGTGCTGCTGAGCGGCCCGCCCTCGGCCTGGCACGCCGAGAAAGCGATGCTCGCCCGGCGCGAGCTGTCGCCGCTCGACGGGGCCAACCCGTTCTGGCGCTACTGGACACTTCAGCTCGCCGCCGCGATCGGCGCGATGGTGGTCGGCGGCTGGGAGGGGCTGGGGCTCTTCGTCTTTCAGGCGATCGTCGCGGTCTGGCAGCTCGAGCTGACCAATTACGTCGAACATTACGGGCTTACCCGGCGCTATCTCGGCCATGGCAAATACGAGCCCGTCCGCCCGCACCACAGCTGGAACGCCGATTTCAAGGCGACCAACTGGCAATTCATCAACCTGCAGCGCCATTCGGACCATCATTACAAGCCGGCCCGGCGCTATCCGCTGTTGCAGACCTATCCCGAGACCACGGCGCCACAGCTTCCGATGGGCTATCCGGGGATGGGGGTCATCGCGATGATCCCGCCGGTCTGGCGCCGGATGATGAACCCGCGTGTGCGCCAGTGGCGGCGGGATTTCTATCCCGACATCAAGGATTGGGAGCCCTACAAGAAGGGCCATTTCCCCAAGCCCGTGGTGCGATAGAAAAAAACCCCGCCACGAGGGCGGGGTGAGTTGGGGTGCCGCGGCCGGAGCCACAGCACAGGCGGTACCTGTGCAGCCGGGGATCTCTGCCCCCTGGCAATTCTGTCAGGACATCTCGGCGCGGATCTGCTGGCGCAGAACGTCGATCGACACGGTCTTGCCTTCGCGCTTGTAGTGCCAATAGGTCCAGCCGTTGCACGACGGCGCATGTTCCAGCGCGGCGCCGACCTGGTGGATCGACCCCTTGGCCTCGCCCGAGATCAGCGTGCCGTCGGCGCGCACCTTGGCGGTATGGCCGCGCGGGCTGACCAGCACTTCGCCGGGGCGCAGCATGCCGCGCTCGACCAGCTGGCCAAACGGCACCCGCGGTTCGGACCGCTTCGAGGCCGAGGTCTCGAGCGCTTCCTTGTCGAATTTGCGCACCCGCGACAGCCGCTTTTCGGCGGCCTGGCGATAGCTTTCCTCGCGCTCGATACCGATGAAATCGCGGCCGAGCATCTTGGCCACGGCGCCGGTGGTGCCAGTGCCGAAGAACGGATCGAGCACCACGTCGCCCGGGTTGGTCGTGCCGAGGATCACCCGATGCAGAAGCGCTTCGGGCTTCTGGGTCGGATGCGCCTTGTCGCCATTGTCGTCCTTGAGCCGCTCATGGCCGGTGCAGATCGGGATCACCCAATCCGAACGCATCTGCACGCCTTCGTTCAGCGCCTTCAGCGCCTCGTAATTGAAGGTGTATTTGCTCTCTTCGGATTTCGACGCCCAGATCAGCGTCTCATGCGCGTTGGTCAGCCGCTTGCCGCGGAAATTCGGCATCGGGTTCGACTTGCGCCAGACCACGTCGTTGAGGATCCAATAGCCCTGGTTTTGCAGCTCGGCGCCCATGCGGAAGACGTTGTGATAGGAACCGATCACCCAGATCGCGCCATGCGGCTTGAGGATCCGGCGGGCGGCGGCGAGCCAGTCGCGGGTAAAGCTGTCATAGGCGGCGAAGGACGAAAACTGGTCCCAGTGATCGTCGACCGCATCCACCTTGGAATTGTCCGGCCGATGCAGATCGCCCTTGAGCTGAAGGTTGTAGGGCGGGTCGGCAAAGATCAGGTCGATGCTCGCTTCGGGGAGCGAATTCATCACCTCGATGCTGTCACCGGCCAAAATCTGGTTCAGGGGCAGCTCGACGGCCGCCTGCGGGTTTCGTGTCATTGCTCTGCCTCGTTCCACGGCACTTTTGTGCTCGTTCTTGTGGATAAAAATGAGTCAAAGCCGATTCGCCGTCAATTTCTTTTTTGAATCAACGACTTACACTTTTGTCTTGATACAAGATGTTGTGGATAGGTTTGAACGAACGCCTATGGTGTGGGGTCACACCAAGATTTTGAAGCGCTTCCATGTGGCTTTTTGAACCGTATCCGGCATTGGTTTCCCAGCCATAGCCGGGGTGCTGTTGCGCCAAGTCCACCATGATCCGGTCGCGCGTCACCTTGGCCACGATCGAGGCGGCGGCGATCGACAACACCCGCCCGTCACCCTTGATCACGGCCTCGGCCGGGATCGTCAGACCGCGCGGCAGGAGGTTGCCGTCGATCAGCGCGTGGTCCGCCGGGCGGCCAAGCCCGGCCAGCGCGCGCTCCATCGCCAGATGGCTGGCGCGCAGGATATTGATCTCGTCGATCTCCTCGACGCTGGCATGGGCAATCGAGACATCGGCCACCGCCATGATCGCCTCGAACAGCGCCTCGCGCCGGCGCGCGGTCAGCACTTTCGAATCGTTGAGACCTTCGGGGATGTTGTCGGGATCGAGCACCACCGCGGCGGCGGTAACGGGGCCGGCCAGAGGGCCGCGCCCCACCTCATCGACCCCCGCGACGCGGGTCGCCCCGCGCGCAAGGGCATCTCGTTCGAAACTGAAATCTGGGCCGGGGCGGATCATGCCTCTGGGTGGCCGATCCGCCCCGGCGGTGCAAGCGCAAAGCGCCTCAGTGCCGAGCCTCGCGGGTGTAGCCGTAGCGCTCGAGGCAGCTTTCCGGATAGGCCTTCTGCCGGCCATCGCCCGAGCCGACGATGCGGATCGTCTGCTCGCAATTGTCGGGCAGCGCCCGCCAGCCGCGCATCTCCTGCTGCAGGCAGGATTTGTCGTAATAGGTCGCCGAGCTCGAGCCGAAGCGATAGGTCACCCGGCATTCGCGCGGCAGTTCCTTGCGGTTGTCCACCCGCGCCGGCTGTTGCGGCGGGACCGGCCGATAGGTGTTGGGCTGGTGGTTGGGCCAGCGCGGCGGATTCGCCACCGGCGCCGGGGCGCTTTGCGACGCGGACGCGGCGCTGCCGGCCACCAGCCCGAACATGAACAGAGCCAGGGCGCCGGCCGCGAGGGCCCCTTCGCCATCCGCCCGGGCCGGGGTCGCGGCAAGCGGGGTCATGGCGAGCGCGGCGGCCAGCGTGCCGGCGATCAGCGGGCGGGTCGAG
>QKJR01000088.1 GCA_003249215.1 Rhodobacterales bacterium
CGCGGCGATCGTCGGCAGTTTCGCGATCAGGCGCATCGAGGCGACTTCGCGCTGCCAGGGATCGTTGATGTCGAGGCTGTCGTGATAGAAGGCCGACATCGCGCCGACCACGCCGACCATCGTCGCCATCGGGTGGCTGTCGCGGCGGAACCCGCGGAAGAAGTTGTGGATCTGCTCGTGCAGCATGGTGTGACGGGTGATCCGGTACTCGAAATCCTCCATCTGCTTGGCGTTCGGCAGTTCGCCGTTCAGCAGCAGATAGCAAACCTCGAGGTAATGCGATTTCTCGGCAAGCTGGTCGATCGGATAGCCGCGATACAGCAGCTCGCCCTTGTCGCCGTCGATATAGGTGATGGCCGATTCACAGGCCGCCGTCGAAGTGAAGCCCGGGTCGAAGGTGAAGACGTCGGCCTGACCGTAGAGCTTGCGGATGTCGAGAACGTCGGGGCCCACCGAGGGCGACAGAACGGGGAGGTCGTAGGTCTTGCCATCGAGAGTGAGGGTGGCGACTCTGCTGTTTTCAGCCATGGGGATACCTTTCCTGTCGTCCGGCGGGGCCGCGCCGGGAGTTACGTTCCGGTTGCCCGGACAGGCGGACGGGCCTCAGGCCGCCTGATCACTCAGCCGGGCCAGCGTTTCGTCGCGGCCCAGAACAATCATCATGTCGAACACGCTGGGGGTCACGGATCGCCCCGCGAGGGCCGCGCGCAGGGGGGCGGCAAGCTTGCCCAGTCCCAGCCCATGCGCCTGTGCGACTTCGCTCACGATGGCCTCCAAATCTTCCCGCGTCCAGCTAGCATTTCGCAACTGCGGCGTCAATTCTTTCAGTATACCACGGGATACCGGATCGAGGGCCTTCTGCGCTTTCTCATCGAGCGAGAGGGGCCGCGAGACAAGGATAAACTCCGCCTTTTCAAGGAGTTGCGGGAAGGTTTTCGCCGATCCCTTCAGGAAGGGCAGCGCCGCGCACAGCCCCTGTGCCTGGGTGTCGGAGAGCGGGGCAAGCCGCGCCGCCGCGAGATATCCGGCGATCTGCCCCATTAGATCGGCCTCGGAGGTCACCGCGATATGCTGGCCGCAGATGTTTTCGAGCTTCTTGAAGTCGAGTCGCGCCGGCGCCCGGCCGATTCCCTCGAGTTCGAACCAGCTTTTCGCCTGCGCATCGGTGAAAAATTCATCGTCGCCATGGCTCCAGCCGAGCCGCGCGAGGTAGTTGCGCATCCCCGATGCCGGATACCCCATCGCCTGATATTCCTCGAGCCCGACCGCGCCGTGGCGCTTGCTGAGCTTCTTGCCATCTGGCCCATGGATCAGCGGGATATGCGCGAAGACCGGCACCGCCCAGTCCATCGCGTGATAGATCTGCATCTGCCGCGCGGCGTTCACCAGATGGTCGTCGCCGCGGATCACATGGGTCACGCCCATGTCGTAATCGTCGACCACCACGGCGAGCATATAGGTGGGCGTGCCGTCCGAGCGCAGGCAGACCATGTCGTCGAGCTGGTCGTTGCGGACCGTCACCTCGCCCTGCACCGCGTCGCGGATCACCGTCGCGCCCTCACGCGGGGCCTTGAGGCGGATCACATAGGGCGCGTCCGGGTAGGTTGCCGGATCGGCGTCGCGCCAGGGGCTTTGGTAGAGGGTCGAGCGGCCCTCGGCCCGGGCGGCCTCGCGGAAGGCCTCGATCTCGGCTTGCGTGGCAAAGCATTTATAGGCTGCACCGCGCGCGAGCATCTCGCGCGCCACCTCGGCATGGCGGTCGCGGCGCTCGAACTGGCTCACCACCTCGCCATCGTAATCGAGCCCGAGCCAGTCGAGCCCCTTCAGGATCGCCGCCGTCGCCTCGGGCGTCGAGCGCTCGCGGTCGGTATCCTCGATGCGCAGCAGGAAGGTGCCGCCATGGCCGCGCGCGAAGAGCCAGTTGAAGAGCGCCGTGCGCGCGCCGCCGATATGCAGATAGCCGGTGGGCGAGGGGGCGAAGCGGGTGACGATCTGTCCGGTCATCGGGGGCCTTTCGGGGTGTCTTCGGGCCGCGTCGCCCGGGGGCGAAGGCGCAGGCATATTAACTATTCGTAAACCATGAAGCGGCAAGCTTCCTTGGCCAGAGGCATAGTCGTGCGGGCGATCAGACTCAAGTCGGCTTCGGCCGCCGGGCGGTCGTGGCGGTGGGAAAGGGAGGCGGCCAGAGTGCCGGGAGCGGGCGAAGAGGGACTTGCGCGGGGCGGCTTGGCCCCGCAGGCCGGGGCCGTGGCGGCACTCGGCGAACGGGCGTTGGCCGCGACGGGGCGGGTCCTGCGCGCGGCTGTGGCCGGGCTCGACGATCTGCCGGGCGCGCTGATCCGCGCGCGGCTTTCCCTCGTTCTGTGGATGCCGGTCGCGCTCGGCCTCGGCATCGGGCTCTATTTCCTGCTGCCGGTCGAACCCAGGCCGCCCGGGCGCGCAGCGCTCGGGGCAGGCGCGGCTGCCGGCCTCGGTCTCTGGATCCGCGGGCCGGAGGTCGCGCGCTTCCCCGCGGCGCTTCTCGCGCTCCTCCTCGCGGGGCTCCTGCTCGGTGCGCTGCGCAGCCAGTCGCTCGCCGCCCCGGTGCTCGGCTTTCGCTATTACGGTCCGGTCGAGGGGCGGGTGGTCGAGATCGACCGCTCGGCGCGCGACCGTATCCGGCTCACCCTCGACCGCGTGACCCTCTCGAACGTCGACCCCGAGCGCACGCCGGGAAGGGTGCGCGTCTCGCTCGGGCCCGACGAGGCCGCGCGCCTGCCCGAGCCGGGCACGCGGGTCATGCTCACCGCCAATCTCTCGCCGCCCGCGGCCGCCGCTGAACCCGCGGGCTTCGATTTCCGCCGCTTCGCCTGGTTCGAGGGGCTGGGCGCCGTGGGCTACACTCGCACGCCGGTGCTGCGCGTGGGCCCGCCGCCGCCGGGCGATCCGCTGATGGCCGCGCATCGGCTGCGGATGCGGGTCTCGGCCGCGATGCAGGCGCAGATGCCCGGTCAGGCCGGCGCGGTGGCCGCGGCGCTGATGACGGGCGACCGCTCGGGCATTTCCGAGGCCACCAACCGCGCGATGCGCGAGGCGAACCTCTATCACATCGTCTCGATTTCGGGGCTGCATATGGGGATGCTCGCGGGCTTCGTCTTCGGCGCGCTGCGTTACGGGCTCGCGGCCTTCGGCGGGCTTGCGCTGCGCTGGCCGGTCAAGAAGATCGCGGCCGGTGTCGCGCTGATCGCCGCAAGCCTTTATCTCTGGATCGCCGGGGCCGAGATCGCCACGCAGCGCGCCTGGATCATGGTGGCGGTGATGCTGATCGCGGTGATCTTCGACCGCCGCGCGATCAGCCTGCGCTCGGTCGCGCTCGCGGCCACGGCACTTCTGCTCTGGCAACCCGAGGCGCTGGTCTCGGCCGGCTTCCAGATGTCCTTCGCCGCCACGACTGCGCTGATCCTCGCGTTCCGGCCCTGGGGCCGGATCGCGATGGCGCTGCCGCCGCTTGTGCGGCCCGTCGCGATGCTCGCGATGACCTCGCTCATCGCGGGCTTCGCCACCGCGCCCATCGCAGCCGCACAGTTCCATCGGATGTCGGATTACGGGCTCTTGGCCAACCTGCTCGCCGTACCCGTCATGGGCACGCTGGTGATGCCCGCGGGGGTGATCGCGGCGCTGCTTGCGCCTCTCGGGCTCGCCGCGCCCGCGCTCTGGGTGATGCGGATCGGCACCGAATGGATGCTCTGGGTCGCCGATTTCGTCTCGGGGCTCGAGGGGGCGAGCCGCGCGGTGATGGCGCCGCCCGGTTGGGTGCTACCGCTGCTCGCGCTGGGCGCGCTCGGCGCGGTGCTGATGCGTGGGGCGGGGCGCAGCCTTGGGCTCATCGCGATGCTGGTGGCGGCGCTCGGCTGGTTCGGCGCCGCGCGGCCCGCCGTGCTGATCGCCGAGGGCGGCACGCTCGTCGGTGTGCTCGGCCCCGGGGGGCGGGTGCTCTCGAAGCCCGGGCAAGCCTTCACCGCCGAGAGCTGGCTCGCCGCCGACGGCGATGACGCCGATATAGAGGCGGCCGCCGCCCGGCCGGGCTTCGCGGGCCCGCGCGGCGCGCGCACGGGCGCGTTTGCGGTGCTCGAACAGGCGCCGCCGCGGCGGATCGTGCATCTGAGCGGCAAGGGCGCAATGGCGGCGCTGCCCGGCGCCTGCGCCGGCGGCGCGCTCGTCGTGCTCGCGGCCGAGGCGCCGGCGGGCGACTGGTCGGGCTGCGATCTCTGGGACGAGGGGCGGCTTGGCGAGACCGGGGCGGTCGCGCTCTGGCCGGACGGGCGGGTCGAGACCGTGGCCGAGGCCGCGGGCGAACGGCCCTGGAGTGCCCGAAACTGAAAACGGCGCCCCGGGGCGCCGCTTTGCAAGGCTTTCGCCGAAAGCTCAGTAGCTGCGGATCAGCCCGACGAGGCGCCCCTGCACCTTGACCTGATCCTCGCGCAGCATCCGCGTCTCATAGGCCGGGTTCGCCGCCTCGAGCGCGATCATCCCGCCGCGACGGTAATAGCGCTTGAGCGTCGCCTCATGCCCCTCGACCAGCGCCACGACGATATCGCCATTGTCGGCGGTCGTCTGTTCGCGGATGACCACGATATCGCCATCGTTGATCCCAGCCTCGATCATGGAATCGCCTTTGACTTCAAGGGCATAGTGCTGCCCGCGGCCGGACAGCATCGAGCCCGGCACCGCCACGTGATGCGAGACCTCGGCAATCGCCTCGATCGGCACGCCCGCCGCGATCCGCCCCATCACCGGCAGCTCGAAAGCATGGACCGCCTCGACCGGCATCGCGCCCGCGGGCGGATCGGTGCGGTCGCCCTCGATCACCTTGGGGGTGAAGCCGGGCGCGGCCGCGGATTTCGCGAGCGATTTTTCGAGCGCTTCGGGCAGCTTGACCACCTCGATCGCGCGGGCCCGATGGGCGAGGCGGCGGATGAAGCCGCGCTCCTCGAGCGCGGTGATCAGCCGGTGGATCCCGGATTTCGAGCGCAGGTCGAGCGCGTCCTTCATTTCGTCGAACGAGGGCGGCACCCCGTCGCGATCCATCCGCTTCTGGATGAATTCCAGCAATTCCAACTGCTTGCGCGTTAGCATTCCAACCCCTCCAGGATCGCACCCCGACCTTGTTCACCCAAGGTTCTAGCGACGTTCCCTTTTCGTGTCAAGTTTTCCCCAGATTAGGGGAATGCGGTTAACGCAGTCTTAAGGCATCGGATGACGGCCGAGTCGCGCGCGCCCTCTCTCAGAGCGGTAGATAGTCGACCACCTCGCCTGCGCGGCGCGGTCCATCGCCCAAGGGCCGGATCAGCAGCGCGTCGGCCTCGGCCAACACGCCCAGAAGCGCCGAATCCTGATTGCCGAAGGGGGTAATCGTGGGCAGGCCGTCGCCCGGCGCGAGGCGCGCGCGCATGTAGTGGGTGCGCGGGCCGGTCGGGCCAACATCGGCGGCGAGCACCGCGCGCGAGGGGCTGTGTGCGCCCGGCAGGCCCTGCATCGCCGCAAGCATCGGCGCGAGGAAAAGCTTCGCGCAGACCGTGGCCGAGACCGGATTGCCGGGCAGGCCGAGCATCGCGGCCGCCCCCATCCGCCCCGCCATCAACGGCTTGCCCGGCCGCATCGCGATCTTCCAGAAGGCGCGTTCGAGGCCCAGGTCTGCCGCCACCGCCCCCACCATGTCATGATCGCCGACCGAGGCACCGCCCGAGGTCACGATCAGATCGGCGCCCTCGGCAAGGCCGAAGACCATGCGCAGGCTCGCTTCGTCGTCGCGCGCGATCGGCAGCATCCGCACCTCGGCGCCCGCGGCCTCGGCCATGGCGGCGATCAGGAAATTGTTCGAGCACAGGATCTGATCGGGGCCGGGCACCTCGCCGGGCATGACGAGCTCGTCGCCGGTCGCGATGACCGCCACCACGGGGCGGCGCACCACCGGCACTTCGGCGATGTTCATCGCGGCGAGCAGGCCGAGATCGCGCGCCGCAAGCGGCCGGCGGGGGAAGAACGCCTCGCCTTCGCTGAAATCCTGGCCTCGGGGGCGAATATTGGTCGATTTGCCGAGCGTTGCGGGCAGGATCAGCGTCTCGCCCTCGCGCGTCACATCTTCCTGCAGGACCACCACACCACCGGGCGCCGGGCAGGGCGCGCCGGTGAAGATGCGGATCGCCTGACCGGGGGCGAGCGGGCCGCTGTGCCCATGCCCGGCCGCGGCCTCGCCCACCACGGCGAGCCGGGCGCCGGGGGTATGGTCGGCGGCGGCGAGCCAATAGCCATCCATCGCCGAGGCATCGAAGGGCGGTTGCGTGAGTTTCGCGGCGACCGGCTCGGCCAGAACACGGCCCGCGGCTGCGCGCAAAGCGACCCGCTCGGCGGGCAGGGTGGACACCAGCGCGAGCACCTTCTCGAGCGCTTCGGAAACCGGGATCATCGCGTCCCTCCCTTCGGAAACTGGATGAATTACGCCTCGTAACGGCCTGATTTCCCGCCCTCTTTGAGGGTCAGGCGGATACCTTCGATACGCATCCCCTTCTCGGCGGCCTTGAGCATGTCATAGATCGTGAGCGCGGCCACGCTGACCGCGGTCAGCGCCTCCATCTCGACGCCGGTCTGCCCAGCGGTTTTGACGGTCGCGGTGATCCGCACGCCGGGCAGGGCCTCGTCGGGCGTGAGATCCAGCGCCACCTTGGTGATCGGCAGCGGATGGCAGAGCGGGATCAGATCGGCCGTCTTCTTGGCGCCCATGATGCCCGCGATCCGCGCAATCCCGAGCACATCGCCCTTCTTGGCCGTCCCCGCGACCACCAGCGCGAGCGTCTCGGGCGTCATCACCACCGCACCCTCGGCCACCGCAAGGCGATCGGTCGAGGCCTTGGCCGAGACATCGACCATATGCGCCTGACCCTGCTCGTCGAAATGGCTGAGCGTCATGCGACCTCCAGGAGCGCGCGGGTCGCCGCGGTCACATCCGCCTGCCGCATCAGGCTCTCGCCGATGAGGAACCGCCGCGCGCCGACCTCGGCCATCGCAGCCATGTCGGCGGGGGTGAAGATGCCGCTCTCGCAAACGAGATCGCGCCCCTCGGCGAGGATCGCAGGCGCAAGCTGGCGCGTGACATCAAGAGTGACCTCGAAGGTCTTGAGATTGCGGTTGTTCACGCCGAGGAGCGGCGATTTCAGAACCTTGAGCGCGCGCTCGAGCTCCGGCGCGTCATGCACCTCGATCAGCACATCCATGCCCCAGCCCGTCGCCGCATCCTCGAGCTCGGCGGCGAGAGTGTCCTCGACCGAGGCCATGATGATCAGGATGCAATCGGCGCCCCAGGCGCGGGCCTCGGCCACCTGATAGGTGTCATAGAGGAAGTCCTTGCGCAAAGCGGGCAGGGCGCAGGCGGCGCGCGCGGCGGTCAGGAATTCGGGTGCGCCCTGGAACGAGGGGGCATCGGTCAGCACCGAGAGACAGGCCGCGCCGCCCGCCTCATAGGCGCGGGCAAGCGCGGGCGGATCGAAATCGGGGCGGATCAGCCCCTTGGAGGGCGAGGCCTTCTTGATCTCGGCGATCAGCCCGTAGCCTTGCGCGGCTTTCTTCGTCAGCGCATCGGCGAAACCCCGGGTGGGCGCCTGCGCGCGGGCCTCGGCCTCGACCCCGCCGAGCGGACGCGCGGCCTTGGCCGCGGCCACTTCCTCGAGCTTGTAGGCCTTGATCTTGTCGAGAATGTTCATTTCGCCTCCGCGGCGATGCGGGTGGTGATTTCGGCGAGCGTGGTGAGGGCGGTGAGCGCGCGGCCGCTGTCGATGGCCTCGGCGGCCATGGCGGCGCCTTCCTTCAGGTCGGCGGCCTTGCCCGCGACCAAAATCGCCGCCGCCGCATTGAGGATCACCGCATCACGATAGGCGCCCTTGGCGCCCTCGAGCAGCGCCTTGAGCGCCACCGCATTCTCGGCCGGTGTGCCGCCGACGATATCCTTGAACGGGTGGACGGGCAGACCCGCGTCCTCGGGATGGACCTGAAAGCCGGTGATCTTGCCATCCTTGAGCGCGGCGACCTCGGTCGTGCCGGTGATGGTGATCTCATCGGTGCCATCCGAGCCATGGACGAGCCACGCCGCTTCGGTGCCCAGCATCTGCAGCGTCTCGGCCATCGGCCAGATCAGATCGGGGGCGAAGGCGCCGGTCAGCTGACGCTTGACGCCCGCGGGGTTGGTCAGCGGCCCGAGGATGTTGAAGATCGTCTTGCAGCCCAATTCGCCGCGCACCGGGCCCACATGACGCATCGCCGGGTGGTGGATCTGCGCCATCATGAAGCCTATATTGGCCTTTGCGAGCCCTTCCTCGGTGGCCTCCGGCCCGGCCATCACGTCGATGCCGAGCTCGCTTTGCACATCCGCGGTGCCCGAACGCGACGAGGCCGCGCGGTTGCCGTGTTTGGCGACCGGCACGCCGGCGCCCGCCACGACGAAGGCCGCCGCGGTCGAGATATTGAGTGTATGCATCCCGTCGCCGCCGGTGCCCACGATATCCATCGCCCCCTCGGGCGCGGTGACGGGCACGCATTTCGCGCGCATCGCGGCGGCGGCGGCGGCATATTCGGCAACCGATTCCCCCCGTGCCCGCATCGCCATCAGAAGGCCCGCGACCTGAACCGGCGTCGCCGTGCCCTCGAAAAGCTCGGTAAAGGCCGCCTCGGCCTGCGCACGGCTCAGGGGCCCTTCGGAGGCCGCGAAGATCAGGGGTTTCATCGTGTCGCTCATCGCGCTCTCCTTGTCACTCCGGGCGCCACCAGTTCGAGCGCGCCCGCGGCGGCGCTCAGGCCGTCACCTTCACCCTGGCCTCGGTCAGGAAATTGCGGATCATCTGATGGCCGTGTTCGGAGGCGATCGACTCGGGGTGGAACTGCACCCCCTCGATCATCTTCTCCTTGTGGCGCAGGCCCATGATCATGCCATCCTCGAGCCATGCGGTGACCTCGAGGCAGTCGGGCAGGGTGGCGCGGTCGACGATCAGCGAATGATAGCGGGTGGCCTGAAACGGCGAGGGCAGGCCCGCGAAGACGCCCTTGCCCGCGTGGTGGATGGTGCCCATCTTGCCATGCACGATCTCGCCCGCGCGCACGACATGGCCACCGAAGGCCTCGCCGATGGTCTGATGGCCAAGGCAGACGCCCAGAAGCGGCACCCCCGCCTCGGCCGCGGCGAGCGTCAGCGGCAGGCAGATACCGGCGGCGGCCGGATCGCAGGGCCCAGGGGAAAGCACGATCGCCTCGGCGCCCATCCCCATCGCCTCTTGCACATCGAGCGCATCGTTGCGCACCACCTTCACATCCGCGCCCAACTCGCCAAAATAGTGGACGAGGTTGTAGGTGAAGCTGTCATAATTGTCGATGAGCAGAAGCATGGCGCTTTTCCGGTCTGGCCCGGATTCAGGGGTGAACCGGGACTTGGGTCGGGCTATAGATGTTCAGAGGCAGACGCCGGGGTCAAGGGCCGCAGGGCCCGCGAACCACTGGCGCGACAGCAAAACAGGAGCAGGGGCGGTATGCGGGGTCTGATCGGCGGGTTTGGAGCGGGGCTCCTGACGGCGGTGCTGGGATTTGCGGCCGTCTCTCTGATCGTGCCCCTGCCAGAGCGGGTGGCGCCGGAGGCTGGCGCGGCGCCCGGAACGAAGGCGCCCGTAAAGGCTGTCGGGGCGAGCCCGGCGATTGCCGATCTGCCCGAAGCGGCGCAATTCGACAGCGCAGGCGCCGAACGCGCGCCGCAACTCGCGCCCCCGGCCGGGGCGCCGGTGGCCGGCGGGGCCGCGCCCGTGGCGCCGGTGACCGAGAGCGAGGCGCCCGAGCCCGCGATGAGCGGCATGACCCCGCCCGCGCGCCCCGAGGCCGGGGCCGGGGCCGGATCGGAGATGGCGCAGCCCGCCCCCGAGACCGCGCAAGCGGCGCTGGCCGCCCCGGTCGAGGCCGAGGCGCCGGTGCCGGTGCCGCCGCCGGGCGAGGTCGAAACGCCCGCGCTGGTGCCCGCCGAGGGCGAGGGCGCCGCGCCTGCCGAGGCCGGGGAGATGCCGCAGGAGAGTGCCGCGGTGGCGCTTCCCGATCCGGGGGCGTCCGGGGCGCAGGCCGAGACGGCGCCCGAAACCACGCCGCAAACCGATCTGCCAGCGACCGAAGCGCCCGCCACCGCCGAGGCCGCGACCGACCCGGTGACCGCCGCCCCCGCGCTCGCACCGCCTGCGAGCCCGGAGCCGGCGAAGCCCGCCGAGGGCGGCGCCGCGGGAACCGATATCGCGACGGATCTGCCGAGCCTGCCGCCCGTGCTCGTGCCCGAAACCGGTGTGGAAACGGCGCCCGAGATCGTCCTTTTGCCCGATGGCAGCCCGGTGCCCGATGCGACCTTGCCGCGCGTCTTCCGCCCCGATGGAACCAGCACCTTCAAACCTTCGGCCGCGCCGGGGGCGGGCCTGCCCGAGGTGGCCGGGGTGCGCGTCAACCGCCTGCCCACCATCGGCACCGATCCCGCCGCGCCCGCGGAGGACGCCCTGCCGCAGGCCGATGCGCTGCTCCCCGAAGGCGGGGCGGACCGTCCCGCTTTGCGCCGCTTTGCCGCGTCGTTCGCCGGGGCCGAGGGCCTGCCGCGCTATGCGGTGGTGATCGTCGACGAGGGCGAGGCGGCGGGCGGGCTCGACCGCACCACGCTCAAGACTTTGGGCTTTCCGGTGACCGTGGCGATCGACCCCGAGCGCCCGGATGCGGCTCAGGCGGCCGCCGAATACCGTGCCGCCGGGCTCGAGGTGGCGATCCTCGCGCGCGCGCTGCCGCTCGGGGCGACGGCGGCCGATCTCGAGGTCGCGCTCGAGGACTGGCACCGCAAATTGCCCGAGGCGATTGCGGTGGTGGAACCCGCGCGGCCGCTGATCCAGAACAACCGTCCGCTCGCCCAGCAGCTCGTGAAGATCCTCGCGCGCGAGGGGCTCGGGCTCGTGACGCAGCGCCAGGGGCTCAATGCCGCGGCGCAGATCGCGGGCTCGGAGGGGCTGCCCGAGGCAGAGCTCTGGCGCGTGCTCGACACCGCGCGCGACGATGCGCCGGTGATCGAGCGCACGCTCTCGCGCGCGGCCTTCGAGGCGCAGCGCGAGGGGCAGGTGGCGGTGATGATCTCGAGCTGGCCGCAATCCGTCGCAGGGCTGATGTCCTGGGCGGCGGCGGGCGAGGGCAAGGTGGCGCTCGCGCCGGTCTCGGCGCTGATGCCCGAGGGGAAATTCTGAGCCCGGAGGGGAGCCTCTGAAACGCGAAACGCCGGGCGCTTGGCCCGGCGTTTTCGTTTCGATTGAACGCGGCGCTTAGCTGTTGCCTTGCCGCAGGAACAGGCCCGCATCCTCTGCCGCTTTGCGCAGGGCCTTGGATTTGTTCACGGTTTCCTGGAATTCCGCCTCGGGGTCGCTGTCAAAGACGACGCCGCCCCCGGCCTGAATATAAAGCGTGTCATCCTTGACCACGGCCGTGCGCAGCGCGATGCACATGTCCATCTCGCCGTTGGCCGCGAAATAGCCCACACCGCCGCCGTAGATCCCGCGCTTCTCGGGTTCGAGCTCGTCGATGATCTCCATCGCGCGAACCTTGGGCGCGCCCGAGACCGTGCCCGCGGGCAGACCGGCGAGCAGCGCCGAGAGCGCATCCTGACCATCCGCGAGCTCGCCCACCACGTTCGAGACGATATGCATGACGTGGGAATAGCGCTCGATGATGAATTTCTCGGTCGGATGCACGGTGCCGATCTTGGCCACGCGGCCCACGTCGTTGCGCCCGAGATCGAGCAGCATCAGATGCTCGGCCAGTTCCTTCTTGTCCGAGAGCAGATCCTCTTCGAGCGCCTTGTCCTCGGCCGGTGTCGCTCCGCGGGGCCGGGTACCTGCGATCGGGCGGATCGTCACTTCGCCCTCGCGCAGCCGCACGAGGATCTCGGGGCTGGCGCCGACGATCTGGAACCCGCCGAAATTGAGGAAGAACAGGAACGGCGAAGGGTTGGTGCGCCGCAAGCTGCGGTAGAGCGCGAAGGGCGGCAGCGGGAAATCCGCCGACCAGCGCTGTGCCGGAACCACCTGAAAGATGTCGCCCGCGCGGATATAGTCCTTGGCCTTCTCGACCGCGGCCTTGTAGCCCTCCGGCGTGAAGTTCGACTGCAGCGGCCCGACCTGCGCCGCCTCGCCGAGCGCGCGGCTCTCCGCGGGCGCCCGGTCGAGATCGCGCAGCGCATCCATCACCCGCTCGGCCGCCTGCGCATAGGCCGCCCGTGCCGAAAGGCCCGAGCTTTGGAACGCCGGCGCGCACAGGCTCACCTCGCCCTTGACGCCGTCATGCACGGCGACGACCGAGGGCCGCATCAAGACCGCATCGGGCACGCCCAGCGGATCGGGGTTGACGTTCGGCAGATGCTCGACCAGCCGGATCATGTCATAGCCGAGATAGCCGAAGAGACCGGCCGCGGCCGCGGGCAGATCCTCGGGCATCTCGATCCGGCTTTCCGCGATCAGCGCGCGCAGGCTCTCAAACGGATGGCCGGGCAGGTCCTCGAAACTCTCCTCGAAGCGCGCCTGACGGTTGATCCGCGCCTGCGTGCCGCGGCATTGCCAGATCACGTCGGGCTTCATCCCGATGATCGAATAGCGCCCGCGGATCTCGCCGCCGGTCACCGATTCGAAGATGAAGGAATTGGTCTGGGCCTCGGTCAGCTTGAGCATGAGCGAGACCGGCGTGTCGAGATCGGAGGCCAGCCGCGCATAGACGAGCTGGTTCTGGCCCCGGGCCCAGGCGGCCTCGAAGATCTCGAAGGACGGGGAAAGCGCAACCATGACGGGTCCTTACTGCAACTGGGCCTGCACCGCGTTGATCGCGGCGGTATCGAGGGTCATCCCGGCCTCGGACTGGGCCGCGGCGGCGTAGAGCGCGATCAGGTCATTGGCCATCGACTGGCCGATCTGGCGCCCGGCGGCGGCGCGGACCTGAGCGGCCTCGGGGGCGGCGGGATCGGCCGGGATCACCTTGTCCACCAGCACCACGAAGACGCGGCCCTGATCCTCGACCGCGGCCGCCTTGCCCGCCTCGAGTTCGAAGGCCTTCGGCAGGAGCTGCGGCACGGCGTTCTCGATGAAGCCGGTGCGCGGCACGGCGGGGTGGCTCTCGACCAGAACGCCGGTCGAGGCGAGCGTGGCGCCCCCTTCGACCGCAGCCACGATCTCGGCGGCGCGCGCGGATTTGAGTGTGGCGAGTTGCGCCTTGCGCCAGCTCGCCGCGACCTCGTCGCGCACCGTGTCGAAGGGTTTGAGCGTGGCGGGCGTGATCCCGTCGAGGCGCAGCGCGAAAACGCCGCCGTCATCGAGGTTGCCGAGCTCGGGGAAGTCTTCTTCGGTCACCTTTTCGGCGGCGGTGCGGAAGCTGTCATAGCCCGCGATGCCCGCATCGGTGCCCGGGCCATAGGAGATCTTGCCGAGCTCCATATCGGTTTCCCCGGCCATCTGCTCGAGCGTGGCACCCCCCGCCAGACGGTCCTCGAGATCGGCGGTCATGTCGCCGATCATCCGGCGCGCGCGCTCCATCTCGACCTCGCCCACGAGCTCGTCACGGGCATCCTCGAGCGAGGTTTCCTGCCCGGGCAGGATCGCGTTCATCGCGTAGAGCGCGGGGCCAAGATCGCTCTCGATCGGGCCGACGACGCCGGGCTCGGTCAGTGCGAAGACCGCATCCGCCGCGGCGCCGAGCTGATCGCGGGTCACCTCGCCCTTGTCGATATCCTCGAGCGAGAGGCCGCGCGCGGCCGCGAGATCGGCGAAACTGGCGGTGCCGGCATCATATTGCGCCTTGGCGGCCGCGGCTTCCTCGGCGCTCGGATAGACCAGCTCCTCGACCATCCGGCGCTCGGGCTGGACAAACTCGTCATGGCGCGCGTCATAGGCCGCCTGCAGCGCCGCATCGTCCACCTGCACCTTGTCGCGCAGCATGTCGGGCGTCAGCCAGACATAGCTGATTTCGCGGGCCTCGGGGGCGGTGAACTCGGCGGCATGGTCCTGATGCCAGGCCTTGAGTTCGTCCTCGGTCGGCTCGGGAACCGTGGCGGTCAGATCGGCCTCGGTCACCTCGGCCAGTTCGAGATCGCGGGTCTCGGTCAGGAAGGCGGTATAGGCCGCGGTCAGCGTCTCGGGCGCGGTCACGCCGCCGACGACCGCCGTCTGCAGGATCGAGCGGGCGATGTCGGAGCGGAGCTGGTCCTCGAAACCGCTCTCCGTGTAGCCCTCGTTGCGCAAAGCCTGGCGATAGGTTTCACGGTCGAATTGCCCGTCGAGGCCCTGGAAGGCGCGGGCGGCGTGGATCTGGCGGGTCAGCTCGGTATCGCCGACCGAAAGGCCGAGACGCCGCGCCTGTTCGCTGATCGCGGCCTCGCCGAAGATCTGGCCCTGCACCTGACGGTCGAGGCCGAGCGTGCGGGCCTCCTCCATCGTGACCGGGCGCCCGAGCTGGGCGGAGGCCGCGTTCATTTCCGAGCGCAGCGCGCGGGCGTAATCGTTCAGGCTGATCTCGGTCTCGCCCACCGCGCCGATCGCGGCGCCGCGGCCCGAGAAATTCGTCACGCCAAAGCCGCCGAGGCCAAGGATCAGCATCGCGAGCAGAACCCAGACCACCGTGCTCTTGCCATGGCTGCGCAGCTTGTTCGACATCGGGGCCTCCCTCGGATTGCGTCAGGCGCTGTTTAGGGCCTCGCGCGCGGGCCCGCAAGGTTAGTGCTGGGGCAGGGCCGCGAGCCGCGCCATCAATTCCGCGATGCCGGGCACGTCGATATTGGCGAAGGCGATGCGCAACTGCCGGCGGCCGGCCGGATCGCTCTCGGGCATGAACATCGTGCCGGGCAAGAGAAGCACGCCCGCCTCGCGCACCAGCGCCTTGGCAAACTCCGGCGCCGGGCGCGGATCGGGATGGGCGACATAGGCAAAATAGGCGCCGCAGCCCAGGAGATCCCAGCCGGGCAGGGCGGTGATGCCCGCGGCCATCGCCGCGCGCCGCGCGAGGATCTCGGCGCGCTCGCCCGCGACCCATTGGCCGAGGTTGCGCATCCCCCAGAGCGCCGCGATCTGGCCAAGCTGGCCGGGGCAGATCGCCACCGTGTCGAGGAATTTCTCGACCTCGGCCAGACGCCCGGCCGAGGCCACGATCGCACCGACGCGGTGCCCCGTCAGCCGGTAGGCCTTGGAGAAGGAATAAAGGTGGATGAAGGCGCGGTCCCAGTCGGGATCGGCGAAGAGGTCATGCGGTGCGCCGGGGCGGCTGTCGAAATCGCGATAGGTCTCGTCGAGGATGAGCGCGATGCCGCGGTCGCGCGCCAGATCGTGGAAGGCGCGGATCACCTCGGCGGGATATTCCGCGCCGCCGGGGTTGTTGGGCGAGACCAGAACGATCGCGCGGGTCTTTGGCGTGATCAGCGCGGCCGCGCGTTCGGGATCTGGGATGAGGCCGGTGCCGGTGGCCAGGGGCACGGTCGTCACGCCCTGCATGTCGAGCCACATGCGGTGGTTGAAATACCACGGCGTCGGCAGAATCACCTCGTCCCCCGCGCCGGCAAGCGTGGCCATCACCGCGCAGAACGCCTGATTGCACCCTTGCGTGATCGCAACCTGGTTCGCGGCGATCTCACCGCCATAGGCGGCCGACCATTGCGCGGCGATCTCGGCGCGCAATTCGGGCAGGCCGAGGACCGGCCCGTAGAGATGGGCCGCCGGATTGTCGAGCGCGGCCTCGGCGATCGCCGCGCGAAGCGCGCGCGGCGGCGGATCGACGGGGGCGGCCTGAGACACGTTGATCAGCGGCCGCCCGGGCGGGAAGTCCACGCCCTCGAGCCAGCGCCGCGCCTCCATCACCGGGGGCGGGAAGGTGGCGGCGAAAGCGGGATTGAGCGGATGCGGCATGGTGGTCCTCTGATCGGGTCGCGCCACCGAACCACCGCGCCGCGCGCTTGGCAAGGGCGGACGCTCCGCGGGGGATATTTCGGCACAGGTGATGGGCAGACCCCGCGCCCCTCATCATCTGTGTTCAAATATCCCCGCCGGAGGCTCCGCACGCGGCAACACGCGCGCGGGCCGAGGGCTCAGCGCTTGCGTTTCTCGTGCCACTCCCGCAGCGTCAGACCGATCACCGCCAGATCGAGCGCGCAGAGCGCGAGCATCATCGGCGCATGGTCGATCGTCCACAGATGCAGTTGATAGGCGATGAAGGCCGAGAGCAGCGCGATGGCCAGCGGAAAGGCCCAGAGCCATTCGCGTGCGAGCAGATAGATGACCCCGAGTTTGAGCGCGCCATGGCTCAGCAGATAAAAGGCGTAGAAACTCTGCGCCTCGACCGAGAATTTTTCGGCCGCGTGCAACAGCGTATTGGCGATCACGTCCGAGCGATCCTCGGCGAGCTCATGCGCCGTCAGCCAATGGGCAAGCCGGACCAGCGCCCCGTCGCGCAACACCAGAAGGATCAGTCCCGACAGGGTTTCCATTAGGGCAAAAATGCCCTTGGCGACGAGGCTCGCCTCGAACAGCCAGTGCAACCACCGGTCGAGGCGGGCGCGCATCGCTCAGTCGGTGCCTCGATAGGGCTGGACGTATTGCAGCGCCATGTCCCAAGGGAAGAAGATCCAGGTGTCCTGGCTCACCTCGGTGATATAGGTATCGACCTGCTCGCGGCCCTTGGGCTTGGCATAGACGGTCGCGAAATGGGCCTTCGGGTAGAGGTTGCGCACCAGTTCCAGCGTGCGCCCCGAGTCGACGAGATCGTCGACGATCAGGATGCCGGTGCCGTCGCCCATCAGATCGGCCTGCGGCGCCTTGATGACCACCGGATCGCTCTGCGTCTGGTGGTTGTAGCCCTTGACCGAAATCGTGTCGATCACCCGCACATTGAGCTCGCGCGCGACGATCGCCGCCGGAACCATGCCGCCGCGGGTGATGCCCACGATCGCCTTCCAGGCGCCGTTGTCAGGCCCCTTGCCATCGAGCCGCCAGGCCAGCGCGCGCGCATCGCGGTGGAGCTGATCCCAGCTCACGTGGAAGCCCTTTTCATGCGGCAGACGATCGTTCATGCCATCCCCCTATCGTTTCTGGCCCCTATCGCTTCCGGGCGGGCCCGGGTTACTCCTTGCGCCCCGTCACAACGTCGATATCGGGCGCGTCCACCGCCTTCATGCCGACGACATGATAGCCCGCATCCACGTGCAGGTTCTCGCCCGTGGTCCCCGAGCCGAGATCGGACAAGAGATAGAGCGCGGCCTTGCCGACCTCTTCCTGCGTCACGTTGCGGCGCAAGGGCGAGTTCAGCTCGTTCCATTTCATGATATAGCGGAAATCGCCGATGCCCGAGGCGGCCAGCGTCTTGATCGGCCCGGCCGAGATCGCGTTGCAGCGGATGCCGACCTTGCCCAGATCCTCGGCGATATATTTGACCGATGCTTCCAGCGCAGCCTTGGCGACGCCCATCACATTGTAGTGCGGCATCACCTGCTCGGCGCCGTAATAGGTGAGCGTGAGCAGCGAGCCGCCATCGGGCATCAGCGCGGCCGCGCGCGCGCAGACGGCGGTGAAGGAATAGACCGAGATGTCCATCGTCATCGTGAAATTGCCGCGCGAGGTGTCGACATAGCGGCCGCGCAGCTCGTTCTTGTCCGAGAAACCGATCGCATGAACCACGAAGTCGATCGTGCCCCAAGCCTCTTTCAGCCCGGCGAAAAGCGCATCCATGCTGGCCTCGTCAGCCACATCGCAATCGAAGAGGAGCGGCGTGCCGAGGCTTGCCGCGAGCGGCTCGACGCGCTTCTTGAGCGCATCGCCCTGATAGGAGAAGGCGAGTTCCGCGCCCGCATCGGCGCAGGCCTTGGCGATCCCCCAGGCGATCGACTTGTCGTTCGCAAGGCCCATGATCAGACCGCGTTTGCCCGCCAACAGGTTCATCGACATTTGCGCTTTCCTTCGCTTCCCTCTGGTAAGTGCGCCAGCATTAGGCGAAGAATTCGGGGGCATCAAGGCCGCGACGCATCGCGGCGGTGCAGCGAAGAGGCGCGACGGTGCGATGCGGGGCGGACAGCCCGGGCGCGCGCCGCGCCGGAAGACCCGACGCCATGCGCGGCGCCGGTTTGGGGGAAGTGGAGACGGTGATGAGCGACAGAACGGGCATTTTCGCGGGCGAGGATCCTTTCGCCCTGGCGCAGGCATGGCTGGCCGAGGCCGAAGAGAGCGAGCTGAACGATCCCAATGCGATCGCGATCGCGACCGTCGATGCCGAGGGCTTGCCCAATGTGCGCATGGTGCTGCTGAAGGAGATCGAGGGGCGGGATGCGCCCTCGGGCGGGGCCTTCGTCTTTTACACCAACTATGGTTCGGCCAAGGCGCAGGAGATCGAGCATGCGGGGCGCGATCAGGGCAAGGCCGCTTTCGTGCTGCATTGGAAGAGCCTGCGCCGACAGATCCGGGTGCGCGGTCTCGTGACCCGCGAGGAGGGACCGCAGGCGGATGCTTATTACGCCTCGCGCTCGCTCAAGTCGCGGCTCGGGGCCTGGGCCTCGCATCAGAGCCAACCACTCAGCTCGCGCACTGCGCTGATGGCCGAGGTCGCCAAGGTCACCGCGACGCAGGGCCCGAGCCCGAAGCGCCCGCCGTTCTGGGGCGGGTTCCGCATTGCGCCGCTCGAGATCGAATTCTGGGCGGACGGGCCGTTCCGCCTGCACGACCGTTTCCGGTGGCGTCGCGTCAACCCGGCGGCGGAATGGCAGATCGAGCGGTTGAATCCCTGAATTTCGCGCTTCGTGAAATGAAGAGGTATGGAATACCTGACTTTTTACGCTTGAATCCCACCCCCTACGTGTGAGACTTGGGCAAAGGCCCGGACAGGCTTCGAGTGCCGACACCCAAAGTGTCTGCGACGAAAGAGGATAAATGAGCGACGAAAACTCCGAACTGCGCCGCGTGGCAGGCAGGGTCAAATGGTTTGACCCCGGCAAGGGCTTCGGCTTCATCCTGGATGAAGGGGGTGGGCCCGACATCTTGCTGCACGGCAACGTTCTGCGCAATTTCGGCCAGAGCTCGGTCGCGGATGGGGCGGGCATCACGGTGAGCGTGCAATCGACGCCGCGCGGGGCGCAGGCCGTCGAGGTGATCGAGATCCTGCCGCCCGCCGACGAGAGCCGCGCGGTGATGGTCGAGGACCTGAGCGAGACCAGCCCCGAGACGATCGCGGCGCTGCCTCTGGAACCCGCACGCGTGAAGTGGTTCGACAAGGGCAAGGGTTTCGGCTTCGCCAATGTCTTCGGCCGCGGTGAGGACATCTTCATCCATATCGAAGTGCTGCGCCGGTCTGGCTTTGCCGATCTGACCTCGGGCGAGGCGGTGTGCCTGCGCGTGATCGAGGGCAAGCGCGGGCGCATGGCGGCGCAGGTGGTGTCATGGGAAATGGCGGTTCGGCAGGCGCGCTGAGCGTGGGATGCCACGGGGCGCGGCGGTTCGCGGCGCTCTGGCTTTGTCTTGCTCTGGCCGCACCGGTGGGCGCGCGGGCCGAGGCGTGCCGCGCAGATCTGGCGCGGCTCGATCTGCCCTCGGGCGGGCGCGCGCAATTCACCATCGAAATCGCCGATGACGAGGCCGAGCGCGCGCAGGGTCTGATGGACCGCGATCATCTCGCGCGTGGGGCGGGGATGCTCTTCGTCTATCCGACCGAGCGGCCGGTGGCCTTCTGGATGCACAACACGCGCATCCCGCTCGACATGATCTTCATCGACGCGCGTGGCGAAGTGGTCGGCGTGCATGAGAATGCCAAGCCCTTCGACGAGACGCCGATCCCTTCGGGCGCGCCGGTGCGCTTCGTGCTGGAAATCAACGGCGGGCTTGCGCGCGCAATCGGGATCGGGCCGGGCAGCCTGCTCGCCCATCCCGCGATCGCGGCCGAGACCGCGCGTGTTCCGTGCCGCTAGGGGCGCGGGCCCAAGATACGGTCTTCCCCTCCCGCGCGCGAGCCAGTAGACAGGCCCGGTCGGGGCGTAGCGCAGCCTGGTAGCGCGACTGTTTTGGGTACAGTAGGTCGTGAGTTCGAATCTCGCCGCCCCGACCATCCCGCCTTTTGCCTCTCTCTTGTGCGCTTCGATTCGTGCGACCTGTGGCGGTGCCGCGACAGGCCGTCGCGCGGGGTAAACCGCCATTCTATCCACAAGATATTGTGCTCTGTGGATCAACCTTAACGAAATCGTCGTGAAGTCGTCGCAAGACCGCAGGAAACAAGGCGAATCCCGCGATCCATCCGGTCCGGGGCGCGATTAACCATTTGTGGATGAATCGGCTGCCCCCCGCCGGCCCCTGATCCGGGGTCCGCGTCAATCGAAAAATCGTGGTTACACCCCTTAAAGAAATGTTGACCGAACCCGGCGGCTACGTCAGTTTGTGGGCGTCAGCAGCAAAAGCCACCAGATATAGTGGCGGCGCAGACGGGGACAGATCCAGCATCCAGCTCGGTCCGTGGGGCCGTGCCGCACTCGGTTTGCGCCGGGATGCGAGGGTCTTTCGCGCCAGTGCCCTGCGACAATTTTTTGAGACGCACTTGAAGAGCATGGGACAGGGCCAATGAAAATCGAACGCAAGTTCACCCGAGCAGACACCGGCGCCTATGGCGAGATCGCTTTCGCCACGACCACCTCCGAGATTCGCAATCCTGACGGCAAGATCGTCTTCAAGAACGACCAGGTGGAGGTTCCCGAGGGCTGGAGCCAGGTCGCCTCGGACGTTCTTGCGCAGAAATATTTCCGCAAGGCCGGCGTTCCGGCGGTGCTCAAGCGCGTGAAGGAAAAGGGCGTGCCCGAGTTCCTGTGGCGCTCGGTCGCCGATGAGGCGGCGCTTGCCCAACTGCCCGAAGATCAGCGGATCGTGGGCGAGACCTCGGCCAAGCAGGTCTTCGATCGTCTGGCCGGCGCCTGGACCTATTGGGGCTGGAAAGGTGGCTATTTCACCACCGAGGCCGATGCCCGCGCCTATTACGACGAAATGCGTTACATGCTGGCCGAACAGATGGCCGCACCGAACTCGCCCCAGTGGTTCAACACCGGCCTGCACTGGGCTTATGGCATCGACGGCCCGAGCCAAGGTCACTACTATGTCGACCACGTCACCGGCAAACTGACGAAATCCGCGAGCGCCTATGAGCACCCGCAGCCGCACGCCTGCTTCATCCAGTCGGTCAAGGACGATCTGGTGGGCGATGGCGGGATCATGGATCTCTGGGTCCGCGAGGCGCGTCTTTTCAAATACGGCTCGGGCACCGGGACCAACTTCTCCTCGCTCCGCGCGGAGGGCGAGAAGCTCTCGGGCGGCGGCAAATCCTCGGGCCTGATGGGCTTTCTGAAGATCGGTGATCGCGCGGCGGGTGCGATCAAATCGGGCGGCACCACGCGCCGCGCGGCCAAGATGGTGATCTGCGACATGGATCACCCCGATATCGAGAGCTTCATCAACTGGAAGGTCATCGAAGAGCAGAAGGTCGCCTCGCTGGTCGCGGGCTCGAAGATGCACGAGCGCGAGCTCAACAAGATCTTCGAGGCGATCCGCGCCTGGGATGGCACTGAAGAGGGCCGCGTCGACCCGAGCGTCAACGAGGGCCTCAAGGCCGCGATCCGTTCGGCCAAGAAGGCGCTGATCCCGGAAACCTATGTCAACCGCGTGCTGCAATATGCGCGTCAGGGCTTCGACAGCATCGAATTCCCGACCTATGACACCGATTGGGACTCGGAGGCCTATATCTCGGTCTCGGGCCAGAACTCGAACAACTCGGTGCGGGTGACCAACGCCTTCCTCAAGGCGGTCAAGGACGATGCGCCGTGGGAACTGCTGCGCCGCACCGATGGCAAGGTCGCCAAGACCGTCAAGGCGCGTGAGCTCTGGGAACAGGTGGGTCATGCCGCCTGGGCCTGTGCCGACCCCGGCATCCAGTTCCACGACACGGTGAACGAGTGGCACACCTGCCCCGAGGACGGGCAGATCCGTGGCTCGAACCCCTGCTCGGAATACATGTTCCTCGATGATACGGCGTGCAACCTCGCCTCGATGAACCTGCTGACCTTCTACAAGGGCGCGAAATTCGACGCCGAGGCCTATGTCCATGCGACCCGGCTCTGGACCGTCACGCTGGAAATCTCGGTGCTGATGGCGCAATTCCCGAGCCAGGAAATCGCGCAGCGCAGCTATGACTTCCGCACGCTCGGCCTTGGCTATGCCAATATCGGCGGTTTGCTGATGAACATGGGGCTCGGTTACGACTCGGCCGAGGGCCGGGCGCTTTGCGGTGCGCTGACCGCGGTCATGACCGGCGTCAGCTATGCGACCTCGGCCGAGATGGCGGCAGAGCTTGGCGCCTTCCCGGGCTATGCCAAGAACGCGGCGCATATGCTGCGCGTCATCCGCAACCACCGCACCGCAGCGCATGGGAAAACCGAGGGCTATGAGGCGCTCGAGGTGAAACCGGTCGCGCTCGATCACGCCAACTGCCCCGATCAGGGCCTGATCGCCATGGCGAAATCGGCCTGGGATGAGGCGCTGGCCTTGGGCGAGGCGCATGGCTTCCGCAATGCGCAGGTCTCGGTCATCGCGCCGACCGGCACCATCGGCCTTGTCATGGATTGCGACACGACCGGCATCGAGCCCGACTTCGCGCTGGTGAAGTTCAAGAAGCTGGCCGGCGGCGGTTACTTCAAGATCATCAACCGCTCGGTTCCGGCGGCGCTCGAAACGCTGGGCTATGGCTCGGCGCAGATCGAGGAAATCATCGCCTATGCGGTGGGTCATGGCTCGCTTGGCAACTGCGCCGGCATCAACCACACCGCGCTGATCGGCCACGGCTTTGGCGCGCGGGAAATCGAGAAGATCGAGGCCGCGCTGCCCTCGGCCTTCGACATCCGCTTTGTGTTCAACCAGTGGACGCTGGGCGAGGATTTCTGCACCAAGACGCTCGGCATCCCGGCCGAGAAGCTGAACGACCCGACCTTCGACATGCTGCGTCACCTCGGCTTCACCCGCGCGCAGATCGACGCGGCCAATGACCATGTCTGCGGCACGATGACCCTCGAAGGGGCGCCGTTCCTGAGCCCCGCGCATTACGTGGTCTTCGACTGCGCCAATGCCTGCGGCAAGAAGGGCAAGCGTTACCTCTCGGTCGAGAGCCACATCCGCATGATGGCCGCGGCGCAATCGTTCATCTCGGGCGCGATTTCCAAAACGATCAACATGCCGAACTCGGCCACGATCGAGGAAACGCTGGCGGCCTATGAGCTGTCGTGGTCCCTCGGCATCAAGGCAAACGCGCTTTACCGCGATGGCTCGAAACTCAGCCAGCCGCTGGCGTCCGCGCTCGTCGAGGATGACGAGGAGGCCGAGGAAATCCTCGCCACCGGCAGCCAGCAGGAAAAGGCCGTGGTTCTGGCCGAGAAGATCATCGAGAAGGTGGTCGTCAAGGAGATCGTGCGCAGCCACCGCGAGAAGCTGCCCGAGCGCCGCAAGGGCTATACCCAGAAGGCGGTCGTCGGCGGTCACAAGGTCTATCTGCGGACCGGCGAATATCAGGACGGCCAGCTCGGCGAGATCTTCATCGACATGCACAAGGAAGGCGCAGGCTTCCGGGCGATGATGAACAACTTCGCCATCGCGGTCTCGGTCGGCCTGCAATACGGCGTGCCGCTCGAGGAATTCGTCGACGCCTTCACCTTCACCAAGTTCGAGCCTGCGGGCATGGTCCAGGGCAATGACTCGATCAAGAACGCGACCTCGATCCTCGACTATGTGTTCCGCGAGCTGGCGGTGAGCTATCTCGACCGCACCGATCTCGCGCATATCAAGCCGAAGGGGACGTCGTTCGACGATCTCGGCGGCGGCACGGATGAGGGCAAGCGCTCGAACATCGAGCCGGTCAGCGAGTCGGCTGCGTCGAAATCGCTCGAGGTGCTGCGCCAGATTTCCTCGACCGGCTATCTGCGCAAGCGCCTGCCGCAAGAGCTCGTCGTGCTGCAAGGCGGCGCCGCGGCGCTCGACCCGATGAGCGCGCTCAACACGCTGGTGCCCGAAACCGCGATGGCGGTGAACGCGAGCGTGAGCACCTCGATTTCCTCGGGCGTGGTGGCGATGGATGCGCGCACCAAGGCCAAGATGCAGGGCTACGAGGGCGAGGCCTGCGGCGAATGCGGCAACTATACGCTGGTGCGCAACGGCACCTGCATGAAGTGCAACACCTGCGGCGGCACGAGCGGCTGCAGCTGATCAACCGGCCCCGGGTTCGCCCGGGGCCGTTTCCATCCGGGGCGGGTGCGCTCGCCCCAGGCGCCGAGATGGCCCAGGCAAAACGGCGAAAGCTAGGGCGGTCAACGAATGAGCCTGATCGGTGAACCTGGCCCCCTTCCCTTTGAAGGGGGCCTCTTTCGTCAAAGCGACAGTTCGTGATAGGCGGCTTCGGCCAGCGGCCAGAGCGCGGCGCGATCCATCGGCCCCGAAAGCGCAAAGCCCAGCCCCGCCTCGACCCAGACGAGGCTCGCCGTGCCATCCGCGCCCTCGCGGAAGCGGAAGGCGGTCTCGCTGCCCGGGGTGGCGGCGACATAGAGGGTGACGCGCTGGCCGCTCGCGTCTTCATACATGAGCTGCGCGGCGGGGCCCTGATCGGCGGGCAGGAGGCGGCCGCCGATCAGCGTGAAGCCTTGGGCGCGCAGATCGGGGGCCGCGAGCGGATGGCCAAGGCGTTTGGAAAGCCAGGCCATCAGATGCGGTTCCGCCGCATCGCCCTCGCTCACCGCCACTTCGACCGGATGGGCGACCTCGACCGCATAGACGGCATGGGCCAGTTGCGCCTCGGCGGCGAGGCGCATCATCGGCTGGGCGGCGGGGGCGGGGTCACGGCCTGCGATCTGCCAGCCACCGAGCGCGCCGATCCCGATCAGGGCGAGGCTCGCCGCGATCCGGCGCAGCGGCACGAAGGCCCCGTCGCGCGGCGCGAGATGCGCAAGGCGCAGCCGCTCGGGGATCGGCTCGGCCGCGATCGGGTCGAGGGCCGCGCGCAGCGCGAGGCGGTCGGCGCGCTGGGCGGCAACGCGGGCCGCGAGATCGGGATCGGCGGCCAGCGCCGCGCGCGCGGCCTCGGCCCGATCCGGGGGCAGACGGTCATCGACCAGCGCCTGGACCTCGGCCTCGGTCAGCGGGGCTTCGGGGCGGGGGGCGTTCACTTCGGTCATTTCACGCTCCTCAAGGGGGGCCGCGGGCCGGATCGGTCGGTTTCGGTCGGCGGCTCTTCGGTCAGGGCCCGCAGCGCCGCGCGCCCGCGCGAGAGCCGCGACATCACCGTGCCGCGCGGGATGCCGAGGATGCGGGCGGTCGCCTCATAGCTGAAATCCTCGACCCCGACCAGCAGCAGCACCTCGCGCTGTTCGAGCGGCAGGCGCCCGATGGCCTGCATCACTTGCGTGAACTGCAGCGAGGCCTCGGGGGTGCCGGCGGCGGCGGGTTCTGGCGCGAGATCGAGCGCAACCGGCGTGCCGCGCCGGGCCTTGGCACGCAGCCCGTCGATATGCAGGTTGCGCAGCATCGCAAAGAGCCAGGCGCGCAGTTCCTCCTCGGAGCGCAGGAGGTGCCAGCGCGAGAGCGCCCGCAGCAGGCAATCCTGCACCAGATCGTCGGCGGCCTCGGCATCGCGCAAAAGCGCGCGGGCAAAGCGGCGCAGCGCGGGGATCTGCGCTTCGATCAGATGGCGGGTGCGGCGCGTGGTCATGCTCTCTCGCAGGTCTTGGCTCGGGGAGGCGGCCCCGGGCTCCGGGGCCGTCCGGGTCGCGCCAGCCCGGGGGCGCTGGCGCGGCCGTCACTGGCTTCAGGGTTGCGCGACGTGCCAGGCGCCGTCGAGGAAATTGTCGCCGGTGATGTCGCCCGGCTTCATGTCCTTGACCCAGGCATAGAGCGGCTTGCCCTTGTAGGCCCATTGCATCGTGCCTTCGGGGCGGGTGACGACGGTCCAGTCGCCCGAGGCCATCGCACCCGCTTCGGCGAGGAACGGCGGCCAGTTCGCGGCGCATTTGTCGACGCAGGCGACCTTGTCGGCGCTGTCCTTGTCGAAGGTATAGAGCGTCATGCCCTTGGCGTCGACGAGGGTCGGGCCCTTGGCGGTGGTGGCGGTCATCGCCGGGTCGGCGGCGAGGGCGGCGGTGCTGGCCAGCATCAGGCTGAGCGCGGACGTCAGGATCAGTCGGGTCATCTCGGGGTCTCCCTGTTGGATTGGACAGAAGAGAAGACGATGGGGTGCGGGGTTTATTCCCGCAGAGACGCAAATTTTGCGCAGAGGCGGCGCGGCCGCGATTTGCTGAGGGGCGTATCCCGGACATTGTGAGGGACGGGGAGGGTGCAGGGGGCTGCTCGCCCCCTCGCCGCGGTGCGGCTCACCCCTCGGGATATTTGGGCACAGTTGATGGGGAAAGGGGGGCGCAGGCGCGGGCGGGTTCGTTCGTAGGCGGGCGGGTTATGGGGGCAAGCGCGCCCCGCAAATGAAAACCCCGGGCGCGTGGCCCGGGGTTTCGTGGTCCGTCGTGAGGGATCAGAGCGCGCCGTTGCGCTGCTGGATCATCATGAAGGTGTCGTAGTTGTATTCCGCGACCTGGCTCCAGAGATAGGTCTCGCCACGGAAGGCCTTGATCGATTCCCAGATCTTCTTGAACTCGGGGTTCGTGGCTTCCATTTCGGCATAGACCTCGTTGGCCGCGGCGAAGCAGGCCTGCAGGATCTCGGGCGAGAAGGGACGCAGCTGCGCGCCATTGGCGATCAGCGATTTGAGCGCCTTCGGGTTCAGCCAGTCATACATCTGCAGCATGTTCGCATCGGCCGCCTGCGCCGCGGTGCGCAGGAGCGACTGATAGGCCGGCGGCAGCCCGTCATAGGCGTCCTTGTTGAACATGAAGTGGACGGTCGGACCACCTTCCCACCAGCCGGGATAGTAGTAATAGGGCGCCACCTTGTAGAAGCCGAGCTTCTCGTCATCATAGGGGCCGACCCATTCGGTGCCGTCGATCGTGCCTTTTTCCAGGGCCGGATAGATGTCGCCGCCAGCGATCTGCTGCGGCACGAGGCCGAGTTTCTCCATGACCTTGCCGGCAAAGCCGCCGACCCGCATCTTGAGGCCCTTGAGGTCCTCGACGGTGTTGATTTCCTTGCGGAACCAGCCGCCCATCTGCACGCCGGTGTTGCCGCCGGGCAGCGCCACGAGGCCCTGCTTGGCCATGAATTCGTTATAGAGGTCGATGCCGCCGCCCTGATATTGCCAGGCGTTCATGCCGCGCGCGTTGAGCGCGAAGGGCACGGCCGCGCCGAGCGCCCAGGTCGGATCCTTGCCCCAGTAGTAATAGGCCACGGTGTGGCAGGCCTCGACGGTGCCGGCCGCAGCGGCATCGGCCGCCTGCAGACCGCCGACGATCTCGCCCGCGGCGAAGACCTGGATCTGGAAATTGCCGTCCGAGGCCTCGTTGACCATCTTCGACAGCACCTCGGCGCCGCCATAGATCGTGTCGAGCGATTTCGGGAAGGACGAGGTCAGGCGCCAGGTCACTTTCGGCGTGGCTTGCGCCAGAGCGGGGGCGGCCAGCGTGGCGGCAGTGCCGCCAAGCGCGGCCTTGGTCAGAAACGAACGACGATCCATGTATATCCTCCCGGTAGTCGTATCCGCATCGGTTCGGGCCAGCCGGACCCGTATGGGCTCCTCTCCGGGTGGCGCTCGGCGGTCACTTTACTTGACCGGATCGCCCTGTCCAGCCCTGCCGCAGCGGCCGTGCGCAATTTTCGTTAATAAAATACCCCCCGCCGCGAAAGATCGGGGCGGGGGGCGAAGCGATCCGGAGTGAATGCCGCAAGTCTCGGCATTCGCACAGGTTTCGGGCGATCAGAGCGCGCCGTTGCGTTGCTGGATCATCATGAAAGTGTCGTAATTGTACTCGGCAACCTGCGTCCAGAGGTAGTGCTCGCCGCGCATCTCCTTGATCGAGCCCCAGATCTTGGCGAAGGCCGGGTTTTTCGCCTCGATCTCGGCATAGACGGTGTTTGCCGTCTCGAAACAGGCCTGCAGGATCTCGGGGCTGAACGGGCGCAACTGCGTGCCCTCGGCGATCAGTTTCTTGATCGAGCGGGGGTTTTCGTAGTCGTATTGCTGCAGCATGTTCGCATCGACCGCTTGGCTCATGTTGCGCAGGAGCGACTGATAGGCGGGGGGCAGATCCTCGTAGGCCGCCTTGTTGAACATGAAGTGGACCGTCGGTCCACCTTCCCACCAGCCGGGATAGTAGTAATAGGGCGCGACGCGCACGAAACCGAGCTTCTCGTCATCGGCGGGGCCGACGAATTCGGTGGCGTCGATCGTGCCCTTTTCGAGGGCTGCATAGATATCGCCGCCCGCGATCTGCTGGGGCACGACGCCGAGGCGCGAGAGCACTTCGCCGGCAAAGCCGCCGACGCGGAACTTGAGGCCCTTGAGGTCCTCGAGCGTGTTGATCTCGTGGCGGAACCAGCCGCCCATCTGGGTGCCGGTATTGCCGCCCGGGAAGGCGATCAGGCCCTGAGGCGCGAGGAATTCGTTATAGAGATCAATCCCGCCGCCGAAGTAGTGCCAGGCGTTCATGCCGCGCGCCGAGAGCGCGAAGGGAACGGCCGCACCAAGCGCCCAGGCCGGATCTTTGCCCCAGTAATAGTAGCCCACGGTATGCGCGGCCTCGACGGTGCCGGCCATGACGGCATCGGCGGCCTGCAGCCCGCCGACGAGCTCGCCCGCGGCGAAGGACTGGATCTGGAAATTGCCATCGGTCGCTTCGGCCACGCGGCGGCCGAGTTCCTCGGTATTGCCAAAGAGGGTCGAAAGCGATTTCGGGAAGGAGGAGGTCATCCGCCAGGTGATCTTGGGCGCGGATTGCGCGATCGCGGGGGCGGCGAGCGTCGTCGCGGCGGTGCCGAGCGCGGCTTTGGTCAGGAAGGAACGGCGATCCATCGGGGATCCTCTTGGTAAAGTCTCGGAAATGCGGCCGGATCAGCGGGAGGGCCCGGCGGCGGCGCGAACCTGTCACCGAGGGGTCGCCCTGTCCAGACGGAAAAGTCAAGAAAATCGGGCTTTTCCGCAAGAAAATTGCGGCAAAACCGCACGTTGGGCAATGAGCTATTCGCGCGCCATCTGGCGGCCTTGCGAGGGGCGCATGACACGCCCGGCAGGCGGCACTTCATCTGCGTCGAGAGGGCGGATCAGCCGCGGGTGTCGGGCAGCGCGATGCGCGCGACCTGTTCGGCGATCGGATCGACCGAGAGCGGGTGGGTCTCGCCCGAGTGATCCTCGGGGTTGCCGATATCCTGCCAGCGGCCGTTCTTGAAAATCTCGAGCGCGCCGAAACGGGCCTTGTAGCCCATCTTGCGCGAGCCGGGCACCCAATAGCCGAGATAGACGTAAGGAAGCCCCGCGCGGCGCGCGATATCGACATGATCGAGGATCAGATAGGTGCCGAGGCTGTCGTCGATCCGGTCCGGGTCATAGAAGCTGTAGACCATGCTCAGCCCGTCATCGAGCACATCGGTGAGGCAGACGGCGGTCAGCGCACGGGTGGTGCCCGGGGTGGCGGCGGTCTCGCGATATTCGATGACGCGGGTCTTGACCGGGGTTTCCTCGATCATCGCGGCAAATTCGAAGATATCCATGTCGGCCATGCCGCCGTCCGCGTGACGGTGGTCGAGATAGCGGCGAAAAAGGGCGAATTGCTCTTCGGTGGCCCAGGGGCTCGTCGCGGTGCGCTTGAGATCGGCATTGCGCCGCAGGACCCGGCGCTGGGTCTTCGAGGGCGCAAAATCCGCAACCCGGATCCGCGCCGAGAGGCAGGCGGTGCAATCGGCGCAGGAGGGGCGATAGAGCACGTTCTGCGAGCGGCGGAACCCCTGCCGCGAGAGCGCGTTGTTGAGCTTCTCCGCGCCTTCGCCCTGCAGTGCGGTGAACAATTTCCGTTCGGCCCGGCCCTCGAGATAGGGGCAGGGCTGCGGGGCCGTCACGTAGAACTGGGGGGCGAGGGGGAGTGAGTGGCGCATGACCCGTCAGAAATAGCCTTCGCGCCGAGGCTATCAAGAGCCGGGGCTTGCGCCAAGGGGCTCGTGCAGATTGCTTGGATTTTCTGACGGATAGGGGGCGCCGCCCCGGTGGGGCGGCGCGGTTGGTGCAATCAGTAGGCGCCGGGCCGGGGCGGGTCGGTCCGCTCGGGGCTCGGCGCGCCGCCCTCGTCGTCGAGCTCGGTCTCGTCGGCCGGGGCTGCCGCGGCGCGGGCACGTTCGTCCATGTATTGATCGAACTCGGCCTTGTCGCGGGCTTCGCGCAGGCGGCGCAGGAAGGCTTCGAAATCGTCCTGCTCGCGTTCGAGCCGGGCCAGCGTCTCGGCCTTGTAGGTGTCGAAGGCGGCATTGCCGGTCATCCGGCGGGCATGGAAGTGCATCCGCGGCCCGCAGGCCCCAAAGCGTGCCTGATGCCGTTCGCGCGCCGCGCGGCAGCCGCGCCCGAACCGCCCGGTGATCAGGATGAAGCCGAGCACGACGAGCCCGAGGGGGCCGGCGAAAATGAACGAGCCCACCATGACCACGATCCAGGATAGCGGCCCGCGTTCGTCGAGCCAGTTGAGCGTGCGGGTGATCCAGCCCGGGCGGGCAGGAGCGTCGGAATAGGCATAGGCAGACATGTGAACCTCCGTTGGGTTATGTAAATTGCCTTTACATGAGCCAAGATGGGAGGGCGGGGCGCTTCGGTCAAGAGGGGATGTAAAAGATTTTTACATTTTCGGAGAGGGAGCCGCTTCACAGGCCCCCGCGCGCCAAAGGGGGGGCTCTGCCCCCGGCTCTTGCGAGCCTCCCCCGGGATATTTGGATCAGGTTGAAGAGGAGATCGCCGCGCACCTCTCGGAGGGCTTCTCCCTCAACTGTGCAAAAATATCCCGGGGGTGAGGGCGAAGCCCGAGGGGGCAGCGCCCCCTGTGACGGGTGTCATTCCGTGAAATCGGCGAGCTTCGCGCCGGTCACCGCCAGGAGATCGCCGGGCGCCGCGCGGAAGATGTGGCGCGGCGTGCCGGCCGCGGCCCAGACCTCGGTGAAACCGAGCAGCCGCGGGTCGAAATAGGCCCGCACCGGGGTCAGATGGCCGACGGGCGAGACGCCGCCGATTGCAAAGCCGGTCTCGGCGCGGATCAGATCGGCCTCGGCCTTGCCGAGCGGCTGGCCTGCGACCGCGCTTGCCTTCGCCGCGCTGACCCGGTTGCCGCCCGCGGTCAGGAACAACACGACATGGCCGCTCTCCTCGCCGCGGAAGATGATGGATTTCACGATCTGATCGACCGCGCAGCCCGCGGCCTCGGCCGCCTCGAGCGCGGTGCGCGCCTGCCCGACCTCGCGGATCTCGGCCGCGATCCCGGCCGCCGCCAGCGCCGCCTCGACCCGTTTCAGCGATTTGCTCATTGCGCCTCTCCCTTGCTGCTGCGCAGCGGTTTTGCCATGCGGCCGCAGCGAGGGGAAGCCATTGACCGGGCCGGGCGCGGGGCTAGTGTGGCGCCATGACCCAAATGTCGTTCGCCGCCCGCCTGACCCGTTCCCCGATCGCCTTCGAGCGCGCGCGGGGGGCCGATGTCGCGGCGCTTTATTCCGATCTTCCGCCCGAGATGCGGGATCTGATCGCGGGCACGGCCGGCTGCTCGCCCTTCCTCGCAGGCGTCATGACGCGCGAGGCGGAGTGGCTCGCCCCGGCGCTCGCGGGCGCGCCCGAGGCCGCCTTGTCGGCCGCGCTCGCCGATCTGCCGGAGACCCCGCTCGACACTCTGGGCGAGGCCCTGCGCGCGGCCAAGCGGCGCGTCGCGGCGCTCACGGCGCTGGCCGATCTCGGCGGGGTCTGGCCGCTCGAGGCGGTCACCGGGGCGCTGACGCGGCTGGCCGATACCGCGGTCGATCTGTCGATCCGCCGCCTTGTGGCCGAGGAGATCCGCCGCGGCAAGATCCCCGGCGCGGGCCCCGAGGATGCCGAAACCGCCGCCGGGATGGTGGCGCTCGCGATGGGCAAGATGGGCGCGGGCGAGCTCAATTACAGCTCGGACATCGACCTGATCTGTCTCTTCGACGAGACCCGCTATGCCCCCGACGACCGGATGGACGCGCGCGCGGCCTTCATTCGCGTGGCGCGCAAGATGACCGCGCTTCTCTCGGACGTGACCGCGGGCGGGTATGTGTTCCGCACCGATCTGCGGCTGCGCCCCGATGCGAGCGTGACGCCGGTCTGCATCTCGATGGGCGCGGCCGAGCAATATTACGAGGCCGAGGGCCGCACCTGGGAGCGCGCGGCCTATATCAAGGCGCGGCCCTGCGGCGGCGATCTCGCGGCGGGCGCGGGGTTCCTGCGCACGCTCACCCCCTTCGTCTGGCGCAAGCATCTCGATTTCGCCGCCATTCAGGACGCGCACGATATGCGGCTGCGCATTCGCGATCACAAGGGGCTGAACGGGCCGATTTCGCTGCCCGGGCACAATATGAAACTTGGGCAGGGCGGCATCCGCGAGATCGAGTTTTTCACCCAGACCCGGCAGCTCATCGCAGGCGGGCGCGATCCGGGCCTGCGCGATCCGACCACGGTCGGGGGCCTCGCGAAACTCGCCGCGCGCGACTGGGTGCCGCTCGCCGTCGCGCGCGAGCTGACCGAGCACTACCGCGAACATCGCGAGATCGAGCATCGGATCCAGATGGTCAACGACGCCCAGACGCAGCTTTTGCCGACGAGCCCCGAGGGCCTCGCGCGGATCGCGGCGATGATGGGCGAGGGCGATCTGGCGGCCTGGTCGGCGCGGCTGATCGGGCGGCTCTCGCGGGTCGAGGCGCTGACCGGCGACTTCTTCGCGCCGGGCGAGGCGGCGGCGCGACCCGAATTGTCCACGGCGGCCGAGGGGGTGGTGGCGGGCTGGCGCTCCTATCCCTGTCTGCGCTCGGACCGGGCGCAGGCGATCTTTGGCCGGATCGAACCCGAGATCCTGCACCGCCTGCAGGAGGCGGCGGCCGATCCCGATGAGGCGCTTCGGCAGTTCGATAGATTTCTCAAGGGGTTGCCGGCCGGAGTTCAACTGTTTTCGCTGTTCGACGCCAATCCCCAGCTAATCGATCTGATTGTTGACATCTGCGCAACGGCGCCGGGGCTGGCCAGCTATCTCTCGCGCAATTCCGGGGTGCTTGATGCGGTGATCGGGGGGGCGTTCTTCGCGCCCTGGCCGGGGGCGGAGGCGTTGCGCAAGGGCTTCGATGCGGAGTTGGACGTCGCCGGAGATTACGAGAAAAAGCTCGATATGGCAAGGCGTTGGAGTAAAGAGTTGAAGTTCCGCGTGGGCGTGCATCACCTGCGCGGGCTGATCGACGCGGGCGAGGCGGCGCGCGCTTATGCCGATATCGCGGGGGTTGCGGTCGCGGGGCTTTGGCCCGCGGTGGTGGCGGAATTCGCGCGCAAGCATGGGGCCCCGCCCGGGCGTGGGGCGGCGGTGCTCGGGATGGGCTCGCTCGGGGCCGAGCGGCTCAATGCCGCCTCCGATCTCGACCTGATCGTGATCTATGACGCGGCGGGCGCCGAGGCCTCGGAGGGGCCCAAACCGCTCGCCACGCGGACCTATTTCGCGCGGCTGACGCAGGCGCTGATCACCGCGCTGACCGCGCCGATGCCCGAGGGGCGGCTTTACGAGGTCGACATGCGCCTGCGGCCATCGGGCAAGCAGGGGCCGGTCGCCGTTTCGCTCGAGAGCTTCCGCGACTATCAGATGACCGAGGCCTGGACCTGGGAGCATCTGGCGCTGACCCGCGCGCGCGGGATTGCGGGCGATCCCGGGCTTCTGGCCGATATCGAGACGGCGCGGGTCGAGGTTCTGGTGGCCAAGGGGGGCGCGGCGCGGGTGATGCCCGATCTCGCCGAGATGCGGGCGCGGATCTTTGCCGCCAAGGCCCCCGACGGCGCCTGGGAAGCCAAGATCGGCCCCGGCCGGTTGCAGGATCTCGAACTGCTCGCGCAGAGTTTCGCCCTGCGTGCCGGGGCGCCCGCGCGGCGCGTCGAGGCGCAATTGCGGATCGGTCCCCGGGCGGGCTTCGTGAGCCCCGAGGAGGCGGAGACCCTGGCCTCGGCCTATCGGTTCCTGTGGCGGCTGCAGGCGGGCGGGCGGCTCCTGACGGAAAAGCCGCTCGACATGGAGGCGATCGGCGCAGGCGGGCGGGCCTTCCTGCTGCGCGAGGTCGATGCCGAAAGCCTCGAGGCGCTGGCCGCGCGGCTGGCCGAGGTCACGGGCAGCGTGGCCGCGGTTGTGAATCGGGCGCTGGGCGAGGCGTGATGGGGAGGCGGGTGATGGAGCTGGCTCAGGCCGACCCCAAGGGGCTGATCCGCGAGAGTTACCGGATCGAGGGGATCACCGAGGGCGAATGCCGCTCGATCTTCCTCGACTGGGCGCTGAGCCTTGCGCCCGGCACCGAGCCGCAGGAGGCGATGCATGTGGTGCTGGCCGCCCATGGCGCCGACCCCGCCCATCCGATGAGCCGGGTTCTGGCGGCGGGGCTTGCTGCGTCCCTGGCCGCGGCCGGAAAACGGCGCGGCGGGCGCGCGGCGCGGATCGAGGGGCCCTGAAGCCTCAGCGCGGCAGGGCACTCGCCTCGGCGGCCAGTGTCTCGATGCCCGCCCAATCGCCCGCGATCATCTTCGCTTCAGGCGCGACCCAGGAGCCACCCGCGCAAAGAACATTCGGCAAGCTCAGGTAATCACGGGCATTCTTCAGGCTGACCCCGCCGGTCGGGCAGAAGCCCACCTGCGGCAGCGGCCCGCCGAGCGCCTTGACCGCCGCGGCCCCGCCCGAGCTTTCCGCGGGGAAGAATTTGAGCGTGGAATAGCCCCATTCCATCGCGCGCATCACCTCGGAGGCGGTGACGCAGCCGGGCAGGAGCGGCAGGCCCTCGTCCTGACAGGCCTTGACGAGCGTCTCGGTGAGCCCGGGCGAGACCCCGAACCGCGCGCCCGCGGCCTTGGCGGCCTTGACGTCAGCGGGCGTCAGCAGCGTGCCCGCCCCGACGACGCCGCCGGGCACATCGGCCATCGCGCGGATCGCCTCGAGCGCCGCGGGCGTGCGCAGGGTCACCTCGAGCGCGGGCAGGCCACCCGCGACCAATGCGCGTGCAAGTGGCGCGGCATGGGCGACCTCCTTGACGACGAGAACCGGGATGATCGGGGCGAGGGCGCAGATCTTGCGGGCCTCGGTGGATTGGTCGGCGGGGGTCATGCGCGGCTCCTGGGTAAGGAAAGAGCCTCCGGCGGGCGTATTTTTCCAAGGAAATGGGCTTTTCCTGGTCCAAATACTCCCGCCGGAGGCGAGAATTCAGATCACGACGGCCGCGCCTTCGGTGGCAGGGCCGACATTGCGGCGGAAGGCGGCGAAGAGCTCGCGCCCGAGGCCGGCCTGATTGGCGGAGAGATCGGCCACGACCGGCGGGCGGGCTTCGAAATCGGTTGCAAGGCAGGTAAGAGTGCCCGCCTCGGCATCGAGCCGGACGATATCCCCGTCGCGCAGCCGCGCAAGCGGCCCGCCCGCGGCGGCCTCGGGGCTCACATGGATCGCGGCGGGCACCTTGCCCGAGGCCCCCGACATCCGCCCGTCGGTTACCAGCGCCACCTTGAGCCCGCGGCCCAGCAGGACCGAGAGAATGGGGGTCAGCGAATGCAATTCGGGCATTCCGTTCGCCTGCGGCCCCTGAAAGCGCACGACGACCACGGTGTCTTCGGTGAACTCGCCGCGCTGGAAGGCGGCCTTGACCTCGGCCTGATCGGGAAAGATGCGCGCGGGTGCCTCGATCAGCCGATGCTCGGGGGCGACGGCGGAAATCTTGATCACCCCGCGGCCGAGATTGCCGGCGAGTTGCTTGAGCCCGCCCGTCGGCGCGAAGGGGGCCGCGGCCGGGCGCAGGATCTTGTCGTTCGTCGTCTCCCCGGGGCCCTTGACCCAAGCGAGCTTGCCGTCGATCAGCTTCGGCTCGCGGGTATAGGCGGCGAGCCCGTCGCCCATCACGGTGCGCGCATTGGGGTGCAGCAGCCCGCCCTTGAGCAGCTCGGCGATCAGGAATTGCAGCCCGCCCGCGGCGTGGAAATGGTTCACATCCGCGAGGCCATTGGGATAGACCTTGGCCATCAGCGGCACCACCTCCGAGAGCGCATCGAAATCCTCAAGGTCCAGCGCGATCCCCGCCGCGCGCGCCATCGCCGGCAGGTGCAGCACGAGATTGGTCGAGCCCCCCGTCGCCATCAGCCCGACGATCCCGTTGACGAAGGCCCGCGCGTCGAGGATCTCGCCGACCGGGCGATAGTCGTTGCCGAGCGCGGTGATCTCGGCCGCACGGCGTGCCGCCTGCGCGGTCAGCGCATCGCGCAAGGGGGTTCCGGGATTGACGAAGCTCGCGCCGGGCAGGTGCAGGCCCATCACCTCCATCAGCATCTGATTGGTGTTCGCCGTGCCGTAGAAGGTGCAGGTTCCCGGCCCGTGATAGGAGGCCATCTCGGCCTCCATCAGCTTGTCGCGGCCAATCTCGCCGGCGGCGAATTGCTGGCGCACCTTGGCCTTTTCGTCGTTCGGCAGGCCCGAGGTCATCGGCCCCGCGGGCACGAAGACGGCGGGCACATGGCCAAAGCTCGCCGCCGCCATGATCAGCCCGGGCACGATCTTGTCGCAGACCCCGAGATAAAGCGCGGCGTCGAAGCAATTGTGACTCATCGCGACCCCGGCGGCGAGCGCGATCACATCGCGGGAAAAGAGCGACAGCTCCATCCCGGTCTGGCCCTGCGTGACGCCATCGCACATCGCGGGCACGCCGCCCGCCACCTGCGCCGTGGCGCCGGTTTCGCGCAGCGCGGCACGGATCTGATCGGGATAGCTCTCGAAGGGTTTGTGCGCCGAGAGCATGTCGTTATAGGCGGTGACGATGCCGATATTGGGGGCCTGCCCGGCGGCCAGCGCGGGCTTGTCGCCTTCCATCGCGGCATAGGCATGGGCCTGATTGCCGCAACTCAGATGGGCGCGCACCGGGCCCGCGGCGCCCGCCTCGCGGATCCGCGCGAGATAATCCCCCCGCATCCCCGCCGAGCGCCGCTCGATCGCCTCGGTCACTCGGGCCAGCGTGGCATTCAGGGGGGGCATCTCGGACATGGAACAGACTTTCGTCATCTGGTGGCACGGCCGGGGCCGGACCGGGGGGAGGGGGCGCAACCGGGCCGGTGAGGGCCGCGGGGGAGCCTGCCGGGGTTGTAGGTCGATAGCGCTAACAAATCAACCAGCAGCAGGCGAGGCGGGGTGGCCGATCTGTCGCAGGACCGGGGACAATATCCCCGAATTGGAACCAAACATGGCCAATTGTTGCCATATTCACGTGTCACTCTTCAATCCCAGAGCAGACATCCTTGGCAGGGGAGCGTAACGATGATGAATTTTCGACCGATCCTGGTCACCGCGCTGGCAGTCATGCTGGGCGCTTGCACGACCGAGACCACCTCGCGCGGGCTGAGCGATCCCGCGCCGCTCGCGCTTCCGGCCGCGCCCGGACAGGCCGCCGCCGTGCAGCAGGCCCAAACCGCCGCGCCCCGCGCCGAGGCCGCTTTCGCGATCCGCGCGGTCGAGGTCGATGTGCCGCGCAGCCTGCGCGTTTCCGAGGCCAATCTCTACATGCCGGTCGCCGATATCGTCTGGCGCGGCGATCCGCGCGGCGACCGTTACCAACAGGTCGAGGCGATCATGACGGCGGCCGCGCGCGAGGCCACGCAGGGGATGCGCAAGGGCACGCCCGTGGTGCTGCACCTCAAAATGCGCCGGTTCCACGCGTTGACCGAGAAGGCGCGCTATGTGACGGGCGGCAATTACGCGGTGCATTTCGACCTCAGCCTGCGCGATGCGCGCACCGGCGTCGAGCTGATGCCGCCGCGTTCGGTCAATCTCGATATTCAGGCCTCGGGGGGCCAGAAGGCGATCGAGGAAGAGGCCCGCGGGCTCACCCAGAAGGTGATGATCAATGCGGGCGTGGTGAAGGGGCTGCGCGATCAGCTCGCGATCCTCGCGCGCGAGCTTGGGGCCAAGCCGGTCGCTGCGCTGCGCTGAGCGGGGCAGATCGGGTCCGCGCCGAGGCTTTCGTTTGCGGGCGGAAGCGGGTAGAGGGGGCGAAAGCCCCCTTTTTCGATTGAGCCTGCCATGACCGACGATCAGACCCCCGATCTTGCCGAGACCCGTCCGGGCCGCCCCGTCGTGCGCCTGCGCCCCAAGGCCGAGGCGCGCGCGATCCGGCACGGCTTTCCCTGGGTCTATGCCGATGAGCTGGTCGTGGACCGGCGCACCAATGCGCTGATCCCGGGCACGATCGCCACGCTCGAGGATGCCGAACGGCGGCCGCTCGCCACCGTCACCGTCAATCCGAAATCGAAGATCATCGCGCGGGTGATGGACCGTGATGCGGGGGCCGAGATCACCCGCGACTGGATCGCGGCGCGGATCGCCCATGCGGCCGAGCTGCGCGCGCGGCTCTTCGATCAGCCCTTCTACCGGCTGATCCATGCCGAGGCCGATGGCCTGCCCGGCGTGATCGTCGACCGTTTCGGCGATCTGGCGGTGATTCAACCCAATGCCGCCTGGTCCGAGGCGATGATCGGCGATCTCTGCGCTGCGCTGGTTGCCGTGACCGGGGTTTCGACCGTGATCAAGAACGGCTCGGGCCGGGCGCGCGGCCTCGAGGGGCTGAGCGAGGAAACCGTGATCCTGCAGGGCGCGGTCGAGGGGCCGGTGCCGGTGCCGATGAACGGCGCGACCTATATGGCCGATGTGCTGGGCGGGCAGAAGACGGGCCTGTTTTACGATCAGCGGCCGAACCATGCCTTTGCCGCGCGGCTGGCCGAGGGCGCGCGGGTGCTCGACGTCTTTTCCCATGTCGGGGGCTTCGCGCTCGCCTGTCTCGCCGGGGGCGCGGCCTCGGCGCTGGCCGTCGATGGTTCCGCCCCGGCGCTCGATCTGGCGGCGCAGGGCGCGGCCGCGATGGGGGCCGCGGAGCGCTTCGCCACCCGTCAGGGCGATGCCTTCGCCACGCTCGAGGCGCTGGCGGCCGAAGGGGCGCAGTTCGATCTGGTGATTTGCGATCCGCCCGCTTTTGCGCCGGCGAAACCCGCGCTCGCCGCGGGCCTGCGCGCCTATGAGCGGATTGCGCGGCTGGCGGCGCCGCTTGTCGCACCGGGCGGGTATCTCACGCTCTGTTCGTGCAGCCATGCCGCAGACCTGACGCAGTTCCGTGCGGCTTCGGCGCGCGGTATCGGCAAGGGTGGGCGGCGCTCGCAACTCCTGCACACCGGATATGCCGGCCCCGATCACCCGATGCTGCCGCAGCTTGCCGAATCCGGCTATCTGAAGGCGCTCTTCTTCCGGCTCGACTGATGCGGATGCTGCTCGATGCCTGCGTGCTCTATCCGACCGTGCTGCGCGAGATCCTGATCGGCGTGGCGCGGACGGGGCTCTATCGCCCGCTCTGGTCGGCGCGCATCCTCGAGGAATGGGCGCGCGCCGCGGCCCGCCTCGGCCCGGTGGATGAGGCCTATGCCCGCGGCGAGGTGGCAAGCCTGCGCGCCGAATTTCCGGGCGCCGAGGTCGCGCCGCAACCGGGGCTCGAAAGCCGCCTGCATCTGCCTGACGAGAACGATATCCACGTGCTCGCCGCCGCGATCAGTGGCCATGCCGATGCGATCGTGACCTTCAACGCGCAGGATTTCCCGCGCGGCACCTTGGCCGCCGAGGGGCTCGAGCGGCGTGACCCGGATGGCTTTCTCTGGGCGCTCTGGTCCGATCATCCGGCCAAGGTCGGTGCCGTGGTCGAGGCGGTGCGCGCCCGCGCCGAGGCGCTCTCGGGGCAGCCGCAGCCGCTGCGCCCGCTCCTGAAACGCGCGAAACTGCCGCGGCTCGCCAAGGCGATGGAGGCGGCATGAGGCTCGGCTTCGTCACTCTGAGCGAGCGCGGCCGCGCCGATCGGCTGCTCGCGGATCTGGCCGAGACCCTGCGCGCCGACGGGCATCCGCTGATCGCGATGGTGCGTGCCGAGATCGCCGCGCCGCGCCCCTGCGAGATGCATCTGCGGCTTCTGCCCGGCGATCGGATCGTCTCGATCTCGCAAGAGCTTGGCCCCGGGGCGGATGCCTGCACGCTCGACGCCGGCGCCCTCGAAGGGGCGGTCGCCGAGACCGCCCGCGCGATCGAGCTGGCGGCGCCCGGGGCCGCACTGATCCTCAACAAATTCGGCAAACAGGAGGCCGCGGGCCGCGGATCCCGGCCGCTGATCGGCGCCGCGCTCGAACGCGGGATGGCGGTGCTGATCTCGGTCCCGCCCGAGACTCGGGCGGAGTTTCTGATATTTGCCGAGGGGATGGCGACCGAGCTCGCCCCCGATCCTGCGGTGCTTGCGGCCTTCCTCACTGCTCCGGACTAGATCGGCCAGCTCAGGCCGGGGCGGCCAAACCGCTTTGATTGCACTTTGCACCGGCCTCGCACCGGGCTAGACTTCGGCGGAGTCGGTGGCTAAACAGGCCACGTTAGCGCTAACGTGACCTCAAAACGGAGAGCCCCATGGTTTCGCGCGTCATCCCGGTCGATCCCTTCGACCTCGTGATTTTCGGGGCGACCGGCGATCTGGCCACCCGCAAGATCCTTCCCGGTCTTTATCGGCGCTTCTTCGCAGGGCAGATCCCCGAGGGCACGCGGATCGTGGGCGCGGCGCGCAGCGAGATGGATGCCGAGGGCTTCCGCGCCCAGGTGCGTGCGGCGATCGACGACTATGTCGGGGCCACCAAGCGCGATGCGGCGCAGATCGCGGGCTTCCTCGATCTGCTCGATTACGTCGCGCTCGATGCTCTGGGCGAGGGTGGCTGGTCCGAGCTCAAGGAGCGCATCCGCTCCGACCGCGTGAATGCCTTCTATTTCTCGGTGGCGCCGGCGCTCTTCGGGGCACTGGCCGAGCGGCTGCATACCAATGGGATCGCCACGCCCGAGTCGCGGATCGTGGTGGAAAAACCCTTCGGCCGCGATCTGGCCACCGCGAAAGCGCTCAATGCCACGCTCGCTGCGCATTTCGATGAGCATCAGATCTATCGGATCGACCATTACCTCGGCAAGGAGACGGTGCAGAACCTGATGGCTGTGCGCTTCGCCAATATCCTCTTCGAGCCGCTCTGGAATGCGCAATATGTCGATCATGTGCAAATCACGGTGGCCGAAACGGTCGGCGTGGGCGGCCGGGGGTCGTATTACGACAAGTCCGGCGCGATGCGGGACATGGTGCAGAACCACCTGATGCAGCTTTTGTGCCTGATTGCGATGGAGCCGCCCTATCACTTCGACCCCGATGCCGTGCGCGACGAGAAGCTCAAGGTGATCCGCGCGCTGCAGCCGGTCGGCCCCGAGGATATCGTGCGCGGTCAATATATCGCCCGCGGTAGCGCCGAGACCGATTACGTGAGCAAGGCCGAGAACCCGGCCTCGAAGACCGAGAGCTATATCGCGCTGCGCGTGCATGTGGCGAACTGGCGCTGGCAGGGCACGCCCTTCTATCTGCGCACCGGCAAAAGGCTGCGGGCGCGCACGTCGGAAATCGCCGTCACCTTCCGTCAGCCGCCGCATTCGATCTTCGACGAGGAAGAGGGCAACTGGCGCGAGAATGTCCTCGTGATCCGGTTGCAGCCGAATGAGGGGATGAACCTGAAGGTGATGATCAAGGAGCCGGGGCCGGGCGGCATGCGCCTTGTGCAGGTGCCGCTCGACATGTCCTTCGCTGAGGCGCTGGGCGAGGAGGGGGCGGATATCCCCGATGCCTATGAGCGGCTGATCATGGATGTGATCCGCGGCAACCAGACGCTGTTCATGCGCGGCGACGAGGTCGAGGCCGCCTGGGCTTGGACCGATCCGGTGATCGCTGGCTGGGAGGCGCGGGGCGACAAGCCGAAACCCTATGACTCGGGCTCCTCGGGACCCGATGACGCGCTCATGCTGATGCATCGCGACGGTCGCCGCTGGCGGGAGATTCGCGAATGAATTTTGTCGATTACCCGGATCGCGAGATGATGCTCGTGGCGCTCGCGGATACCATCGCCTCGGAGCTACGCCGCGCGCTGGAGGTCGATGGCCGCGCCACGCTCTGTGTGCCCGGCGGCACCACGCCGGGGCCGATTTTCGACATTCTCGCGGGGCTCGATCTCGACTGGTCCAAGGTCTCGGTGATGCTCAACGACGAGCGCTGGGTGCCCGAAGAGAGCCCGCGCTCGAATACCGCGATGCTGAAGCGACGGCTGCTGCAGGGGCGGGCCGCGGCGGCGACGCTGGTGCCGCTCTATGCGCCGGGTGAGACCCCGGAGGACCGGATCGACGAGCTCGCGGCGGGCGTGTCCGCGGTGCTGCCGATCACGGTTCTGGTGCTCGGCATGGGCGGGGACATGCATACCGCGAGCCTGTTTCCGGGCGGTGACCGGCTGGCCGAGGCGCTCTCGGACGATGCGCCGGTGCTGGTGCCGATGCGTTCGGCGGCGACCGGCGATCCGCGCGTCACGCTTTCGGCCCCGGTCCTCAAGGACGCGATGCATATCCATATCCTGATCACCGGCCCGGAAAAACGCGCCGCGATCGAACGCGCGGCGCATCTGCCAGAGGCCGAGGCCCCGGTGCGCGCGCTGATGAAAAACGCCACTATCCATTGGGCAGAATGACATGACGACCTGGACCGACCTGCAAGACCACGCCGCGAAAGTGAAATCGCGGCGGATCTCGGAATTGTTCGAAAAAGACAATCGCGCCGCCGAATTCACGGCGGAATCTGGCCAGTTCCTGTTCGATTACTCCAAGACGAATATCGACGAGACGGCGCGCGACCTGCTGATCGGCCTGGCCGAGGGGGCGGGCGTGGCCGCCAAGCGCGAGGCGATGTTTTCGGGCGCCAAGATCAACGAGACCGAGGGCCGCGCGGTTCTGCACACGGCCTTGCGCAACCTCAACGGATCGGTGATCGTCGACGGTGAGGATGTGATGCCCGAGGTCCGCGCGACCCATGCCCGGATGGCCGAATTCGCTCAGGCCGTGCGCGCGGGGCGCTATACCGGGCAGGGCGGGCGGATCACCGATGTGGTCAATATCGGCATCGGTGGCTCGGATCTCGGGCCGGCTATGGCGACCCTCGCGCTTGCGCCCTATCACGACGGGCCGCGCTGCCACTTCGTCTCGAACGTCGATGGCGCGCATGTGCATGACGTGCTCAAGGGGCTTGATCCCGCGACGACTTTGGTGATCGTCGCCTCGAAAACCTTCACCACGATCGAGACGATGACCAATGCCGCGACCGCCAAGGCCTGGATGGCGGCCGAGGTCGCCGATCCCGGCGCGCAATTCGCCGCGCTCTCGACCGCGGCCGATCTGACCGCGGCTTTCGGGATCGACGCGAGCCGCGTCTTCGGCTTTGCCGATTGGGTCGGCGGGCGCTATTCGATGTGGGGGCCGATCGGGCTCAGCCTGATGCTCGCGGTGGGCCCCGAGGACTTCGACGCGATGCTCGCCGGCGCAGCGGCGATGGACGCGCATTTCCGCGAGGCGCCCTTCGCGGAAAACCTGCCCGTGCTGCTCGCCCTTGTCGGGATCTGGCACAATCAGGGCTGTGGCCGCGCCACCCGCGCGGTTTTGCCCTATGATCAGCGGCTTGCGCGGCTGCCTGCCTATCTGCAGCAGCTCGAGATGGAGAGCAACGGCAAGCGCGTCAGCATGGATGGCGCCGATCTGGTGGTCGACAGCGGCCCGGTGGTCTGGGGCGAGCCCGGCACCAACGGCCAGCACGCCTTCTACCAGCTGATCCATCAGGGCACCCGCATCGTGCCCTGCGAATTCCTGGTGGCGGCCGAGGGGCATGAGCCGGACCTCGCGCATCAACACCTGCTGTTGATCGCCAATTGCTTGGCGCAATCCGAGGCGCTGATGCGCGGCCGCTCGCTCGAGGAAGCCACCGCAATCATGGCCAAGAAGGGCCTGACCGGGGCCGAACTCGAGCGTCAGGCGCGCCACCGCGTCTTCCCCGGCTCGCGCCCTTCGACCACGCTCCTCTATCCGAAACTGACGCCCGAGGTCTTTGGCGGCATCGTCGCGCTTTACGAACACCGCGTCTTCGTCGAAGGGGTGATCCTGGGGATTAACAGCTTCGATCAATGGGGGGTGGAACTGGGCAAGGAGCTGGCGCTGGCGCTCGCTCCGGTGCTCGATGGCCGCTCGGAGGGCGCCGGCAAGGATGGATCGACACGGGCCCTGGCCGCCCGGATCCGGGCGCTGCGCGGGATGTGAGACGGGGCAGGGGGCGCCGCCCCCCGGGTCTGCGACCCTCCCCCCGGGATATTTCCGCACAGATGATGAGACACCCCTTCCCCCTCAACTGTGCATAAATATCCCGGGGTCCGGGGCAGGGCCCCGGTCGCTTGGCCAGGCGCTCAGCGCGTCTCCTTCGGGCGCAGCACGAGCCAGATCAGCGCCCCACCCGCCAGCGTCAGGAAGGGCAGCATCGCAAGGTTGACCGCCTGCCATCCGGCCTGCGGATCGCCCGCGGCCGAGCAGTTCATCAGGCTGCCCGAGCTCAGCGAGGCGAGGAACACGCCGCCGAAGACCACGAAGTCGTTCATCCCCTGCACATGGCCGCGCTCGTCGGGGCTGTGGGCCGAGGCGAGCATGGCGGTCGAGCCGATGAAGCCGAAGTTCCAGCCGACGCCGAGCAGCACGAGCGCGAGGAAGAATTTCTCGAGCTCGACCCCGGTCATCGCCACCGCCCCCGAGGCCGCGAGGATGACAAGGCCCACCCCCACGATCGCCTCGCGCCCGAAGCGCGCGATCAGATGGCCGGTGAAGAACGAGGGCAGATACATCGCCAGAACATGGGCCGAGACGATATTGGCGGCATCCCCCGCCTCGAACCCGCAGCCGACGACCGCAAGCGGCGTCGAGGTCATCACGAGGTTCATCAGCGCATAGGAGACCATGCCGCAGATCATCGCCACCGCGATCACCGGGTCCTTCAAGAGCTCGCGCCGGCTGCGGCCGGGATGGGCCACGCCCTTGGCGCGCCGTCCGGGCGCCGGGATCTTGAGAAACGCAAACAGGATCGGCCCGAGGAAGTTGATCCCCACGATCGCGAGATAGGTGGCCATGAAGGGCACCGCCATCGCCTGCGAGGTGGTCTTCACCAGTTGCGGGCCGATGATCGCCGCGGCGAGGCCGCCCGCCATCACATAGGAGATCGCCTTGGGCTGAAACTCGGGGGCGACGCCATCGGTCGCCGCGAAGCGATAGAAGCCCTGCGCCGACATGTAGATGCCGGTCAGGAACGAGCCGGTCATGAAGAGCGGGAACGACCCGATCCAGAGCGCGCGCGCGGCGATCGCGGCACCCACGCCGCCCGCGAAGGTCGCGAGGATGAAGCCCGCCCGCCGGCCATAGGCGGCCATGAACTCGCTCATCGGTTGCGCCGAGAGCACCGAGCCGAGCACGATGAGCGACAGGGGCAGCGTCGACCAGCAGGGGTTGGGCGCGAGCGATTGCCCCGCGAGGCCCCCCACCGTGAAGATCATCGACATCTGCGCGCCGAGCACCGCCTGGGCCAGCACGAGCACGATCACATTGCGCCATTTCGCGGCGCCTTCGGGGGAGGCAACTTGGGTCATGCGCCAAGGCGTAACGGCGCGAAAGGGGGCTGGCAAGTGGCGGCGCGCTCGGGCAGGGTGGCGCCATGGTCGGGCGCATCATTCATACCGAGGACGATATCGCCGAAGGGGCGGAATGGCTCGCTGCGCGCGAGCCACGTTTTGCGGGCGTGATCACGGCGACGGGGCCCTGGCCGCTACGCCGGCGGGCCGACGGGTTCGAGGCGCTGCGCGATGCGATTCTGGGCCAGCAGGTCTCGGTCGCGGTGGCCAATGCGATCCGGGGCAAGGTGCTGGCGGCGGAGCTCGGCGCGCCGGAGGCGATTGCCGAGGCCACCGAGGAGGATCTGCGGGCCTGCGGCCTCTCGCGCCAGAAGGTGCGCTATGTTCAGGCGCTCGCCCGCGCGGGGATCGACTTCGAAGGGCTGCGGGCCCTGCCCAATGAGGAGGTGATCGCCACGCTCCTGCCGCTGCCGGGCATCGGGCGCTGGACGGTCGAGATGTATCTGATCTTCGCGCTCGGGCGCGCGGATGTCTTCGCGGTCGACGATCTGGCACTGGCCGAGGGGGCGCGGATCCTCTTCGATCTGCCCGAGCGGCCGAAACGCAAGGCCTTCGATGCGCTTGCCGCCGAGTGGTCGCCCTGGCGGGCGGTCGCGGCGCGGGGGCTCTGGGCCTATTATGCACATTGCAAACAACGAGAAGGGGTGGCGCCATGACGCGCGAGTTGAAGGCCGGGCGCGTGGCGCCGAAATCGGGGCAGGTGAAGACGGCCGTTGTGTTCCTGCACGGCTATGGCGCGGATGGGGCGGACCTTTTGGGCCTCGCCGATCCGCTGGCGCCGCATCTGCCCGATACGGTCTTTCTCGCCCCCGACGCGCCCGAACCCTGCACCGGCAATCCCTTCGGGCGGCAGTGGTTTCCGATCCCCTGGCTCGACGGGTCGTCGGAGGCGGCGGCGGCCGAGGGGCTCGCGCGCTCGGCCGAGGATCTGAACGCCTTCCTCGATCAGCTTCTGGCCGACGAAGGGCTCACGCCCGACCGTCTGGCGCTGGTGGGCTTTTCGCAGGGCACGATGATGTCGCTCGAGGTGGCGCCGCGGCGGCCCGATCCGGTGGCCTGTGTCGTGGCCTTCTCGGGGCGGCTCCTGCGGCCCGAGGCGCTGGCGGCCGAAGCCATCTCGAAGCCGCCCGTTCTGCTGTTGCATGGCGATGCCGATCCGGTCGTACCCTTCGCGGATATGGGGCTCGCGGGCGATGCGCTGGTCGCCGCGGGGTTCGACACCTTCGCCCATGTGATGAAGGGCACCGGCCACGGCATCGCGCCCGACGGGCTGGGCGCGGCGCTGGGTTTTCTGCGTAAATACCTGCCGGAGTGAGCCGGAAAGGCAGGGCGGGGAATCACCCAGCCATGCACCGGCCGACCCGCGTGCGGCGCGCGTCTGCCCGATTTTCGAACGCATTTTCGCGCGCTGCCGCTTTTTTCCACAGCCTTGTCATGCCGTTGTTGCAGCCCGCTGCTACCCCCATTGCTGCGGGGCCATCGCAGATCGCGGGGCTTGCCAGAGGGCAACCGCGATATATAGTCAACTCAGGCAGGGGCGGGGCTCCCCGTCCTTCGCCGCAGGCGACGGGCGAGGAAGGGTGCTTTCATGCTGGACCACGGCGACAGGGGTGATTTCCGAACGCATTTCGTGCGCGAGCCATCGGCGCTCAAGCGCTTCCCGGCGCTGGTGTTGAACGCCGATTTCCGTCCACTGAGCTATTATCCGCTCTCGCTCTGGCCTTGGCAGGAGGCGATCAAGGCGGTCTGCCTCGACCGGGTTACGATCCTCGCCGAATACGACGAGGTGGTCCGGTCCCAGCGCGAGAGCATACGGATCCCTTCCGTCGTCGTGCTGAAAGAATTCATCAAACCCCAGAAGCGCGTGGCCTTCACGCGCTTCAATCTTTTTCTGCGGGACGAATTCTGTTGTCAGTATTGCGGGTCCAAGGGTGATCTGACCTTTGACCACGTGATCCCGCGCTCGCGTGGCGGGGTGACGAGCTGGGAGAATGTGGTGGCCGCATGCGCGCCCTGCAACCTCAAGAAGGCGAACAAGTCGCTCAAGGCCAGCGGGATGCGCCTCAAACGCCCCGCGCGCCAGCCGACCCCCGAGGACATGCACGCCGTCGGCCGCCGCTTCCCGCCGGGGCATCTGCACGACAGCTGGATGGACTTCCTCTATTGGGACGCCGAGCTCGAGGCCTGAGGCCGAAGCCTAGTGCCCCGTGGCGGGGGCGTCTTCCGACAGTTTCTCGATGATCGTCTCGCTGGCGGCATTGAGTCCCACAAGTTTCACCTCGGTGCCGTTCGCACGGAATTTCGCCATCGCCCGGTCGAGCGCCGCGACCGAGGAAATATCCCAGATATGGGCATGGGTGAGGTCGATCACCACCCGTTCGAGCGGTTCACGGAAGTCGAAGGCACGGTTGAAATCCTCGACCGAGGCGAAGAAGATCTGACCCTTGACGAAATAGGTCCTGAGCCCGTGCGCGGTGTCGAGCCGCGAGGTGATCTCGGTCAGCCGCGCGATCTTGCCGGCAAAGAAGATCCCCGACAGCAGAACGCCGACCAGCACGCCGATCGCGAGGTTATGGGTCAGCACGACGAAGGCGACGGTGGCGAGCATCACCACCGACGAGCTGCGCGGTTGCGTGCGCAGCGCGCCGAGCGAGGACCACGAGAAGGTGCCGACCGAGACCATGATCATGATCGCGACCAGCGCGGGCATCGGGATCCGGCCCACCAGATCGCCGAGGATCACGCAGAACACCAGAAGCATGATCCCCGCGAAGAAGGTCGAGAGCCGCCCGCGCCCGCCCGAACGCACGTTGATCACCGATTGCCCGATCATCGCGCAGCCCGCCATGCCGCCGATGAAGCCGGTCGCGAAATTCGCGATGCCCTGACCGTAGCATTCCTGCTGCCGGTCCGAGGAGGTGTCGGTCATCTCGTCGACGATCTGCTGGGTCATCAGGCTTTCCAGAAGCCCCACGACCGCGACCGCGACCGAATAGGGCAGGATGATCCGCAGCGTCTCGAAGGTCAGGGGCACGTTCGGGATCAGGAAGCTCGGCAGTTGGTCGGGGAGCGCACCCATGTCGGCGACCGTATGGACCTCGGTCAGGCCAAGGCCGATGGTGAGCGCCGAGAGGACGAGGATCGCGACCAGAGGCGAGGGGATCGTACGGTTCAGCCGCGGGAAGAGGTAGATGATGGCAAGCGCGAGTGCCACCAGCGGATAGGTGAGCATCGGCACATGGCGCGGGTCAAGTTCGGGGAGCTGGGCGAGAAAGATGAGGATTGCCAAAGCGTTGACGAAGCCGGTCATCACCGATTTCGACACGAAGCGCATGATCTGACCGAGGTTGAGCGCCCCGGCCGCGATCTGGATCACGCCCGCGAGGATGGTGGCGGCGAGCAGGTAATCGAGCCCGTGCTCGCGCACGAGTGTGCCCATAAGCACGGCGGTCGCCGCGGTCGCCGCAGAGATCATCGCCGGGCGGCCGCCGAAGATCGCCGTGATCACCGCGATCGAGAAGCTGGCATAGAGCCCGACCTTGGGATCGACGCCGGCGATGATCGAGAAGGCGATCGCCTCGGGGATCAGCGCGAGCGCGACCACGAGCCCCGACAAGAGATCGGCCCGGGGGCTGCGCAGCCATTCGCGGCGATAGCGGTTCAGGTCGATCATCGGGCCCTCTGGACATGCAGCGGCCCGCGCGAGGCGGGCCGGATGGCGTTTTCTAGGGCATAACGCCGCATCGCAGAAAATCCAACCCCCGAGGGGGTCAGCCAGGCGCCGCCTGTCCGGCGAGGGCGATTTCGAGATCGCCGTAACCGGTGAAGCGCCTCTCATAAGCGAGCCCAAGGCGCGCGGCCGCCTCGCTGGCCTTGGCCTCGAGCGCGGGGTCCTCGGTCTGGGCGAGATAAACGAGCTTCTGGTAATTGCCGAACATCGTGTGGATCAGCTCGGGGTAGCGGTCGAAGCCCATCGGGCGCCAGACGAAGGCCTCGAATTGCCGGACCAGGAAATCGGTCAGGTAAAAAGCCGCGAATTCGGTTTCCGCATGGGCCGCGAATGTGTCGTTGCCTTCAAAAAACGAATAACAATGCGGGCCTGCGACCATTTCGACGCCCAGTTCCTTGCACTTTTCCAACAATTGCCCGCCGGTGCCGCAATCGGCATAGACCACGAAGATCCGTGCGTAATCGGGGCGGTGTTTTGCGACCGCAGCCGCCACGGCAGGGGTGATCCTCTCGGGGTAGAGATGCAGATCGGCGGGCAGGCAGGTCAGCTCGAGGTGATCCCAGCCATTGCGCTCCTTGAGCGCGAGGATCTCGCGGGCGAGCGCACCGCAGGCGATCAGCAGAACCTTTCCGGCTGTGCCTTCGGGGGGGGCGCCCTCGGGTGTGGGTGTCATTCGACCCGGGCCATGAGCCGCACGAGCCCCGCCGCGAGCAGCGCGCCGATCCCCAAGACCGCGAGCGGCACACCCGCCTTGGCCGCGAGCCAAAGGCTCAGCGCCGCGGTCAGCACCACCGCGAGGATCAGGATCAGGAAATGGGGCAGGGGCATTGCGGTCCTCCGTCCTTAACTATGCCCCTCGAATTGGAAAAGTGAAAGCCCCGAGGTGCCCCCCGGGGCTGTTTCTGCGCTCGCTCCGGATCACGAATGCCGGATCGGGCCGGATCGGGGTTGGCCCGATCAGATCTGGCCCGATCAGATCTGATTATGCTTGCGCGCGATCATGTCCTTGGCGGTCTGCACCGCGATCGCGGCATCCCGGCAATAGGCATCCGCCCCGATCGCGCGTCCGAATTCCTCGTTCAGCGGCGCGCCCCCCACGAGGATCATGTAGCGCTCGCGCAGGCCCTGATCCTTGAGCGTGTCGATCACCACCTTCATATAGGGCATCGTGGTGGTGAGCAGCGCCGACATGCCGATGATATCGGCCTCTTCGCGCGCGGCCGCCTCGAGGTAATTCTCGACCGGATTGTTGATCCCGAGATCGACGACTTCGAAGCCCGCGCCCTCCATCATCATCGCGACGAGGTTCTTGCCGATGTCGTGGATGTCGCCCTTGACGGTGCCGATCACCATCTTGCCCATCCGCGGCGCGCCGGTTTCCACCAAGAGCGGCTTGAGGATCGCCATCCCGCCCTTCATCGCATTCGCGGCCTGCAGCACCTCGGGCACGAAGAGGATGCCGTCGCGAAAATCCGCGCCGACGATCGTCATCCCGGCGACGAGGGCGCGGGTCAGCACGTCATAGGGCGTCCAGCCGCGCGCGATCAGGATGTTGACGCCCTCCTCGATCTCCGCGCGCAGCCCGTCATAGAGGTCGTCATGCATCTGCAGGACAAGCTCTTCATCGTCGAGTTCCGAGAGGATGATGTCGTCGTCTTCGGCCATGGCGGGTCTCCTGAGCGGGGCGTGCGAGAATCCTTGCGGGAAAGGGGCCCAGGCGCTCGGCGATTTGCGACATGCGCCGGTCGGTCCCCGACGCGCGGCCAACCGCGGCCGCCGGCCAGGCCGAATCTCTTGGCAAATGTTCTCAATTTGTTCTAGTTTGCCGCCATGTCGATGCTGCCCCTCTCACTCCCTCCTGCCGATCCCGCGAAGCGCCTGCGCGCGCGGGGTGCCGCCCATGCGCCCAAGGGCCGGTTCGAACCCTATGAGCGGCTCTGGGAGCCCGACGGCTGGGAGCAGGAGGGCGAGGCTGAGGCGCCCGTGCGCACCGAGATCACGGTGGAGCAACCGCGCAGCATCCTGACGCGCAACGACAGCCCCGACCTCGCCTTCGACCGCTCGGTGAACCCCTATCGCGGCTGCGAACACGGCTGCATCTATTGTTTCGCGCGGCCCACGCATGGCTATCTCGGGCTCTCCTCGGGGATCGACTTCGAGACCAAGATCGTGGCGAAACCCTCGGCGCCCGAACTGCTCGCGCGGGAACTCTCGCGGCGCGGCTACATGCCCGCCCCCCTCGCCATCGGCACCGCGACCGATCCCTATCAGCCGGCGGAGGCGAAACTGGGGATCATGCGGGGGCTGTTGCAGGTGCTGAGCGATTTCAATCACCCCGTCGCCATCGTGACGCGCGGCGCGGGCGTGCTGCGGGATCTTGACTTGCTGTCGGATATGGCGGGGCGCGGCCTCGTGCATCTGGGGGTCAGCGTGACGACGCTCGACGCCGAGCTCGCCCGCAAGATGGAGCCGCGTGCGCCCGCACCTGACACGCGCCTGCGGATGATCCGCGAGGCGGCGCGGGCGGGCATTCCGGTACGGGTGATGGCCGCGCCGATGATCCCCGGTCTCACCGATCACGCACTCGAGGCGATCCTGACCGAGGCGCGGCGCGCGGGGGCGCGCGCGGCCTCGATGATCCCGCTGCGGCTCCCGCATGAGGTGGCCGATCTCTTCGCCGACTGGCTGCAGCGGCATTACCCGGCGCGGGCCGAGCGTGTGCTGAATGCGGTCGCGGCCTTTCGCGGCGGGCGGCTCAACGATCCGCGCTTCGGCAGCCGGATGCAGGGCGAGGGCACCGAGGCCGATCTGCTCGCGCAGCGCTTCGCGCTCTCGTGTCGGCGGCTGGGCCTCGATCGCGGGCTGCCCGAGCTCGACTGTAGCCGCTTCGCGCCGCCGCCCCGGCCGGGGGATCAGCTGGAGCTGTTCTGACATTTTTGAGTATTTGGACCAAGGAAAAGGAGAGGCGCCGGTTTGCGCTTTTTCTTGGCTCAAATACTCAAACCGAACCTCGGATCACCCGCGCCGCCGGCCGCGGCGTTCGCGCGCGGGGCCTTCGTCGCCGGTGCCGTCCGAGGCCGAGGAGAAGCCGCCAAGCCGGGCCGAGACATCCTCGAGCGTGGGCCGGGGCCCGCGCGGGCGGGTCTCGAGCGCGGCGCGCATCGCGCGCAGATGCTCGGGCATCGTGCCGCAGCAGCCGCCGATGATCGTGGCGCCCGCGTCGCGCGCGAGGCAGGCGTAATCGCCCATCAGCGCGGGCGTGCCGTCGTAATGGATATGGCCGTCGTAATATTTCGGGATCCCGGCATTGCCCTTGGCGATGATCGGCCGCTCGGTCCCGGAGGCGGTGAAGCCGAGGATCGTGCGCATCAGATCGGCCGCACCGACCCCGCAATTCGCGCCAAAGGCGAGCGGCGGATTGGGCAGCGTCTCGACCAGCGCCGCGAGCTGCGCCGAGGTCACGCCCATCATCGTGCGCCCGGCCGTGTCGAAGCTCATCGTGCCGCACCAATCCATCCCGGCAAGCGCCGCGGCCTCGGCGGCAGCGGCGAATTCCTCGATGGCCGAGATCGTCTCGACCCAGAGCACGTCGGCGCCGCCTTCCTTCAGGCCCTCGGCCTGTTCGTGGAACATCTCGACCGCGAGCGCATGGGTGAGCGTGCCCATCGGCGCGAAGATCTCGCCGGTAGGGCCCATCGAGCCGCAGACCGCCACCTCGCGCCCGGCCTTTTCGGCCACCTCGCGGCCGATCTCGGCGGCGAGTCGGTTGAGCTCGCGCACGCGTCCCTGTGCCGCGTGGAGTTTGAGCCGCGAGGCATTGGCGCCGAAGGAATTGGTCAGAAAGAGGTCCGATCCGGCCTCGACCGCGCCGCGATAGAGCGTGGCGATCCGGTCGGGGTGATTGGCGTTCCACAGCTCGGGCGGTTCGCCCGCGCTCAGCCCCATGTTGAACAGGTTGGTGCCAGTCGCGCCATCGGCCAGAAGCCAGTCGCGGGCGCCCAGCAGGCGGTTCAGGGCATGGGTCATGGCGGGGCCTTTCGCTGCAAACCGGATGAACCCGGACGCGCCCCTCCTGCCACGCGACGGGGGATTCGGCAATTCACGCGGCGCGGCGAAGCGTCTCTGCCAGCGGTGTGGCAGGTGTCGACGTTGTGAGGTCTGGCGCCACGCTTACGGAGGGGGCGGGGGGCAGGGCGGCGGGGCGATGGATCGCCCGGGCGAGCCGCAAGGCCGCGAGGGCGAGCCCCGCGCGCCCCGGCGTCGCGAGATAGAGCGTTCGGCTGCGCGGGGCGAAACCGTCCTTGAACTGCGCCAGTCCACGCGCCCCGGCATTGCGCCCGGCGAAGCGCCAGAGCCGCGCGGCCGGGCCACGCAGGTGGTCGGGGTCTGGTGGCAGAGCCGCGAGCGAAAGGCGCGCGGCCCCCTCCGCGCGGGCAGCCTCGAGCGCGGCGAGGATCAGCGCCTGCATCGTGCCGTCGGGCGCTGCGGGGCCCGGGCGCATCAGGTCGAGCACCCATTCGGGGCCTGCGGCGTGAAAGCTTGCGAAGCCGACGATCTGGCCCGCGTGCTGTGCCGCGAAGACGCGTTGCGTGGTGAGATAGGCGGGCGCGAAGCGGCCCATCGAGAAGCCGCGTTCGCCGCCGCGGGCCGTGCTCCAGTCGGTGTTGAGGCGGGCGAGCTCGGCCAGCGGCAGGGCGTCGGGGGGCAGCGCGGCGACCGTGACCCCGACCTTGGCCGCCTTGCGCAGCTTGCGGCGCAGCCCGGCGCGGGTCGGCGTGTCGAGGGTGAAGTCGTCCAGATCGAGCCAGAGCTCACGCCCCACGGGCGCCACCTGCCAGCCCGCGGTGCGGGCAAGGGCCGCGCTGCGCGCGCCGATCTTGTAGAGGCAGGGGGTGCGATGCTCCGCCCTTGCGCGGGCGCCGAGCGTGGCGATCAGGCCGGGGGTGGCGCGGGCGGGGCCGAACGGGTCGAGCAGCGCCGCCATAAGCCCGGGCGCCCGGCCGATCAGCCATCCGGCACCGGTTCCCGGATCGAAGAGAAGCCCGTGTTCGCCCTGCGCATGCAGGCCGATCTCGGCGGGGTGGCCGGCTTCGCGTGCGGCATCGAGTGCCCAGAGCACGGGGGTGGGCAGGGGGACGTCCGGGGCCAGAAACGCGGCCCGGAGGGGGCGCGGGGCGGGCAGGGCGATCCGCGCGGCGCGCGGGCGGGCGCCAAGAACGAGCGCCACGGCGAGCGCCGCGGGCAGGCCGTAATAAGCCACCCGCCAGGCAAGCACGGCGGCCAGCAGCGGCGCCTGATCGAGCCCGGGCAGCAGCAGAAGGAGAACCATTTCGAAGGGGCCGACGCCGCCCGGCGTGCCCGAGACAAAACCCGCCCCGAGCGCGAGCAGGAAGGCGGGATAGAGCGCGGCAAGGGGCACGACGCTGCCCGCCGGCAGCAGCGCCCAGAGCGCGAGCGCGGCGAAGGCCGTGTCGAGCGCGGCGAGCCCGAGGATCTGCGCCATGACGGGGGGCGCGGGCAGGCGCAGGCCGAGCGGGCCGATCCTGAGGCTGGGGCGCGCGAGGGCGAGGAGCGCCAGCGCCCCGCCCGTGGCAAGCGCGAGCCCGGCGAGCCCCTGCACCGTGGCCGCCGGCAGGCCGCGCAGCGCGACCGGCGCGACCAGCAGGGCGCCCGCGGCCAGCACCGCCCAGGCCGCAAGAAAGCTCGCCGCCACCGCGGCCGTCACTTTCGAGGCTTCGACGAGGCTCAGGCCGGGCAGCATCCGCCAGCGCACCAGCGCCCCCGAGACGAGGCCGAAGCCGAGCACCTGCGAGAGCGCGATCGCGCTCCATCCGGCGCGGCGGGCGGGGGCGGGGGCGATGCCGGTGCCGATCATCCGGTGCACCAGCGCGTCATAGCGGGCGAGGGCTGCGAAGCTGAGCGCGGTGGCGCCGAGCGCGAGCGCCCATTGCAACACCGAAACCGTGGCGAGGGCGGCCTTGATCGCAGCGACATCGAGGGCGGCGATCCGCTCGCGCGCCACGACCACGAGCCCGATCAGCAGCACCAGAACGACCCCCTGCCGCAGCAGCGCGCGACGCCAGCCCGGCAGCGCGCGCGGCGCAGAGGCGCCGTCGCTGGCCCCGTCACCAGTGGCGCCGCCCTCGGGGGCATATCCCGGCATCACGCCCGCTTCGGATCGGGTGCCGATCCGTTCCTGGCGTCGCGCCAGGCCTCTTGCCGCCGTGTTGTTGGCCGCTCGCCCGATTGTCTGTCGCATCGTCATCCCCTCTCCACCGGGGCACGACCATAGCGCGACGGGGTTCACGAGGGTTTAATGCGGACAGGTATTCGCAGTCAGGCTTAAGCGCGCGTTAGGTTTTGCGGCGCCTTTGGGGCGGGGCCGAACTGCTGGGGCGAGAACGGAAAACCCCGCCCTGCGGAGCAGCGGGGCGGGGCATCGGGTGTCCGCCGGGCCTAGGCCGCGGCAAAATCTCTCTGGTTGCGGCGCGCGGCCGCTTCGGGTCACCCGGGACGACCCGGGCCGCTGTCGCGCCCGGATCAGCCGGCGGCGATCTGGCGCTTCGCCTCGATCAGCAGCTCGCCCATCTTGGCGCGAACCGTCGCCTCGTCGGCCTTGCCGGCGAGATCGGCGGAGACTTTCTGCACGACATCATCGCAGCCCGCTTCCTTGAAGTCTGCGATGATCACGTCGGCCACATAGGCGTCCAGTTCGGGGCCGCTCTTGCCGAGGAGCGCGCCGGCCCATTGTGCCATCAGCTTGGCGCAGCGTGCAGACACCTTGAAGTCATCGGCGGCATCGCGGACGAATTTGGCCTCGAACGCACGCTCGCGGTCGTTGAAGGTGGTGGTCATTTTCCCCTCCCGTTCGGGTTGCTCCGTTAACTTCATATGGCGCGCCAAAGGGGGTAGAGCAAGAGCGGAATGCACGAAACCGTGAGGTGCTGCGGTGCGGCGGGCGAAATGCCGCGCCAATCGGGGCGAAGGGCCCGGAAATGCTGCATAAATTGCTGCACTGCGGCATTGCGAAGAGGGGGCCGTCGGGGCGGAGGCGCGCCGGGGACGCCCAGAAGACGGGCGTTCGGATATTGGTCTGCGCCGGTGCGGGTGGCACCTTTGGCGGTTGAGAATTCACGGCCCTGTCACATGCCCTTTGCCTTGCGGCGGCGCGAGCCTTGTCCTATTAGGGCCGCAAGGGGTATCGCCTGCGTTGCAGGGCCGGACCCAATGCCGGTTCCGGCCGGGCAGTTCACAGCTTCACCAGATCGGGAGAGCCCATGGCACCGCGTCGCAAGAAGATTTACGAAGGCAAGGCGAAGATCCTCTATGAAGGCCCCGAGCCCGGCACCCTCGTGCAGTATTTCAAGGATGACGCGACCGCCTTCAACGCGCAGAAGAAGGCGACGATCGACGGCAAGGGCGTGCTGAACAACCGCCTGTCCGAGTATTTCATGACGGGCCTCACGAATATCGGCATTCCGAACCATTTCATCCGCCGCCTGAACATGCGCGAGCAGCTGATCCGTCAGGTCGAGATCGTGCCGCTCGAGGTGATCGTGCGCAACTTCGCCGCCGGTTCGATCGCGAAACGTCTGGGCATGGAAGAGGGCACGGCCCTGCCGCGCCCGATCGTGGAATACAGCTACAAGAACGACGCGCTCGGCGATCCGCTGGTGCCCGAGGAATACATCATTGCCTTCGGCTGGGCCAATCAGCAGGACCTCGACGATATCGTGAGCCTCGCGCTGCGGGTGAACGATTTCCTCTCGGGTGTGTTCTTCGGCGTCGGCATCAAGCTCGTCGATTTCAAGATCGAGATCGGCCGGGTCTGGGATGGCGATTTCATGCGCCTGATCGTGGCCGATGAGATCAGCCCCGACAGCTGCCGTCTGTGGGACATCAAGACCGGCGCGCATCTCGACAAGGACGTGTTCCGCCGCGATCTGGGCAGCCTGACCGATGCCTATACCGAGGTTGCGCGGCGTCTGGGTGTGCTGCCCGCCAATGCGACCAACATCAAGCCGACGCTGATCAACTGAGGAGAGGCCCGATGAAAGCCCGCGTTCATGTCATGCTCAAGGACGGCGTTCTCGACCCTCAGGGCGAGGCGGTGCGGTCCGCGCTCGGCCATCTGGGCTTTTCCGGCGTCGAAGGCGTGCGGCAGGGCAAGGTGATCGAGCTCGATCTGACGGCGACCGACAAGGCCGCCGCCGAGACCGAGGTCAAGGCCATGTGCGAGAAGCTGCTCGCCAATACCGTGATCGAGAAATACACGATCGAGATCGCCTGAGGGGAACAAGGCCGGGGGCCAGCCCCCGGACCCCCGGGATATTTGGACACTGTTGAGAGCAGGAGCGCCTCTGTCATGAAAGCCGCCGTCATCACCTTCCCCGGGTCGAACTGCGACCGTGATCTGGCCGTGGCCTTCGAGGCGGCGGGGGCCGAGGTCGTCCGGATCTGGCACAAGGATACGGTCCTGCCCGCGGGCGTCGACGTGATCGGCGTGCCGGGCGGGTTTTCCTATGGGGATTACCTGCGCTCGGGCGCGATCGCGGCGCGCTCGCCGATCGGGCAGGCGGTGGTCGATTTCGCCGGTCGCGGCGGCTACGTTCTGGGTATCTGCAACGGTTTTCAGGTGCTGACCGAGATGGGGCTCCTGCCCGGGGCGCTGATGCGCAACGCCGGGCTCAAGTTCCTCTCGAAACCCGTTTCGCTCAAAGTCGCCACGACCGAGAGCGCCTTCACCGCGGGCTATGCCGCCGGACAGGAGATCGTGATCCCGATCGCGCATCATGACGGCAATTACACGATCGACGCCGAAGGACTCGCGGCCCTCGAGGCCGAGGATCGGGTGGCCTTCCGCTACAGCGCGAACCCGAACGGCTCGATGAACGACATCGCGGGCGTGCTGAGCGCCAATCGCCGGGTGCTGGGCCTCATGCCGCACCCCGAGCGTGCGGCCGATCCCGCGCAGGGCGGCACCGACGGGGCGGCGCTTTTCCGCGCGTTGAGCGGTGTGATGGCCCGCGCCTGATCCAGGCGCCTTGCCGCGCCCCGGGGCGAGCCCTAAAATCGCGCCATGCGGCAGAGAACCGATATCAGTGAACCGGCCGAGACCCGGGCAGAACGCCGGGTGAGCCCGCGCAGGCTCTGGGTCTTGCGCGGGGCGGCGCTGGGGATTGTGCTGACCGCCGCCGCGACGATCTGGACGACCAACGCCTGGCTCACCGAGCGCTTCACCGAGACGACGCGGGTGCGCACCGAACTCAGGCTCGCGCTTTATTCCGGCAATATCCTCTCGGAATTGCAGCGGATCTCGGTCGTGCCGCTTCTGCTCGCGCGCGATCCGGTGCTGACCTCCTCGCTCGAGAGCGGGGATTACTCGAAATCCTCGGCCGCGCTGATCGAGGCCAAGGAAGATATCGCCGCGGCCTCGATCCGGCTGCTCGATGTCAGCGGCCGCACGGTGGCCGCGACCAACCGCAACCTGATCGGCACGCAATACGGCACCTCGCCCTATTTCATCGAAGCGCAGCGCTCGCGCGAGACGATTTTCACCGCCTCCCCGCGCGATACCGGCGGGACCGAGTTCAACTATTCGCGCGCCCTTGTGGCCAACGGGCAGTTGATCGGGGTGATCGTCGTCGAGGCGGAGCTCGCGAAATTCGAGCGCGCCTGGGCGGGGATCTCGGATGCGGTGGCGGTGACCGACAGCGAGGGGCGGATCATCCTGACGACCGAGCCGAAGTGGCGCGGCCTCGAGATGGATGAGGCGCTGACCGCGCGCGACGCGCCCACCGCGATCGAACGCGCGCTGCAGGCGACCGCCGACTGGGCCAACGAGCCGCCCGACGCCTATCTCAAGGGGCAGGCGGTGATGCGCACCGAGACGCGGATCCCGTTCCGCGGCTGGCGGATGATCGCCTTCACCGGCTACGAATCGGTGCGCGAGCGGGTGAATGCGGTGCTCGCGCTCGAGATCATGGGATTCGCGCTGCTGCTGGCCTTCGCCTTCTGGTGGCTGTCGCGGCGGGCGCGGGTGCAGTCGGCGCGCTACCGGCGCGAGTCGACCGAGCTGCGGGCGCTGAACGCGCGGCTCTCGCGCGAGATCGCCGAACGCGAGCGGGTGCAGAAGGATCTCGCCGTGGCCGAGCAGACGCTGGCGCAGAGCTCGAAACTGGCCGCTTTGGGCGAGATGTCGGCGGCGGTCAGCCATGAACTCAATCAGCCGCTCGCCGCGATGAAGACCTATCTTGCGGGCGCGCGGCTTCTGTTGCAGCGCGGGCGCGGCGAGGAGGCTTTGTCCTCCTTCCAGCGGATCGACGATCTGATCGAGCGGATGGGGGCGATTACCCGCCAGCTCAAATCTTACGCGCGCAAGGGCGGCGAGGCCTTCGAGCCGGTCGATCTGCGCGCGGCGCTGTCCTCCGCGCTCGCGATGATGGAGCCGCAGTTGAAGCGCCGCACCGTGCGGATCTCGCGCGCCATCGCGCGCGATCCGGTGATGGTCATGGCTGACCGGATCCGTCTCGAACAGGTGATCATCAACCTGTTGCGCAATGCGCTCGATGCGACCAAGCAAGTGACCGAACCCGAGATCGAGATCCTGCTGACCGCGGGCGAAACGGCGGTGCTCGGCGTGCGCGACAACGGTCCCGGGATCACCGATCTCGAAAAGCTCTTCGAGCCGTTCTGGACCACCAAGAAACCGGGGGAAGGGACGGGGCTCGGCCTTGCGATCTCTTCCTCCATCGTGAGCGATTTCGGTGGGCGCCTGACGGCGCATAATGCCGAGAGCGGCGGCGCCGTCTTTGAGGTGCAACTGCCGCTGATCGCGGAAGGGACCCGGAGCCCCGGCACGGCCGGTCTTCGGGCAGCGGAGTAGATCATGAGCCGTATGATGAAAGTGGCGATCGTCGATGACGAGGAAGACATGCGCCAGTCGGTGAGCCAGTGGCTCGCGCTCTCGGGCTTCGACACCGAGACCTATTGCAGCGCCGAGGAGGCGCTCAAGGTGATCGGCGCGGATTGGCCGGGCGTGGTGATTTCCGACATCCGGATGCCCGGGATGGACGGGATGGCCTTCCTCAAACGCCTGATGGGGCTCGATTCGGGACTGCCGGTGATCATGATCACAGGCCACGGCGATGTGCCGATGGCGGTCGAGGCGATGCGGCTCGGGGCGATGGATTTCATGGAGAAGCCCTTCAACCCCGACCGGATGACGGAACTGGCGAAACGCGCGACCCAGATGCGGCGGATGACGCTCGACAACCGCGCGCTGCGCCGTGATCTGGCCGAAGGAAGCCAGGTGATGGGCAAGCTCATTGGCACCTCGGCGCCGATGGAGCGACTGCGCGAGGATATCCTCGATCTCAGCCAGGCCGATGGCCATGTGCTGATCGACGGCGAGACCGGCACCGGCAAGACGCTGGTGGCCCATGCCCTCCATGCCACTGGCCCCCGCGCGGGCAAGAAATTCGTCACCGTCAGTTGCGCGGCCTTCACCGAAGAGGCGCTGACCGCGCGGATCTTCGGCCCGGTCGAGGAGGGCGGCACGCTGCCGCTCGTCGAGGAGGCGCGGGGCGGCACGCTGGTGCTCGAGGATGTCGAGGCGCTGAGCCCGGGGCTGCAGGCGCGGCTCCTGACCTTCATCAACGATCAGGGGGCGCCGGCGGAAACCCGGATCATCGCGATCTGCAACGCGCACGGCGAGGGCCGCACGCTCGAGGACGCGCTGCGCCCCGATCTCTTCTTCCGGCTGGCCGCCCTCAAGATCACCTTGCCGCCGCTGCGCACGCGGGGCGAGGATGTGCTGACGCTCTTCACCCGGATGTCCGAGCAATTCGCCGAGGAATACGGCTGCGAGGCGCCCGAGGTGACCGCACAGGAGGCCGCCCAACTGCTTCAGGCGCCCTGGCCGGGCAACGTGCGCCAGCTGATCAACGTGGCCGAGCGTGCGGTGCTGCAAAACCGCCGTGGCACCGGCTCGATCGCCTCGCTGCTGATGGCCGATAACGAGACCGCGGGGCCGGCGGCGATGACGACCGAGGGCAAGCCGCTCAAGGAATATGTCGAGAGCTTCGAGAAGATGCTGATCGACAATGCGATGAAGCGCCACAAGGGCTCGATCTCGGCGGTGATGGACGAGCTTTGCCTGCCTCGGCGCACGCTGAACGAGAAGATGGCGAAATACGGCCTCTCGCGCGGCGATTATCTCTGAGCTTGGTCCGGGGTCCGGCGCCGGAGGGGGGGCTCTGCCCCCGCCCGTTCCGGGCTCCCCCGGGATATTTCGGCACAGATGATGACAGGATCGTCTCATCATCTGTGTCCAAATATCCCGGGGGTGAGGGCCGCAAGGCCCGAGGGGGCAGCGCCCCCTTGCGAGTGCGGGCAGGGGCGCGCAGCTTCCCGCCTCTCCCACACCAAGTTGTTTTGACCCTCGCGCCCGCGCGCGATAAGAGGGGGCCGAACCGGGGCGCGTTGCCTCATGGGGGTGGTCGTTGATCCGTTTTATCCTGTCTTCGCTCGGGGGTCTCTTCTCGTGGATCGTGACCGCGCTCTTCTTCGGTGCGCTGGTGATCGGCGCGATCTTCTGGATGTATTCGCGCAACCTGCCGAGCCATGAGCAGCTTGCGCAATATACCCCCAAGACGATCTCGCGGATCTACAACGGCGAGGGCCGGCTGATCGACGAATTCGCCGAGGAGCGGCGCATCTTCGTGCCGATCCAGGACATCCCCGATCTGGTCAAGGACGCCTTCATCTCCGCCGAGGACAAGCATTTCTGGTCGCACCCGGGCTATGACGCGCGCGGTATGGTCGCGGCGCTGGTGCAGGCGGTGCAATCGGGGGGGCAGGATGTGCGCGGCGCCTCGACGATCACCCAGCAGGTGATGAAGAACTTCCTTCTGTCCTCGGACCGCTCGATGGAGCGCAAGATCAAGGAACTCATTCTCGCGAGCCGGGTTGAGAAGGCGCTCTCGAAGGAGCGTATCCTCGAGCTCTATCTCAACGAGATCTTCCTCGGGCAGAACAGCTACGGTGTGGCCGCGGCCGCGCAGACCTATTTCAACAAGACCCTCTCGCAGCTCGAGCCGCATGAGGCGGCGACGCTCGCGGCGATGCCCGCCTCGCCCTCGAACTTCCACCCCGTGCGCAACATGGAGAAGCTGCAGGGGCGGCGGAATTATGTTCTCAACGAGATGTGGCAGAACGGCTATATCTCCGAGGAGACCTATCGCTCCGAGCGGCTGAAGCCGGTGCGCTCGGTGCAGAACGGCGATTTCCCGCCCTTCCGCGAGGCGCTGCCGCCGCGGGACTATTTCACCGATGAGATCCGCCGGCAGCTCTCGAAGACCTTTGGGCAGGAGGAGTTTTTCGGCGGCGGTCTGACGATCCGGGCAACGGTCAGCCCCGAGATGCAGGATCATGCCGCCACCGCGCTGCAAAATGCGCTCGAGAAATATGACCGGGGGCTCGGCATCTGGCGCGGCACCGGGGCGACGATCCCCGAGGATCAGCTCGGCGACGAGCGGAGCTGGCGTGCGGCGCTCGATGCGGTGCCGACCGACAAGGCGCCGCGCGACATCGCGGGCTGGCATCCGGCCGTGGTGCTCGCGCTCGACGGCGGTTCGGCGCGGATCGGCATCGAGGGGATCGAGGAAGACGGTGACGGCCATTGGATCCCGGCCGAGGATGTGACCTGGGCGCGCAAGCTCAATTCGGACGGCAAGCTCGGGCCGCGGGCGAAACGCGCGAGCGATCTCGTCGATGTGGGCGATGTCGTGCTCGTGCGGGCGATGACCAAGGATGCGGATGGCAGCTTCATCCGCTGGACCCTGCGTCAGGTGCCGCGCATCGAGGGCGCCTTCATGGCGATGGACGTCAACACCGGCCGCGTGATCGCGATGCAGGGCGGCTTCAGCTATCAGTCCTCGGTGTTCAACCGCGCGACGCAGGCGATGCGCCAGCCGGGCTCGAACTTCAAGCCCTTCGTCTATGCGGCGGCGCTCGACAGTGGCTTCACCCCCGAAACCATCGTCGTCGACGCGCCGATCGAGGTGAACACGCCGCAGGGGCTCTGGCGGCCGAAGAACGCCTCGAACAAATATTATGGTCCCACGCCGCTGCGCACCGGGCTTGAGCAGTCGCGGAACCTGATGACGATCCGGATCGCGCAGGAAATCGGCATGGAGACGGTCGCGCAATATGCCGAGCGGTTTGGCGTCTACAATCCGATGAACCCGTTCCTGGCCAACGCGCTTGGCGCGCAGGAAACCACGATGTATCAGCTGATCTCGGCCTATGCGATGTTTGCCAATGGCGGCAAGCGGGTCGAGCCCACGCTCGTCGACCGGGTGCAGGACCGCTGGGGCCGCACGATCTATCGCCACGATCAGCGCCAGTGCACCGATTGTCGCGCGGCCAATCTCGCCCAAGGGCTCGGGCCGCGGATCGTCTCGAGCGAAGAGCAGGTGATCGACCCGGTCACCGCCTTCCAGATGATCTCGCTGATGGAGGGCGTTGTGCGGCGCGGCTCGGGCTCGGCGGTCAATCTGCCCGTGCCGGTCGCGGGCAAGACGGGGACGACGAACGACGCCAAGGATGTGTGGTTCACCGGCTTCACCTCGAATATCGTGGCCTCGTGCTACATGGGCTATGACCAGCCGCGCGGCCTCGGGCCCGGCGCCTATGGCGGCACGCTCTGTGTTCCGGTCTTCAACGAATTCATGAAGGAAGCGGTCAAGACCTATGGCGGGACCAAGTTCAAGGTGCCGCCGGGGGGGCATTGGGTGAAGTTCAACCGCTTCACCGGCGAGCGTCTTCCCGACGATGCGACGGGCGATTTCGTGCAGGCCGAATATCTGCGCGACGGTCAGGAGCAGATGGCGGGCATTGGCTTTGTGGTCGACGGTGGCTTTGCGATGGGGGCGAACCTGCCCTTGTTCGCGCAGGGCGAGACCGATGGCGGTGGTACCGCGGTCACCACCTCGACCGGCCAGACCAAGGTGATCCCGAAGAAGGCCAATTTCGGCACGGTGAGCTCGGGCGGGCTCTACTGAGGCGAGGCCGTCGCCGACAGGTCTGAGAGAAAACACAAGGGGCCGCGAGGCCCCTTGATCTTTGCGGGGTGATCCTCCGGGACATGAAAAAGGGCGTGCCGCGCGACCCCGGCCGCGTGACACGCCCCCTCGCTACCCCACCGGGACGCAGCGCAGGAGGCCTCCCCCCCTCCTGCGCGCGCTCACTCCGTCAGGTTGCGATAGATGTGCCAGCTCGCATGGCCAAGCACGGGCAGCACCACGAGCAGGCCGAGAAACATCGGCACCATGCCCAGAAACAGCAATCCCGCGATCACCATGGCCCAGATCGCCATCGCGGCCGGATTGGCCGCGACCGCCTGGACCGAGGTGATGATCGCGGTGATGAAGTCGATCTCGCGGTCGAGCAGGAGCGGCAGTCCCACGACCGTGAAGGCAAAGAGCACCGCCGCGAAGACGCCCCCCACGAGCCCGCCGAAGGCGAGCATCGCCGGGCCATTGCCGCTCAGCAGCACCCCCCAGGGATCGGAGGTGACATTGGTCATCGCCTGAAACCCGAGGAAGAGGGCGAAGGTCATATGCGCGATGAACATCCAGAACATGAAGAGGAGCAGCACGACGACCGCCATCGAGGGCAGTTGCCGGTCCTTCTGCGCAAAGACCACGCCCAGCACCGAGGGCCAGTCGAGCGGCTCGCCTGCCTCGATCCGCCGGCTGACCTCATAAAGCCCGATCGCCGCGAAGGGGGCGATCAGCGGGAAGCCGAGGATGAAGGGGGTGAGCCACCATTCCTGGCCGCGGGCCGCGAAGATGAGCCAGAGCACGATGCCGCCGAGCGCATAGACCCCCGAGAAGAAGAGCCCGAAGGCCGGGGCGCGCAGGAAATCGCGCAGCCCCGCGCGCAGCACCTCGGGGATCATCGCGACGGGCATGTCGCGGATCTCGGGCAGCGGGCTCGGGCTCTCGGCTATCCTGCTGTCCACTGTGGGCCCCGCCGCCGGACGCGGTGCCATGGTCCCCTCGATGCCCCCCTCGATCGCCTCCGCCATGCAATCCTCCCCGATCGCGATCCCGGCCCCCTCCCAAGGGCCGGTTGGCCCAAAGGTGGGGCAGAATGTCGCATCTGTCGAGGAAATTACTCGCCGCGCTGCGGCACTGGATCAGAGGGCAGGGGCGCTGCCCCTCTGCGCCTGCGGCGCAGTCACCCCGGGATATTTGGGCACAGGTGAGGGGGAGGGGGCGCGGCTTTGGGCCCGGCTCAGACGAGGCCGAGTTCCTGCATCCGCCACCATGTAGTTTCGAGCAACTCCTCGACGGGCTTCGCGCCGAAAAGCTCGAGCACCGGCTCGGGGCGGCCGGCAAGCCAGTTGCGGTGCCGCGCGAGCGAACGGCCGGAGAAATAGGGTTCGTCATAACCCGCCGCCCATTTCAGGAATTCGGAATGGTTCCGGTGCATGTCGCCGTCGGGTTTGACCCGGTCGCCGAATTTCGCGACCTCGCGCTTGCGGATCCGGGCGAGCCGCACCGGCGTCGGCGTGACGAGGAAGATGATCAGGTCGGCGCCGTCGATCGCGATCTCGCCCCAGCCATCGGCCGAGCCCGAGAGCACCCAGCCGCCGTCGATGCCCTCACCCAGTTGCGCCGCGGCGATCAGCGCGAGGCGCTCGTCGACCGGGCGCTTGGTGGTGAAGGGCGGATCGGTCGGCGCCCAAAAGTAATCGTCGGTATCGAGATGCGGCACGTTCAACCTTTGCGCGAGTGCGCGGCCGAGCGAGGAGGTTCCAGATCCCGCGGCGCCGGTGATATAGACCCGCGCCGCCACCGGCTCAGTCCTCGCCTTGCGCATCGGCGCGGGATTTGCCCTCGACGCCCATCGCCAGAGTGGCGGCCATGAACCCGTCGAGATCGCCGTCGAGTACGCCCTGGGTATCCGAGGTCTCGTGCCCGGTGCGCAGGTCCTTGACCATCTGATAGGGCTGCAGGACGTAGCTGCGGATCTGGTTGCCCCAGCCGGCATCGCCCTTGCTCTCGTGGGCGGCGTTGATCGCGGCGTTGCGCTTGTCGAGTTCGAGCTGATAGAGCCGCGAGCGCAGTGCGTTCATCGCGATCTCGCGGTTCTGGTGCTGCGATTTCATCGAGCTGGTGACGACGATATTCGTCGGCAAGTGGGTGATCCGCACCGCCGAGTCGGTGGTGTTCACGTGCTGCCCGCCCGCGCCGGACGAGCGATAGGTGTCGATCCGGATCTCGTTGTCGGGGATGACGATCTCGATATTGTCGTCGACGACCGGATAGACCCAGACCGAGCAGAACGAGGTGTGGCGGCGCGCCGCGCTGTCATAGGGGCTGATCCGCACGAGGCGATGCACGCCCGATTCCGATTTCAGCCAGCCATAGGCATTGGGCCCGGAAATCTTGTAGGCGGCCGAGCGGATGCCCGCCTCGTCGCCTGCGGTTTCCGATTGCAGCTCGACCTTGTAGCCCTTCTTCTCGGCCCAGCGGGTATACATCCGCGCGAGCATCGAGGCCCAGTCGCAGCTTTCCGTGCCGCCGGCGCCCGCGTTGATCTCGAGGAAGGTGTCATTGCCATCCGCCTCGCCATCCAGAAGCGCCTCGAGCTCCTTGGCATCGGCGAGGGTCTTGAGCTCCTTGAGCGATTTTTCGGCCTCGGTGACGATCTCGGGATCGTCCTCCATCTCGCCGAGTTCGATCAGCTCGACATTGTCGGTCAGCTCGCGGTCGATCTTGCGATAGGTCTCGACCTTGTCCATCAGCACCTGACGATCGCGCATCAGTTTTTGCGCGCGCGCCGGGTCCGACCACAGATCGCCATCCTCGATCATCGCGTTGAATTCCTCGAGCCGGTGCGGCGCGGTCTCCCAGTCCATCCGCTGGCCCAGCAGTTTCAGCGATTTGCGGATCGCTTCCACGATGTTCTGCGTCTCGGCGCGCATGGTTCTTTGGTCCTTCCGATCGTTCCGGGCGGTTCTATCGTCCCGGGCGCCGCCGGGCAAGGGGCGGGCGCGAGTTGGGGGGGCGGGCGTGAGTTGGGGGGGCGCGCCCCCATGCAAGAGGGCGGCCCCGGGGGACCGCCCAGCAGATCGTACAGCCGTCGGGCTTATTCGCCCTGCGGAACCACCGGCGCCTCGGGGGGCATCAGCTTGGGCGCCTGCGCGCCTTGCAGCGGATCGTCCTGACGCTGGACCGAGCCCTCGAAATGGGCGCCCGACTCGATGGCGATGGTCTTGTGGATGATGTCGCCCTCGACCCGCGCGGTCGAGGTCAGACGCACCTTGAGACCACGCACACGGCCCACGACGCGGCCGTTGACCACGACGTCATCGGCGACGATCTCGCCGCGGATCGTGGCGGTTTCACCGACCGTCAGCAGATGGGCGCGGATGTCGCCCTCGACCACGCCCTCGACCTGGATGTCGCCGGTGGTCTTGATGTTGCCGACCACGGTCAGATCCGAGGACAGCACCGAAGCCGCCGGTTTCGCCCGCGGCGTCGAGGGGGTGAACTCGCCCATGGTGCGCGCGGGCAGGCTCGTCTCGGGAGCTTTGGGCTTCTCGTTTTCCGGGGTCGCCTTCGGGCCCGGTTCGTGGATTTTGCTCTTAGAAAACATTCTGTGCCGCCTTGATGAAGGTCATCGGGTTGACGGGTGCCCCGCCCACCCGGATTTCATAATGCAGATGCGGTCCGGTGGACCGTCCGGTATTGCCTGTATCACCGATCCACTCGCCACGCGATACTTTTTGCCCGACCTTCACGCGGATTTTCGACAGATGGCCATAGACCGTCGAGACGCCGAAATCGTGGCGGATCTTGATCACGTTGCCATAGCCGTTTTCCCATTCGGCGGCGGTGACCACGCCATCGGCGGGCACGTAGATCTTCATGCCGACCGGACCGGCGAGGTCGATCCCGGCATGGAGCCGCCCCCAGCGATAGCCGAAGGGCGAGGTGAAGCGATAGCCGCCCTTGAGCGGGATCGCGAAGGGCAGCTTGTCGACGGCGATGCGATACATGTTCATCTCGTCGAGGCGCTTCATGATCGTTCCGGCGCGTTCGCCGTCGCCATTGAGATCGGCCGCGCCCTTCGAGGAGAGCGAAACCGGCAGGAGCGGCCCGCCGGTGCCGGAATAGCCGCGGCGGATCTGGCTCAGGACCTGCTCCGAACTCATGCCCGCGGCCTTGAACATCCGGTCCAAGGGCGCCATCGAGACCTGCACCGCGCCTTCGAGCGTGGTGAAGATCTCGTCATTGCGCTCCTCGAGCAGGCGTTTTTCCAGCGCGATCTGATCGGCTTCGAAGCGCGCGGCCTCGGCGTCGCGGCTGGCTTGGTCGCGTTCGGCAGCGGTGCTGTCGAGCGCTTCGGCCAGAATATCGACGGTCTGCGCCATCTCTTCGGCCTGCGCCTCGGGCGAGGGGGTGCCGGCGCTCGCGGTCTGGGTCGCGGCGAAATCGTCGCGCGCGGCATCGCGTTCGGCCATGGTGCGGCGCAGGGTCGACTGAATCACGTTGATCCCGGTCTCGAGCTCGCGGCGGCGCTCTTCGGATTCCAGAAGGGCGGATTGCATCTGCGAGACCTGTTCGAGCGCGAGCTGGAAGCGGTTCTGCGCGGCGCGGGCCTCGGCGGCGCGGGCGTTGCGCTCGGTGGCGAGCGCGTCGAGCCGGTGCTCGAAGGCCGATTGCGAGATCGCGGCCTGTTCCTGTCCCGAGCCCGAGGAAATGCCGTCGATGAAGAGCAGCGCCGTGACCACGGTCGACCAGGCGAAGACGAGGCCTGCGACGCCGAGCATCACCGTCTGGGTGAGCGGTCGCAGCCGCACGAAGCGCGTGGCCGTGTCGGATTTCATGAACAGCCGCTGTTCGGGCAGCCAATGTTCGAGGCTCGCATTCAGCCGGTCGAGGATGCGTCTGGGCAAACCACTGGTCCTGTGTCGTTCAGATGGGCGGGCGCCTCCCGCGCCCCGCGGTCCGGGCTCCGACAGGGCGGGGCACCAGAACTGACCCGACTTAGCAAGCGCAGGACCCGCGGTGCAACCCGTTTTGGCCCGGCTGCGACGTCACGTCGGCCGGGGCGGCGGGATTTGGCGGGATTTCGCCGATCGGGCGGGGCGTGGCGAAGGTGGTGGGGGCAGAGGGGGGCTCTGCCCCCCGGCTGCGCCTCCCCCCGGGATATTTGGATCAGGTTGAAGGGCCGCCGTGGCGCCTCTGGGGAGGGGGCGGGCGAGGGGGCTCAGCTCCGCTTGCGGATCGCGGCCAGCACCTCTTCGGCATGGCCCGCGACCTTGACCTTGGGCCAGAGCTCGGCCACGCGCCCCTCGGGGTCGATCAGGACGGTGGCGCGGGTGATGCCCATGAAGGTCTTGCCATACATGCTCTTCTCGCCCCAGACGCCGTAACGCTCGCAGGTGTCGCTCTCGGCATCCGAGAGCATCGCCACGCCGAGCGCGTGCTTGGCGCAGAACTTGCCCTGTTTCGCGGGCGCATCCTTGGAGATGCCGAAGACCACGGCGCCTGCGGCGGTGAACTCGGGGGCGAGGCGGGTGAAATCGAGCGCCTCGGTGGTGCAGCCGGGGGTGTCCGCCTTGGGGTAGAAATAGAGCACGACCCAGTGCGGGCGCTGCCCGGAGAGGGTGAGGGGCGCCACCTCGGCGCCGGCATCGCTGCGCGGCAGGGTGAAATCCGGCGCAATCTCGCCGATCGTGATCATTTGTCTCTCCTTACTCGGGGGCGGTGCTGTTATGCTCTGTCCACCGATCTATGGCGCCTTGCGCCCGAGTAAAGCACGAAGCGGGATGACCCGCCAGAATGAGGCCCGAATGAGCGATCCCGCCGAGGTGCGCGCACCGCAGCCGTCCGATCCGGACGGCGGGCCGGAGGTTGCGCCTCAGGTGCCGCTTCCGGCGTCGCTTGCGCCCGGGCCGCGGCGCCGGCGGGCGGGGGTCTGGCTCTTGCTCAGTTTGCCCTTGCTGGCGCTCGCGGCGGGCTTTGCCTTTCTCGTCTTCTCGCATCGTCCGATCGCGGCGCCCGACTGGCTCGTCGCGCGGATCGAGACGCGGGCGAATGCCGCCCTCGACGGGCGGCTCGTGGTGGCGCTTTCGGGGGGGATCGACCTCGTGGTGGACGAGGGGCTTTTGCCGCGGGTGCGGCTCCGGATGGTGCGGATCGCGCGGCCCAATGGCGCGCCGCTCGCGGTGCTGCCCGAGATGCGCTTCTCGCTCTGGACCGAGCCGCTGCTGCGCGGCAAGATCGTCGCCCGCAGTTTCCGCATTCGCGGCGCGAGCCTCGCGCTGCGCCGTCTCGCCGACGGGCGGATCGACCTCGATCTGGGCGGCGGCGGCGGGGCACTCGCCGATCTCGCCATCGACTCGCCGCAGGCCGCGGCGGCGGCGCTCGAGACCGCGCTTGCCGCCCCGGCGCTCGCCGCGCTCGAACGGGTCACCGCCGAGGACATGCGGATCCGGCTCGACGATGCGCAGCTTGGCCGGGTTTGGGAGGTGAGCGCGGGGCGGTTCGCGATGACCCAGGATGCGCAGGAGATCGCGCTCACGCTGAGCTTCGACATCGGCGCGGCCGATGCGCTGCCCGCGCAGGTCGCGCTCTCGGCCTCGACGCGCAAGGACGGGCCGGGGGTGAGCTATGGCGCGGCGGTGAACGGGGTGCCGGCGCGCGATCTGGCGCTGCAATCGCCGGCGCTCGCGGCGCTCGGCCTGCTCGATGCGCCGATCTCCGGGTCGTTGCGCTCTGGCGTCGACGATCAGGGCCGGACCGAGCCGCTGCAGGCGCGGCTCGAGATCGGCGAGGGCGCGATCAGCCCGGCCGAGGGGGTGCCGCCGGTGCCCTTCGAGGGGGCGGGGGTGCGGCTCAGCTACGATCCGGCGAGCGACCGGGTGAGCTTTTCCGAGATGAGTTTCCAGAGCCGCGCGCTGCGGCTGCGGGCCGAGGGGCAGACGCTCCTGCGCGATCTGACGGGGGTGCGGCCCGGCACGCTGATCACCCAGGTCTCGATCACCGATCTCGCGCTCGACCCCGAGGGGGTGTTCGAGACGCCTGCGAAATTTTCCGAAGGAGCGGCCGATCTGCGGATCACGCTCGCGCCGTTCCGGGTCGAGCTCGGGCAGATGCAACTGATCGAGGGCGCGCGGCGGATCTCGGCGCGCGGCGCGGTGTCGGCCGATGAGACGGGCTGGCGCGTGGCGCTCGACATGGGCGTCGACCGCACCAACAAGGACGATCTGCTCGCGCTCTGGCCGCCGCGGCTGGTGGAGCCCACGCGCAAATGGGTGGCCGAGAATATCGCCACGGGCGAGCTGACCAATGTGCGCGCGGCACTGCGGCTCGCCCCCGATCACGAGCCGCGTCTGGCGCTGAACTACGAATTCCGCGGCGCCGAGGTGACGGCTCTGCGCAGCCTGCCGCCGGTGCGTGAGGGCCGCGGCTTTGCCACGATCCACGACAACCGCCATGCGCTGATGGTCGAGGAGGGGCATGTGGTGCCGCCTGCGGGCGGGCAGATCGAGGTTGGCGACACCACGATCACTGTGCCCGACATCCGGGTGAAATTCGCGCCGATGGTGGTGGTGCTGGTCACCCGTTCGCCCATTCGTGCAGCGCTGTCGCTGCTCGACGAGCCGCCCTTCGAGTTTTTGAAAAAGGCGGGCAAGGGCGTCGATCTGGCCGAGGGCTGGGCCGAGGCCACGACCGAGCTGAACTTTCGCCTCACGCCGAAGATCGCGCCCGAGGATGTCGATTTCGACGTGCGCGCGCGGCTGACCGAGGTGAGCTCGGAGGTGCTGGTGCCCGGCCAGCGGATCGAGGCGCCCGCGCTGCGGCTTACGGCCGATCGCACCGGGATGGTGGTGGCGGGCAAGGGCACGCTCTCGGGCGTCACGTTCGATGCGCGCTGGAGCCAGCGCTTCGCCCCCGAGGCCAAGGGCATTTCGACGCTCGACGGCTATGTCAACGTGACGCCCGCGGCGCTCGACACCTTTCACATCGCGCTGCCCCAAGGGGCGGTGTCGGGCTCGGGCTGGGGGCATGTGCGGCTCGACCTGCGGGCCGACCGCGCGCCGGGCTATTTCTTCGAGACCGACCTGAAGGGGATCGGCCTCAAGATCCCGGAAATCGGCTGGTCCAAGGCGGCGGCGACCAAAGGCAATGTCAAGCTCTCCGGCACGCTCGCGAGCCCGCCCACGGTCGAAGCGATGAGCCTGACCGCGCCGGGGCTCTCGGCCGAGGGCGATCTGACGCTCGGCGCGGGCGGGGGTTTTGAGCGCGCGCGGCTCGCAAGTCTCGCGATCGGCGGCTGGTTCAAGGGCGCGCTCGACCTCGTGGGCCGGGGCAAGGCCGCACCCGATATCGAGCTCAAGGGCGGGCGGCTTGCCCTCGACGGGATGACGGTGGGCGGCGGTTCGGGCGGTGGTTCTGGATCGAGCTGGATCAGCGGGCGGCTCGACCGGCTCGCGATCACCGACTCGATTGCGCTGACCGGTTTCAACGGGAATTTCACCACCCGCGGCGGGTTTCAGGGCGAGTTCACCGGCAAGGTCAACGGCGGGGCGGCGGTTTCGGGCGTCGCGGGGCCCGCCGCGAACGGGCGCACGGCGGTGCGGATCGGGGCCGAGGATGCGGGGGCGGTTCTGGCCTCGGCGGGGATCTTCGACAAGGCGCGCGGTGGGCGGCTCGATCTCACGCTGAGCCCGGTCGGCAAGGAAAGCTACGAGGGCACGGCCACATCGACTGCGCTGCGGGTCAAGGACGCCCCGGTGCTCGCCTCGCTTCTGTCGGCGGCTTCGGGGATCGGGCTTCTCGAACAGTTGAACGGCGAGGGGATCCTGTTCAACTCGGTCGAGGGGGCCTTCCGCTTGACGCCCGATGGGCTCAGCGTCACAAGGGGCGTGGCCGAGGGCGCCTCGATGGGCGTCACGATGACCGGCACCTATTATCCCAAGGCGGGCAAACTCGACATGCAGGGCGTGATCTCGCCATTCTATCTGGTGAACGGGATCGGCCAGATCCTGACGCGCAAGGGCGAGGGGGTCTTCGGCTTCACCTATCATCTGGGGGGCTCGGCGAGCGCGCCCGAGATCTCGGTCAACCCGTTCAGCTTGCTGACGCCGGGGATGTTCCGCGAGATCTTCCGGCGCGATCCGCCGGTCCTGCAGACGCAATAAGCCAGACGGCCCGATCCACGGCACGACCTCATGAAACTTGACGATTTCGACTTTCACCTGCCCGAAGGGCTGATCGCGGTGCGCCCGGCGCGGCCGCGCACGGCGGCGAAACTGCTTCTGGCCGAAGGGGACCGCATCACCGATCTGCATGTCTCGGATCTGATCGACATCTTCCGGCCCGGCGATCGACTGGTCCTGAACAACACCAAGGTGATCCCGGCGCGGCTCTCGGGCACGCGGGCGCGAATGACGCCGCAGGGCGAGGCGGTGGCGAAGGTCGAGGTGACGCTGCTCGAGCCCACCGGATCGGGCGAGTGGCAGGCGATGGCCAAGCCGCTCCGCAAGCTTGCCGTCGGTGAGGTGATCCGGTTTTCCGAGGTGCTCTCGGCGCGGGTCACCGCGATCGAGGAGGGGCAGATGCGGATCGCCTTCGATCTGAGCGGCGAGGATTTCGATGCGGCCTTGGCCGAGGCCGGCGCGATGCCTCTGCCGCCCTATATCGCGGCGCTGCGCGCCCCCGACGAGGCCGACAAGGCCGATTACCAGACCGTCTTCGCGCGCCATTCCGGCGCGGTGGCCGCGCCCACGGCGAGCCTGCATTTCACCCGTGAACTCCTCGAGGCGCTGGCCGCTAAGGGCGTGGCGTTCACCGAGGTCACGCTGCATGTCGGCGCGGGCACCTTCCTGCCGGTCAAGGTCGAGGATGTGACCACCCATCGGATGCATGCCGAATGGGGCGAGGTGACCGAGAGGGCCGCGGCCGAGATCGCGGCGACGCGCGCGGCCGGCGGGCGGGTGATCCCGGTCGGCACCACCGCGCTGCGCCTGATCGAGAGTGCTGCGCGCGGCGGCGAGATCGCACCCTTCCGCGGCACGACCGACATTTTCATCTATCCCGGATTCGAGTTCCGGGTGACCGATGCGCTGATGACCAATTTCCACCTGCCGAAATCGACGCTTCTCATGCTCGTCTCGGCGCTGATGGGGCAGGAGCGAATCCGGGATATTTACGAACATGCCGTAAATGCGGGTTATAGGTTCTTTTCCTATGGCGATGCGTCGCTTTTGATCCCTCCGCGTCGCAAATCGTCCTGACGCCCGTGCAGCCCCGGGGTATCCGGGGTGTTCCGTTTTCGAAAGGCCCCGCCCATGCTTACCGTTCTGCGCCAGTCCTGGCCGCTCCTGCTTGGCATCATGCTCCTGATGGTGGGCAACGGGATGCAGGGCACGCTGCTCGGGATCCGGGGCGATATCGAGGGGATCGGCACCTATGAGATGTCGATCGTCATGTCGGCCTATTTCGCGGGGTTCCTGTTCGGCTCGCAATGGACGCCGGTGATGATCCGGCGCGTGGGGCATGTGCGGGTCTTCGCGGCGCTGGGCTCACTGATCTCGGCGGTTCTCATCCTCTATGCGGCGGTGCCGAACTGGATGGCTTGGGCGGCGATGCGGGTGGTGATCGGGCTCAGCTTCTCGGGCGTCTACATCACCGCGGAAAGCTGGCTCAACGCCTCCTCCACCAACGAGACGCGCGGTCAGGCGCTCTCGGCCTATATGATCGTGCAGATGATCGGCATCATCACCGGGCAGGCGCTGATGAACACGGCCGATCCGGCGGGCTATATGCTCTTCGTCATCCCCTCGGTGCTGGTGTCGCTGGCCTTCACGCCGATCCTGCTCTCGGTTTCGCCCGCGCCGACCTTCGCCGCGGTGCGCCGGTTGCCCTTCCGCAAGCTCTTCAAGGCCTCGCCGCTCGGGGTCGTCGGCATGTTCCTGATGGGCGGCACCTTCTCGGCGCTCTTCGGCATGGCGGCGGTCTGGGGCTCACGCGCGGGGCTCTCGGTGCCACAGATCTCGATCTTCGTCGCGGCGGTCTATTTCGGCGGGCTGGTCGCGCAATATCCGATCGGCTGGCTCTCGGACCGGATGGACCGGCGGCTGCTGATCCTCGGTGTGGCGGCGGTGGGCGCGGTGGCGATGCTGCTGGCCTTCGCCACGGCGCCGGGGTTCTGGGTCCTCGCGGGGCTCGGGGCGGTGATCGGGGGCGTCGCCAACCCGCTCTATGCGCTGCTGATCGCCCATGCCAACGACTTCCTCGACAATGACGATATGGCGGCGGCCTCGGGCGGGCTGCTCTTCGTCAACGGTGTCGGCGCGATGACCGGCCCTGTCACCACCGGCTGGCTGATGGAGACGGTCGGCAACGGCGGCTTCTTCCTCTATCTCGGACTGCTGATGTGCGCGCTCGCGGGCTATGCCGCATGGCGGATGACGCGTCGCCCGGCGATGGATCCGGCCGAGACCGGCGCCTTCGCGGTGATCTCGCCTTCGGCCTCGGCGCTCGCGGTGGGTGAGGCCCTCGAAGCGGCGCAGGACGAGGCCGCGACCCCCGCCGAATGAGGGGGTGAGTCGGCTCTGGGGCCCCCCGAGTCAACGCTGCGGAAACAGGCATTCCGGTCCGGGCGGTGATACGGAAACGGGCATCTGATCGCTGCCTGTGCAAATTGTGCCGCAAGGCGGCATGGCCGTGGTCAATCCTTGTGCAAACTGTGAAAATCCTTGATTTTTGACGATTTTGTGTCATAAATGCCGCACAATCTGACATGGAAGGCAATGCAATGCACAAGGCACTGATCACATCGGTGATCGTGTTCTGGCGCGATGTCGTCGGGCCCGAACACTGGTTTTCGCCGAACGCTTCCCTTGATCTTGAAATCCGCAACCGCTTCGAGCACCTGTGGCGCAAGGCCCGGATCGGCGCGCTCGACGACTGGGAGGAGACGCCCGAGGGCGCGCTCGCTCTGATCCTCGTGCTCGATCAGTTTCCGCGAGGCATGTTCCGCGGCTTTGCCGAGAGCTGGCTGACCGATGATCTGGCCCGCGGCGTGGCCGAGCGCGCGGTGGCGCGGGGTGACGATCTCGCGATCGAGGGGCTGATGCGGCAGTTCTTCTACATGCCCTATCTGCACGCCGAGGAGCTGCGCGCGCAGGAACGCGGCCTCGCGCTGATCGAGGAACGGATGCCGGGCGGGCATCTGTCGGATGCGCGCGCCGATGCGCGGGCGCGCCAGATGGTGATCCGTCGCTTCGGCCGCTTCCCCTGGCGCAACGATCTGGCCGGGCGGCGTTCGTCGGACGAGGAGGCCGCCTTCCTCTGGGCGGGCGGTTACGACTGGGCGCTGCGCCGTCATGGCGCGCAAGGGCAGGGCCGCGCCGCCTGAAGGCGCGCCGGATCGACCTGTGAAAGGCCGTTGCCCCAGGGCGGCGGCCTTTTTTGTGGCCTCGACGGGCGCAAACCGGCTTTGGAAAAAGGCCCGTTGATGCCTTTCGGAAAATAGTTTAATACCAAACTAGTTTTCCAGGGAGGGCTTCATGGCCGCGAAAAGCTTCGACATGATCGTGATCGGTGCGGGTCCGGGCGGCTATGTCGCCGCGATCCGGGGGGCGCAGCTCGGTCTCAATGTGGCCATCGTCGAGCGCGAGCATCTGGGCGGGATCTGCCTCAACTGGGGCTGCATCCCGACCAAGGCGCTCCTGCGCTCGGCCGAGGTCTTCCATCTGATGCACCGCGCCAAGGAATTCGGGCTCAAGGCCGAAGGGCTCGGCTATGATCTCGACGCGGTCGTCGCGCGCTCGCGCGGCGTGGCCAAGCAGCTCTCGGGCGGCATCGGCCATCTGATGAAGAAGAACAAGGTCACCGTCTTCATGGGCGAGGCGACCCTGCCCAAGGCGGGCGTGGTCAGCGTCAAGACCGACAAGGGCACCGAGGAGCTGACCTCGAAGGCGATCGTGCTTGCCACGGGCGCGCGGGCGCGGACCCTGCCGGGGCTCGAGGCGGATGGCGATCTCGTCTGGACCTACAAGCACGCGCTGCAACCCAAACGCATGCCGAAGAAGCTTCTGGTGATCGGTTCGGGCGCGATCGGCATCGAATTCGCGAGCTTCTTCAACACGCTGGGCGCCGATGTCACGGTCTGCGAAGTGATGGACCGCGTCCTGCCGGTGGAAGATGCCGAGATTTCGGCCTTCGCCAAGAAGGCCTTCGTGAAACAGGGGATGAAGATCCTCGAAAAGACCACGGTGAAGAAGCTCGACCGCAAGCCGGGCGTGGGCGTGACCGCGCATCTCGAGGATGCCAAGGGCACCACGACCGCGGACTTCGACACGGTGATTTCGGCCGTGGGCATCGTCGGCAATGTGGAGAACCTCGGGCTGGAAGCCTTGGGCGTCAAGATCGACCGCACCCATGTGGTCGTGGATGAGTTCTGCCGCACCGGCGTGCCGGGCCTTTACGCGATCGGCGACATTGCCGGCGCGCCGTGGCTCGCGCACAAGGCCAGCCACGAGGGCGTGATGGTCGCCGAGCTGATCGCGGGCAAGCACGCCCATCCGATCAAGCCCGGCTCGATCGCCGGCTGCACCTATTGCCATCCGCAGGTGGCTTCCGTTGGTCTGACCGAGGCCAAGGCCAAGGAAGCGGGCTATGAGATCAAGGTCGGCCGCTTCCCCTTCATCGGCAACGGCAAGGCGATTGCGCTGGGTGAGCCCGAGGGGCTGATCAAGACCGTCTTCGACGCGAAGACCGGCGAGCTTCTGGGCGCCCATATGGTCGGCGCCGAGGTGACGGAACTGATCCAAGGCTATGTCGTCGGCCGCGCGCTCGAAACCACCGAGGAAGACCTGATGAACACCGTCTTCCCGCATCCGACGCTCTCGGAAATGATGCATGAGGCGGTGCTCGACGCCTATGGCCGCGCGCTGCATTTCTGATTTGACCGAAAGGTCGGTTTTCGGCCCGCCGATGGCTTGAACCCCGGACCCCGTCACGTCATGGTGGCGGGGTCCGGCAGTTTCCGGGCCGCAACCTGCCCTGGGACCCCCGACATGACCCAAACCGACCGCACCCAATGGGGGGCGATCCTCGCGCTCTGGTTTGCAGGGCTCTGCGCCGCGGGGCAATTCTCGAAAACCGGGGTGATCTTTCCCGAACTCGCCGCGCTCTGGCCCGAGGCGGGGGCGCGGCTCGGCCTCGTCGTTTCGGTCGTGGGCGGCGTGGGCGTCGTCTTCGGCACCACCGTCGGCATGGCGGTCGCGCGCTTCGGGGCGCGGCGGCTGATCGTGGCGGCGCTGTTCGCGGGGGCGGCGATCTCGGGGCTGCAGGCGATGGGCCTGCCGCTCGGGGCGATGATCGCGAGCCGGGTGATCGAGGGCGCGGCGCATCTGGTGATCGTGGTCGCGGGGCCGGTGCTGATCGCGGGGCTCGCGCGCCCGCGCGATCAGGCGGCGGCGATGACGCTCTGGTCGACCTTCTTTGGCCTCGCCTTCACGATCACCGCGCTTGGCGGGCTGCCCTTCGCGCAGGCCTTCGGGCCGCGCGCGCTCTGGGCGCTGCATGGGGCGATCATGGCGGGGGCGGGGGCGCTGCTGCTCGGCGTTCTGCCACGCGAAGGCGCGCGGCCGGCCCCGGTGCGGATGACCCTGCGCGCGGTGCTCGCCGATCACGTTGCGATCTATGCCGATCCGCGGGTCGGCGCCCCCGCGCTCGGCTTCGTCTTCTACACGCTGATCTTCGTTGCAGCCCTCACCCTCGTGCCCGGCCTCGTCGCGCCCGAGCGGCGCGAGTTCACCGCCTCCGTCATGCCGCTCGTCTCGATCGCGAGCTCGCTCGGTCTCGGCGTGCAGCTCACCCGCCGCCTCGGCGCGATCCGCACCGCCGAGATCGGCTTTGCCGGGGGGGCGATTGCGGCCCTGATCTGGGCTCTGGGCGGCGATCTGGTCGAGGTCGGCGCGGCGCTCGGCCTCTCGGTCGCGCTTGGCCTGGTGCAGGGCGCGAGCTTCGCCGCGATCCCCGAGCTCAATGCCGCCATTGCGGATCGGGCGCGGGCCGCGGGCGCGATCGCCCAACTCGGCAATGTCGGCACCACGCTCGGCACGCCGGCGCTTCTGGCGCTGACCGGGGCCTTGGGCGCGCCTGCGCTCACCCTATTCTCGCTGCCGCTCTGCCTTGGCGGGATCGCGGTTCACCTGTGGCTCGCGCGGCGCCGCGCCCGGATGTGAAAAAGGGGCCCGAAGGCCCCCGATCCAACCCTGCGGCAGTGCTTATGCCGGCACCAGCGCGCCACCCGCGGCGTGCCAGTCATAAAGCCCGCCGATGTTGTAGACCGGCCCATAGCCCATCTGCAGCAGCATCTGCCCCGCGCCCTGGCTGCGCGCGCCCGAGGCGCAGTAGACGGCAATCGGCTTGCCCGCGGCCTGCGCGGCCTTCAGCTCGGGCAGGCATTCCGGGCTCGCCGGATCGCATTTCATCTTGAGCGACATCAGCGGCACATGCAGCGCGCCCTTGGCCTTGCCGCTCGCCCGCAGCTCGTTGCCGTCGCGCACGTCGATCAGAACGATCTCGCCCGCTGCGGTCTTGGCCACCGCCTCGCGCGCATCGAGCCGTTCGACACGGGCACCCGCGGGACCCGAGGGGCGAAGGAAGTTGAACATCTCTAACCCTTTCATGCCGGCGCGATCTCCCACGCCATTGAGGCTTGATGTGGCAGATCGCGCCGCTATTTCAAGGGCCAATGCCGCAGTGCCGCAAAAAATACATTCATGATCATGAATAAGTCTGCAATCTTGCCCAAGCACTGGGCAGTTCGGGAAGGTGCGGGCCGATCGTTCTTCTTTCGTTCGCATATTTCGGTTGGAGACTCGGGCGTTCCACTCTATCTAGGGCGAGGAACCGGGACGCGTTCGAGGGGCATCATGGCCGAGCAGAAATTCATCGAGGTGCGCGGCGCGCGCGAGCACAATCTCAAGGGCGTCGATCTCGACATCCCGCGCGATGCGCTGACCGTGATCACCGGGCTCTCGGGCTCGGGGAAAAGCTCGCTCGCCTTCGACACGATCTATGCCGAGGGGCAGCGCCGCTATGTCGAGAGCCTGTCGGCCTATGCCCGCCAGTTCCTCGACATGATGGGCAAACCCGACGTCGATCATATCTCGGGGCTGAGCCCCGCGATTTCGATCGAGCAGAAGACGACCTCGAAGAACCCGCGCTCGACCGTCGGCACGGTAACCGAGATCTATGACTATCTGCGGCTGCTCTTCGCCCGTGCGGGCACGCCCTTCAGCCCGGCGACCGGGCTGCCGATCGAGGCGCAGCAGGTGCAGGACATGGTCGACCGGATCATGGCGATGCCCGAGGGGGCACGCGGCTATCTGCTGGCGCCCGTGGTGCGCGACCGCAAGGGCGAATATCGCAAGGAATTCCTCGAATGGCGCAAGGCCGGGTTCCAGCGGGTCAAGGTCAACGGGCAGTTTTACGACCTCGAGGAGCCGCCCGTGCTCGACAAGAAATTCCGCCACAATATCGACGTGGTGGTCGACCGGATCGTGGTGCGCGAAGGCATGGAGACGCGGCTCGCCGACAGCCTGCGCACCGCGCTCGATCTGGCCGAGGGGATCGCCCTTTGGGAAGAGGCCTTGCCCGGGGATGCGCCCGAGGGCACCGAGCCCGCGCGCGTGACCTTCTCCGAGAAATTCGCCTGTCCTGTCAGTGGCTTCACCATTCCGGAAATCGAGCCGCGGCTCTTCTCCTTCAACGCGCCCACCGGCTGCTGCCCGGTCTGCGACGGGCTCGGCGTCGAGCTCTTCTTCGACGAGCGCCTCGTGGTGCCCGACCAGTCGCTCTCGGTCGCGGCCGGCGCGCTTGCGCCCTGGGCCAAGTCGAAAAGCCCCTATTTCACCCAGACGATCGAGGCGCTGGCCAAGCATTACGGCTTCGACAAGAAGAAGCCCTGGAAGAGCCTCGCGCCCGAGGTGCAGAAGCTGTTCCTCTACGGCTCGGGCAAGGATGAGATCAAGTTCCGCTTCGATGAGGGTGGCCGGGTCTATGAGGTGAGCCGGACCTTCGAGGGCATCATCCCCAACATGGAGCGCCGCTATCGCGAGACCGACTCAGCCTGGTCGCGCGAGGAGATGGAGCGCTATCAGAACAACCGCCCCTGTCAGGCCTGCGGCGGCTACCGGCTGCGGCCCGAGGCGCTCGCCGTCAAGATCGGCGGCTTGCATATCGGGCAGGTTGTCGAGATGGCGATCCGGCAGGCCCACGCCTGGGCCGAGGGCGCGCCCGAGAGCCTGAGCAAGCAGAAGAACGAGATCGCCCGCCCGATCCTCAAGGAGGTGCGCGAGCGGCTCGGCTTCCTCGTCAATGTGGGCCTCGATTACCTGACGCTCTCGCGCTCGGCGGGCACGCTTTCGGGCGGCGAGAGCCAGCGGATCCGGCTCGCGAGCCAGATCGGCTCGGGGCTGACCGGCGTGCTCTATGTGCTCGACGAGCCCTCGATCGGCCTGCATCAGCGCGACAACGATCGCCTTCTGAAAACGTTGAAAAACCTGCGTGATCAGGGCAATACCGTGCTGGTAGTCGAGCATGACGAGGATGCGATCCGGCACGCCGATTATGTCTTCGACATCGGCCCGGGCGCCGGGGTGCATGGCGGGCGCGTCATCGCCCATGGCACCCCCGAAGAGGTTGCCGCCGATCCGGCGAGCCTGACCGGCCAATATCTGAGCGGCACGCGGCGCATCGAGGTGCCGGCCGAGCGGCGCAAGGGGAACGGCAAGAAGCTGACCGTGGTCAAGGCCTCGGGCAACAACCTGCACGATGTGACGGTCGATTTCCCGCTTGGCAAATTCGTCTGCGTGACGGGCGTGTCGGGCGGGGGCAAGTCGACGCTGACGATCGAGACGCTCTATAAAACCGCGGCGATGCGGCTCAATGGCGCGCGCGAGACGCCCGCGCCCTGCGAGACGATCAAGGGCTTCGAGCATCTCGACAAGGTGATCGACATCGACCAGCGCCCGATCGGCCGCACCCCGCGCTCGAACCCCGCCACCTATACCGGCGCCTTCACCCCGATCCGCGACTGGTTCGCGGGGCTCCCCGAGGCGCAGGCGCGCGGCTACAAGCCGGGCCGGTTCTCCTTCAACGTCAAGGGCGGCCGCTGCGAGGCCTGTCAGGGCGACGGCGTGATCAAGATCGAGATGCATTTCCTGCCCGATGTCTATGTCACCTGCGAGACCTGCAAGGGCCAGCGCTATAACCGCGAGACGCTGGAAATCAAGTTCAAGGGCAAGTCGATCGCCGATGTGCTCGACATGACGGTCGAGGATGCGCAGGGCTTTTTCTCGGCGGTGCCGGCGATCCGCGAGAAGATGGATGCGCTGGTCGAGGTGGGGCTTGGGTATATCAAGGTCGGCCAGCAGGCGACGACGCTTTCGGGCGGCGAGGCGCAAAGGGTGAAGCTCTCGAAAGAGCTCTCGCGCCGCGCGACGGGCCGCACGCTCTATATCCTCGACGAACCCACGACGGGGCTGCATTTCGAGGATGTGAGGAAGCTCCTCGAGGTGCTGCACAGCCTCGTGGATCAGGGCAATACGGTGGTGGTGATCGAGCACAATCTCGATGTGATCAAGACTGCCGACTGGATCGTCGATATCGGCCCCGAGGGCGGCGATGGCGGCGGGCGCGTGGTTGCGACCGGCACCCCCGAAGAGGTCGCCACCTGCCCGGGCAGCCATACCGGGCACTATCTGGCACCGATGCTGGGTCTGCGCGCGGCGGCCGAATAGCAGGTGACGGGCCGGGCTGGGGGGCTGCGCGCCCCCCTCTTGGCTTGCGCCAATTCACCCCCGCGGGATATTTGGATCAGGTTGAAGGGGCGAGATACCGCTTTGCCTTCAACCTGATGAAAATATCCCGGGGGTGAGGGCGAAGCCCGAGGGGGCAGCGCCCCCTGCGCCCCCATCGCCCCTGCGCGGCCGGGTCACCGCGAGGTCGGCCCGACCACCTCGATCACCTTGGCGGTCGTGGCCGAGACCTTGTAGATCACGCGGTCCACGACATAGTAGCGCCAAGGCCCATCCACCGGCGGCAGGCCGTAGCGCGTCAGATCCATGAGCATCGAATGTTCGTAGACCGGGAAATCGGCACCCACCGGATAGGCCGGCGGGCGCGCATTGGCGAGCACCCAGCGGTTGCCCTCCTTGCAGAACCGGTCGCCCGTCGCCTTGAGCACCCGGCACTCCGCGTCGGGGGTCGCCTCCGCCTCGGCGGGGGGCGCGGGCGTCTGGGCGCGCGCGATCCCCGGAAGCAGGACCATCATCAGAAGCAGCAGGGCAGGGCGCATCGGCTCCTCGACGTTTGGCTCCGGTCAGTCGAGCACCGCGGCGACGGCACCGATCAGATTGAGGATCTCGCCGGTCTCGCGGTTCACACGGAACACATAATCATCCGAGCTCCAATAGGTATAGCGCGGATCGAGCCCATAGCGCCGCGGATCGCGGATCACGACGTAATCATGGGTGATCCGGTCGCCGGCGCGATAGGGCGGGGCCTTGCGCGCCTGACCCGGGGGCTGACAGCCGTTGTGCTTCTTGGCAAGGCCGGGCGGGCAGCCCTGCGCCACCTCGTAGCGGCCCCAATCGTCGTGCTTGCCGCCGTGCTTGCCTTTATCGCCGGCCAGTGCGGCGGCGGGGGCGAGGAGCAGGCTCGCGGCAAGAAGGGCGGGCAGCGCAGTGCCGCGGGGGGCAGTGCGGCGCGGGGTGATGCGGAACTGGGTCATGGCGGGTCTCCTTTCGCAAGGAAATGCCGCAAGGCTCCCTTCGGTTCCAGCCCGAGTTGCGGCCCGCCGCCGGAATGGCAATCCTCCGCCGAGGCAGAGGCGAGAGCCCGCCGACCCGCGGCAGGCCCACAGGTCACTTCTTCATCGGGCAGGTGTTGAGACCGAGGATCGAATAGAGCGGGCAGGTGCCGAGCAGGCCGGTGACCAGCGGCACGATCCCGATCAGATAGGCCCAGCGATAGGTCGCCTCGGTGTTGAGGAAGAACCCCGCGATCAGCGCGAGCCCGACGACAATCCGCAGGATCTTGTCGATGCCGCCGACATTGTTTTTGAACATCTCGTCTCTCCAGTCTGGAACTCCGGGCCCTCGCCCGGTGAGACACGAGACTACGCCGACTCGGGGCTCGCTGTCTGTGACAAGATCACCCGGGGGGGCGGTTTCGCTCAGGCGCTGCCCGAGGCGGCGATCCGGCCGAGCGCCTCGGGATCGGTGAGCCGCACCGCGCCGCGCTCGGTGTGCACCCAGCCGCGCCGCGCGAAGGCGTCGAGCCGGCGCGAGACCACCTCGCGCGCCGAGCCGATCTGGGCGGCGATCTCGGCCTGGGTCGCCTGCACCCGGCCGGCTTCGGCGCGTTCGCACAGGAAGGCCGCGAGGCGGCATTCGACCGACTGGAACGAGACCCGCTCCATCAACTGGATCATGCCGCCCATCCGCTCGGCGAAGGCCGAGAAGATCATCTGGCGAAAGCCCGGGGCCTGATCCATCAGGCTCAGGAACATCGGTTTGGGGACCAGCGCGACGCGGCTCTCGGTCACGGTCACCGCTTCGGTCGAATAGATGCCCTCGCCGCCAAGCAGCCCGAGCGTCGTCTGCACGCAGCTCTGGCCCGGCTCGACCGCATAGAGCAGAAGCTCGCGCCCGTTCGCCCCGGTCAGGAAGACCTCGACGCGACCGTCGAGCACGAGGGCGAAGCCCTCGACCGGATCGCCGGGCCGGAACAGCACCGCGCCGCGCGGCAGGGCCTGGGGCACCAGCGCGGCAAGGCGGGCCTGCGCCTCGGGGTCGAGCCCGGCGAGGGCGGGGGCGTTGCGGATCCAGTCGGGAAGGGTGTGCGCGGTCATGCTCCGGTTGTAGCCGCTCGCGCGCGGGGCGCAAGCGGCGGGGCGCCGCAGGGGCGGCACGTCAGTTGTTCAGCAGGCTGCTCGCGAGGCCGACGATGGCCACGATCGCAAGCGTGGTGTCGTCGACGCGCACGATCTGGTCGTCGACGACGCGGTAATGCTGATGCGCGGGCGGGGTCGGCAGGCGGCTTTTCTTGGCCTGCTGCACGACGGCACCGCCCTTCGCGTTGCCTCCGACGACCGGCCCTTTCTGGGCGGATTTCTGCGCTTTGGCCTGCGGCTGGGCCTTCGTCTGCGGTTGGGCCTTCGCCTGCGGCTGCGCCTTGCCGGGCGTTTGCGGCGCGGCTTTCGTGCCCTTGGCCTGCGGTTGCTGGTTGCACTGCAACTGGCCGTTTTGCAGCAGGACACAGCCTGCCGGCACGTTGGATTTGCCCTGCGCGAAAGCCATCGGGGCGGTCAGGCTCACGGCCATCGCGGTCAGCGCGGCGGTCAGGGTCAGGCGGTTGATATGGCGGGTCATTGTTCTGCTCTCCTCGTTACGACAGACACGGGAGAGAAACGGCCCGGCGGGCGCCTTCCGTCGCGGGCAGGCGCGGGGCCTGCCCACAATCATGTGATCGGGCACGTGATCGGGCACCTGATCGGGCGCGTGATCAGGTGCGCCCGCGCGCCTCGAAGCGCGGCAGCATCGCCGAGAAATCGCGCCCGCGGCCGTCTTCCTCCTCGACGAACCGGCCATAAAGCGCGGCGGCCATCTGCCCCATCGGCGTGTCGGCATCCGCGGCCTCGGCCGCCTGTTGCGAGAGCCGCAGGTCCTTGAGCATGAGTTCCGCCGCAAAGCCGGGCTTGTAGCCGTTGTCGGCGGGCGAGGTCGGGCCCACGCCCGGTGCCGGGCAATAGGCGTTCATCGTCCAGCTATAGCCCGACGAAGTCGAGACCACGTCGAACATCTTCTGCCGGTCGAGCCCGAGCTTGTCGGCGAGTGCAAAGGCCTCGCAGGTGGCGATCATCGTCACGCCGAGGATCATGTTGTTGCAGATCTTGGCGGCTTGCCCCGCGCCCGCAGCCCCGCAATGCACGGCCTTCTGGCCCATGATCTCGAAGAGGGGGGCGACGGTGGCGAAGGCGGCATCCGTGCCGCCGACCATGAAGGTGAGCGTGCCCGCGGTTGCCCCGCCGACCCCGCCCGAGACCGGCGCATCGAGCGCCCCGAGGCCTGCCGCACCGGCCATCTCGGCCACGGCGCGGGCGCTCTCGACATCGACGGTCGAGCAGTCGCAGAGCACGGCGCCGGGCGCCATCGCCGGGACCACCTCGGCCGCGACGGCGCGCAGGATCGCGCCGTTGGGCAACATGGTGATCACGACATCTGCGCCGCTGGCCGCCTCGGCGGCGGTGGTGGCACGGGCCGCGCCCGCAGGCGGGGCGGCGGCAAGGTCGAAGCCCACCACCTGATGGCCCGCGCGCACGAGGTTCGCCGCCATCGGCCCGCCCATGTTGCCAAGTCCGATAAATCCGATTTTCATGTGTCCTCCCAAACGGTTGAGCCGCGCTCCTCAGGCGGCGAAGTCGATCTCCCAACCCCCGGGAAGGGGAGCGAGCAGGGCCTCGACCTCTGCCATCGGCAGGCTGTCGAGACTGTATTTCCACTGCGGGTTGCGATCCTTGTCGATGATCTGCGCGCGCACGCCTTCGAGGAAATCGGCCTCTTCCACGGCGCGGAAGGTGAAGCGGAACTCGTTCGAGAGCGCGGCGCGGATCGACGGATCGGCGCGGGTCATCCGCACGAGGCGCAGCGTCGCCTCCATCGAGAGCGCCGAATTGCGGCGGATCACCTTGAGCGTGTCGGCGGCGAATTGCGTGCCCGCGGCCTCGAGGCTCGCCACGATCGCATGGATGTCGCGCCCGCCAAATCCCGCCTCGATCTGCGGCCGGCGGTCGGCGAGCTGGCCCTTGGTGGCGGGCACGCGCCCGCGCGGGATCACGGCGGGATCGCCGGTCGCGATCAACTCCGCCTTGACCGCCTCCCACTCGCCCTCGGGCAGGTAGGTATCGGCAAAGCCCGCATAGAGCGCATCGGCCGCCCCGATCCGCCCGCCGGTGATGCCCAGATATTCGCCCACGCGCCCCGGCGCCTTGGCGAGGATGAACGTGCCGCCCACATCGGGGATCAGGCCGATCCCGGTCTCGGGCATCGCGATTTGCGTGGTGTCGCCGACGATCCGGTGGCTCGCATGTCCGCCGACGCCGACGCCCCCGCCCATCACGAAGCCCTGCATGAAGCTGACCACGGGTTTGGGATATTCCGCGATCTTGGCGTTCATCCGGTATTCGTCGCGCCAGAAATCGCGCCCCGGCCGCGCATCGCCCGCGATCCCGGCGCGATAGACCGCGGCAATGTCGCCGCCCGCACAGAACGCCTTCTCTCCCACCGCGTCGATCACGATCAGCGCCACGGCCGGATCGTCGCGCCAGGCGTCGATCGCCGTCTCGATCGCCATCGCCATGTCATGATCGAGCGCATTGAGCGCGGCGGGCCGGTTGAAGGTGATGCGGCCCGCACGACCCTCGATACGGGTCAGGATCCAGTCATCCGCCATCATCCGCGCTCCGCAAGCAGGCTGCGGCCGACGATCAGCCGCATGATTTCATTGGTGCCCTCGAGGATCTGATGCACGCGCAGATCGCGCACGATCTTCTCGATGCCGTAATCGGCCAGATAGCCATAGCCACCATGCAGTTGCAGGCATTGGTTGGCCACATCGAAAGCGGCGTCGGTGACATAGAGTTTCGCCATGGCGCAGAATTTCGTGGCATCCGGCGTGCCCTGATCGAGCTTCCACGCCGCTTGGCGCAGGAAGGTGCGCGCCGATTGCAGCGCGACCTCCATCTCGGCGAGCCGGAATTGCAGCGCCTGAAACTGATCGAGGGATTTCCCGAAGGCTTTACGCTCGCCCATATAGGTGAGCGTGGCATTGAGCGCGGCCTGCGCCCCGCCAAGCGCCGAGGCCGCGATATTGATCCGCCCGCCGTCGAGCCCGGCCATCGCATAGGCAAAGCCGCGGCCCTCTTCGCCGATCAGGTTTTCGGCCGGAATGTCGCAATCGTCGAACTGCACCTGCGCAGTCGGCTGCGCGCGCCAGCCCATCTTCTCCTCGAGCGCCCCGAAGCTGAGCCCCTTGGTGCCCGCCTCGACCACCACGCAGGAAATGCCCTTCGGCCCGTCCTCGCCGCTGCGCACCATGCTCAGATAGCAATCCGAATAACTGCCGCCCGAGATGAAGGCCTTGGTGCCGTTGAGCCGCCAGCCATCATTGGTCCGCTCGGCCCGGGTGCGCAGAGCCGCCGCATCCGAGCCCGAGCCCGGTTCGGTCAGGCAATAGGAGAAGACCTTTTCCATGCTGCACAGGCCGGGCAGGAAGCGTTCCTTGGCCTCGGCACTGCCGAATTTGTCGATCATGCCGCCGCACATGTTGTGGATCGACAGGAACGATCCGACCGAGGGGCAGGCCATGGCCAGCGCCTCAAAGACCAGCGTCGCATCGAGGCGCGTGAGCCCCGATCCGCCGTACTCCTCGGAGACATAGACCCCGCCGAGGCCGAGCTCGGCCACCTTGGCCCAGAGGCCGCGCGGGATCGTGCCCGCCGCTTCCCAGTCGCGGGCATGGGGAGCGATCTCGGACTGTCCGAAGTCGTGGGCCATGTCGAAGATGGCCTGCTGTTCCTCGCTCAACGCGAAATCCATGGTTTCCTCCCCGAAACGCCTGAATTGAACGCATGTTGAATTTCGCCCGGGAGGTCTTGCATTGCAAGGGCTCTGACGGGGGCAGCCCTGCAAAGCGGTGGTGCATTTGCGCAAAGCGTGCCGGGCTGCCGCGAGATCCGAGGGCGTGCATAAGGTGGGGGTGATTCGGCTTTTCGCCTTGTTTGCTTGCGTCGAATGGCGCGCAACGCCTCGTGAAATGCGGCGATTTCGCGGTAGTCGCGGGAAAATTTCGCGGAGCACCTGTCTAAAAGGATAAGTCCGCGCGGGAAAATGCGGTCGGCGGCGCAATCATTAACGAATTTACTTCGCGGCAAGCAGGGACATGCTACCTTGCCCCTGTAACGGCAGTTAAGCCGTCAACTGGTTGGGGGACCAATTATGAAAGCCATGTTCATGGCCGCGACCTGTGCGGCCACTCTCTTTGCTGCCGGCTCCGCCTCGGCTGCGAGCTACACCTTTACCGATGGTTCGGGTTATTACGACCTCGGTGGCGGTCTGACGGTCAACGTCTACGCCTACACCTACACCAGCGAAGATCCGCTGGTGCTCGAGGCTGCCTATCTCAACTTCAACAATTCGAACGGTTTCGGGATCGGCAACGGCTCGAGCCAAGACCCGATCGACTCGAAGGACGAGGAAATGCTTGTCTTCGTGTTCAACCAAGCGGTCACGGTCACCGGGCTCGACCTGAACCAGATCGACAAAAACGATCATATCGACCTCGTTGCGGACAATTCGCTTTTCGCTGACGATATCGACGGGGAGACCGTGAACGACGTTCTGTCGAGCTACCTCGCGACCTACACGATGTTCGGCATCGGGACGAACTACACCAAGGACGGCAAGGACTCGCAGGATCAGTTCCGCGTCGCGGGCATCACCTATAGCTGGGACGGCGACAACAACACCGGCGATCCCGGCGTGGTTCCGCTTCCGGCGACCGGCCTGCTGCTGCTGGGTGGCCTCGGCGGTCTCGCCGCGCTGCGCAAGCGCCGCAAATCGGCCTGATCAGGCCTCGAAACGAACGGAAAAGGCAGGCGTTTCGCCTGCCTTTTTTCATTGCCGATCGCCTTCTGCGAAAGTCTTGCGTCATGCGAAAGGGGCGGACCCTGCGGCCCGCCCCCCTTTGACGTCTTGGCTTGCACCGGTTTGCGCGATCAGTCGAGCGCCTTGAAGTTCAGCGCCACGCCGTCCTTGATGCCCGAGAACCAGCGCGCCGTCACGGTCTTCGTCTTGGTGTAGAAGCGGAAGGCGTCCGGGCCATATTGGTTCAGGTCGCCGAAGGCCGATTTCTTCCAGCCGCCGAAGGTGTAGTAGCTCAGCGGCACCGGGATCGGGAAGTTGATGCCCACCATCCCCACATTCACCCGGCTCGCATAGTCGCGCGCGGTGTCGCCATCGGCGGTGAAGATCGAGGTGCCGTTGCCGAACTCGTTCTCCATCACCAGCGTCAGCGCATCCTCATAGCTTTCGCGCCGCACCATGGTCAGAACCGGGCCGAAGATCTCCTGCTTGTAGATCTCCATCTCGGGTGTCACCTCGTCGAAGAGGCTCGGGCCCACGAAATAGCCGTTCTCATAGCCCTGGATCTTGAGGTTGCGCCCGTCCACGACGAGTTTCGCCCCCGCCTCGACGCCCGAGCCGATCAGGCCTTCGATCCGCGCCTTCGCCTGGGCGGTGATGACCGGCCCGAAATCGACATCCGCGCCGCCGGTATAGGGGCCGACCTTGAGTTTCTCGATCTTCGGCACCAGACGTTCGATCAGCGCCTCGGCAGTGCCTTCGCCCACCGGAACCGCAACCGAGATCGCCATGCAGCGTTCACCGGCCGCGCCCATCGACGAGCCCACCAGCGCATCGGCCGCCTTGTCCATGTCCGCGTCGGGCATGATGATCATGTGGTTCTTGGCGCCGCCGAAGCACTGCGCGCGCTTGCCGTTCGCGGCCGCCCGGCCATAGATATATTGCGCGATCGGGGTCGAGCCGACGAAGCCCACGGCCTGCACGGTCTCGTTGTCGAGGATCGCGTCCACGACTTCCTTGTCGCCGTTGACCACCTGCAGAACGCCATCGGGAAGGCCCGCTTCCTTGGCCAGCTCCGCCAGGCGGATCGAGGTCGAGGGGCAGCGTTCTGAGGGTTTCAGGATCATCGCATTGCCCGCGCTGAGCGCCGGACCCATCTTCCACAGCGGGATCATCGCCGGGAAGTTGAAGGGCGTGATGCCCGCAACGACGCCGAGCGGCTGGCGCATCGAATAGATGTCGATGCCCGGGCCCGCGCCATCGGTGAACTCGCCCTTGAGCAGCGCCGGGGCGCCCATGCAGACTTCGATGACTTCGAGGCCGCGCTGCACGTCGCCGCGCGCGTCGGGCAGGGTCTTGCCGTGCTCGACCGCGACCAGTTCCGCCAGCTCGTCCATGTGCTGGTTGATCAGGTCGGCGAATTTCATCATCACCCGCGCGCGGCGCTGCGGGTTGGTCGCGGCCCAAGCGGGCTGCGCTTTGGCTGCGGCTTCAACCGCCGCATCCAGTTCGGCGGGCGTTGCGAGCGCGAGCTGCGCCTGAACTTCGCCCGTTGCCGGGTTCATGACATCGGTAAAGCGCCCCGAAGTGCCGGGGACGAGCTTGCCGTCGATCCAATGGCCGATTTGTTTCATTTGGTCCTCCCGAGAGTTGTCGCCGGGACTTTAGCCTTGCGAAAATGCGGAATAAAGGGGAAGTCTGGCAAAGGCGTCTTGCATTCATGCAAAGCGCGGGCCGGTCGGGGAGGGGCGGACATGGAATGGGACGATCTGCGGATCTATCTGGCGGTGGCGCGGGCCGAGAGCCTGTCGGGCGCGGGGCGGATCCTGAAATGCGACGCGGCGACGGTGGGGCGGCGGATCGCGCGGCTCGAGGAGGCGCTCGGCGCGCAGCTCTTCGCGAAATCGCCGCAGGGTTATCAACTGACCGAAGCGGGCGGTCGGTTGCTGCCCCATGCCGAGGCGGCGGAAGCGGCGATGAGCGGGGCCGCGGACGAGCTCGGCGGGGCGGCGGGGCGGCTTTCGGGGCAGCTCCGGATCGGGGCGCCGGACGGCTGCGCGAACTACCTGCTGCCGCAGGTCTGCGCGAGCCTCTGCGATGCGCATCCGGGGCTTGAAATTCAGGTCGTGGCCCTGCCGCGGGTCTTCAACCTCTCGAAACGCGAGGCCGACATGGCGATTGCGGTCTCGCGGCCCACGGCGGGGCGGCTGACGGTGCAGAAGCTCAGCGATTATCACCTGCATCTGGCCGCGCATGAAGACTATCTCGCGCGCCACCCGGCCGTGACCGAGCGCGCCGATCTCTCGCAGCACCGGATGATCGGTTATATCCCGGACATGATCTTCGACAAGGAGCTCGACTATTTCGCCGAGACCGGGGCCGAGACGGTCGGACTCGCCTCGAATTCGGTCTCGGTGCAGATGCAGATGGTGCGGACGGGGGCGGGGCTCGGGATCGTGCATGATTTCGCGATCCCCTTTTGCCCGGGCGTGGTGCGGGTGATGCCCGAGCGGATCGCGCTCAAACGCACCTTCTGGCTGATCCGCCATGCCGACGATCGCCGCTCGGAACGGCTGACGCGACTGGCCGAGGCGCTCGGCACCGCCTTCCGCGCCGAGGTTGCGCGGCTCGAGGGGCTCGCGGCTCTGACCTGATTTCGTTAACGCTACCATTGGAGACTTGACAGAATGCCGCACCCTTGGGACGCTGGTCCCGAGGAGATTGCAAAGGGGAGGTTGCGATGCAGGTTCTGCAGATTCTGAAGAACAAGGGCGATGACGGCGTGGTCACGGTGATGCCGGGCACCCGCGTGGCCGAGGTCGCCCGCCTGCTCTCGGCGCGGCGGATCGGCGCGGTGATCGTCTCGCGCGATGGCAAGCGGATCGAGGGGATCGTCTCCGAACGCGACATCGTGCGCGAACTGGGGCGGCGCGGCGCCGAGGCGCTCGAGAGCGAGGTCGACGCGATCATGACGCGCAAGACGGTGGGCTGTGCGCGCACCGATTCCACCGAGGCCGTAATGGAGCGGATGACCGCGGGCCGTTTCCGCCACATGCCGGTGATGGAGGGCGACGAGATGATCGGCCTGATCTCGATCGGCGACGTGGTGGCGGCGCGTCTGGCCGATCTGCATATGGAGAAAGAGGCCCTCACCGGCATGATCATGGGCAATTGATGCCGCGATGCGGCACGAGGACGCTTGCAAAAGGGCACGCAATATTGTTGCGTGCCCTAACGTCTTCGTGAAGGGCATCTGAGGAGGAACCCATGCGCGTCGGTCTCTATCCGGGCACCTTCGATCCGGTCACGCTCGGCCATATCGACATCATCCAGCGCGCGCTCGCGCTCGTCGACCGGCTGGTGATCGGGGTTGCGATCAACCGCGACAAGGGGCCGCTCTTCACGCTCGAGGAGCGGGTCGAGATGCTGCAGGCCGAATGCGCCGAGATCACCGCGCGCTGCGGCGGCGAGATCGTGGTGCATCCGTTCGAGAACCTGCTGATCCATTGCGCGCGCGATGTGGGGGCGAGCGTGATCATCCGCGGCCTGCGCGCCGTCGCGGATTTCGAATATGAATTCCAGATGGTGGGCATGAACCGCGCGCTCGATGCGAGCGTCGAGACCGTGTTCCTGATGGCCGATGCCCGGCGTCAGGCAATCGCCTCGAAACTGGTGAAGGAAATCGCGCGCCTCGATGGCGAGGTGTCGCGCTTCGTCACGCCCGCGGTCGATCTGCGCCTCAAAGAGCGGCTCGGCAAGCTCTGAGCCATCCGGCCGCAGGGCAGGGGCCCTGCGCAGCCTCAGCTCGCGAAGGGCGGCAGCGCGCCGATCGCCACGAAGGCGCGCAGCACCGCATCGACGGCGACCGCCGCGAGGATCATCCCCATCACCCGGCTGATCACGCTTGCCCCCGTCGTGCCAAGCACGCGGTAAAGCGGAATGGCGAGCCACAGGATCGCCAGCGTCGCGGCCAGCACCAGTGCCATCATCCCGGCGGTGATCACCTGATGCGCGATCGAGAAGCGGTCGTTGTCGGTCAGGATCACCACGGTCAGCATCGCGCCGGGCGAGGCGGTCGACGGGATGGCCACCGGAAAGACCGAGGCATGGCTGACCCTGTCGGCGCCCGAGATCTCGGCCTGCGGTTTGGAATCGCCGAAGATCATGGTGAGGGCAAAGAAGAAGAGCACGATCCCGCCCGCGATCTGGAAGGCGGGGAGCGCAAGCCCGAGCGCCTCGAGCACGATCTGGCCGAGCGCGATGAAGAGCGCGAGCACGATGAAGGAGACGAGGATCGCGCGTTTCGCCACCGCTTTACGTTGCGTCCCGTTCATGCCGGTGGTCACCGCAAGGAAGACCGGCAGGGTGCCGATCGGGTCGATCACGACCCAGAGCGTGATGAATTCCTGAAGCAACTGGGCAGGGCTCAGCAAGGCACAATCCTTTCAAGGGGTTGTCTCTTGATCGCAGATAATCCCGCGGCGGTCGACAGGCGGATGCCGGGCAGGGCCCGCCCTGCAATGACATTCGTGTCAGATCGCGCGGTTTTCACGCATTTCGTGGCGCGCGGGGCTCAGCCGCGGCCGCGATAGGGTGGCACGCCTTGATCGGGGATCCAGACCCCGGCCGGGACCGCCCCGGTCTGCCAGAACACGTCGATCGGAATGCCGCCGCGCGGATACCAATAGCCGCCGATCCGCAGCCATTGCGGCGCGAGCAGATCGACCAGACGCCGGGCGATCGAGATCGTGCAATCCTCGTGGAAGGCGCCGTGGTTGCGGAAGGCGCCGAGAAAGAGCTTGAGCGATTTCGATTCCACGAGCCAGTCGCCCGGCACGTAGTCGATCACCAGATGGGCGAAATCCGGCTGGCCGGTCATCGGGCAGAGCGAGGTGAACTCGGGCGCGGTGAAGCGCACGCAATAGGCGATGCCGGCCTGCGGGTTCTGCACCCGCTCGAGGACGGCCGCTTCGGGCGAGGCGGGCAGGTCGGTCTTCTGGCCGAGCTGGGTCAGGTCGCTGTAGATCGTTTCCATGGGGCTTCCTCGATTGGGGACCGCGCGGCGCGGCGCGGGGGGGCGGCTGCGCGGGCGCTGATATCCGCTTTCCCCGCAGGCGCCAATGGGGCGCGGGATGTCCGGCTGGTCGCGTCGCTCCACGTCAAAGCCCCCGGGCGGCGGGGCGGGGCCGTGCCCCACCGCCCGGGGTGCCCTTCAGATCAGCTTGCCCATCGCAACGGCGGTATCCGACATGCGGTTCGAGAACCCCCATTCGTTGTCATACCAGGTCAGGATGCGCACCATCGTGCCCTCCATCACCTTGGTCTGATCCATGTGGAAGATCGAGGAATGCGGGTCGTGGTTGAAGTCCATCGAGACGTTCTTGAACTTGGTGAAGCCCAGAATGCCCTTGAGCGGACCGGTTGCGGCGGCCTCGATCGCGGCGTTGATTTCCTCGACGGAGGTTGCGCGTTTCGCGGTGAAGACGAGGTCCACCACCGAGACGTTCGGTGTGGGCACCCGGATCGCCACGCCGTCGAGCTTGCCCTTGAGTTCGGGCAGCACGAGGCCCACGGCCTTGGCCGCGCCCGTCGAGGTCGGGATCATGCTGAGCGCAGCCGCCCGCGCGCGGTAGAGATCCTTGTGCATCGTGTCGAGCGTCGGCTGATCGCCCGTATAGCTGTGGATCGTGGTCATGAAACCTTTCTCGATCCCCACGGCGTCATTGAGCACCTTCGCCACGGGCGAGAGGCAGTTGGTGGTGCAGCTCGCGTTCGACACGACCAGATCGTCCTTGGTCAGGGTCTTGTCGTTCACGCCGAAGACGATCGTCTTGTCCGCGCCGTCGCCCGGCGCCGAGATCAGCACGCGCTTCGAGCCGTTCTCGAGATGGGCGAGGCATTTTTCCTTGGAGGTGAAGATGCCGGTGCATTCCATCACCACGTCGACATCGCTCCAGGGCAGATCGGCGGGGTTGCGGATTGCGGTCACCTTCATCGGCCCGCGGCCGACGTCGATCCAGTCCTCGCCCGTCGTCACTTCTGCGGGAAAGCGGCCGTGAACCGAGTCGAAGCGCAGCAAATGCGCATTGGTCTCGACCGGCCCGAGATCGTTGATCGCGATGACCTCGATATCGGTTCGGCCCGATTCGATGATCGCGCGCAGCACATTGCGCCCGATCCGTCCGAAGCCGTTGATTGCTACCTTGATTGTCATGAGTGCCTCCTGTGGCATGGCCCCGGCCAACCTGCCCAGAAGGCACGTCGGCCCTTCTGACCCCGCGAGGGATCAGGGGAACGATGCCGCATTCAGCGCCAGAACTCCACCCAGTCGATCAGATCGACGGTCTTTTTCGCCAGGAAAACGGATGCCTGCCAATCATTTGCCACCCCATCCGCCAGAACGCCAAGCAGAATGAGGGTTGCGAGCCCGATCGCGACGGAGTTGGTCATAGCCCCTCACCACCGGGCCGGGCCCGGTTATTGCAGAAGCCGCCCCATCGCGCCGGCCACATCGGCCATCCGGCAGGAGAAGCCCCATTCGTTGTCATACCAGGCCAGAACGCGCACCAGATTGCCGCCGGTGACCTTGGTCTGATCCGGGGCGAAGATAGACGAATAGGGCGTGTGGTTGAAGTCGATCGAGACCTTGGGCTCGGGGTCATAGGCCAGAACCATGCCCATATAGCCGCTCGCGGCCTCGCGCACGATCTCGTTGACCTCGTCGCGGGTCACCGATTTCTTGGCGATGAAGGTCAGGTCGACGGCCGAGACGTTCGGCGTCGGCACCCGCAGCGAGGTGCCGTCGAGCTTGCCCGCCAGTTCCGGCAGCACTTCGCCGATGGCCTTCGCGGCGCCCGTCGAGGTCGGGATCATCGCCATCGCGGCGGCACGTGCACGGTAGAGATCCTTGTGGCGGCGGTCGAGCGTCGGCTGGTCGCCGGTGTAGCTGTGGACCGTGGTCATGATGCCCGACTCGATGCCGATCGTGTCGTTGAGCACTTTCGCCAGCGGCGCGAGGCAGTTCGTGGTGCACGACCCGTTCGAGACGACCAGATGGTCGAGTTTGAGATCGCGGTGGTTCACGCCATAGACGACGGTCTTGTCGGCATTGGTCGCCGGCGCCGAGACGAGCACGCGTTTCGCGCCGCGGGTCAGGTGGACGGCGGCCTTGTCGCGCGAATTGAACTTGCCGGTGCATTCCATGACGACATCGACGCCCTCCCAATCCAGATCCTCGGGATTGTAGGTCGACATCACCTCGATCGGGCCCTGACCGAGGTCGAGCGTCTTGCCCTCGACCTTGACCGGACCACCGAAGCGGCCGTGAACCGAATCGTATTTCAGCAGATGCGCATTGGTCTCGATCGGGCCGGTGGCGTTGATCTTGACGACCTGAACGTCGTTGCGTGCGGCTTCGGCGATATGCGCGAGCGTGCAACGCCCGATGCGGCCGAAGCCGTTGATCCCGATGGTGACGGTCATGGCGCTCTCCTGAAAGGGCGATGAGGGGCATCGCTGTTTCTGAACCAGCCGCGGGAATACCATGGTATGCGAAAGCGGAAAACCCGACATTCCAAGGTGATAGCGGAAACATCGGCTGATAGCGCTCGCGTTAGCGGGCAAGATCGGCGCTGCGCGTCCCGCCGCAACCGGGCAGATGGCACGCTGCGGCGCGGCATTCGGGTCTTGCGTCGTGGCCGATTCGGGCGGCGGGGCGGCGGTCTCGCCGCGCGCCGTCCCGCTTGCCATCGCCGTCCCGCTTGGCTAATCCTGTCCCTGGTCGGCAGTTCCCGAGGCGTCGCTGTCCCGCAAGGGAAGCTAAACCTGCCACACAGATCGCAGCAACCGACATGCCCGTCCGATGCCGCTTCGCAAGTCAGCGACCCCGACACGATGCGGCCAAGAGGGCCTGACATGTCACGCTTCCTGATCCCGTTCTCCACCCCGGATCTGTCCACCCTGACCCGCCAGCTCGGGTCCCAACTGCGCGCCCATGAGGGGGCGCCCTCGCATCTCGAGCTGATGAACATGCTCGCGCGGGCGGCGGCCTTCCGCAATGTTCAGCACCTGCGCGCGGCCCATGCGGCGCAAGGCCGCCTCGATGCCGTGCCCGCCGAGGAGCTCGCCGATTACGCCCTCGTCGAGCGTGCCTTGCGCTGTTTCGACGGGCAGGGGCGGCTCAAGATCTGGTCCTCGCGCCGCCCGGTGCAGGTGCTGTGCCTCTGGGCGCTCTGGGCGGCCCTGCCCGCCGAGACCGACCTGCACGAGCGCGCGGTCAATGCGCAGCTCGCCGCACTGCACAGCTTTGGCGATCCGGCGCTGTTGCGGCGCGAGCTCAGCGGGCTCGGGCTCGTCGATCGCGATCCGCAGGGCATCCGCTACCGCCGGATCGAGCGACGCCCGCCGCCCGAGGCGCGCGATCTGATCCGGCGCATCGGCGCGCTGCGCCACAGCAAGGGAGGGGAAAGGGATGTCCGCTGAACTGTACGGTGCCGGGACGCCGGTGCATCAGGGCTCGTGCCTGTGCGGGGCGGTGCGCTTCCGGGTCCACGGCGATCTCGCCGCCCCGGTCGCCTGCCATTGTTCGATGTGCCGCAAGGTATCGGGGCATTTCTGGGCCTCCGCCGACGTGCCGCGCACCGCGCTCGTGCTCGAGCGGGACGGGACCCTGCACTGGTTCGCCTCGTCCGAGCGGGTGCGGCGCGGGTTCTGCACGCAATGCGGCTCGGCACTGTTCTTCGACGCACTGCATCTGGACCGGATCTCGATCGGCATGGGCGCCTTCGACGCGCCGAGCGGGACCACCCTCGCGCGGCATATCTTCGTGGCCGACAAGGGCGATTATTACGAGATCGCCGACGGTCTGCCGCAAAACCCGCAGTGAAATTCGCGCTGAATATCCATAGCGAAAGTCCACAGAGAAAGTCGGGGGGGAAAGTCTGCGGTGAAAGGCCACAGCGAAAATCCGCGATGAAAATCCGCCGGAAATCGCGCCCTGATCCCCCTGACGATTGGCCCCCGCGTGACGCGTCACCGGTCTGTCGCCTGCGCCGTGCCAAAGCTCTTCTGTGCCCGGCCGCGCGCCTGACGCGCGGATTTTCGGCCGCGGGGCGCGGGTATTTCTCGGCCCGAATGGCCGGATCCTTTCGGTCCCCGAGCCGGGCCATCTGGCCAGGAGGCCGGAGCCTTTCGGTCCCGAGGCCCTGACCCTTTCGGGGTCCCGAGGTCCTGACCCTTTAGGCTCCGAGACCCGGCTCGATCATGAGCCCCGAACGAGATCCGATCCCGCGCGCACAGGGGGCGTTGCGGCCCATCGCCCGCAAGGGGACGGGAACCTCGGCTCAGTCCTCGTCCGCGGCCACGAGGAAGATCTCGCCCGAGCCCTCCATCTCGCGGATCACGTTGACCACCTCGCTCATCGCCTCCTCGGCGTCGCGGTCCTTGACCTTGCCGAGGTTTGCCATCTCCTCGCGCAGGTTCTGCGCCATGCGCTGCGACATGTTCGTCAAAATGAATTCCGCCGCCTTCTCGTCACTGCCCTTGGCGCCGGCCAGCGCCACGATCAGGCGCGCCTGATCGACGTTGCGCAGGATCTTGGGAATGTCGCGCGGGTCGATCCGGGCGGGAATATTGGTGAAGGTGAAGATCGCCTTGCGCACCTGTTCGGCGAAGACCTCATCCTCTTCCTCGAGACCCTTGAGCACCGTGTCGCGGGTTGCGGCCGGCGAATAGTTCAGGATCGCGCCGACGCGCTCCACCGGCCCTTGATCGAAGGCCTTGGGCGGCGCCGCATCGAGTTGCTGGGCCAGTGCGAGCCCGATGCGCAGCACCGTCTCGGGGGCGATGTTGCCGGTGAGAGAGACCGCATAGGCCACGCGCCGCGCCTTTTCTCCTGGCAATTTCCCAAGCAGTTCCGCGGCTTTGGCAACCGAAAGCTTGGAGAGCAGCACCGCGCCGACCTCGGTGCTTTCCTGTTCGAGCACGGGCAGCAGCAACTCGGGTGCGAGGCCGGAGATCCGTTCCCAGGGATCGGCGCGCGAGCTGCCCGAAGCGAGGCGCCGCAGCCGGTTCGCGGCCGAGGACGAGAGCTGACCGTCGAGCAATGTCAGCGCCCCCTCGAGCCCGCCCGGAAAGGCCAGACCCACCGCCTCGAGCTCGGTGCAGAATTCCTCGACCACCTCGCGCAGGGTGTTGCGATCGACGAGCTTCATTTCGGCGATCTGGGCGGCCAGCTCGGTCTGATCGTCCTCGCTCAATTCGGAGAGCGACAGCTTGAGCCCTTCGGAGGACAGCAGCCGGACGATCACCGCAGCCTTCTGGCGCCGGCTCAGGCCGGGCGCGGCAACGCCAAGCCCGGTCATCGCCCCGGGCCTTTGCATGGGACTGATCGCGTTCACCCGAAACCTCCTGCGCCGCTCATCGAGGCAAGATTGGCACGGGCGCGGTTAAGGCGGCGTTACCGCCGCCCCGGTTCTCGGCAGCGGTTCTCGGGAGGGCGATCAGCTCGAGTGGATGACGCAAGCCTTGGCCTGAGTGTCCCAGCTCTGCCCGGCGGGGCAGCTCATCGCGGTCTTTTCCTTGTAGGGGCATTCGGCGCTCGCCACGGCCGGCAGGAGGGCGAGTGCAAGGGTCGCAAGGATCGTCTTCATCGTCGTCTCCTTTCCTGAAAGCCCAAGGAGAGCACGAATCGCCACAAATCCACGATCACGGATGCGTGAACGCAAAAGGCGAGCCCTGAACAGGACCCGCCCCATCATCTGTGCAAAAATATCCCGGGGGAGAGCCCGGAACGGGCGAGGGGGCAGGGCCCCCGCGCGGCCTCACGCCTCGCCGAACACCCGTTTGAAGATCGTGTCGACATGTTTGAGATGGTAATCCATGTCGAATTTCGCGTTGATCCCGTCGACGCCGAGCGCCTTCACCACATCGGGATCGGCCAGCAGTTGCTCGCGGAAATCGACGCGATCCTCCCAGACCTTCAGCGCATTCCTTTGCACCATCGAATAGGCATCCTCGCGCGAGACACCCGCCTGGGTCAGCGCCAGAAGCACCCGCTGGCTCATCACGAGGCCGGGGAATTTGTTCATGTTATCCAGCATGTTCTGCGGGAAGATCAGCATCTTCTCGACCACACCCGCCAGACGATTGAGCGCGAAATCAAGGGTGATCGTCGCATCCGGCCCGATGCCGCGCTCGACCGAGGAGTGCGAGATATCCCGCTCGTGCCAGAGCGCCACGTTCTCCATCGCCGGCACCACGGTCATCCGCACGAGGCGCGCGAGGCCCGTGAGGTTCTCGGTCAGAACCGGGTTCTTCTTGTGCGGCATCGCGGACGAGCCCTTCTGGCCCATCGAGAAGAACTCAGCGCCCTCCAGCACCTCGGTGCGCTGCATGTGGCGGATCTCGATCGCGATATTTTCCATCGAGCTCGCGATGACGCCGAGCGTGGCGAAGAACATCGCATGCCGGTCGCGCGGGATCACCTGGGTCGAGATCGGCTCGGGGCGCAGGCCCATTTTCTCGCAGACATGTTCCTCGACCGCCGGGTCGATATTGGCGAAGGTGCCGACCGCGCCCGAGATCGCGCCGGTGGCGACTTCCCATTTCGCCTTTTCCAGACGGTTCTTGTTGCGGTCCATCTCGGCGTAGAAGCGCGCGAAGGTCAGGCCCATCGTGGTCGGCTCGGCATGGATGCCATGCGAGCGGCCGACGCGCACCGTCATCTTGTGCTCGAGCGCGCGCTTCTTCAGCGCGACGAGCACCTTGTCGAGATCGGCCAGCAGGATGTCGGCCGCGCGCACCAGCTGCACGTTGAGGCAGGTATCGAGCACATCCGACGAGGTCATGCCCTGATGGACGAAACGGGCCTCTTCCGAGCCCACGTGCTCGGCCAGATGGGTGAGGAAGGCAATCACGTCATGCTTGGTGACCGCCTCGATCTCGTCGATCCGGTCGACGTCGAACTCGACATCCTTCGCCTTCCACACGGCCTCGGCATTTTCCTTGGGGATCACGCCGAGAGCGGCCTGCGCGTCGCAGGCATGGGCCTCGATCTCGTACCAGATCTTGAACTTGGTGGCGGGTTCCCAGATGTCGACCATCTCTTTGCGGGCATAGCGCGGGATCATGGCGGGCCTCATGTTGCGACGGAGTTGCCGGGCTTCTAGACTGCGCGCGCCCCTGGGGCAAGAGAAGCGGGGCACTTGGGGGACGGAATGCGAGAGATCGCCGATTTCGAAGGGCTCTGGCGGATCGAGCGCTCGATCGAGGATCGCCTTGCGGGCCAGAGCGGCGCGTTTGAGGGTGAGGCGGTGCTGCGCCCCGCGGGTGATCACTGGCTCTGGTCGGAGACCGGGCAACTGCGCCTCGGGGCCGGGGCGCCATTTTCCGCCACGCGCCGCTATCTCTGGCGCGCCGAGACCGCGGGACGGATCGCGGTCTTCTTCGAGGATGGCCGCCCGTTCCACAGCTTCGACCCCGCGGGCCGCCCCGAGGCGAGCCATTGGTGTGACCCCGACAATTACCGCGTCAGCTACGATTTCGCCGATTGGCCCCACTGGCGCGCCACCTGGCGGGTGCGGGGCCCGCGCAAGGATTACACGATGCGCGCCGAGCACCGTCGCGCCTGAGCCGGGCCGGGCAGGGGGGGCTGCTCGCCCCCCTCTTGGCTGCGCCAATTCACCCCCTCGGGATATTTGCGTCAGGTTGAAGGGGAAAGGTCCGTGCTTTCAACCTGATCGAAATATCCCGGGGTGAGGGCGCAGCCCGAGGGGCAGAGCCCCTTGCCTTCGCTTGGCTTTCGCGCAAGCGTGCGCGCCATGAGACCGAGCGACCCGATCCTGCAAAAACGCCTGTCCTTCGCGCCCTGGGCCGAAGAGCGCACCCGCCGTCTGCCGGGGGTGGTGCCGATCACGATGGATCAATGGCTCGAGGTCGACGACGCATATCCCGCCCAGATGGCCGAGCGCGCGCGGCTAATCGAGAGCGTGCCGGGGAAGGTGTTGGCGATGACCGATGCGGCGCGGCCGGCCGCGGAAGAGCTGTTCGATACCACCCTGCCGCTTCTCGCGCCGCTCGGGTTTCAGATCACGGGCGACCGGGCGAGCCGCCCCGATGGCGTCTCGGTCGCGCTCGACCGGGCCGATCCCCTGCGCACGCTCGGGCTTCTGGTGCAGCAGGATCTGTGCCTGATGCAGGCGGGGCCCGAGGGCCATGTGCTGACCGGCGCGGTTTTGTGTTTTCCCGCGGGCTGGACCCTGACCGAGAAGTTGGGACGCGCGATGTTTGGCATCCATGTGCCGGTCAAGAAATATACCGAAGACCTCGGCGCGCGGGTGCAGCGGCTGATGGACGGGGTGCAGCCCGGGCGGCCCCTGATGCGTGGCACGGCGCATCATTTCGGCGGACCCCTGCACAATCCGCGTTCCGAGGCGCAGGGCCGCGAACCCGTGGGCGATCTTCCATGGATCCGGGTCGAGCGTCAGGTGCTCCTGCGGCTGCCCGAAACGCGCGCGGTCGCCTTCTCGATCCATACCCAGATCGTCGATCCTGCCGACCTCTCGCCCCATCAGGCGGCGGCGCTCGCCGAATTTCCGATCCGCCACGCGGCTTGAGGCGCCCCCGGAATCATTGCGCCCGCCGTCCCCTCGGCTAGAAAGGCCCTCCAACGACCGGAGGCCCCATGGACAATCCCCAGATCACCGCCCGCATCCATGCCACGATTGCCGCCGAGATCGGCGCGCGGCCCGATCAGGTGGGGGCGGCGGTGGCGCTCTTGGATGAGGGGGCGACGGTGCCCTTCGTCGCGCGCTACCGCAAGGAGGCGACCGGGGGCCTTGATGACACGCAGCTGCGCAACCTGTCCGACCGGCTGATCTATCTGCGCGAGATGGAAGCGCGGCGCGCGGCCATCGTCAAATCCATCGAAGAACAGGGCAAGATGACGCCGGAACTCGCCGGTCAGATCGCCAAGGCCGAGACCAAGGCGACGCTCGAGGATATCTATCTGCCTTACAAGCCCAAGCGCCGCACCAAGGCGATGATTGCGCGGGAAAACGGGTTGCAGGGGCTGGTCGATGCGATCCTCGCTGATCGTTCGGCCGATCCCGAGGCTCTGGCGGCGGGCTTTCTGTCCGAGGCGGTGCCGACGACCAAGGACGCGCTGAACGGCGCGCGCGAGATCGTCGCCGAGGGGCTGACCGAGAACGCGGCGCTGCTCGGCTCGTTGCGCGATTTCCTGTCGCGCGAGGCGCGGATCACCGCCAAGGTCATTGCCGGGCAAGAGGTCAAGGGCGCGAAATTCTCGGATTATTTCGAGCATTCCGAGGCTTGGAAAGATGTGCCGAGCCATCGGGCTCTGGCCATGCTGCGGGCCTCGAATGAAGGCGTGATCACCCTCGATATCGCCCCCGACGAGGAGGGCGCGGCGCGCGCCGAGGCGATGGTCGCGGCCGTTTTGGAGGCGCGCGGGTCGGGTAAGGGCGACGAGTGGCTGCGGAAAACCGCCGGCTGGTGCTGGCGGGTGAAGCTGTCGCTCTCGATGATGCTCGACCTGATGGGCGAGATGCGGGGCCGCGCGCAGGATGAGGCGATCACGGTTTTTGCCCGCAACCTCAAGGATTTGCTGCTGGCCGCGCCGGCCGGGGCGCGCGCGACGATGGGCCTCGATCCCGGGATCCGCACCGGCGTCAAGGTCGCGGTGGTCGATGCCACCGGCAAGGTGCTGGCCACCGAAACCGTCTATCCGTTCCAGCCCAAGAACGATCTGCGCGGGGCACAAGCCGCGCTGATGGCGCTGATCGCGCGCCATGGGGTCGAGCTGATCGCGATCGGCAACGGCACGGCCTCGCGCGAGACCGAGCGGATGGTCGCCGATCTGATCAAGGCACTGCCCGGCGGCATCAAGGCGCCGACCAAGGTGGTGGTGAGCGAGGCCGGGGCGTCGGTCTATTCGGCGTCCGAACTGGCGGCGAAGGAATTCCCCGATCTCGATGTCAGCTTGCGCGGCGCGGTCTCGATCGCGCGGCGTCTGCAGGATCCTTTGGCGGAGCTGGTGAAGATCGAGCCGAAATCCATCGGCGTCGGGCAGTATCAGCACGACGTCGATCAGCATCGCCTTGGCCGCGCGCTCGAGGGGGTGGTCGAGGATGCGGTGAACGCGGTGGGCGTGGACCTGAACACCGCCTCGGCGCCGCTGCTGGCGCATGTCTCGGGCCTCGGGCCGGGGCTCGCGGAGGCGGTGGTGGCGCATCGCGACGCGAATGGCGCCTTCCGCACCCGGCGCGATCTCCTCAAGGTCGCGCGGCTGGGCCCCCGGGCCTTTGAACAGGCCGCGGGGTTCCTGCGCATCCGTGAGGGCGACGAGCCGCTCGATGCCAGTGCGGTTCACCCGGAAGCTTATGATCTGGCGCGCAAAATCGTCAAATCCTGCGGGCGCGACATTCGCCAGCTCATGGGCGACGGCGCGGCGCTGGGGCGCCTGCGTGCCGCGGATTTCGTCGATGAGCGCTTCGGCCTGCCCACCGTGCGCGACATTCTGGCCGAGCTTGAAAAACCCGGCCGCGACCCGCGCCCGGATTTCAAGACCGCGAGCTTTGCCGACGGCATCGAGGATATCAAGGACCTCAAGCCCGGGATGGTGCTGGAAGGCACGGTGACCAACGTCGCGGCCTTTGGCGCCTTCGTCGATATCGGCGTGCATCAGGACGGGCTGGTGCATGTGAGCCAGCTGGCGGATCGCTTCGTCAAGGACCCGCATGAGGTGGTCAAGGCCGGCGATGTGGTGCGCGTGACGGTGACCGAGGTCGATATTCCGCGCAACCGGATTGGCCTGACGATGCGTAAGGATGGCGGCGCGAGTGCCCGCGAGGAGCGGTCGGCGCGCGAGGCCGGACCGCGGGGATCGGGCAAGGGGCCGCAGGGTAAAGGGCCGCAGGGCAAGCCGCGCGGGCCGATGTCGGCGGGCCCGAAAACGGCCGCGAAGGACAGCGGCACCGGGGCCTTCGGGGCGGCCCTTCTCGACGCGATGCGCAAGAAGTAACATACCGCCAGGGCGGATCAGGAGAGAGACATGGATTATTCGAAATCGGGCGGTGCGATGCCGGGCAAGAAGGCCCCGCGCCACAAAGAGCACAACGCCAAGGGCACCGACAAGAACCCCTTCGGCGGCAAGGAAGACAAGGCCGCGCTGCTCGCGCGGATGAAGGCGGCTGCGGCGAAGGGCGCCGACAAGAGCGAAGAGTGAGCCCGGCTTGGCGCTGCTTGGCCTGTTCCTCGCGGCGCTGTTGGCGGCGACGCTGATCCCGGCGCAATCCGAGGCGGTGCTCGCGGGGCTGATCCTGGCGGGTGGGCACCCGGTCTGGGTGCTTGTCGGGGTCGCGAGCCTTGGCAATGTTCTGGGCTCGGTGATCAACTGGGCGCTGGGGCGGTTTGCCGCCGCGCATGCGGGCGCGCGCTGGTTTCCGGTCTCGCCGCGGCGGCTCGATCAGGCGGCGGGCTGGTATCACCGCTGGGGCCGCTGGAGCCTTCTGGGCGCGTGGCTGCCGATCGTCGGCGATCCTCTGACCCTCGCCGCAGGCGTTCTGCGCGAGCCGTTCTGGAGCTTTCTCGCGCTGGTGACTTTGGCCAAGGTCGGGCGCTATGTCGTGCTGGCGGGGGCGGTGATCGCCGCTCAGTAGCCCTGCGAGAAGCGCCAGCGCAAAGCCGCGCGGTCGATCGCGATCATGCCGGGGATCAGGAAGGCGTCGATCACCCACCAGAGGCCCACGAAGGTCAGCGGGATATAGCCCACCAGAATGAACGCGAGCGCCGAGCCGATCCCGAAGAGCGCGAGCATGATCAGCCCCGAGATCCAGCGCCCCAGATAGAACCGGTGCGCGCCGAAATAGCCGAGGAAGAACCACAGCAGGTAAGCCACAAGCGCCGAAGGGCTCTCGTTGGCGATCCGTTGTTCGATGTAAAGCGCGCGGGTATCGGTCATGTGAACCTCCTTAACTTGGATTGGATATGGGGAGGGGCAGGGGGCGGTGCAAGGGGGAAGGATTTGACAGGTTGCGGGGCCCCTGTCAGGCTGCGCCTCATTCCAATCCAACGTCCTCCCTTCTCTCCTTTTGATGAGGCTCCGATGCGTGGTCTGCTTGCAGGATTGATTTTGATCGCCGCCCCGGCTATGGCCGATGTCTCTCCGTTCCATACGCCCTCGGGCAATATCCAGTGCACCTATGGAGAAGATTTCGGCACGCAGGCTGATGTGCGCTGCGAGATCGTCGAACGCAACGGCCCGCCCGCGCGGCCCAAACCGGCCTCCTGCAACGGAAGCTGGGGCCATGTCTTCTGGCTGCGCGAAAGCGGGCCGGTGCAGATGGATTGCGACGCGCCCTATGGGGGCGAGCCCTCGGGCGATGTCGCGGGCTATGGCCAGACGGCGGATTACGGCGGGGGCTTTCGCTGCACCTCGGAAAAGACCGGCTTCACCTGCGTGAACCGCGACGGGCATGGGTTCTTCCTGTCGCGGGCCGCGCAGCGGGTCTGGTAGGGCTACTGGATCGACAGGTCGAGGGTGAAGCTGGTCGCCTTGCCCGCGTCCTTGTCATTGCCCATCTGATAGACCCGGATCGCATAGGTCCCGGTCTCGGGCAGGGTGACGGTGGTCGAATTGCCCTCGATCGAGCCGTTGTAGATCGCCACGCCGTCGCTGCCCGGCGGCAGCAGGTTGAAATAGATCGTGCCATTGCCGGTCGAGCCGGCGGAGGCCAGTTCGATGAACATCTTCTGCCCGGCCGAAGCGCCCAGCAAATAGTCGATGTAGTCGTGGCCCTTGATCGAGCCGGTGACCATCGTGCCGAAATTACCGGGGGCGAATTTGACCTCGGAGCGCTCCTGCGCGAGGGCGATGGCGGGCAGGGCGACGAGGACAAGGCTCAGGGCGACGGACGAAATCTTCATGATATTTCTCCGGAAGGGCGCGGCGCGATGCGATGCGGACATCAGGCCCGAGAGGGATGCCTGCGTCAACATCCGGCTGCGCACCATGCAAAAGGCCCCGCAACCGCGGGGCCTTTCCAGTCCATGACCCGACAGATCAGGCCTTGGCGAGGTTGCGCAGCACGTAGTGCAGCACGCCGCCGTTTTTCAGGTATTCGATCTCGACCTCGGTATCGATCCGGGCCTTGACCTGAATGGTCTTCACCGTGCCGTCCTTGAAGGTGATCGTGCAGGGCACGAGGCTGAGCGGCTTGATGTCGCCTTCCAGCCCCTCGATAGAGACCACCTCATCGCCGGTCAGGCCCAGCGTCTTGCGATTGTCGCCGCCGGTGAACTCGAACGGGATGACCCCCATGCCGATCAGGTTCGACCGGTGGATCCGCTCGAAGCTCTCGGCGATCACGCCCTTGACGCCCAGAAGGTTCGTCCCCTTCGCCGCCCAGTCGCGCGACGAGCCCGCGCCATATTCGATGCCGCCGAAGATCACCAGCGGCGTGCCCGCTTCCTGATATTCCATCGAGGCGTCGAAGATGGTGGTCTGTTCGCCGTTCGGGCCCTTGGTGAAGCCGCCCTCGACGCCGTCCAGCATCTCGTTCTTGATCCGGATATTGGCGAAGGTGCCGCGCATCATGACTTCATGGTTGCCGCGGCGCGAGCCGTAGCTGTTGAAGTCCTTCGGCAGAACCTGACGCTCGGTCAGATATTTGCCGGCCGGGGTGGTCGGCTTGAACGAGCCCGCGGGCGAGATGTGGTCGGTGGTGATCATGTCGCCCAGCACCGCCAGCACGCGAGCGCCGGTGATGTTCGAGATCACGCCCGGCTCCGGCGACATGCCGCGGAAGTAGGGCGGGTTCTGGATATAGGTCGAGCTCGCGGGCCAGTCATAGGTCTCGCCCTCGGTCGTCTCCACGCCCTGCCAGTTCGCATCGCCTTTGAACACATCGGCATATTTCGCGATGAAGGCCTCGCGGGTCACGCATTTCTCGACCAGTTCGGCGATCTCGTGATCGCTCGGCCAGATGTCCTTCAGGTAGACATCGCGGCCCTCCGGCGTCTGCGCGATCGGCTCCTTCGAGAGGTCGATGTTCATGTCGCCCGCGATGGCATAGGCCACCACGAGCGGCGGCGAGGCGAGGAAGTTCGCCCGCACGTCGGGGCTGATCCGGCCCTCGAAGTTGCGGTTGCCCGAGAGCACGGCCGCCGCCACGAGGTCATTGTCGTTGATCGCCTTCGAGATTTCCGGCGTGCCGAGCGGACCCGAGTTGCCGATGCAGGTGGTGCAGCCGAAGCCCACGATGTTGAAGCCCATCGCATCGAGATCGTCCTGCAGATCGGCGGCCTGAAGGTATTCCTGCACGACCTGAGACCCGGGCGCGAGCGAGGTCTTCACCCAGGGTTTCGATTTCAGGCCGAGCTGACGGGCTTTGCGCGCCACCAGACCCGCGCCGATCAGCACATAGGGGTTCGAGGTGTTGGTGCACGACGTGATCGAGGCGATCACGACCGAGCCGTCCCCGACCTTGTAGTCCTTGCCGTCGACCGGAACGGTCTTGCAGATCTCGATCGGCTTCGTGGTGACATTGCCTTCGTCGGCCATGTCCGCGGCCTCGGCCGAGATGTCGATGCCACGGTATTCGGCGACGACCTTCTGGAAGGTGCGCTTGGCATCGGTCAGCGGCAGGTAATCCTGCGGGCGTTTGGGGCCCGAGATCGCGGGCACGATGGTGCCCATGTCGAGCTCCAGCGTCGAGGAGTAGATCGGCGCATAATCCGGCCCGCGCCAGAAGCCGTTTTCCTTGGCATAGGCCTCGACGAGGGCGATGCGGTCTTCGTGGCGGCCGGTCTGGCGCAGATAGCGCAGGGTTTCGGCGTCGATCGGGAAGAAGCCGCAGGTCGCGCCATATTCCGGCGCCATGTTGGCGATCGTCGCGCGCTGCGCCAGCGGCAGCTTGTCGAGGCCGGGGCCCCAGAATTCGACAAATTTGCCCACGACGCCATGTTTGCGCAGCATCTGCACGACTTTCAGCACCAGATCGGTGCCGGTGGTGCCCTCGACCATCTCGCCGGTCAGCTTGAAGCCGACGACCTCGGGGATCAGCATCGAGACCGGCTGGCCCAGCATCGCGGCCTCGGCCTCGATCCCACCCACGCCCCAGCCCAGAACGGCCGCGCCGTTGACCATGGTGGTGTGGCTGTCGGTGCCCACGAGCGTATCGGGATAGGCCACCAGCTCGCCATTCTGGTCCTTGTCGGTCCAGACGGTCTGCGCGAGGTATTCCAGGTTCACCTGGTGGCAGATGCCGGTGCCGGGCGGCACCACGCGGAAGTTCTCGAACGCGCCCTGACCCCATTTCAGGAACTGATAGCGCTCCATGTTGCGCTCATATTCCAGCTCGACGTTGCGCTGGAAGGCGCGGGGATTGCCGAATTCGTCGATCATCACCGAGTGGTCGATCACGAGATCGACGGGCACCAGCGGGTTGATCTTTTGCGCATCGCCGCCAAGGCCCTTGATCCCGTCGCGCATCGCGGCGAGGTCGACGACCGCCGGAACGCCGGTGAAGTCCTGCATCAGCACGCGCGCCGGGCGATAGGCGATCTCGCGCGGGTTCTTGCCGCCCATCTTCGCCCAGTCGCCAAAGGCCTTGATATCCTCGACCGAAACCGAGAAGCCGCCATCCTCGAAGCGCAGAAGGTTCTCGAGCACGACCTTCAGCGAGGCGGGCAGTTTCGAGAAATCGCCAAGCCCGGCCTCTTGCGCGGCGGGGATCGAGTAATAGGCATAGGATGCGCCGCCAACGCTGAGCGAGCGGCGGGTTTTTGCGGTGTCTTTGCCGGTGACAACGGTCATGGGGACTGGCCTCCCTTGAATGGATCGAATGACGATCAGGGTTACGCTGCGGTCGTTTTGCCCCAATGGGGCGCGACGATCAAGAGGCGGGTGCCGAATTTGTATACCATTGCACACAAAGTTGTTCGGCCGGGCGGATGCGGCTGGTCCTCCGGGCTGGTGCGGGCTGGACGCCATGATCTTGCCACATGGCGCGGTCACACCGGACGGACAGCGGCCTCGGGCCGTCATAGTTCAGGCAATTTGAGGACGTCATTCAATGGGAAACTGGATCAGCAGGCTGATCGGGAAGCGCGCGGCCAAGCCCGCGCAGCCGCGCGACATCGGCGCGGAACTTCTGGCGGAATGGGAGGCCCTGTCGGGGGCCTCCGAACGCCCGGCGACGGCGCCGGCCTGGTCGCTGGCGCTGCGCTCGCCCTTCCGGCCCTGGGAGGGGGCGCGCTCGTGGTTCGGGGGCCTGCCCGCGCTGCCGCCCGGGCGCGATTGGCCGTGCGGGCTGGATGGGCTGCCGATGCATTTCGTCGTGCAGATTGCCCTGGCCGACCTGCCGCCCGAGCCCGAGACGGGCGCGCTGCCGCCCGAACCGCTGCGCCATGGCGCGCTTTTGCTCTTCCTCGCGGGGGGCGAAGCCGGGGCCCGTGGGCGCGGCGGATATGCCGTGATGCATCTTTCCGAGGCCGAAATGGCGCAGGCGGTCGAGCGGCCCGCGCCGGAGGATCTGCCGGATCTGCGCGATGCCGGTTACTGGATCGCGGGCGGCCTGTTCAACAGGATCCCAGTCGATCCGCACCCCTTCCTCGACAGCGACGCCGTGCCCAATTGCGACCCGAGCCCCGATAATATCCCCCCCGAGACCTGGATCACCACCTGGGCGCAGGCCGCGCAGGAGGCCGACCTGCTGATCCGCCAGATCGAACAGGCGCTGCCCCGATACCAGGATGCCGGCTATTGGGCCGAGCACTGCGCGCGGCTGCAAACCGCGCCGGGAAGCTGGACCAGCGCCGCCGAGGATTGCGCCCATGGGCTTGCGCTCGTTGGGCCGGTGGCCGCCCTCTTGCCGCGCCTGATCGAATGGCGCGACGCGGCGCAGGCGCAGGGGGACACCCCGATTGACTCCGAGGCGCTGGCCGCGCTGCTGGCCGCGCGCCGCGCGCTGGTCCCGCGCGCAAAGGGCCACCTGATCTTCTGGCAACAGATGGCAGGGCTGTCGCTTGGCCGCTTCCTGGGCGAGATGCGCAAGGAGCTCGATCTGCCCTATGCCACCGCGCTCACCGCCGAGCAGATCGCGCGTGTGCCGCAGGCGCTGCGTCCGCTCTTCGAGGCCGAGCTGACCGGTCTGCGCGGGCATCGGCTCTTCGGGCTGCTCACCGAGATCGGCGAAGGTCGCGGTGCGGATCGGCGCGGGACGGACCTGTTGATCTCGATCTCGGCGGATGCGCTGATCGGCACCCGGCGCGAGCATGACTTCGGCCAGTCGATCTGGGTGCCGCGCGCCGATCTGGCCGCGGGGCGGCTGGATCGCGGTCAGCATCTGGTGCTTTACAGCGGCTGAGCGGGGCGCGCGCGGCCCGGACACGCGATCTCGCAAAACCTTGATTGGCAAAGGCGCAGGGGCTGTCTTAGGAAGAGGGGCCAGGGGGAAAGAGGTAGCATGACACGCGCGATCTGTAGCGCAGCGACGATCGGATGGCTGACGATGGCGGCCTGTGCCGCCCTTCCGGGGGCATCGGTTGCGCAGGGGCTTTCTTCGACCGGGTCCGGGACCGCCTCGGGCGGGGCCACGATTTCGGGCGAGACGTCTGGCGGCGTGGGGGCCGCGATGACCGGGGTTGTCGGCGCCGCCGGTGCCGCGGCCGGCTCGCTGACCGAACAGGCCGAGGATCTCGGCGATCAGGTGATGCGCGCACTGAGCGAGACCCTGGCCACCGGCAAGGGCGGTGCCGAGAGTGCTGCGCGGGCCGCGGCGGGGGCCGATCTGGCGCTGATCGCGCCCGAGCCCGGCATGGCCGCGGGCGAAGTGACCCCCGATCCGGTGGTGGTCGAGCTCTTCACCTCGCAGGGCTGTTCCTCCTGTCCGCCCGCCGACGAGATCCTCGCCACTCTGGCCGCGCGCCCCGATGTGATCCCGCTCGCGCTGCATGTCGATTACTGGGATTACCTCGGCTGGGAAGACCCCTTCGCCCAGCCCGCCTTCACCGCGCGCCAGAAGGCCTATGCGCGGGCCAAGGGCGAACGGATGATCTACACGCCGCAGATGATGGTCGGCGGCGCCGAGTCGGTGGTGGGCACCGATGGCGCGGCGCTCGACCGGGTGATCACCGCGCGGCAGGACCTGAAAACCCCGGTGCGGATGCAGGTCACGGGATCGGCCGGGCAATATCAGATCAGCCTCTCCGCCAACCCGCCGCTCAAGGAGGGCACGGTGGTGCAGATCGTGCGTTATGCACCGCAGGCCCGCGTGCATATCCTGCGCGGCGAGAATGCGGGGCTCGAGCTCGATTACGCCAATGTGGTCACCGCCTGGCACGCGGTCGCCGAATGGGACGGGCGCACGCCGACCCGGCTCAATGCGCGGATCGAGGGTGAGGATCCGGCGGTGGTGATCGTGCAATCGGCGCGGCCGGGCAAATCGGTGCCGCTGCCCGGGCCGATCGTTGCCGCGCGCAAGCTGCAGTAACCCCTTACGATCTCAGAGATATTTCCAGCGCCGGTGGATCCAGAACCACTGGTCCATATGGGCGCGCACCTTGGCCTCGAGCACATCGTTGAAGGCCTGGGTCATCGCCTCGGGGCTGCCCGGCGCGATCGCCTCCTCCACCTCGATGCGAAAGCTCAGCCCGTCGGGCTGGCGCACGGCGAAGATCGGAATGAGCGGCACATCGTATTTCAGCGCGATCTCGGCCGCCGACAGCGGCGTGCGCGCGAGCTTGCCGAAGAAGGTCAGATCGGCGCCCGCGTGGAAATACTGGTCGATCCCGAGCGCCAGAAACCCGCCCTCGCGCAGGAAGCGCAGCATCTGCGCCATGCCGCGCTTGTCGCGGGCAAAGAGCGGCTGGGCGATGCCCGAGATCGTCGAGACATATTGCGTGTTGAAGGCGCGGTTGTTCATCGGCCGGTAGAGCGCGCCCACCGGATAACCCTGCGCCGCCAGCGCGCCCCTCCAGGCGTCGTAATTGCCGAAATGCGAGGCGGCGAGGATCGCGGGCTTGCCCGCGGCCTTGAGCGCGGCCAGATGCGCGGCGCCGGGGCCGCTCAGCGGCAGATCGCGCACGCGCGCCAGGAATTCGGGGCCGGAATAGATCTCGGCCAGCGCGCGGCCGATATTGTCGGGCACCGCGCGGCACAGGCGCTTGACCTCGGCCTCGGGCAGTTCGGGGCAGGCGAGGGCGAGATTGGCCCGGATCCGCCGGTCGAAGCCGGTGAGCGCAGCTGCCCGCGCCGTCAGCCGCCCCGCGAGAGGCACGCGCCGCTCATAGGGCAGCCGCTGGACGACCCACATCAGCGCCACGAAAATCGCGGTCTGCAGGCGGTCGTTCAGGCTCGGATGCGGGTCTTCGGTGGCGCTCATGCGGGCGGATCTGTCCGGGTTTGCGCGGCGCTCGCGCGCTCGCGTGCCCAGACATAGAGCCCCGCGGCCACGATCACAAGCGCCCCGAGCACGGTCCAGCGGTCCGGCAACTGACCAAAGAAGATCAGCCCCCAGAGGCTCGAGAGGACCAGGCCGAAATAGCCGAAGGGCGCGAGCACGGCGGCCTCGGCGCGCGAGAAGGCGAGGATCAGGAGGCCCTGACCGGCGGTGCCCAAAAGCCCGAGCGCAAGGAAGATCGGCAGGTCGGCAAGGGCGAGCGGGGTCCAGAGAAACGGCATGGCGAGCGAGCTGAGCGCGCCGCCCACGAAGGCCGACCAGAGCATCGAGGTGGCGAGTCCGTCGGCGCGCACCACCCGCGTGAGGAGCGCCCCCGCCGCATAGCTGAAGGCGGCCGCCAGAGCGAAGAGCGCGGCCGGATCGACCACGCCCGCGGCGATCATCCGGTCCGGGCGCAGCACGATCATCGCGCCAAGAAAGGCCACGCCGATGCCGATCAGCCGCCGGGGGCCCAGCCGTTCGCCCAGGAAAAGTGCCGCGCCGAGCGAGATCAGAACCGGGTTGAGATCGGTCAGCGCCGCGGCCTGCGCGAGGCCGATCCGGCTGATCGCGGCGAAGAACAAGATGACGGTGGCAAGTTGCGTGAGCGCGCGCACGAGCTGCACGCCGGGCTGGCTCGAGCGGATCAGCCGCGGCACCCGCAGGCGGAAGATCAGGACGAGAACGGCGGCATTGACCATGAACCGCGCCCAGACCACCTGCACAGGGTGATAGCTGCCGCCCAGATGCTTGGCCACCGCATCCATCAGTGTGAAGAGCACGAGTGCCCCGATCAGGAGCGCGATCCCGGCCCCCGCGCCATGGCCCTTGTGCTCAACGACAGAGGGGGCCGGAACCGGCCCCCCTTCGATGATCTGGCTGGTCTGTGGCCCGCTCACAGCAGGCTCTTGACCTTCTCGGCCACCGCCTCGGGGGTGATCCCGAATTCGGCATAGAGCCGGTCGGCCGGGGCCGAGGCGCCGAAGCTCGCCATGCCGACGAAGCCCGCCTTCTTCTCGGTGCCGCGCTCGCCCAGAAGCCAGCGGTCCCAGGGCTGACGCACGGCGGCCTCGACGGCGACGCGCACCGCCCCCGGCGGCAGGATCTTGCGCCGATACGCCTCGTCCTGCGCCGCGAAGAGCTCCATGCAGGGCATCGACACGACGCGGGTGCCGATCGCCTCGGCCTGCAGCAGGTCGCGCGCCTTGAGCGCGATCTCGACCTCGGACCCGGTGGCCATCAGGATCGCCTGACGCTTGCCCGCGGCTTCCTCGATGACATAGGCGCCCTTGGCCGAGAGGTTGGTGTTGGTGTGCGTCTTGCGCAGCGTCGGCAGGTTCTGGCGCGAGAGCGCAAGCACCGAGGGCGTTTTTTCGGACGACAGCGCCAGTTCCCAGGCCTCGGCCGTCTCGATCACATCCGCCGGGCGGAAGGTCCAGGTGTTCGGCGTCGCGCGGCAGATCGCAAGATGCTCGACCGGCTGGTGGGTCGGGCCGTCTTCGCCAAGGCCGATCGAGTCATGCGTCATGACATAGACCGCCGGAACCCCCATCAGCGCCGACAGACGCATCGAACCGCGGGCGTAATCGGTGAAGCAGAAGAAGGTGCCGCCATAGGGCCGCACGCCGCCATGCAGGTAAAGCCCGTTCATCGCCGCCGCCATGCCATGCTCGCGGATGCCGTAACGGATGTAACGGCCCTTGCGGTTGTCGGGCATGAAGTCGCTGATATCGCTGGTCTTCGTGAGGTTCGAGCCGGTCAGGTCGGCCGAGCCGCCGATGGTTTCCGGGATCACCGGGTTGACCGCGGCCAGCACCATTTCGCTTGCCTTGCGGGTCGCGACCTTGGGCGCGGCCTCGGAATTGGCCTTCTTGAAGGCGCGGATGGCGGAGGCGAGTTTCTTCGACACGCCGCGCGCCATCTGACGCTCGAACTCGGCCTTCTTGGCGGGCGAGAGCGCCTCGAGGCGGTCTTGCCAGCCGGCGCGGGCCGCGGCGCCACGGTTGCCGATCGCTTCCCAGTCGGCCTTGATGTCGGCAGGGATCTCGAAGGGCCCGAAGTCCCAGCCATAGACGGCACGGGTCGCGGCGATCTCGGCGTCACCCAGCGGCGCGCCATGGACCGAATAGCTGTCGGCCTTGTTGGGCGAGCCGAAGCCGATGATCGTCTTGCAGTCGACCAGAACCGGGCGTTTGGCGGCCTTGGCTTCGGTCAGCGCGCGGTCGATATCGGCCGGATCATGCCCGTCACAGGCGATCACATCCCAGCCCGAGGCCTTGAAGCGCATGTGCTGGTCGGTGATGTCCGACACGGTCACGCGGCCGTCGATGGTGATGTTGTTGTTGTCCCAAAGGACGATCAGGTTGTCGAGTTCCTGCTTGCC